>JAJPIA010000025.1 GCA_021324975.1 Bacillota bacterium
GATGTTGATCGAGCCTCCCGACCGTGGGGAGTCCGCAGCGCTGGGCGATGCGGCGCCGCCGGCCGCGACAACGAACGCGAGAACGGCCGCCAGTCCGGCCAGTTGCCAGGGACGAAGCTGGGAACCTGTCGACATCGGACGCCTCCTCCTGCTTACCAAACTCCGCCAACTAGACCCTGTGCCGAAAGAGTGATCGCCGAGGCGGCATGCGCCGGGCCGCAACGACCGGTCGAAGGCGCTCTCAATCGATGCTCCAGCCGCCGTCGACAACCAGCGTGGAACCAGTCACAAAGCTGCCTCCGGGGCCAGCCAGATAGACGGCGGCTGGGGCGATCTCCTCGGGCTGCGCGAGTCGTTTGAGCGGCGTGCCGTTGAGCCTTCGCTGGCGGTCGGCAGGATCGCGCAGCGACTTCTCGGTCATCGGCGTGATGACCACCCCAGGACAGATTGAATTCACGTTGATGTTCCGGGGGGCGCAGTCAAGCGCCATTGCGCGCGTGAGCATCACGACGGCGCCCTTCGACGCGCAGTAGGCGGCGCGGCCTGGAGAGGCCACCAGCCCGGCGACCGATGCGACGTTGATGATGCGACCGCCCCCACGCGCCGCCATATGGGCGATGACAGCTCGCGAGCATAGGAAGACGCTCTTGATGTTGACCGACATCACATGGTCCCACTCCTCCTCCGTGAGTTCCTCGACCGAGCCGAGAAAGCCGATCCCGGCGTTGTTCACCAGTACGTCGATCCGGCCGAACGTCTTCACCACGTCCTCGACCGCCTGACGGACCCGCTCGCTCACGGTCACATCGATCTCGTAGGCACGTGCCCGCTGTCCTGAGCGCTCGATCTCCGACGCGACGGCGGCACCGCTCCGAGCGTTACGATCGAAGATCGCAATGGCGCAACGGTCTGCTGCGAGCGCGATCGCGATGGCTCGACCGATTCCCGATCCCCCGCCGGTCACGATCGCGACTCTGCCGTCCTCTTGCGTCATAACCTCTCCTGCGAGCACCTCGCTCGGCTTGTTCAATCGACCGGCGGATGAATTGTCGCCACGAACACGACGACGTCGCCGCTGGCTGCGGCATGGTTGCCGTGGCGCGGGTACGCGAGGACGTACCCGTCGGTCGGGATCGCGATTTCTTCCACCGTATCCCCCCACGGATCCCGGATCAGCGCGACGATCTGGCCTTTCGTCACCCAGCTCCCAACCGGTGCCTGCGGGTGCCCGAAGCCGCCACGGTCGGGAGTGACCCGCAGCTGCGGCCCGAGCAGCTCGTTGATGATCGGCAGGTCGCGCTGCGATTCGCGCCCGCCATTGTTGCTAATCATTGACGATCATCGTTCGGTACGTTCGCCCGGAATCCTTCCCTGCCGATCATCGTGCCGGCAATTGTGTTCGGCGTCGCGCTGAACTGCGTCATCGCTTCCCGCACTGGCCTCCGCCTGGGGCGCGATCAGCGCGGAAGCCCGATCTTCGCATTGAGCTCCCGGACCGCATCCGCGACGTCCTGGGCCCGCACCGCTCCGACGCCTCCGACGCGGGCCGCCATCTCCCGCATCAGCTTCTCGCGCATGTAGGATCGCACGCTCGCAGGCGCGCCGTCGAGGGCCCGGTGCAACGCCATCCGCGCAGGGTCCGGCCACACCGCCTCCAGCGCGTCGCGCTCGGGCCCGAACGCAAACGCCGGCCCGGCCTCGGGCACCCGGGCTCGCAGCGCGGCCGTGCGCAGGGCGTCGACGGCGCGTCCGTTCAGCGCGACGCCGTAGTCGCGCTGCGCGGCCTCGGGGCTCACCAGCCCACGCCGCACGTCCGAGGCCACCGCCTCCGGATCGCGCGTGTACGGATTGCCGTACCCCCCACCGCCCTGCGAGCGAAATGTGATCACGTCGCCGGGCTGCAGCAGCAACTCGTCGATCTTGCCCGTTGGGCGGCGCTCGCCGCGCCCTGTCGTCACGATCGCGCACCCGAGCTCACCGGGGCTGCCGCCTTCGCGTCCCCACGGCCTGAGCTGGGTGCGCTCCATGCCGCGAGCCGTGAGGACCGTTTCCGGCGCAAGCACGCGCACTGCCAACTCGATCCCGACCCCGCCGCGGTAGCGGCCCGGCCCCGCCGAGTCCGCGCGAAGACCGTAGTGCTCGATCAGAACCGGCATGTCCGTCTCTAGCGTCTCCGCTGGCACGTTGCGGAGAAACCCCACGCAAAAGTCCATCCCGTCGATCCCATCGCGCATCGGCCGCCCGCCGGACCCGCCGACGATCGGTTGGATCACGCCAACCCGTCGGCGTCCGCTCCGCGGGTCGTGCATCGCCAGCAGGACGATGCACGCCTGCCCGGCGCCCGCCGCAGGGATCCGCTCCGGAAGCGCCTGTCCCAGCGCTCCGAGCAGCACGTCCATGAGTCGGATCATGGTGGCGGCGCGCACGCCCACCGCCGCCGGCGGCCGGGGGTTGAGTAGGCTGCCGGCCGGCGCGTGCGTGTGCACCGGGCGCACCAGGCCGCTGTTGTAGGGGATCGACCGGTCGCGGGTCCGGAAGTACCGGCAGAGCGTCGGGACGAACATGTAGTGCGCCTTCTGGTTCATCGACGGCAGGTTGAACGCGCCGCGCACCTGATGGTCGGTGCCGCTGAAGTCGAGGTACAGCTCGCTACCGCGGACGTGCATGCGGCATCGCAGGCGGATCGGCGCTCCGCCCCAGGCATCCGCCTCCAGGTAGTCCCAGAAGACGTACTCACCGTCGGGAATCTCCTGGATGAACTGCCGGGCCCGCCGCTCCGCCCATGCCAGTACGCCCTCGATCCCCCGGTCGATCCGGTCGAACCCGTAGCGGTCGGCCAGTTGTTGCAGCCGGCGCTCAGCCGTGGCCAGGCACCCCAGCAGGGCCTTGAGGTCGCCCCAATTCTGCGTGGGGATGCGGCAGTTGTCGAGCAGCAGCCGCAGGATCGGCTCGTTCAGCCGCCCACGCTCGTACAGCTTGACCGGGCGCAGCCGGAAGCCTTCCTGAAAGAGGTCATAGCAGGTCGGCGAGATGCTGCCCGGCACCTTGCCGCCCACGTCCGAACTGTGCACGAAGCACGCGGCGAAGCACAGCAGGCGCCCGCCGACGAAGATCGGCTTGATCAGGTAGAGATCGGCGAGATGCGTAACGAAACCACCGGTGCTGTACGGATCGTTGGTGATGACGACGTCGCCCTCGGCCCAGTCGGGGATCGCGTCGATCACCGGACGGTGCGGCTTGCCGGGATTGTTCGTGGTGCCGATCGCCAGCGGCGCCGCGAACACCTCGCCACCCCGCGTCGCCAGCGTAGCGCCGAAGTCTCCGGTCTCCTTCACGAACACCGTAAACCCCGTGCGCAGCACGACGGACGCCATCTCCTCGGCGACCGCTTGCAGGCGGTTATGGAGAATCTCGAGAAAGACCGGCGCGTCGCGGTCGTCCGTGTCCGTCACGAGCGCGCGGCCGCGCGGCCGTCCAGGCCGGCGGGGGCGCGGCCGTCCATGCGTTCGTACAACGCGCGCACCAGCGCCGCGACCTCCTCCGGCGGGGTGGGGCGCCGGGACGCCGCGCGCGCGTCGACCTCCTCCATCGCGCGCTGTTTGAGATAGTTGCGCAGCGCGAGCGGGTGCGTGGCGAGGCACCGATTGAGCGCCAGTTGCATCGCGTCGGACCACACCGTTTCGAACGCGTCCCGCTCTGGACCGAACACGAACGGCGAGCGGCGGGGCGCACGGCCCGACCGCAGCGCCCGCGTCGCGGCGGCGTCGACGCGTCCCTCTGCGATCACGACGCCGTACTGCGCCTGCGCCAGCTCGGGCGACACCAGGCCGCGGCGCACGTCGGACGCGACGGCGTCGGCGTCCCGTTCGTACGGGTCGCCGTACCCGCCGCCGCCCTGCGACAAAAACGTCACGGCGTCGCCCGGCTGCAGCAGCAGCTCGTCGATCCGGCCAGTCGGCGCCGCGTCTGCGGTCCCGAGGTTCTTCACCGCCGTGCCGTTCTCACCGGGCGATCCGCCGAGCCGGCCCCACGGGCGAAAGCGCATGCGCTCCATGCCGCGGGCGGTCATCACCGTGTCCGGCGCGAACACGCGCACCGTGAGCTCGATCCCGCATCCGCCTCGGTACCGTCCGGCACCGGCGGAATCGGGCCGAAGCCCGTAGCGCTCGATCAGGATCGGCATATCGGTCTCCAGTGTCTCGGCCGGCACGTTGCGGAGATAGCCGACGGAGAAGTCCATCCCGTCGATCCCGTCACGCATCGGACGGGCGCCCGAGCCGCCGCAGATCGGCTGGACCACGCCGACTTGGTGCCGGCCGGTCCGGACATCGTCCATCGCGAGCAGCACGATGCACGCCTGCCCGGCGCCGACCGCGGGGAGCCGGTCCGGCTGGGCCTGAGCGAGCGCGCCGATGACCACGTCCATCAGGCGGATGAACGTCGCGGCGCGCACGCCGCACGCCGCCGGGGGCTCCGGGTTCAGCAGGCTGCCGAGTGGCGCGTGATTGCTCACCGGCCTGACCATGCCGCTGTTCCACGGACACGCCGGATCGAGCGTCCGGAAATAGCGCACCAGCGTGGGGACGAGCATGTAGTGCCCCTGCTTGTTGCACGACGGCAGGTTGAACGCGGCGCGCACCTGCGGATCCGTTCCCTCGAAATCCATCAAGATGTTATCGCCGGCGACGACGAGGCGGCACCGCAGCCGGATCGGGTACCCGCCCGCGCCGCCTTCGAGGTAGTCCCAGAACACATACTCCCCGTCCGGGATCTCGCGGATCATCGTCCGGACCTGGGACTCCGCGTAGGCCAGGAGCCCCTCGATCCCCCGCTCGACCTGGGCCACGCCGTAGCGGGCCACCAGCTCGTGCAGGCGACGCTCACCGGTGTGCAGTGACGCCATCAACGCCCGCAGGTCGCCCCAGTTCTGCTCCGGGATCCGGCAGTTGTCCAGGAACACGCGCAAGATCTGCTCGTTCAGCGTCCCGCGCTCGTACAGCTTGACCGGGGCGATCCGCACGCCCTCCTGGAAGATGTCGTAGCTGCTCGGCGAGATGCTTCCGGGCACCTTGCCGCCCACGTCCGAGGAGTGCACGAAGCAGCACCCGAACGCGATAATCCGACCGTCCGCGAAAATCGGCTTGACCAGCCACACGTCCGCGAGGTGGGTGGACAGGCCGGACGTGGCGTACGGATCATTCGTGATGACGATGTCGCCTTCGTGCCATTCGGGCACAGCGTCGACCACCCCCTCGCCGGGGATCGCGAGCGAGAGGTTGACGCCGGTCACGACCGGGGACCCGAACGTCTCGCCGGTGGGCGAGAGCAGGAACGTCCCGAAATCCGCCGTCTCCTTGACGAAAACGGTGAACCCGGTACGCAGGACGACGCTGGCCATCTCCTCGGAGATTGCCTGGATCCGATTCTTGAAGATCTCCAGGAACACCGGATCCATCGCCATCACACGGCCTCCCCGACGAGATTGCCGAACGCGTCGGCGCGCACGCGGTACCCAGGCGGGACAAACGTCGTCGTGTCGTACTGTTCGAGGACCGCCGGTCCCACGACCCAGCCGTCCGGAGCGAGCGAGGCCCGCTGTACGACCGTGGCGTCCCGCAGCTGCCCGTCGATGAACACGGAGCGCGTCTGTGCAGCGGGCACCGCGCTCCGTCGGGCCGGCGGCTGCAGGCGCGTGACCTTGGCCGTCACGCCCACGACGCTTGCCCGGAGGTTCACGAACGTCACCGGAGCGCGGGGATCGCTCACCCCAAAGATCGCATGATACGCCTCGTGGAACCGGCGCGCGATCGCGGCCCGGTCGCCCCGCGCTTCTCCCGGAACCGCGACTTCGATCTCGAACGCCTGGCCCTCGTAGCGCATGTCCGCGCTGTACAGCACGAACGACGACTCCAGCGGGATCTCGTGGGCGCTCTCCTCCGCGAGCCACTGCCGCCCCTGCCCCTCCAAGGTCGCGAACGCCTCCTCCAGCGCCGCATCGCTCGTCTGGTGGTCGCTCCGATACAGCGTGTGGACGAAATCGTTTCGGAGATCTGCGACGATACACCCGAGCGCGCACAGCGTCCCGGGCAACGGCGGGATCAGGACCTTCCCGATGCCGACCTCTTTGGCCAGCAGGAACGCGTGCGTCGGCCCCGCCCCGCCGTACGCCAGCAACGTGAAGTCGCGCGGATCCACGCCCTTGCGCGCCATGAGCGGCGTGAACTGCGCGTACATGTTCGAGGTGGCGACGTCCAGGATGGCTTGGGCGATCTCGCGCGAGCCGAGGTTGATCCCCTTGCCGAGGTCGGCGAGCGCCGCGGCGGCCAGCGCCGGGTCCAGCGGCATTTGTCCGCCCAGGAATCGGTCCGGCGCGATGATCCCAAGGTGCACGTACGCGTCGGTCACGGTGGGGTGGGTACCGCCCCGGCCGTAACACGCCGGGCCGGGATCGGCGCCCGCGCTGCGCGGTCCGACCTTCAGGATCCCCGCGGCGTCCAGCCACGCGATCGAGCCACCGCCGGCGCCGATCGACGACACATCCACCGCCGGCATGATCACCGGGAAATCCCCGACCTGGTTCTCCGTGGAGTACGCGGCCCGGCCATCCACGACGACCGACACGTCTGCGCTCGTGCCGCCCATGTCGACCGTCACGATGCCCGGGGCGCCGGCGAGCCGGGCGACGTGCGCCGCACCGATCACGCCAGAGGCGGGCCCGGAGAGCAGCGTCTGCACCGGTTCGTCCGCCGCGCGCGCCGCGGACATCACGCCGCCGTTGGACTTCGTGGACAGGACTTGGGCGCGCAGCCCGCGCGTCACGGCGCCGGCCTCGAGGTTGCGGAAGTAGCCGGCCATGCGCCGCCCGATGTACGCGTTCATCACCGCCACCAAACACCGCTCGTACTCCCGCTGCTGCGGCCACAGATCGGCGCTGGCGCACACGAACAGCGTGGGGTACTCCGCGCGGATGAGGTCCCGCACCTGGCGCTCGTGAGCGGGATTCTTGTAGGCGTGCATGAAGCACACCGCCAGTGCGGTCACGCCCTCGGCGATCAGCCGGCGCACCGCGGCCCGCACCTGGTCGGGGTCGAGCGGGCGGTAGACGCTGCCGTCCGACAGCAGCCGTTCGTCAATCTCCTCAACGAGATCTCGGGGCACCAGCGGCAGCGGCTTGTCCCCGTAGAAGTCGGTCGTGTTCTCCAGGCGGAGGCGGCGGATCTCGAGCACGTCGCGCAGCCCGCGCGTCACGAGCAGCCCGGTGGTCGCCCCGTTTCGCTCGATCAACGTGTTGACGCCGAGCGTGGTGCCGTGTACGAACAGCGCCACGTCCTCGGTCGCGATGTCCGCGCGGCGCAGCTCCCGGAGCGCCGTGAAGATCGCCTCCTCCGGCGCGCCGGGCACCGACGGCGTTTTCAGCGTCGCAACCACCGCCCCGGCCTCGTCCGCCACCATCACGTCCGTAAACGTTCCCCCGATGTCCACTCCGAGCCGGTACCGAGCCGCCATGCCGTCTACCTCCCCACGCCTCCGGGCAACGGGCGTCGCGCGGCCGCGCCGCTATCGTCCGACCACAAGCATTTCGCTCGTGTCGATGTGCGTCGTCAGTCGCTCGCCGCCTCGCTCCGTCACGCGCACGAGATCCTCCACGTGGAACCGACCCAAGCTGGCAAATGCATGGGCGATCTCGACACAGAGCAGCATGTCCGGGACGAGCGTCTCTTCCTCGAACCGATTAAGAATGGGATACTCATGCAGCCGCAGGCCCAGGCTGTGTCCGATTGCGTCCATCTCAAAGTCCATGCCGAGGTCCTTGCCGATCGCGACCGACTCGCGGTACAGATCGGACGCCCGCCGGCCCGGCTTCGCACGCTGGATCATCTCCCGCTGCAGCGTGATGATCCTGCGGTACGCGTCGCGCTGGGCCGGAGACGGATCGCCGACGATGGCCATCCGCCCGAAGTCCGTGTAGTAGCCCCGGAAGAACCCCACCATGTCCAGCCGCATGATCCGGCCCGGCTGCACGGGCGTCTCGTCGGGGACGGAGTGCGCGATCAGCGTCCGTTCGGGACCGGAGGCGAAGCTCACAAACGGCACCCAGTCCGCACCGCCGGCGAGCAGATGTTGGGTCATCCGGCGGACGATCGCTTGTTCCGCCTCGCCCGCCGTGGTGGCGGCATACCCGGCGTGCACCGCCGTCTCCCACACCCGCGCGATCTCGGTCATGTGCCGGATCTCCTCGGGAGTCTTGACCATGCGGGAGCGATTCAGCAGCCGTTCGGCGTCGAGCAACTCGAGGTCGGGCAGCGCCCGACGCAGGATGTCCCCGTCGCGCGTGGGCAGGTACCCGGTCTCGATCCAGGCGCGCCCGCGGGACAGCCCGCGGTCCCGCAGCGCGCGGACCAGCCCCTCCACTGGCAGGACCGCGTGTTCGGTGTACGGCACGATCTCGTCGATCCAGGACTGGGTACGGGCCGTGTACTCGACGACTGTGCTCACGACGAAGAACGGCATACCGCGGCGAGGGTACACGGCGAACGCCAGACGGTCAGGAATCATGCGTTGGCTGATGATGAAGACCCCGGCGAGGTGCTGGACGTTCTCGGGCGAGACGCCGATCACCGCGTCCACCCCGGCCGAGTCCATCTCCCTCCGCAGTGTCGTCTCGAGATGCTCGCGCTTCGTCATCTGGCGCCTCCTGCCGCCGCCTGGACGGCGCTGAGAATCCCGCACCCCGCGCGACGGTCCTCGAGGCGCGTCGAGCCGGATTCGCTTCGCGTAGGGGAACGCTAACAGTACAGGTCGTACTCGTGCTGGTCGATGCCGACGCTGAGGACCACCGGTCGGTCGCCGCGGATCGCCGCGTCTGTCTCATCCGCGACGGCCTCGGCGTTAGTGGGCACCCGGATCCTCCGCGTCTCCCCTGCCCGCTGCGGCGGCACGCCCGCGCGATCGGCTCCAGTATCGGTCGAGGTCGCCTGCGAGCTTGCGCAAGTGGTCTTCCATCGCCAGCCGCGCCGCCGCGGCGTCACGGGCCTGGATCGCCGAGAGAATCGCCCGGTGCTCGACGACGAGGCTGCCGCCGACCGCGGCCCGCATCGTGGTCACAAGCAGGTCGTACTGACGGTGCTGGCGCAGCAGACCCACGAGCGAGTTCAGCACCTCGTTGCGCGATGCGCGCGCGATTTCAAGGTGGAACGCCACATCCTCGGACAGACCCAGCTCTCCCCGCCGGACGCTGTCGGCTTGACGATCAAGCAGCTCGTCCATGCGCGCGATCGCTCCCGGCGACGCGTGGACCGCCGCCAACGCGGCTGTCTCGCCCTCGATCACACGCCGGGCACCGAGGAGGTCGAGCAGGTGCCGCCGGTCCCCGCGCCGGAGCTTGTTCAGGAGCGCGTCGCCGGAAAACCGGAGCCGCGTCTCCGCGTCGTGCCGGGTCAGCACGGCCCCGCCGCGCTCGGTAAGCATGCGCCCCTCCACGCTGACCTTGCGCACCAGTCCGCCGGCCTCGAACTCCTGCAGCTTCCGGCCGACCGTAGGGGCACTGACCACGATACCCTGCTTGCGCAACCGGAGGTGGATGGCGCCCTGGCCGATGGGCCGACGACTGCCTGCGATGATTTTGAGGATGGCCGCGTCGATCGTGGACAAGGCAGGCGCGTAGCTAATCATCGCTGATTAGCATGATAGCAACCAGAGCACGGATGTGTCAATTCGCACGTCCGTGGCGAGAGGATCTCAGGACACAGCCCGCGCGAGCGCCGGCAGGCAGAACTCGACCAGCTCCGGCAGGAGGCGGCGAACATCGTAGCGGCAATCGCTCGCGGGCTCGACACGACCTGCGTCGACGAAGCCAGCATGACCTCCATGCCGGCGCTGTACTGGGCGCTGGCCCTCCTGGTCGGTCGCGCGGTGTTCGGGACCGTGAACATTATCCGTGACATGATCGAGGACGCCTGGGATATCGATGTGGAGGGTGGCCCCGAGATCGCGCCGCAGGAACTCGAGGGACTGCGGCGTCGTGGTGAGGAGATCATGGAGCGGCAGACCCGGTTTATCGCGTCGTTCGCCCGGGCGTTCCAGGCCGTCGATCTCAACAAGGCGCTCGGGGCCGGCGCCGCCGGAGGCACGCCGGCGCGCGCGTGAGAGCGTCCCGCTAGGGCAGGCTGCCCCGGGTCCTCAGGCGGGGATCGGCGCGGTCGCGGATCGCGTCTCCAAGGATGTTCCATCCCAGGACAAAGCCGGTGATCGCGACGGCGGGGAAGACGACCGTGTACCAGTACATGAACGCATGGCCGGGCGCGCCGAGAATCCACTTTCGGGACAGGGCGATGAGTTGTCCCCAGTCGGCGTACCCGATTTCCGTCCCCAGTCCGAGAAAGCTCAAGGCGGCGGATACGATGACGATGTTCCCCATGTCGAGGGACCCGTACACGAGAAACGGGAACACGGCGTTCGGAACGACGTGCCGCAGCATGATCCGGATGTCGCTGCCGCCGAGCGCCCGCGACGCGGTCACGAACTCGCGGCCCCTGAGCGACAGGACCTCGCCCCGCACCAAGCGCGCATAGATCGGCCAGTTCACGGCGCCGATCGCCAGGATGATCTTGTCAATGCCCTTTCCGAGGACGGCGACGATCACGACAGCCAGGACGAGGCCGGGAAACGCGAGAAAGACGTCGGTGAGCCGCATGACAACCTCGTCCAGGGTGCCGCCGTAATAGCCCGCGACGCCGCCCAAAACCAAGCCGAGGGCCAGCGAGACCACCACGATGCTGAGCGTGACCTTGAACGCGGTACGCGCACCCCACACGATCCCGTAGTACAGGTCGAATTGGTTTTCGGTGGTGCCCAGCGGGTGCGCGGCATCGGGCGGCTGTGGCTCGATGGCGAAGCTGGTCGTCGGAATCTGGTAGGGATCGCGGAACGCGGGCGGCGGGGCGACGACCGGGGCCGCGGCGGCGACGAGCGCAAACCACGCCACGGTCCACACGGCCGCGCGTCCAAGAGCCGGTAAGGCCCGCACCGCCGACGACTTCTGGAGCAGATAGGCGGCCAGGGCGACCGCCGCCGCGGTTGCGATCGCCTCCGGGTGCGCGCCGAGCCGATGGGCGAGCGCATCGAGCGTCACGGCGCGGCCTCGATCATCGCAGCCGAACCCTCGGATCGACGTATCCATAGAGCAGGTCGGCGGCGAGATTGACGAGCACGGTGACGCCGGCGACGAGCATGGCAAATCCGGCCACGGCGGGCACATCGAGCTCGAGGGCGGCGGTGGCGCCCCATCTCCCGATCCCGGGGTAATTGAAGATCGTCTCCGTGATCACCACGCCTCCCAACAGTCCGATCAGGATAGAGCTGCTCAACGTGATGACGGGGATGAGCGCATTCCGGCGGGCGTGCCGTGCGATCACCACGGATTCGGCGAGCCCCTTGCCACGTGCCGTGCGAATATAGTCCTGGCTCAGTGTATCGAGCACGGCGGACCGGGTGATCCGAACCAGGGTGGCCGCGAGGAAGTACGTCAGCGTCACCACCGGCAGCACCAGGTGCCGAACCGCATCCCACAGCACCCACCAGGAGCCGTTGAGCACCGCATCGACGGTCATGAGGCCGGTGTACGCATGGAACGCCGGCGACTGGGCGTACAAGCCCGCGGCGAGCGACAGGCGCTCGGGAGGGAACCACTGCAGCCGGCCGTAGAACACGAGCAAGAGCAGCAGTCCCCATACAAAGACGGGGAGCGAGTATCCGCAGATCGAGAAGATTCGGGAGGCATGATCGATCACGCCGTCGCGACGGACGGCGGCGGCCGTTCCGAGCGTGATGCCGACGAGTACGATGAGACCGAACGCGTAGCCCGTCAGCTCCAAGGTCGCCGGAAAGAACGTCGCGATGGCTTGGGCGACCGGCATCCGCGCGGATTGCGAGTACCCGAGATTTCCCTGCACGACGTCGCGGAGCCAGTGCCCGTATTGGACGTACATGGGTTTGTCGAGATCGTACTTGCGAATGATGGCGGCGATGGCGGTGGCCTGTTCGGGATTCTGGATGAAGAGCATGGCGCGGGACGCGGGCGGCAGCGCCTGCAGCAGGGTGAAGATTAAGACGGTCACGCCGAACGCCACCAGGGGAAACAAGCAGAGCCTGCGTACGATGTAAGCCGTCACGCGTCCGGGTCCTGGACCCACTCCTCGCAGTCGCCGAAATCCATGTCGTTGAGCCCCACCGGTTCGAGGCCGCGCGCCCGCAGCCCGTCGATGATGGCGGGCAGCGCCTCGATCGTCGGCAGGGGCCGGCGCAGGCGCACCGCCGCGTCCTCCGTTTCGGCGCCGTCGTGGAGGTCGATGATCGATCCGTTCCCGAGATGCGGCGCGGTCAGCACGCGTCGGACGATCTCCCCGGGGTCGCGCTGCGCATAATCGGCGGGGTTGACGTCCGCGTAGATGATGCGGACCTCCGGCGACATCGCGAACGGAGACTGCGGTACCACGGCAAAGTTGTCGAGGTAGTGAACGCGCAGGAATCGCGACCGCTCCCCTGTGACCTCCGCAATGGTGGCCTCTGCCCGCTCGAAGTCCCCGATCTCCCTGAGGTGCGCGTAGCTGTGGTTTCCGACCACGTGTCCCGCGGCCGCGATCCGCGCGAGGCTCCGGGGAAAGCGCTCCGCCCATTTGCCGATCACGAAGAACGATGCCCGCGCCCGACAGGTCGAGAGCGCCTCGAGGATCTCATCCGTCCGGGGCGGATTCGGGCCGTCATCGAACGTCAGCGCGACCACCGGCCGATCCCGCCGGGCGTGACTGTAGTAGCGCACCCGCATGAGCGGTCCATTCGTCCGCGACGCCATCCCCTGCCCCGCGCGTTCAGGCGATCGCGGCGGCGATGCGGCGGAGCGACTCCGGGTACCGGTAGTTGACGTAGAGATGGTCGTCGTCGTATTCATAGTATTCATGCGCGATCCCAAGATGCGCGAGCCGGCGGGACAGCAAGCGGGCCCCGAAATGCAGGTAGAACTGGTCGCGGTTGCCGCAGTCGAGATAGATCACGCGCATGGACCGCAGGGCGTCCGCGCGCGGCTCCGCCATCGTCACCGGGTCCAACGCCGTCCACCGCGCCCAGACCTCGGGGATCAACTCCCCGGTCACGACGTCCATGGGCAGGTCGAAATGGTACGGCGGACGGTCTGGATTGGGCGAGAAGCACATGGCGAGCGCCGCGATATAGGCCGCATCGTATCGCTTGGGGAGCGCGAGGTAGTTGTCGAGGAACCGATCCACGCCCCCCGCGCGATGGACCTCGTTGAGGAACTCCCAGAAAAGCGGCCGGTACGCGGCCTCGAAAAACATGTCGCCGCTGTGTGAACCGACGGCGCTGAAGTGCGCGGGGTGGCGCATGGCCAGGGCCAGGGCGCCGAAGCCGCCGCTCGACTTCCCGTCGATCGCCCGATGCTCGCGGCCGGGCCGCGTACGATAGGTACGGTCGATGTGGGGGATGAGCTCGTCGATGATGTAGTCCTCGTACCGCCCGTTGGCAAAGGAATTGAGGTACAGCGACCCGCCGAAGCGGGTGAACGCGTCGATCATGACGAGGATGGCCTCGGGCGCGCCGGCCGCGATCGCGCGGTCCATGCACATGGCGAGCGAGGGAATCCCCGGACTGCCGTTTACACCCCAGAGCGCTGTCTGCGCAAAGCCGTGGCACCAGAAGATGACTGGATACCGGTCGCGCGACGTATCGTAGCTCGGCGGCAAATAGACGGGGATGGTGCGCACGGCAGGGTCGCCGTGCGGGTTGCCGCGCAGGGCGGCGCTCTCGAAGCGGTCCAGCACGACGCGGCCAGAGCGGTCAGCCATGGTTCCACGCCCCTTTCGCGGTTCCGTGACGTTCACGTGCCCGCAGGAACGCCGCCCATTACTGCTTGGTGATCGGGTAGTAGTACCACTGCAGCGCGAACATAGAGTTGGTGTACCATCCGTGAACCCAATCCCGATAGACCACCGGCACCGTCCCGTAGCCAAGATACACAACGGGGACGTCGTCGTAGGCGATCTTTTGAATCTGCCGGTAGAGGGCTGCGCGCTTGGCCTCGGCCGTCTCCGTCCGGGCCTGCTCGATGAGCTTGTCGAGCGTCGGGTTGGAGTATCCGTACTGGGGGGCGTAATTGGTGCCGGTGTGCATGTACGCGGCTACGAAGTCGTCGGGGTCTGCGAAGTCCACGGCGAATCCCAGCCAATACAGCGTGCCCTTGTGCGCCGAGATATTGGGGAAATAACTCGGACCCGGCAGCGATCTGATGTTGACGTGGAACTTCGGATTGAGGGACTCGAGGTTCTGCTTGAGGATGCGCGTCCCGATCGTCCGGTGCGGATTTCCCGCGTTGAACGTCTCGGTAAACGTGAATCCCCGGTCCCACACCTGGCCGCCCCGGGCCTCCTTGAACTCCGCGACGGCCTTGTCCCAGCTCGTCTGGTACCAGGGGTTGCGAACATCGTACCCTAGCAGGCCGGCCGGCACCGGCCCATTGCCGGGGATCATCCTTCCGTTCCACGCCGTGCTCCAGTACGTGGCGTAGTCGAAGGCGTAGGCGATGGCGCGCCGCACGTGGATGTCGGCGAAGAAATCGGGCGGAATGCCGTTGCCGTCGAGCTTGCCGCTGCCGATGTCGGGATTTCCCTCAGGATTGATCTTCATGTTCATGAAGAACGACTGCGTAAACAGCTGCGGGACGTTCTCGACGATGCGGACACCGCTCGCGCCGCGAAGCGACGGGAGGTCAGCGTACCCCGCCTCGATGATGTCGGCATCGCCGGTCGTGAGCATCAGGCGGCGTGCGGGGAAGTCCTCCGCCACCTTAAAGACTAACTGCCTGAGCTTCGCCGGGGTGCGCCAATAGCCGTCCCACCGGTCGAGCACGATCTGGTTGATCGACCGGTTCCAGCTCGTGAGGCGGAAGGGACCGGTGCCCGCGTCCTGCTGAAAGAGCTCCATCTTGTCCGGCGCCGCGGGATTGTTGTACTTGGCGAGCGTCGCCCGGGTCCCGTCCCAGCCGCCGGCGTGAACGACCGCCGCTCTTGAATGCACCAGCGAAAACGACGCCATGATGGACAGGAAGCCGCTGTACGGTTCCCGGAGCGTGAACACGACGTCGTTGCCTTTCACTTGGATCGCGCGGTCCATTTCGTCAAACACGGTCGGGATGAGCTTGCCGCTGGCGTCGCGCGTGCCGTCGCGCCCGGTCAGCGGTGTAAGGACGATCCACGAGCCGCCGCTGTCCCGGTCGACCAAGGCGAACCGCATGATCGAGTACTTGACGTCCGCGGGCGTCATCACCGAGCCGTCGTGGAACTTCACGCCCTGCCGGATGTGAAACGTGTAGGTACGGAGGTCCTTGGAGATGGTGCCGTCCTGAACCGACGGCACGTTCGTCGACAGCATCGGCACGTAGCGGCTCGTCGAGCCGCCGTCGAAAAAGATCAGAGGCTCGTACACCATGTAGGCGATCGGCTCGCGACTGTAGATGTCGTCGGCCCACGCCGGATCCAGGCTGTCCGGCGAGTTGATCCGAACGATGACCAGAGAACCCGGATTCTTCAGGGGTTGGGCAGAGGTCGTCGCCGTAAGGCCGAGAGCGATCAGCGCGCATAACCCGAGAAACGCAGCGGACTTGCCAAGGCCTCGATGCATCTCCGCACCCCCTCCACGTCTCGTCGCGGTTCGCCGGTAACGGTCATTTCCCGGCCGAACCAACTGCGGTCCGAAGGATCCCGCCGGTCTCCCCGCGGGGCCCACGGCTACGCGGACCTCCGAACGATCAGCTGCGGTTTGAGCAGGACCTCCTGGGCCGGCCGGTTGGGGTCGTTGAGACGCCGCAGCAGGAGTTGGGCGGCCACGGTTCCAATCTGGCCGGTCGGCTGGGCGATGACCGTAATCGGCGGCTCGAGCGACTCGGCGAGGTAAACATCGTCGAACATGATGACGGCCACGTCATGGGGAATACGGGACCCGCTCTCCTTGATGGCGCGAATCGCCCCGATCCCCAGCGTGTTGTTGCCCGCGAAAATCGCATCCGGGGGCAGGTCCAGGCCGAGTAAGTGACGCGCCGCGGCGTATCCGTGCTCGACCGAGAACCCTGTAGCGTGAAGATACGGTTCGATGCGCCCGAGGTTGTGCAGGTCCAAGCCGGAGAGGAATGCTTCGAACCGCTCCCGGGCGGGCAGCAGGGTGAGCGGCCCGCTAATGATCGCCAGCCGCCTGCGGCCGCGCGCCGCCAAGTGGGCGACCGCCTGCAGCGTGCCGTCGGCGTTGTCGACGCGGACGGAGTCGAGCTCGTCGCTCGCCGGCCGATCGACCAGGACGATCGCTTGGCCCTGACGTCCGAGCTTCTCGAAGAACTTGGGGGCACCGTTGTTTGAGATGACGAACATCCCGTCGACGCGGTGGTGTAGGCAGAGAACGGCGTCGCGCTCTTCAGTCGCAACGTCGCCCCCGGTGTCACAGAGCAGGCACGAGTACCCGGCCTGGCGGAACGCGCGCTCAGCCGCCCTTGCGACGTCGGCGAAGAACGGGTTCGTGATATCTGGGACGAGCAGGCCCACTGTTTGCGTCGACTGCCGACGCAGGCTCGTCGCTACGCGATTGGGCGTGTAGCCGACCGCGTGGATCGCCTCCTCGACACGCTGCCGGATCGCGGGCGACACCGTGGTCGATCCGTTGAGCACGCGAGACGCCGTTGCGGGCGAGACCGCCGCCCGACGGGCGACGTCACGAAGCGTCGGTGGCAAGAATCTTCTGGCTGCGCCCCCCGCCATGGCGCCCCCTTTGGAGCAAGAAATCGATATCTCCATGTACTTCAAGCTTTTGTCGCGAACACCTCTAGCAATTGAGCAATCGATCTATCAAACCCCACAGTGCTCCCGGCAAGTTCGTCTACGCGGCCTACCGGTTCCTCGCGCCGCTGGAGAACCGGTTCAAGTGGCAGGCGACCGGACGCGGCGAAGGTCGCGCAAGATTCTTAACCCCGAGACGGGCAAGCGCGTCATGCGGGTGCGTCCACAATCTGAATGGGTGTGGGTTGAAGTGCCGGTACTGCGAATCGTCACCGACAACATCTGGCAGGCAGTCCAGGCCCGCCTCGACGCGCAGCGCCGTGCTGCCAAGGGGAATAAACACGGCAGACATCCCACGTACCTACTCTCCGGGTTGCTGGAGTGTGCTGAGTGCGGCTCGCACTTTGTCCGGTTTACGACGTGCGCGTTCAATCGAGTGTCGGCATTCTTGCTGTCCCGATGGGTATGGAACGCGAGCGTCACTTGTGTCAGGATCGTCGGTTTGCGGCCTGGAGGCCGGGGACAGCGTGATGAACGGGTTCTCGACGCAGATCCCGGAATAGTTCCGGTTGTCCTGATCCAGGACGATGCCTGTGATTCCGTCGGTATCCGAGGACGCCGACAACGATTTGCCGTCGTCAAAGAGAAATGTGATCGTGTAGCTGAATTTTCACGTGTCGTTGCCGTTGGGCACGATGTGTATGTTGACCACCGGGAGTATCATTTCTTGGAGCGGGATCGGCGGCGAGCGCAGCGGCATCTCAAATGTATGCGATTGAAGGGTCGTCAAAAGTCACGCCCGGAGCGAGATCCTCGGCAAAGGCCAGGTAAGGGTTGGTTTCCCACGGGGTCGCCACGTAGCTCCCGAAGGCCAGGTAGTTCGAGTGAAGTCCGTTGCCCGTTCCGGCGTGGACGACGTGTTGCTCCGATTCTTCACGAAGACACACAGAAGGGTGTCTCCGTCCTTGTTGTCGCCATGGGTATCGAAGGTGATGGTAACCTTTTGCAAATTCGGCATGGTCCTGCCTCCTTACCCGCGCCCGAGTGGAAGCCCGAATTCGCCCCGGGCCCCCATTGCGCCCTGCGTATTCTGGCAGCACCGACTGCGAGTGCACGGGGGATAAAATCGAGCCCCGCCTCCCAACGTGCCCTCCCACAAGGATTCCCTGCCCTCCCGGCAAATCTCGTTGCTGATGCCAGTAGAGAGGGGGGATCACGCATGACCAGTGCACAGTTCGCAGCCCGACTCGCAGAACGCCTCAAGACATCCAAAGCTGAAGCCCGTCGCAGCGTCGATACGATGATCGATCTCATCACGGCGTCCCTCAAGAAGCGCGACCCGATCCGGTTCGTCGGGTTCGGAACATTCCGCGTCTCCCACCGGAAGGCCCGGACGGCGCGCAACCCGCAGACCGGCGCCCCGGTCAAGGTGCCGGCGCGCACCGTTCCACGGTTTACAGCATCCAAGGATCTCAAAGCGGCCGTGAAGCGGGCCTAACGAACTGGCCTTGAAGCCCTTGGGGCGGGTCGCTTGCCGGACCCGCCCCCGTTCGCTTTACGCCTGCGTTCCGGCGCCCGTAGCGGAACGAAGACGCCGGGGAAGATCCGCGCGTACGTCGCGATGAGCGGATCCGACTCCGACAGCCCGAGCGGGATAGACGGAGGAGCGGGCGGCGACCCTCGCACCGGCGGGGACAAACTGTGGACAGTGGCCGACGGGAAACCGAGCCCGGGCGAGCAGGTGGCCATGAGAACCGGGTTGAGGCGGTCCCTCCGCGGATTCTTCCCGAAAGCCCTGCTTGCGAACGTGCGTTCGGTATGCCATACTGCCCTCATCTCCAATGCCTCTGGGGGGTGGGTTGTGGTCATCGATACTCGAACGCTCGCTGTGTCAGAACTGAGCGAATCCCACGCCAGCGCGCTCCAGGACTCGACAGTCCTACTGACCCGATTCTTCTTCGACGCCGCCAACGAGCTGAGTGAGGGCAAGCGCGTTGAGGACACCTGGCTCGCCGAGTACCTTCCGATGAGGTATAGCCCCCTTTACGACGGGGCGTTCGCGCGACGGTTCGTCACGTGCCTGCTTGCGGTCAGCGCGCGCCTGTGGAGCGACGACCCGTACCGGCCGGCGTGCGTGGCGGAGCAGCTCGCGTTTCGGGCGCTCCTCGACTTCGCCCAGGCCGCCCTCGAGGAGCGCGGGATCGAGCCCGAGTTCGGGCCCGCCTGGGAACAGGCGTTTGACAACCTGGGGGTCAGCGTGCTCTTCGATGAGGTGCATGCGGTAGAGCCGCGGTTGGCGTTCGAGAACTGGTTTCAGCCGATCGATGACGGCTACCAGCTCCACCCGTCGATTCGATTCCAGGATGACGTACGGGCGCGCATCTCGTAAATGTGCGGGCGCCTCGGCGTGTATCTGAGCCCAGGGTGAGTTGATGACGATGACGGCACGCCTCGCCGGGGGTGGCGGTCGCGGGATCTCATGACGAATAGCAAGCTTCGGATAGGTATTTTGGGCGCGGGTGCGATGGGCGCCGAGCACGCGGCGGCGTACGCGAAGATTCCTGACGTGAGAATCGTCGGTGTGTTCGCCCGTAACCTGGCACGGGCAGGTTCGGTCGCGGACATGTGCGGCGCTACGCCGTTCATTGACGCGACGGCATTGATCGAGAGCGACACTGTTGACGCAATCGACGTGTGCCTGCCCAGTAGGATTCATCACAGTTCTGTCGTTGCGGCCTTATCTCACGGCAAGCACGTCTTTTGCGAGACTCCGTTGGCGTTGCGGCTGGATGAAGCACAGCAGATGCGCGACGCCGCGCGTCGCGCCGGCCGCTTGCTCCAGGTCGGGCTCCTCATGAGGTCGGCGGTTCCGTACGGGCACATCAAAACTACCGCCACGTCGGGCGCGCACGGGCGGTTGCTCAGTCTTGCTTGTTACCGGCTAGGGTCGTACCTTCGGCCAGGCGCGCCGGATCATAAGCCGCCAACGGCCCTCGTCCATCGAGGATCAGGTCGCTTTGTGCCGTCAGGCTGCGCCTCGCCACAGCTGCGTCGTCCTCGATGAGCACAGCTACACAGACCAGGAGCTTTCCGGCGCCATTTCGGAGCGTCCCGGATATCTCGCCCTTCTCGACGCCGCGAAGGCCCGCCAATTCGATACCATCCTCCTCGAGTCGCAAGACCGCCTCTGGCGCGACCAGGGCGAAATGCACCATGCCCTGAAGCGTCTGCGATTCTATGGGGTGAGCGTCATCGAGGTTACGACCGGCGCTGACCTTACGGGCCGGACGGGCGGGATCCTTGCCACGGTCCAAGGATTGAATGCCGAGCTGTTCCTCGACAACCTCCGCGACAAGACGAGGCGAGGTATGCAGGAACAGATCCTGCGGGGCTTCGCGGTCGGAGGCCGAGCCTATGGCTACCGGGCGAGGCGATCATCGAGGCTGGGCAGGTCATTGGCGCGCGCCGCGTGATTGACGAGGCTGAGGCGCACACGGTTCGGTAACCGTGGTGCCGGGAGGGGAATTTCGTCGTTAGAGTATTGGCCCCTGGTGACGGGAGCGGTGGCATAGAATGTGAAACTGAACTTGAGCATCCTCAATGCCGCCATCGCATCTCACGGTTTCACTGCCATCCGCGCCCCATGACGGTCGATCCGGATCAGCAAGAGTTTGAGGTGATTCTGCGCAACATACTCATCGGTTGCCAGACGCGATCCTTTCCAAATACCGTAGTCGTCAATGTGAAGTACGCCCCCAGATACCAGACGCGGAAACAGGTGCATCAGTTCGTGGCGAGTTGATTCGTAGAAACACGTGTCGAGCCGACAGAAGCAAATCGCCTCTGGCGCTTCTGCTGGGATCGTGTCCTCCACACGGCCCTTGACGAAGTGGAGTTTGCGCTTGTCATATCCGACGCTATGGAGTGCTTCTTTGACGTCATCGAGCGATCCGGTCAACCACTGCCTGCCGATGCGACGATCCTCCTCTTCATATTCGGCGGGACGTGTTCCCCAGTGCGTCACGTCCACGTCGCTCGGCGGCGTCATCCCCTCGTATGTATCAAACAGAAAAATATCACGGGTGGTATCCCCAAGCTTGAGCAGTGTACGGGCGGCAGCCATCATGCTGCCGCCTCGCCACACCCCGCACTCTACGATCGCCCCGGGAACGCGGTTCTTCACCACGTAGTCTACGGCTATGCTCGTCATTTGAACTCCGATAGGCCCGCTCATGGTAAATGGGGCCACGCTTGAGTACAGGGCTTTATCATCCTCAGTAAAATCTCCCGGGAAGGCAGGACCGGTTCGCGCCGGCGGCTGAACGGGCGGAAATTTAATCACATCGAACCCAATCGCCCGTACTGCCCTTTTGGCAGCTCGCTTCAGTGTACCCAACATACCACCCTCCCCTGGCTAGACCCGGACCGCGCGTTCACTGAATCCCGTGCTGTGTCCCGAACCAACGCAGCTCGCTGCACGCGGAGTCGATCTTTGACTAGCGTGCATCGTCGCCTCGCGCCCAGGCCACGGAATAGTGAGGGAACGACCCACGGCTCGCCGAGATGGCAAATGCCGCCGGGCGATGAGCATTCATGCCGGCTCCGGGGGTCGGCGTCAGTTCTCCTAGATATGTACGCTCGTCAGTGTCGTAGAAGTCGACTCTGATGAAGTCAAGTCCCCTGCCGAGGGCCGCAGCGTACTCGATCATCATCTCGAGATGCTTTGGACGCTCGACTTCCCGGGCGACATTCTTGATCTCGGACGTCGCGTCGAGCTTGTTCCAGTCGCACCCGTAAAAGTTGCGCCCGTGATCCGTAAACCGGCCGACGTCGACTTGGATCACGTGGACGTGTCCGTCAAAGACATAGAACTTATAGTCGGTCGGAACCATGCCGGTGCGACTGCTTATGAACTCCTCGACAAGAATGCGAGGCTCAATATCCCGGTATACCCACTCTCGCAGCCGGCGGTAGAAGTTTCGACCTAACCACGCGTGGCACTTGTGGATGACGTCCGACATGTTCACACGTGCCTTGTCGGTCACGAGATACACCCAACCCGAGCCGTGTGTAGGCTTGACCACAAACCTCTCGGGCAGACTCGCGAATGGAATGTCGGATGGATTCTTCGTAACCCAATAGAGCTGCGGCAGAATGTCTTTGCCAACTCGACGCGCGGCGTACTCTCGAAACATATGTTTGTCTTGCAACTGCGTCCACAGCGATCGGTGGTCGAAGAACATGCGGCGGATGACCTTTTCATTGAAGATCGGTGGGTGGGCGACATTTGGAAAGGATCCAAACTTTCGTTTGTACCTCCGCATGACGGTTACTATGTCAACGATGGGGTCGGGGACTATCGCGGCAGCAGGCTTGAGTGCTTTTAGCACGACTCGTCGCCCGCTAGCAGAACCAGGTCGGTAATGTCCAAAGGTTGCCCATGTATCGCACGCACTCCGACGGATGATACCCGTTCAGGTCAGCGCCTCGCGTCGAGGCAAGGATCGCGCCGAAATAATGACGCGGAAAAGTGAACCGGTTCTGTTCCATTCCTAACTAGTTCGCCATGAAAAACGCGGCCCGAACGTCAGATCGGGTATGGAGCGGGTGGTGCACTACGGGCAGGAGTGATCCTTTTCGCCCGAACCTACCGATTGGCA
>JAJPIA010000125.1 GCA_021324975.1 Bacillota bacterium
CGGCCAGGCCTCGTTGAGCCCCCGGGGCCGTCCGATCACGAGGGCCATCGCGGCGAGAAAGACGGCGAGGCCGAGGAGCGCCCTGACCGGGTGCTCCACTACAGCGGTGGTGCGTCGGGCGTGCGGGCCGTTGCGCCCTCGTAGGCGTGCGCGACGGACAGCAGGGTCAGCTCGTCAAACGGGCGCGCGGCGAGCTGCAGGCCCAGAGGGAGCCCCGCCCGCGTGCGCCCGCAGGGCACGGTGAGGCTCGGAAAGCCGACGAAGCTGAACGGCTTGTTCATCACGGGCGAGCCGGTCGAGGCCAACCCTTCGGGTGCCGGGCCCTTCGCCGCCGGGGTCGCGAGCACGTCGATGTTCCCAAACATCTCGTCCATGGCCGCGGTGAGCGCCGTGCGGACCTGTTGCGCGCGCACGTACGTCGGCGCGGGCACCATGAGGCCCGTCTCGATGCACGCCCGCAGCTTCTCCCCGTACTCCGCGGTGTGGTCCCGGTACCGGTCGAGGTGGACCGCGGCGGCTTCGACGTTGTGGATGATCTCGTGGGCGTCCATGCCCGCCTCGAACAGGTCGGGAAGGCGCACCTCCCGCACGTCGGCGCCGAGATTCGACAGCCCGTCGAGCGCGGCGCGGTACGCGGCGCGCGCCTCCGGGTCGACGCCATCGAGGAAATACCGGTCGGGCACGCCGACGCGCGGCCGCGCGCGTGGCCCGGCGTTCCCGGCGTCCAGGGCTGCGGCGTAGCGGGGCACCGGCGGCGCCCCGAGCGTAGTCGGGTCATGGGGATCCGGTCCCGCGATGACTTCAAGGAGGACCGCGACGTCGCGAACGGTGCGGGCCATCGGGCCGGGATGATCGAGCGTCCACGCGAGCGGGTGCACGCCGTACCGGCTCACCCGGCCGAACGTCGGCTTGAGGCCGACGATCCCGCAGAACGCGGCAGGCCGCACGATCGATCCTGAGGTCTGCGTGCCGAGCGCGCCGTGGCACATCCGCGCGGCGAGCGCGGCGGCCGAGCCGCTGCTCGAGCCGCCCGGCGTGTGCCCAAGGGCCCACGGATTTCGCGCGGGCGAGGGGTCAAACGACGCGAACTCCGTCGTGTGCGTCTTGCCGAGCAGGACCGCGCCGGCGCGACGCAGGCGGGCGACCGCCGTGGCGTCGTGCGCGGGGACGAAGCCGGCCATGAGCGGAGATCCGCACGACGTCTCGAGCCCGGCAGTGTAGAAGATGTCCTTCGCCCCAACCGGCACGCCGTGGAGCGGCCCCGTCACCGCGCCGGCCCGGAGCGCGGCCGCCAGGCGCTCCGCGTCCCGCCGCGCATCCTCGGCCACGACGCGCGCCCACGCCCGTACCCGGGGCTCGACCTGCTCAATCCGGCCGAGCGTGGACTCCGCCAGGTCGACCGGTGACAGGCGCCGTTCGCTCACCGCCGCCGCGGCGTCGCTGAGCGACAGCGCGTACGGCTCAGTCATCGGACCGCCGGAGCCGAGGGGCTCCGGCGGGCTCGACGTCGTGGGTTACCGGGGCGCGGTGCACGGCTTCGATGCGGCGGCGCGTGGCCTCCATCTCGGCCTCGAAGTACCGGCCCGCATCCGCGCGCACGCGGAGCAGGATCTCCAGCCACGCACGCGCGGCGGCGTCGCGCTCCATACAGGGGGGTTGGCGCCCGGAACGGAAGCTTCCTCCGCCATGCCCACCGTCGCGCCGCGTTCCGCGGAATTGCCGCTCGTGCTCGCGCTGGATCTCGGAAGCTCGTCCGTGCGCGCCATCGCCTACGACCGGCTGGGCCGCGAGATCGACGGGTCCGAAGGACGCGTCGCGTACGATTGGCGGTACACGTCGGACGGCGGCGTCGAGGCCGACCCCGAGCTGATCCTCGGCGCCGCGTTCACCGCGATCGACGGTGCGCTTGTGGGCCTCGGCCCGCTGGCCGCGCGGGTCGGCGCCGTCGGGGTCTCCACGTTCTGGCACAACATTCTCGGGATCGGGGACGGCGGGCGGCCGCTGACGCCGGTCTACTCGTGGGCGGACGAGCGAAGCGCCGGGGCGGCGGCGGCCCTGCGGCGCCGCCTGGATGCGGACGCCGTCTGGCGGCGGACGGGATGTGCAATCCACCCGAGCTATCCGGCCGCGCGTCTCGCCTGGCTTCGGGACGCGGATCCCGCACGCTTCCGCGCCGTTGCGCGCTGGGTCAGCATCGGCGAGTTCCTGGCACAACGATGTTTCGACCGCGCGGCGTGCAGCATCTCGATGGCGTCCGGCACCGGCCTCTTGGACCAACGGCAATGCACGTGGGACGAGGAGCTGCTCCAAGCGCTTGGGCTCCATGCGGGCAGGCTGTCGCCGCTCGTCGACCTCGATGCCCCGTTCGCCGGGCTGGCCGCGCCGTTCGCCCGGCGCTGGCCCGCGCTCGCGGGGGTGCCCTGGCTTCCCGCGGCCGGCGACGGGGCGCTCGCCAACATCGGCACCGGCTGCGTCGGGCCCGGTCGCGCCGCGCTTTCGCTCGGGACGACCGGCGCGATTCGCGTGCTCATCGACGCCCCCGTTCCCGACGTCCCGCGCGGGCTGTGGGTCTACCGCGCCGACCGCGCCCGTGTGCTCGTGGGCGGCGCGATCAGCAACGGCGGGAGCGTCCACCGCTGGATTCAGGACCGCACGGCCCTCGGTCCGCCCGAGGATGTGGAGCGCGAGCTCCGGACCCGCCCGGCGGACGGGCACGGGCTCGTGGTCCTGCCGTTCTTTGCGGGGGAGCGGGCCCCGGATTGGCCGCTCGAGGCGCGCGGGGCGATCGTCGGCATGACGCTCCGCACCGATCCCGTGGATCTGCTGCAGGCGATGATCGAAGCCGTTGCCTACCGCTTTGCACTGGTGTGGGAGCTGGTCCGGGATGCCGTCCCCGCGGTGCGGCAGCTCGTGGCCAGCGGCGGTGGAACGCGGTCCGCGGCCTGGATGCAGATCATCGCCGACGCGCTCGGACACGAGATCCTCGTCTCGGACGAGCTGGAGGGGAGCAGTCGGGGCGCGGCCGTGCTGGCGCTTCGGGCCCTGGGCGTGGAGCCCCCGGTCGCGGCCGGCGGGCGACCGTGCGCGCCGGACCCGAGCCGACACGGCCGCTACCGCGACGCACGGGCGCGGCAGCGACGCATGGAGGCCGCGCTCGCCTCGCTCGTGCCGATCGTCGCCGGCATGGGCCCGCCTGCGGATCGTGGGTCGTGACAGCGGATAGCTCGGAGCTTACAATAGGGGCGGCGGCGCGAGATCGCCGCCGGCGTCATCACCGCACCGTTCGAGCGTGTCTTGCATGATCCGCGGATTCCCCCGGTAGGTCTGGAGGCGAAGCATGGCGATCGAGACGGAGACCCTGGACACGCTGTGTATCAACACGATCCGCACGTTGTCCATCGATGCTGTGCAGAAGGCGAAGTCGGGGCATCCGGGCATGCCGCTTGGGGCCGCGCCGATGGCGTACGTCCTGTGGACCCGGCATCTCCGATTCAATCCGAAGAACCCCGACTGGCCGGACCGCGACCGGTTCGTGCTCTCGGCCGGACACGGCAGCATGCTCCTGTACAGCCTGCTGTACCTCGCCGGGTACGACGTGACGATGGAGGACCTCCGCCAGTTCCGGCAGTGGCGGAGCCGAACGCCCGGGCATCCGGAGCGGCACTGCGCGCCCGGCGTGGAGGTGAGTACCGGGCCGCTCGGGCAGGGCGTCGGCAACAGCGTGGGGATGGCGATCGCGGAACGGTGGCTGGCGGCCCGGTTCAACCGCCCGGGGCACACGATCGTCGACCACTATACGTACGTGATCGCAAGCGACGGCGATATCATGGAAGGCGTCGGCGCCGAGGCCGCTTCGTTGGCCGGGCACCTCCGGCTCGGCCGTCTGATCTGGCTGTACGACGCCAATCTCGTGACGTTGTCGGGGACCTCGTCCGTAACCTATACCGAGGACGTCGGGAAGCGGTTCGAGGGCTACCGCTGGCATGTGCAGCATGTCGCCGACGGGAACGATCTCGCGGCGCTGGACCGGGCGATCGCGGCGGCGCGCGCGGCCGAGGACCGCCCGTCCATGATCATCGTGCGCACGCACCTCGGATACGGCAGCCCCAACCGTCAAGACACGTTCCAGGCGCACGGCGAGCCGCTTGGGGAAGACGAGGTGCGGCTGACGAAGCGCGCGCTGGGGTGGCCCGAGGACAAGACGTTCTACGTGCCGGACGAGGCGCTCCGGCGGTTCCGCGAGGCGGTGCCTCGCGGCGCGGATCTCGAGGCGGCGTGGCAAAAGCGGCTGGACGCGTACCGTGCCGCGTTTCCCGGCGAGGCCGGGGCGTTCGCCCGGGCGTTCGCGGGAGCGATGGAGGACGGGTGGGAGGCGCGCCTGCCGGTGTTCGCGCCGGGAGACGGCCCGCTCGCCACGCGCGAGGCGTCCGGGAAGGTCATGAACGCGGTCGCCGGATCGGTGCCCGAGCTCATCGGCGGCTCGGCCGACCTGGACCCGTCGACCCACACCATGCTCAAGGGTGCGGGAGACTTCGAGAGCCCGTCGGCGGACGGCGCGCACGCCCAGGGGCGCGCCGGAGGGCCGTGGGGATACGACGGCCGCAACGTCCACTTCGGGGTGCGGGAGCACGCGATGGGGGCCGCGATCAACGGCATGGCGGCGCACGGCGGGGTCAGGCCGTTTGGGGCGACCTTCCTCATCTTTTCCGATTACATGCGGCCGAGCGTCCGCCTCGCAGCGCTGTCGGAGCTGCCGGTGATCTACGTGTGGACGCACGACAGCATCGGGCTCGGCGAGGACGGCCCCACGCATCAACCCATCGAGCACCTGGCCAGCCTCCGCGCGATCCCAAATCTGCTCGTGCTGCGGCCCGCCGACGCCAACGAGACCGTCGAGGCCTGGCGTGTGGCGCTCCAGCGCCGGGAAGGCCCGGTGGCGCTCGTGCTGAGCCGGCAGAAGCTGCCGGTGTTCGACCGGGCGAACCTCGGCGCCGCATCGGCGACCGCGCGTGGCGGGTACGTGCTCGCCGATGCCGAGGGCGGCAGGCCGGACGCGGTGCTGATCGCAACCGGGTCCGAGGTGGCGCTCGCGCTCGAGGCACGCGCGCGGCTCGCCGGCGACGGCATCCGGTGCCGGGTCGTGTCGTTGCCCTGTTGGGAGCTGTTCGAGGCGCAGCCCGCGGCGTATCGCGAGAGCGTGCTGCCGCCCGGGATGCGTGCCCGCGTCACGGTCGAGGCGGCGTCGACGTTTGGTTGGGAGCGGTACGCGGGGGACCGCGGTGTGATCATCGGGCTCGATCGCTTCGGGGCCTCCGCGCCGGGCGCGCTCGTGCTGAAGGAACTCGGATTCACGGTGGACCGCCTGGTGGCCGCGGTCAAAACCGCGCGGGAACGCAGTCGGGCCGCCGAGGAGGGGGCGTAGATGGCTCGGAGCGGACAGGGACCGGCAAAGAATCCGCTGCGGACGCTGCGGGAGGTCGGCCAGAGCGTGTGGCTGGACTTCATCGAGCGCGGCCTGCTGCGGTCGGGGGGCCTGGCGCGCCTCGTCGCGGACGACGGGATATCGGGCGTGACCAGCAACCCCACGATCTTCGACAAGGCGATTACCGGCGGGTCGGAGTACGACGCGCAGATCACGGAGCTCGTGGCCGCAGGGAAGGCGACGCCGGAGATCTACGAGGCGGTCGTGGTCGAGGACATCCGCGAGGCCGCGGACGTCCTGCGTCCGGTGTTCGACGAGACGCGCGGATCGGACGGGTACGTGTCGATCGAAGTGTCACCGCTTCTCGCACACGACACCGAGGGCACGATGCAGGAGGTCCGGCGTTGGGCGTCGCTCATTAACCGACCCAACGTCTTGGTGAAGATTCCTGCGACGGCCGAGGGCATCCCGGCGATCGAGGAGATGATCGCCGAGGGGCGCAACATCAACATCACGCTGATCTTCTCGCTCGACATGTATCGGCGCGTCATTGACGCCTACCTGCGCGGGCTGGAGCGCCGGGCGGCGTCGGCTGCCCCGCTCCACCAGGTCGCGTCGGTGGCGAGCTTCTTCGTGAGCCGGATCGACACGGAGGTGGATAAGCGCCTCGAATCCCGCATCAAGGCGGCGCCCGCGGACGCGGTCCGGCTGCGCGGGCTGCTCGGCAAGGCGGCGATCGCGAACGCGAAGCTCGCGTATCAGCTCTTCCGCGACACCTTCACCGGCGAGCGGTTCCAAGGGCTGGCCCGCCACGGGGCCCGCGTGCAGCGCCCGCTGTGGGCAAGTACGAGCACGAAGAATCCCGCGTACCCGGACCTGCTGTACGTGGAGGCGCTGGTTGGGCCGGACACCGTGGACACCATGCCGCCGCAGACGGTCGATGCGTTCCGGGACCACGGGCGGGTGTCGCCCGGCGCCGTCATGGAAGGCGTCGATGAAGCCGCGGCGACGTTGCGGGCGCTGGATGCCGCCGGCATCCCGTTCGACGACGTGACGCGGACCGTGCTCGACGCGGGGGTGCGCCTGTTCGCGGACTCTTTCAAGGAGCTGTTCGCCGGCCTCGAAGCAAAGCGGCAGGGCGTCGCCGCGGCGCGCTCGTGACACCGGCGGCCCCGGGCGCGTCACGGCACGGGCGGAGGGAGCGCAGGCGATGAGAGTGGGCTTCGTCGGATTTGGCCGCATGGGCGGCAACATGGTGACGCGCCTCATCCAGCACGGCCACGAGGCGGTGGTCTACGCGCGGCGGCCCGAAGTGCGTGAAGAGGCCGCGACGAAGGGCGCGGCGCCCGTCGCGTCGCTGGCCGAGCTCGTCGGGCAACTCCGGCCGCCGCGCGTGGTGTGGATGATGGTCCCGGCCGGCGACGCGGTGGAGCAGACCATCGCGGATCTTGCGCCGCGCCTCGCCGCGGGCGACGTGCTCGTGGACGGGGGCAACTCGTTCTACAAGGATTCGATCCGGCGTGCCGAGGCGGCGAAGCGCCGCGGGCTGCACTACGTCGACGCGGGGACCAGCGGCGGGATATGGGGCCTCACGGTCGGCTACTGCATGATGGTCGGCGGCGAGCCGGATGCGGTGCGCATCGTGGAGCCGCTGTGCCGGGCGCTCGCCCCCGAGGGCGGGTACATGCACGTGGGCCCGAGCGGCGCCGGCCACTACGTGAAGATGATCCACAACGGCATCGAGTACGGCATGCTGCAGGCGTACGCGGAAGGGTTCGGGATGCTGCATGCCGCGCCGTTCAAGCTCGACCTGCGCGCGATCGCCGCCCTGTGGAACCGCGGCAGCGTGGTGCGCTCGTGGCTGCTCGAGCTTGCGGAGCGCGCCTTCGCCGCGGATCCCGAGATTCGCGGCATCCGAGGCTACGTCCAGGACTCCGGCGAGGGCCGGTGGACGGTGCAGGAGGCGATCGAGCGCGACGTGCCCGCCCCCGTGATCACGCTGTCGCTCCTGCAGCGCCTCAGGTCCCGAGAGGAAGAGGACTTTGGCGACAAGGTGATCGCGGCATTGCGCCAGCAATTTGGGGGCCACGCCGTCCGGGCCAGCGGGACGTGACGAGCGGTCCGGGCCTGTGAGCCTCGCGTCCGCCACGTCGCCGCGCGACGTCGTCCGATCGCGCCGCACACCGGACCCGTGCGCCGTCGTCATCTTCGGGGCCACGGGGGACCTGACGCACCGCAAGTTGATGCCGGCGCTGTACCGGCTTGCGCGCCTCGGCCGCATCGCGCCCTCCTGCGCCGTCGTCGGCGTGGCGCGCAGGCCCAAGACCGACGAGGCGTTTCGTGCGGAGATGGCCGAGGCAGTGCTCGGACCGTCCCCATCGGCGTCGGCCAAGTCGGCATGGACGGCCTTTGCCCAGGGCGTGTCCTACGTGCAGGCGGAGTTCGGAGACGCGCCGGCGTACGATCGGCTCCGCGATGCGCTCGATCGGCTGGACCGGGAGCGGGGGACCGCGGGCAACCGCCTCTACTACCTGGCGACCGCGCCGGCGTTTTACCCCGACATCGTGCGGCGTCTCGGCGAGCACGGCCTCGTCACCCGGTCCGCGAGCGGTAGTGCGGGCGGGTGGGCACGCGTCGTCGTGGAGAAGCCGTTCGGCCGAGACTTCGCGAGCGCACAGGAGCTGAATCGTACGCTGCGCGATGTGTTTCGCGAGGGTCAGATCTACCGGATCGATCATTACCTCGGCAAGGAGACCGTCCAGAACATCCTCGTGTTTCGCTTTGCGAACGGCATCTTCGAGCCGCTCTGGAATCAGCACTTCATCGACCACGTCCAGATCACCGTCGCGGAGACGGTCGGCGTGGAGGGCCGCGCGGGGTATTACGAGCCGGCGGGCGTCGTGCGGGACATCGTGCAGAATCACATGATGCAGCTCTTGACGCTGGTGGCGATGGAGGCGCCCGTCGCCTTCGAAGCCGACGAGGTGCGCGAGGAGAAGGTCAAGGTGCTCCGGGCCGCGCGGCGGCTCTCCTCCGACGACGTCGCGCGCCACGTGGTCCTCGGGCAGTACAGCCGGGGAACGATTGGCGACGAGCAGATCCCGGGGTACCTGCAGGAACCGGGCGTGGTGCCGGATTCCCGCACGCCTACGTACGTGGCGATGCGCGTGCTCGTCGACAACTGGCGGTGGGCCGGCGTGCCGTTCTTTCTGCGATCCGGCAAGCGCCTGCCGAAGCGCGTGACGGAAATCGCCGTGCAGTTCAAGCGGCCGCCGCTGCCGATGTTCCGGGGCGCCGGCGGCCGGGAGCCGAACCTGTTGGCGCTCCGCATCCAGCCGGACGAGGGCATCTCGCTCCGGTTCGCGGCGAAGGCGCCCGGCACCGCGATGACGCTGCGCCCCGTGGACATGGACTTCGCGTACGCCGCGGCGTTCGGCGAAGGCGAGGAGCTGTCCGAGTACGACCGGTTGCTGCTGGATTGTATGCTCGGGGACGCGACGCTGTTTACGCGGCGCGACGAGGTCGAGGAAGCATGGAGCCTGCTCGCCCCCGTGCTCACATGGTGGGACGTGACCGCAGCGCCGTCCGTGCCGTTTCCGTACGCGGCCGGTATGTGGGGTCCCGACGCCGCCCGGACGTTGATCGAGCGGGAGGGGCGCCGGTGGCGCATCCCGTGACGCGGATCGCGGTGCACCCGGACCTCGACACCGCGTCCGCCGCCGCGGCGGACCAGTTGGTCGGGGTCGTGCAGGCCGCGGCGGCCGCTCGGGGCGAGTGCGCGCTCGCGCTTTCCGGCGGAACCACGCCCCGCACGCTCTACGAGATGCTGGCGGGCGAGCCGTATCGCTCGCGGATCCCGTGGCATCAACTGCTGGTGTTTTTCGGGGACGAGCGCTGCGTGCCCCCGGATGATCCACGCAGCAACTACCACCTCGCGCGGGAGGCACTCCTGGCTCGGGTCCCCGTTCCGCCCGACCGCGTTCACCGCATGCCCGCGGATGAGGCCGATCTCGACGCGGCGGCGGACGCCTACGAGCGCACGCTCCGGCGGCTGCTCCCGCGCGGCCGCGGGGGCTGGCCGCGGTTCGACTGGATCCTGCTGGGGCTCGGTGACAATGCCCACACGGCGTCGCTGTTTCCCGGGACGCCGGCCGTCCACGAGCGGCGGCGGGCGGTCGTGTCGGCCTACGTCCCGGAACTGCGGGCCAACCGGATGACGCTGACCCCGCCGGTCCTCAACGGCGCTGCGATGGTCGTGTTTCTCGTGGCCGGCGCCGGCAAGGCGGACGCGGTGCGGCGCGTTCTCGACGGCCCATGGGATCCCGACGCGGCGCCGGCGCAGGTGGTGCGCCCCGAGGATGGCGATCTCGTGTGGTTGCTGGATGTCCCCGCGGCATCGCGGCGCGTCGCCGCCGCGGACTCGTAGACGACCGGCCTTACGAGCGCGACGCGTGCTCCGCGGCGCGGGCAGGGAGGCGCCGTTTCAGCGAGAGCGTCGCGCCCTCACGATCGTGTCGAACCTCCCACGCGTCCGTAAACTGGTCGATGATGTACAGGCCCCGCCCGCGCTCAGCTGTCGGCGCGGGGAGCACGGGCGGCTCGAGCGCCCAACCGGCGCTCCGGCTCGTGACGTCGATCGTACACGCCGCGTCATCGGTGCGGAGCGTCACCGTGATGCGATCCCCGTCCGCGCCGCCCCCGCCGCCATACAGCACCGCGTTGGTGACCGCCTCGCCGACCGCGACCAGCAGCTCGTCGACGACGTCCTCCACGTAGCCCAGATGCTCTAGTTCGGGGCGGATGCGGCGCCGGGCTTCCCTCGGCGCGGTTGGCTGCCTTGCGAGTCGAAAGCGCATGTTGCTCCCCGGCGCGGTGCTCGTTGCCCCTTCCCGACGGAACACGCCACGAGGCGCCATCCCCGCGCGTGGTCCGCCGGAACCAGGGTTACTTCGTATTTACCCACCGCCTCGGGGGCGCCTTACAGCGCGCGCCGGGCGGGAATCTCGACCGCGCCCGCCCCTCCCGTCATGTTCCGGGCCCGGAGGGGCAGCAGGGGATTGCGGCCGGCGCGGAGGATTAGGTAGATCCTGGCAAACGGCTCTGACGTCCAAGATCCGGGACCGGTCGGGGAGGTGGGTGCGTGATGTGTCGCGCAGGCAGGCTTATTGTGATTCTATTTGTTGTGCTGACGGCCGCGCTGGTGCCGGCCGGCGTGCAACCTGGCCCGGCCGGCGCCGCCGCGACGACGCTCCGGATCGGATACTCGACGTGGGTCGGATACGGCCCGCTGTTCCTGGCCCGCGACGACCGGTTCTTCGACGAGGCCGGCGTCAACGTGGATCTCGTAAATATCGAGGACCCCAAGTTGCGGTTCGCCGCGCTCGCGGCGGGCAGGCTGGACGGCCTCGTGACGACGCTCGACACCATGAGCCTCTACTGGCGTCCGGACTTTCAGTTTCAGGCCGTGCTCGGCCTCGACGACAGCAAGGGCGGTGACGGCATCGTCTCCAAAGATGCGATCCGGAGCGTGCGAGATCTGCGCGGGCGCCGCGTGGCCGTGAATCGCGGCTCCGTCTCGGACTTCTTCCTGAACGTGCTGCTGCGCAAGAACGGCATGACGGAGAGCCAGCTGAACATCATCAACATGCGGCAGGATGATGCGGGGGCCGCGTTTCTGAGCGGGAAGGTGGACGCGGCGGTGACCTGGGAGCCGTGGCTGACGCGCGCCAAGCAGGCTCCGGGCGGGCACGTGCTCGTCGACAGCAGTCAGACACCGGGCCTCATCGTGGACGTGCTCGTCCTGCGGCGGGACGTCCTCGGGGCTCAACCCGCGGCCGTGCGAGGCATGGTTACCGGTTGGTACCGCGCGGTTGGGTACTGGAAGGCACACCCGGACGACGCGGACGCGATCATGGCGAAAGCCGTCGGCGGCTGGCTCAAGGACGTGAAGACGTTCAAGGAGACGCTGGCCGGCGTCCGCTACTACGATCAGGCGATCAACCGGCGGTACATGGCCTCCGGCGGCCAGATCTACACCACGGCGCAAAATGCGATCGACATTTGGAGATCGTTCGGCAAGATCACCGTGAAGGAGAGCGCGTCCGACCTGGTCAACCCGTCGTTCGTCAACGCGAGCATCTGACGGAGTCGTTGGTCCACCGGGCCGCGGGGTGGCCACGTACGCGTTTGACAACGAGTGGCGCGATGCCAGGGAGCGACTCCGCGGCCTGGAGCACCTCCTCGATCCCGGCTCGATCAGACATCTGGAAGCGCTCGCCGTCGGCTCAGGCTGGCACTGTCTCGAAGTGGGCGCCGGGGGCGGCACGATCGCCGGGTGGCTTTGCCGTCGCGTGGGGCCGGGCGGGCGCGTCGTGGCGACCGACCTTGAGACGCGCTTTCTGCAGGTGATGGATGAGCCCAATCTGGAGGTCCGTCACCACAACATCGCCTCGGACGACCTGCCCGAAGGCCAGTTCGATCTCGTGTTTGCGAGATTGGTACTCAAGCACATCCAAGAGCGTGAGCGCGTGCTGGGGCGGATGTTTGCCGCGCTCAGGCGCGGCGGCTGGCTGATGTGCGAGGATACGGACAACTCCTCGGTTGCACTCCTATCTCCGGGAGATGCCGCAAGCAATGAACTCTTCATGAGGGTTGAACGAGCGAAAGATGCGGCGATGGCCGCTCGAGGTCACGCGTACTGTGGGCGTCAACTGTGGGGGTTGTTCCACACGCTCGAGCTGACCGACATCCAGGCCGAAGGGCGTGTCCCCCTGCTCCGGGCCGGCACTGGTCCCGCGCGTTGGAAACGGCTCTCCGTGGAGCAACTCCGCGAGAACATCATCGGGGCCGGCCTGGCGACAGCAGGCGAGATCGAGGCCTATCTCACGCTGGTCGATTCTCCAGGGTTTGCGGCGCAGGGCTTCACGGTGATGACCGTCTGGGGACGGCGCCCCGCGTAGGCGGCGCTACGTGAGCCTCGCACGCACCGGCGGCGCGATCGCCCGGCGTCGCCGCGGCCCGCTCTCGGAGGTCCTTCGTCCCCAGGAAGCCATTCCACGGCGGACCTATCTGCGCATCCTCACGACGAGCGCGGCGGCGCTGATCGCCGCGTGGTGTGTGCTGACGTACGGCCGGCTCGTCGCGCCGCTGTTCCTCCCGAGCCCCACCGCGGTCCTGGCCACGGGCGTGGCGATGGCGCAGGATGGCACGCTGCTCCAGAACGCGCAGGCCAGCCTGCTCGTCATCGTGACCGGGTGGGCGCTGGCCGTGCTCGCCGGCGTCCCTGTGGGCGTGCTGATGGGCTCGTTCAAAGCGGTCGAAGCGCTGATCGAGCCCGTGATCGATTTCGTCCGTTACCTGCCGGTGAGCGCGCTGATCCCGCTGCTCATCCTGTATATTGGCATCGGCCCCGCGGAGAAGATCGCAGTGATCTTCATCGGGACGTTTTTCCAGCTCGTGCTCCTCGTGGCCGACGTCGCGGCGCACGTGCCGCACGAGCAGCTCGACGTGGCCTACACCCTCGGCGCGTCGCGGAGCCAGGTGATCCGGCGCGTCCTGCTGCCGGCGACGCTGCCCGGCGTGATGGACACGCTGAGGATCACGATGGGGTGGGCGTGGACGTATCTCGTGGTCGCCGAGCTTGTGTCCGCGGACCGCGGCCTTGGCTTCATGATCCTGGATTCGATGCGCGGGCTCTTCACCGACCGGATCTTCGTCGGGCTCGCCGTCATCGGCGGTCTTGGGCTGTGCTTTGACCTAGTGTTCAAATGGCTGCACCGCGTGCTGCTCCCCTGGTCGCCGAAGGCGTGATCCCGCCGCCGAAGCTCAGGCTACTCGACGTCACCGTGACCTTCCGGGCACGGCACGGCGCGCTGGTGCCGGCGATCGACCGCCTGTCGCTGGACGTCGCGGACCGTGAGATCGTCAGCATCGTCGGGCCATCCGGCTGCGGCAAGAGCACGCTGTTGCGGCTCGTGGCCGGGCTGGTGCGGCCGTCGTCGGGCGAGATCCGCCTCGACGGCCACGTGGTCGCGGAGCCCGGGGCCGACCGCGGCATGGTCTTCCAGTCCTACACGCTGTTCCCGTGGCTCACGGTGCAGGGCAACGTCGAGTTCGGCCCGCGCCTTCGAGGCATGCCCGACCGGCACTGCCGCGACGTCGCGTCCCGGTTCATCGAGATCGTCGGGCTCGCCGGGTTCGAGCGCGCGTACCCGAAGGAGCTGTCCGGGGGAATGATGCAGCGGGTCGCCATCGCGCGCGCCTTGGCCAACGACCCCGAGGTGCTGCTCATGGACGAGCCGTTTGGCGCGCTGGACGCGCAGACGCGCGTGTTCATGCAGGAGCTGCTCCTCGACATTTGGGAGAAGACCCCGAAGACGATCCTCTTCGTCACGCACGACATCGACGAAGCGCTGTTCCTCGGGGACCGCGTGTATGTGATGACCGCCCGTCCCGGGCGCCTGCGGGACGAGGTCGTGCTCGCGCTCCCGCGCCCGCGCACGCTGGAAATCGAGACCTCGGAGGCGTTCCTCGCGGCGAAGCGCCGCGTGCTGGCGATGGTCCGGGAGGAGGCGCAGCGCACCACGCCGGAGCCGTCGCGGCTCCGCGCCTAGCCGTCCGCGCCGTCGGCAGCCCGCATGGGCAGCACGAGGCCGTGGCGGCGCGCCGCCGCCTCGGCGTCCGGGTACCCCGCGTCCGCGTGGCGGACGATCCCGATGCCCGGGTCCGTCGCCAGCACGCGTTCCAGGCGGCGGGCCGCGTCCGCGGTGCCGTCCGCGACGATCACCATGCCGGCATGGAGCGAGTATCCGATGCCGACGCCGCCGCCGTGGTGCACCGACACCCACGTCGCGCCCCCCACCGCGTTGAGCAGCGCGTTGAGAATCGGCCAGTCGGCGATCGCGTCGCTCCCGTCGGCCATGGCCTCGGTCTCCCGGTACGGCGACGCCACGGAGCCCGTGTCGAGGTGGTCTCGCCCTATCACGATCGGCGCGCGTAGCTCACCGCGCGCGACCAGGTCGTTGATCGCGAGGCCGAACCGCTCGCGCTCGCCGTACCCGAGCCAGCACACCCGCGCCGGGAGTCCCTGAAACGGGACGCGCGCGCCGGCCAGCCGGATCCAACGCACGAGCCCCTCGTTCTCCGGGAACAGCTCGAGGACGAGCTCGTCCGTCCTGCGAATGTCGGCGGGCTCGCCGGACAGGGCCACCCAGCGGAACGGGCCCCGTCCCTCGCAGAACAGCGGGCGCACGTACGCCGGCACGAATCCCGGAAACGCGAATGCGTCCGCGACGCCGCCCTGAGCGGCCTGGGCCCGGATGTTGTTCCCGTAGTCGAAGGCGACGGCGCCCTGCCGGTGGAGCGCGAGCATCGCTTCCACGTGGCGCACCACCGAGGCCCGCGCGCGCTCCGTGTACTCCTGCGGTGCCCGGCGGCGGTACGCCGCCGCCTCGGAGACGGAGAGCCCCTCCGGGATGTAGCCGTCCAGCAAGTCGTGCGCCGACGTTTGATCGGTCACCACATCGACCCGGACACCGCGCCGCGCGATCTCTGTGAAAACTTGGGACGCGTGGCCGAGCAGCGCGATCGAGCGCGCCCGCCCGTCCCTGGCCGCCTGCGCGGCAACGCGCAGCGCGGCATCGAGGCTCTGTGTGGTCTCGTCGACCCATCCGGCGCGGGCCCGCCGGTCGATACGGGCCGGGTCGGCTTCGACCACGAGCGCCACGCCCCCGTTCATGGTGACGGCCAGCGGCTGCGCGCCCCCCATGCCGCCGAGCCCGGCGGTCAGCACGAGCCGCCCCCGCAGCGTACCCCCGAAGTGCCGCCGCGCCACCGCGGCGAACGTCTCGTAGGTGCCCTGGATGATGCCCTGCGTGCCGATGTAGATCCACGACCCCGCGGTCATCTGACCGTACATGGTAAGGCCGAGCGCTTCCAGCCGGCGAAACTCCGGCCACGTCGCCCACGCCGGGACGAGCATGGCGTTGCTGATGAGGACGCGCGGCGCGTCGGGGTGCGAACGAAATACGCCCACCGGCTTGCCGGACTGCACGAGTAGGGTCTCGTCGTCCCCGAGCGTCCGGAGGCACCGCACGATCGCGTCGAAGCACGCCCAGTTGCGCGCCGCGCGGCCGGTGCCGCCGTAGACGATCAGCTCCTCGGGACGCTCGGCGACCTCCGGGTCCAGGTTGTTCATGAGCATGCGGAGCGCGGCCTCCTGCTGCCACCCCCGGCACGAGCGCGCGGTGCCCCGCGGCGCCCGGACGATGCGGGCCCCGGGGCCGCCGGACGCCGTCATCGGATCCGCTCCCTGGTGCACCGTTGCGGTATTTCGGCAAGGGTTGGCGCCGGGTGGACCTGACCTCCGCTCCACGCACGACGCTTGACAAATCCGTCCATTCGGTTCGTCAGCAGCGCATGGAGGCTGAGGCCACGCACATGCGCCCATCGCGGGCGTCGACCGGAGGCGGCGCAAAGCCGCCGCAGGGGTCGAGGCCCTCGTTGGATTGGATTCATGAGGGCCGAGACCAACACCGCTCCGGCCAGGTCCGCTCGGCCCCTTCTACGCTTGTCGCACATTAGCGACGAAGCACTAGCCGCCGGGCGCGGGCCGCGGCCGCCCGAGTACGTCGGCGAGCGCGCTCACGAGCCGGATGTTGTCGCCGGCTGTGCCCACCGTCACCCGCGCCCACGTGGGGAGCTTCCATAGCGCCCCGGGGCGAATGATGACCCCGCGGGGGAGGAGCTGCTCGGCGACGTCTGCCGCAGGTCGGCCGAGGTTCACCAGGACAAAGTTGGCCTGGCTCGGCAGAGACTCGAGGTTCATCTCCGCGAACGCGCGACCGAGAAACGCCCGCCCCGCGCGATTGTTCTCGAACGCGCTGCGCAGGTAATCATCGTCCCCCAGCACCGCCTCGGCCGCCGCTTGGGCGAGCCGGTCCACCGCGAATGGCTCTCGCACCCGCTCCATGCACGCGACGAGGCCGGGTGAGGCGACGGCGTAGCCTACCCGCAGCCCGGCCAGCCCATAGATCTTGGAGAAGGTCCGGAGCACCACGAGATTGTCATGCCGCCGCGCGAGCGTGGGGCCGTCGGGAAATGCCGGGTCGTCCACCCATTCCGCGTACGCTTCGTCGAGCACGACGAGCGTGCTCTGGGATACGCGCGCCAGCAGCCGATCGATGTCGGGTTGCCCGACGATTGTTCCCGTCGGGTTGTTGGGGTTGCAGACGATGAGCGCCTTCGCCCCGTCCGCCGCTGCCGCCATGGCGTCGACGTCCACGCGCCACGCGGTAAGCGGCACCTCCACCGGCATCGCGCCGAGGAGCAGCGCCCGCGACGCGTACGCCGTGTACGTGGGCGCCGCGACGACGCAGCGGTCGCCGGGGTCGAGAAAGGCGAGGCCGAGGCACGTGAGGACGTTGTCCACGCCATTCGCGAGGCAGAGGTTCGCGGGCGTGACCCCGAGGCGGCCGGCGATCAGCCGTTTGAGCTCGGAGCAGTCCGGATCGGGGTAGTGATGGATGCGGTCGAGCGCCGCGATCAGGGCGCCGCGAGCCCGAGGCGACAGCCCCAGCGGATTCTCGTTGCTGCCGAGCTTGCTCGGCTCGCGGATCCCGTACCGGGCCGTGACCTCCTCCGCGGACCTGCCCGGGATGTACGGCTCAAGCCCCGCGAGCGCGCGGCGCGCGAGCGGGTGCAGCGTGTCCACGGTCGGCTCCCTTCCGACGGTCATGTAACTGGCCGTCCCACTGTTGCAGCGTCTCGGCCTCGCACCGATCCAGGTGGTTGGGTCGATGCCCGGTCACCACTATCCGGGCTGCCTCCGGAGCAGGCCGGACCGCCGTGCGGCAACGGTTTGCCCCGGGGGCCGGGTCACGCGCGGTCGGGCCACTACGGCGAGTGTACCATAGGCCCGGCTGGGCTCGGCGCGGTCGCGTTCGCACGCGGAGGCGCTCGACGGGCCCGGCCGCGCGGTTAGCGGCGTAACCTGCGGGGACGTGACGTGTGTCGCAGCACGAACGCCGCGTACCGGCGGAGCACCGTGACATCGACGGTCGTCGGCACGCCGGCCTGAGCGGCCCAACTCCGGAGCCGGTCGTCCGGTATCGACCCTACGATTTCCCCCGTCGCGATCGTCGTTCCGGCGGGATCACGGCGGTAGCGGCCGGATTCCTCCTCGACGCCTGCGTGGTGCGCTGTGTCGGCGGGCGAAAGCCGCCGGTCCAGCGCAGCCAGCAGTCGCATGTGCTCCCTGCGGAGATCGGCCGACGGCGGCAGCGACGGGCGCGCTGAGCCGCGGCGTCCAACCGGGGCGGCGGCGAGGAGCGCGTCGAGCGAAACGCCCAGGATCGCCGCCAGCCGCACCAGGTCCGCCAGGGCGAGACGTCGCTGGCCCATCTCGTACCGGTCGATCGCGCTCCCAGAGCGGCCAAGGAGCTCGCCGAGGGCCGCCTGCGACAACCCCGCGCGCACGCGCAACGCGCGGATCCGCTCCCCCAGCTTGGCGTAGAAGCGGGTCGCGCTGGACTCCGGCAGCTTGGCCCCTGACATTTTGTCGGACCGACGATACCACAGCGTACCCACATCTACAAGACAGTCTCTCGACATTCATTAGTCAATGTATTGACGGTTCGACAAGTCTGAGTTGACAAAATGGCAAGCTATGGTTAGCCTGGGCACGACCGGTTGGTTTCACCACGGCCGGAGGAGTCGCCCTAACCATGCGGGTGCGCCTCAAGCGCGCGTCGGTCGAGATGGCCATCCTTCGCCGGAACCTGACAAAGACGGCCCTGGCCCGATTGACAGGCCTCCACCGCACGCACCTGTCTGATTTGCTCGCCGGGCGTACGGCGCCCGGCCCTCAAACGCGCCAGCGCCTCCTCGATGTGCTCGGCGGGGAGTTCGACGATTACTTCGAGATCACACGGGACCGGGAGCGCAGCCCCGACGAGGAGCGGATCGAGCGGCTTCTCGAGACCCGGTATCTTGGCGCATCGGACGACCCCGCCGGACCGCGGAGCCGGTTACTGCGGTTACGCGATACGCTCCGTACCGGCGGTGCGCTCGCGGCAGAAGATCACATTTGGCTCGGTGTCGAGTGGAAGGCGGCGAGAAGCGGACGCCGGACCGGGTTCGCGCCGCGCGGTCCCCGCCGAGGGCGCTCGTAAGCGCGATGGGACGTCCCTCCCGGAACCGGGACACGTCCCCACCGAAGACGGGTGATCGGTTCCGTTCTGATCGGCTCCACGCAGATCCGGCTCCGGAGTACCCGCGTGTTGATCCACCACGACGCGGCCGCGCTGAGCGTGGCGCGTCCGCCCTCGCATGATGGCGTCTTGCGACTCCATGACCAAGACGCGGAGTCCCCCCTCCGGCCCGGCTCAGTGCGCTGCCCTGCGACGGACGACCGACACTGAGCATTAGCCAAGAGGGGGGAATGGACGTGAGCCGGAAGCTGCTCGGACTCGTCAGTATGATGACGCTATTGCTGTTTACCGTAGCGAGCTTACAAGTTCCTGCGTTCGCGGATACGACCCTGGTGGTGGTGACGCGATCAACCGTCCAGCCCGTGACCGTTCACGCGGATGGCGTGGCGTGTTTGACGGCCGACGACCAAACGGCGATCCGGGCGAACGTGGCCGCACGAGCGATGGCTGACGCGCAGGCGGCGTATTGGCAACAGCTCGGACACGCGCCGGATCCGAACATTTCGCTGCGGCCTGAGCTGTATGCGGATAGCGCGCGACATGCGTGGTATCCGCAGGCCGTGCAGATGTACCGTACTTACCTGATCGACGTGGGACGTCGGTACGTGCTGGCACGCGGCCCGCAATGTACGCAGGCCGTGATGGCGTTTCTGCGTGGTTCCGGCGTGGTGCTCTTGGATGAGCGGCAGTTGTTGGCGGAGCTTGAGCTGGGTGGCGACGGCGACGTTAACAGCAGCGGCAATGAATCTGTCGGGTTCGAAAACTCGCCGGACGGCAATAACGGTTCCCCCGCTTGTTGTTTCAGCGCCAGCGATTGGAATGCGATTGGGCTCGCAGCGTACAGCGGCGCAGCGTTCACGGCCGCGTTGGCGACGTTGGGGATCAACACGAACAACTTGTCGAACAACCCGACGTACGAGGCGGTGCTGGCGGCACTTGGTTACGCAGCCGTCGGTGTCCAGCAGTTTATTGCGACCGTTGAAGAGATGGCGATGAACGGCGGCAATGGCAGTAGCGGCGGTAGCGGCGATGGAGGATCGAATTCAAATCACTAGGAGGCGGCCATGAGGCTGTATCGGCCGTGGAAAGAAGGCGGGTATCGTGACCACGCCGCCGTGGTGCTCCTGGGCCTGTGGGTATGGTGGGCTATACTGCCGCACCTGTGGTATGAGCGCTTGATCGTCACGGCGATCATGCTGCCGCTCGGGCTGTGGTTGCTTGAATGGCACCGTTGGGGTTTGCGACGGTAACCAAACGGTGCGCGTGACAGGGCGGCGATGGTGATTGCGATGGGGTCCATGCGATGGGATACAGGTGGGTTGCCTTGGATGTTCACGGGGTTCCCTGGGTCGTGCGTGGCATCGTTGCCGCGATCATCCTGCCGTTCGGTTTGTGGCTGACCGAGTACCATCGGTGGTGGCGGCACTAAGGCGTAACTAGAGCGTAATTGAAATCAGCGGGGACGGGCGGGCGGACAGATCACCCGCGCGTCCCTGTTTCGCGAGGAGGTATCGCATGGTGGTGTTGGCAGAGAGTATGGCCGAAAGCGTGCGGCGTCCCGACGTGTGGGCAACGAGCGGGTCGTGGTACACGCTGGCCCGGCTACTGGCGCTTGCGTTATGGCTGACCGTAACTATCGTGCGGCCCATCGGATCGGCGTCGCAGATGCAGCAAGAGCAGCTGGACAAGCGAAAGTGACCGCCGAGTCCTTTCAACTTCGCGTGAGGTGGGGTACATGCGGTGTATCGACCGTGGCGTGACGGCGGGTGGCGGGACCATTGCGTCCATCCTGACCATCGGCATGATTGCATATGTGGGCCCCCCGCTAGTCACGCACGAATACCGGCCTGGAGCGCTTCTCGTGGTGCCGGTACTCTTACCGGTTATTCTCTGGCTGTCAACTGCCGTCGTTCACTCACGACTTTCGGCCACAGGTCCTGGTCGCGATTCTCCTGGCAGGACCTGTCGTGCTGTGGCTGAGCTTCGGCCCGGACGCGCAACGCCCGTGATGGCATAGTCTTGCAACTCACGGTGGGCCCGTGCCCCACGGCGGGCCCACCGGCCGAAGGCCTGCTCATCCCACGGAGGCTGAAATCACGTCGACTCTTCGCCGCCTCTTAGCGTCCCTCCACCCGTTCCTGTCGGCACCGCCCTCATAATAAACTCGACGAGGTGCGGGTGCCTGTACGCTGTCCCGGCGGCAGATGCGCGCGAGCCGCGGTCCTCGTGGAGGCGCCCCCCGGCTCTCCGTCGCGACGATAGGCTTCGTAGAGCGCAATGGAGAAGCCTGAATGCCGAGGAGGGTAGACGCGTGCGGGTTTTGATCACCAATGACGATGGGATCGAGAGTGAAGGCCTCCATGCCCTCGTCCGCGCCTTTGCGCCGACGTATGAGGTGTCCGTGCTCGCGCCGAGCGACGACCGAAGCGCCTCGAGCGCGGCGTTGACCGTTCGCCGAGATCTCGAACCGCACTCCGCGGTGGCCCTGGTACGCCTCGGGGCAGTGGCCGCGTACCACCTCGACGCCACGCCGGCAACCTGCGTCGTGCTTGCGGCCGGCGGCGTTCTCGTGGCCCGTCCCGACCTTGTGGTATCGGGGGTCAACCCCGGCCCGAATCTCGGCTCCGACATCTACCTGTCCGGTACGGTGGGGGCGGCACGTGTCGCCTCGACGCTGGGCATCCCGGGTATCGCGGTGTCGTGCCGTCGCGATCCGGCCGGGCCGCCATGGGACACTGCGGCGCGCCTGGCTCTTCGCGCCGCCGACCTCCTCCGTGACGAATCCGGCGGACCCGGGCCAATGGCCCCCCGGGCACTCGTGAACATCAACGTGCCGTCGGCCGACCCCGGAGCCGTCAGAGCCACCATCGTGGCGGGGAGTCATGTCATCGAGCCCGCCGTGGTCAAGCATGTGCACGAGCAAGGCGAGCCCCGGCGCCTCCTGCGGCTCGAGTTGCGGATCCAGACGCCGCCGGCGCTGGAGCCCGGGACGGACACGTTTGCGTTTTTCTCGGGAGATGTCTCGGTGTCGGTGTTGAGCCACGCCGGCAGCCGGACGGCGACGCTGGCTGGTCGCGACGGGCTCGATCTGGCGAAGGCGCTGGCCCGTCATCTCGGAGGCGAGGCGCTCCAGCCCCACGGGTTGCGGTAGCTGTTTTGCCGGTGCCGCGCGTGCACCGGCGCCCCCGATGGGCGTCCGGTGAGCCGCGCGGCCTGAGGCGCACCTACCTAACTATCCCGATCTATCCTGCGAACTATCCTCCTAGCCGACGGATCTATCCCGCTCCAGCCTACGGAATCCGTCACCCCGCTATGATGCCCGCGCAACGGTCATTTGACACCGTCTACCGGCGGGACTATACTCGGCTCTAAGTTCATATCGGTGTTGTCGTCGCGGCAGGACCGTTCGTCGATCGCATCGGCGCAGGAGCACACGGCAGCAAACGACGAGGCGGCCGTCCAACCAAACATCGTGGTAGTGCGCGGCGGTGGTCCACGAAGCCCGGCCGGGGAGCGCGCATGGCTCCCGTGCGGGGCTTCTGTGTTTTCTGTAACGTCGCGCAGCGCACGGAACAAAACAGACGGGCGAGCCGTTCGATGCGAACAAAGCGAGTCGACAGGACTGTTCGATGCGAACGCGGCGCACACGAACACGCTGGATGCGTGGGACGTCGTGATGCGCGACGGGTAGGAATGTAGTGCAGACGGGAATTTAGTGAATGGCGATCGAGTGGTGGGGAAGTCAAGTAGTGAAGTGGCACAGGCGGGCGATCGAATGAGGTCCTCGAGGAGTCCGGCGGCCCCGCGGACGGCGACCCTCGAAGAATCGGGTGAGCAAATGGGAGATATCACCACCGTAGAGACGTACCTGACCGCAAGCCGACGCGATCGACGCCTGACGCGCACGACGCTGCACTACATCGCGGACATGATCGATTATTTCGGCAAGGCCCGCGTGTTCGAAGGCGTCTACGGCATGGACAG
>JAJPIA010000116.1 GCA_021324975.1 Bacillota bacterium
ATGGAGGTGGCCAACGCGTCGATGTACGACGGCGCGAGCGCCACGGGCGAAGCCGCCAGCATGGCCGCGGACCTGACGAAGCGGCGGGAGGTGATCGTCAGCACGGCCGTGCATCCCGAATACCGGCAGGTGCTCCGCACCTACACGAGCCATCTGCCGATCACGGTGCGGGAGCTCCCCGCCATCGACGGCACGACGCCGATCGAGGCGGCGCGGGCCGCGATCACGGACGAGACGGCGGCCCTCATCGTGCAGTCCCCCAATTTCTTCGGCGTCATCGAGGACGGCGAGGCGCTCGCGCAGGCCGCCCACGAGCACGGGGCGCTCCTCGTGGTCGCCGTTGCCGAACCGATCAGCCTCGGGATGCTGCGCCCGCCGGGGGACTACGGCGCGGACATCGTCACCGGCGAGGGCCAGGCGCTCGGCAACGCGCTCAACCTGGGCGGCCCGTACCTCGGGGTCATCGCCACGCGGGAGGCCTACGTCCGCCGGATCCCCGGGCGGCTCGTCGGGCGCACGGTCGACACCGGTGGCCGGCCCGGATATGTGCTCACGCTGCAAACCCGGGAACAGCACATCCGTCGCGCGAAGGCCACGAGCAACATCTGCACCAACGAATCGCTCAACGCCCTCATCGCCGCCGTCTATCTGGCCACCCTTGGTCGCCAGGGGATGGCGCACGTCGCGGAGCTGTGCGCGCGCAAAGCGCACTACGCCAGGGAGCGCATCCGCGGGGTCCCCGGGTACGCGCTCGCGTTCGACGCGCCGACGTTCAACGAATTCGCGGTACGGTGCCCCGTGCCGCCGGAGGAGATCAACCGGCAGCTCCTGGAGCACGACATCCTCGGCGGGCTGCCGCTCGGCCGGTTCTATCCCGAGTACCGGGACTGCTGGCTTCTGTGTGTGACGGAACGGCGCTCCAAGAGCGAGATCGATCGCCTCGTCGACCATCTGGAGGGTCTGCGATGAGCGCGCCCGAGGCCCTGGCATTTTCGGCCGCGACGGGCAAGCGCCCGATTCCGGTCATCTTCGAACGCGGGACGCCCGGCCGCGTGGGCTACAGCCTCCCAGCGAGCGACGTCCCGGACGCGCCGCTGGACGCGGTGATCCCCGCGACCCACCGCCGCGCGAGCCCGGCGGCGCTCCCGGAGGTGAGCGAGCTCGACGTCGTGCGGCACTACACCGCGCTGAGCCACCGCAATTTCTCGATCGACGAGGGGTTCTACCCGCTCGGGTCGTGCACGATGAAATACAATCCCAAGATCAACGAAGACGCCGCGCGGCAGGCCGGGTTCGCGCGGCTGCATCCCTACGCGCCCGAGGAGACGATCCAGGGCGCGCTGGAGCTGCTGTGGGAGCTCGAGCACACGATGGCGGAGATCACGGGCATGGACCGGGTCACGTTCCAGCCGGCGGCGGGCGCCCACGGCGAGCTCACCGCGCTGTTGATGATCAACCGCTACTACGAAGAGAAGGGCGAGCGCCGCGGCACCGTGATCGTCCCCGACTCGGCCCACGGGACCAACCCGGCGTCCGCGACGTTCGCCGGGTACAAGGTGATCGAGGTCAAGAGCGACCGCCGCGGCAACATCGATCTCGGCGCCCTGACGAGCGTGCTCACGCCGGACGTCGCGGCGTTGATGTTTACGAACCCCAACACGCTGGGACTGTTCGAGGAGCAGATCGTCGAGGTGGCGCGCGCCGTCCACAACGTCGGCGCGCAACTATACCTGGACGGCGCCAACTTCAACGCGATCCTGGGCATTACCCGCCCGGGCGACCAGGGTTTCGACGTCATGCACCTGAATCTGCACAAGACCTTTACCACGCCGCACGGAGGCGGCGGACCCGGCGCCGGCGCGGTCGCCGTGCGATCGCACCTGTCGCCGTTCCTGCCGGTGCCGACCGTCGAGCGGGATGCGCAACGCTTCACGCTCGACTACAACCGGCCCAAATCGATCGGCAGGATGCGCGCGTTCTACGGCAACTTTGGAAACCTCGTGCGCGCGTACACGTATATCCGCTCCATGGGCGCGTCCGGGCTCCGGGAAGCCGCGGAAATGGCCGTGCTCAACGCCAACTATCTCCTGGCCAGGCTCCGTCCGTACTTCGATGTCCCCTATGACCGCGTGTGCAAGCACGAGTTCGTGCTCTCGGGCCGGCGCCAGCGCGACCGGCACCACGTGGCCACCCGCGACATGGCGAAGCGCCTCCTCGACTACGGCTTCCACGCGCCGACCATCTACTTTCCGCTGATTGTTGAGGAGGCCATCATGATCGAGCCCACGGAGACGGAGAGCCTGCAGACCCTCGACGCGTTCGTGGACGCAATGCAGGCGATCGTCCGCGAAGCGGAAACGGACCCCGAGCTCGTGCTCTCCGCGCCGCACGAGACGCCGGTCACGCGCCTCGATGAGGTCGCGGCCGCGCGGAAGCCCGACCTCCGCTGGCGGCCCGCCCGCCCCAGCGTGTCGTCCCGCGCCTGAGCGCGGTCGCCGGGTCTCGATGAGCGCAGGGAACCTTGCGGCCGCGGCCTTCGGCCTGGCGTCCGCGGCGTCGTGGGGCGGCGGGGATTTCAGCGGCGGCTTCTCGGCGCGGCACGGGAGCGTCCTCCGCGTGGGCCCCATCTCCCGCCTGAGCGGCGTCGCCGCGCAGGTGGCCCTCGCGCTCGTGTTCCGCGAGAGCGCACCGTCCTCGGCCTCGGTCCTCTGGGCGGTCGCGGCGGGCGTGTCGGGATCGGTCGGCCTCATGGCACTCTACCAGTCGCTGGCCGTCGGCAAAATGGGCGTGAACTCACCGCTGACGGCCGTGCTCGCCGCGTCGTTTCCCGTCGTGCTCGGGAGCGTCCTGCAGGGTGTGCCCTCGGCCGTGCGCCTCGCGGGATTTGCGCTCGCGCTCGCGGGGGTCTGGTGCCTGGCCCGCCCCATCGGCAGCACCGCGCGGCCTGAGGGCCTCGGCCTTGCGGCGCTCGCCGGGTTGGCGTTCGGCGGATTCTACCTCATGATCTCGCAGGTCCGGGGGCCGTCGGTGTTCTGGCCGCTCGCCGTGTCGACGGGCACGTCGTTCGTCGTGATGATCGGCCTCGCCGCGGCGAGCGGCGAGGCGCTCCGCCTCCCGAGCGGCGTCCTCGGCATCGCGCTCCTGGCCGGTGCCCTTGACGCCGGCGGCAACGCGTGCTTCGTCCTCGCGGCGCACGCGGGCCGCGTCGACGTCGCCGCGGTGCTCGGCTCGCTCTATCCCGCGTTCACGGTCCTGCTGGCGCGCGTGGTGCTTCGTGAACGTCTCACGCGCGCGCAGGCGGCGGGGCTCGTCGCCGCGATCGCCGCGCTTCCCCTGATCACCGCGTAGGACGGACGTGTGGGCGGGGCGGCGCGATCCGCCGTCGCGCCCCGCGCGGGGTCGTCTATTCCCCGTCCGGCAGCGATGCCTTGGGGTACGAGCCGAGGACGCGCAGGAACGTCGTGTGACGCCGCAGGTCCGCGAGCGCCCCGTGGAGCGGCTCCACATCGGCGTGGCCGTCCACGTCCACGTAAAATGTGTACTCCCACGGCCGGCGGCGGGACGGACGCGACTCGATCTTGATGAGGTTGACCCGCCGCGTTGCGAGCGCGCCCAGGGCCGCGTACAGCGTCCCGATCTCGTTGTTCACCACGAACACGATGGACGTCTTACTGGGTGCATGCTGGTCGGCGGGGACCGTGCTGAGATCGAGAAAGCGGGTATAGTTGCTCGGCGTGGTCTCGATCGCCTCCGCCAGCACGGTGAGCCCATACAGCACGGCGGCGCGGCGGCTCGCCACCGCGGCACACCCGCGCAGTTCCTGTTCCCGAATCATCTTGGCGCTGCCCGCCGTATTGTAGTGGGGCACGAGCTCCGCCCGCAGCTGCGCCAGAAACGTACTGCACTGCGCCAGTGCCTGCGGGTGCGAGTAGACCTTGGTGATCCGATCAAGCGTCTCTCCCGGCAGCGCCAGCAGACAATGACTGACACGCAGGTCCAGCTCCCCGGCAATCACCAGATCGTGCGCCAGGAGCAGATCGTAGGTTTCGTTGATGCTGCCGGCGAGCGAGTTCTCCACCGGTACCACGCCGTGGTTCGCGGTGCCGCCACGCACCGCTTCGAAGACGGCGGCAAACGAGCCGCACTGCACCGTGGACACGGTTCCAAACATGCGGAAGACGGCCTCCTCGCCATACGCCCCGGGCTCTCCTTGGTACGCTACGCGCATGGTTGGCCCTCCGCGTGAAAAGCCTGGGCCATCCGCACCCAATCAGCCTGTTCGGCGGGCGCAAACGGCCAGTAGGACGCCACACGATCCGCCAGCCCCGCGTATTTCGCGCGGAGCTGGTGACCGATGTCGTCGTACGATCCTCGGATGACGATCGCGTCCACCACGGCGTCCGGCACCTGCAAAGCCAGTTCCTGGGTCTGCCGCGCCGCCGTCAGCTGCCGCAGCCGGTCCGCGACATCCGCGTACCCGAGCACCTCCAGCAGCGGCCGATACGTCGGGGTGGAGCCGTAGAAGGCGATGCGTGCCCGGGCCCGCGCCACTGCCGCCGCGAGCGCTTCCGGGGTGTCCCCGGCCGCGAGCATGACCGGCGCATGGATCTCGAGATCCGCGCGCGAGCGCCCGGCCTTGGCGAGGCCCTCGGCGATGCGCGGCAGCACAAACTCGCGCAGATACGGCACCGAATGCATGGGGTGCAGGATGAACCCATCCGCCAGCTCTCCCGCCAACCGGCACAAGCCTTCGTTCACACCCGCGATGAAGATCGGGATGCGCGGTCTCGGGTTGGAGCCCGGGTTGAAAAACGGCCCCATCAGATTGAGGTTGTAGTACGTGCCCTGCACGCGGAGCGCCGCGCCGTCTTGCCAGGTGCGCCAGATCGCGCGGATGGCGTGGATGTACTCGCGCAGCTTCGGTACCGGAGGCTCCCACGGCATCCCGAACCGGCGCTCCACGTGGGCCTTGACCTGCGTCCCGAGGCCGAGCAAAAATCGGCCGCCGGAGATCCGGCCGAGGTCCCACGCCGTCTGCGCGGTCACCATGGGGCTGCGCGAGAATGCGACGGCGACGCCGGTCCCGAGCTCCAGCCGGCTCGTCGCCTGCGCCGCAAGCGCCAGGGCCACGAAGGGATTGTGTTTCGTATCGTTGGCCCACAGCGCCCGAAATCCCACGGTCTCGGCGGCATGGGCCACGGCCGGCGCGTCCTCGAGCGCCTCCATGGCCAGCGCGCAATCGAGCTTCATCGTCGACCGTCCCAACGCGCCTCGGCCGCGCGCCCGGAATCTACTTCCACGCCCATCACCCACACCTCGGGCTCCCGCGGAATGGAGCGCGACTCGATCGCCGTCGCGTGACCGGCCTGTTTGGACACCTTCGCGCCGGCGGCGAACTGATCCACGCTCGCCAGCGGGAGACCGGGAGCGGCCTCGGTCTTGTCCTTGTCGTCGTACGGATCGATGAGAATGCTTGTCGAACCGGTCTCTAATAGAAACGTCGCGTGGCCCAGGTAGGTCAGCTTCACGGCGACCACTCCCTCTTCTGCCGCGGGCCGAGCCGCCGCGGCAAGCGATGCCCCCGCCCTGCTCACCAATATTCCGCCGCGACGCGCAATTTCCCGGGCGCTGCTCCCCTGTGCTTCGGTCCCTCGGAGTCCATGCATGGTCGAGTGCCGCGGGGCAGTAATGGGAGCCGCTTGGCCCCACGAGAATGCGCACGGTGACGCGCATACGCGCGAAAATTGGAGCCCTAGCGAGCCAATCCAGATTGCGGCGCAGAAGATCCCATAAGCGTACAAACGTTCGCAATAAGACCCGTTGTTTACCGTACATAAGTTCGATATCATGACACCAACGTCGGGTTACGACCGAGCATCGAGGAGGGGGGCCACGTTGGCGCGATCACCGGCGAGAGGATTGACAGTCCGGCAGCGGCAGATCCTCGACTACCTGATCCGAAGGGTCCAGGATCAAGGCTATGCCCCGAGCATTCGGGAGATCGGGGAGGCGCTCGGCTTGAAGTCGCCCTCGACGGTTCATCAACATCTGGTCGTGCTCGAGCAAAAAGGATGCGTCAAGCGTCACGGCGATCGGATGCGCGCCTTGGAATTGGTGGACAAGGCGCCCTTCCAGGCCGGCGACAGTGTCTCCCTCCCGCTCGTCGGCCGCGTGGCCGCCGGCGCGCCGATCCTCGCCGACGGCCGCGTCGAGGAGCACGTAGCCGTGCCGCGCCGACTCTGCGGCGATGCGCGCGAGTGTTTTGTGCTAGAGGTACGCGGGGACAGCATGGTTGGCGCTGGGATCGTTCCGGGAGACCTCGTCATCGTCAGACAGCAACCAACGGCGGCTCCGGGCGACATCGTGGTGGCGCTGATCGGCGACGAAGCCACGGTCAAAACGCTGGCCATCGAGGAGGGACGGCCCGTGCTCGTGCCGGCCAATCCGGAGTATCGGCCAATCCGCCAGGAATTCCAAATCGCCGGCCGCGTGATCGGCCTGATCCGAGCGTATCAGGCGGTGCGCGGATGATCGCCCGGCCTTTGTCGTGGGTAGACTCGCCGGCGCCGGCCCGTGTGCGGAGACGTCCTCGACCCGCGATCCGGCGGATGGCGCCGCGAACCCGGCCCAGGCCGGCTGGGTGGACGGACGCGATGTGGGTGCCGGCGGACACGCCCCGGCGCACGGCACTCCAGGACGTGTGCGCTCGGTTCGGGGACGATCGCAGGTTAATCCGGCCGAAGCTCCTGCTGCTGGCCGTGCTCGTTCTCATTACGGCGGTGCTCGAACAGGTGCGATGGCCGTGACCGCTGACGCGTCCAGGTCCACGAAGACGATCCACGCCTACGTATCCGCGGCGGCACCCGTGCATGGCCGGGCCGGTATGGGCGTGGTCTTCGTGGACGCTCAAGGACGCGTTCTCCGGCGCATCGGCCGTATGCTCGTGGGGATTCATAGCCGGGACGCGGCGATGTTTCGGGGTATCCTGTATGCCCTGTGGAATTCCCGCCGGCTCGGTTCGCGATGGGTCGTCGTGCACGCGGACACGCCTCGCGTGGTGGAGCAGATCAACGGCCTGCGCGACGTCGACCCGGAATTCGTGGGTCCGTATCTCGAGATCCGCGCGCTACTCCACGCGTATCGCGCCGCCCGCATCGTGGTAGACGGGACCGCGTGGGTGCGTGAAGCCGCCGGGTTGGCGGACGTCGCGCGCGAGCACGACACGGACGAAACGATCGAAGATCTGCCGCTGTGGACCGCGCAGGCGACCGAGGCGCGCTCGAGCGCTTAGCGGGCCCGGGGCCGCGCCGGGCCGGAGGAGGCGTGGGGGCCGTCTGCGAAGACCTAGCGCATTAGTGCCGCGCCGGGCTCTGCCACGCGTGCGAGACCCGCTCGGACCGGCATTCGCGTCGGAGAACGATGAGCACGCTGGATCCGTCTCCCTACTTGGCCGAGGGCGAAGAACGGCTGGCCGTCGAGGACTGGGACGGCGCGGTCGCGGCCTTTCAAAAAGCCACCGCCGCCGCACCGTCCTCGGCGCATGCGCAGAGCAAGCTCGGCGTCGCGTACGTGCACAAGAAGCAGTGGGATGAGGCGCAGGCGTGCTTCCTGCGGGCCATTCAGCTGGACCCGCGCCACGCCCCGGCGCACAGCAATCTCGGCAACGTGTACCGTGAACGTGGACGGCTCGACGAGGCGGTGGCATGCTACCAAAAGGCCATCGCGATGGACCCCGACTATTGGATCGCCCACCAAAATCTGGGCATCGTCTACAAGCAGCAAAACCGCATCGGGGAAGCTGTGCGGGAGTTCAAGACCGCGACCAAGCTCTCCCTGCGTGCGGGGACGAGAAGCTACGGACCAGACGCTTCGCGCAGAGGGGGCGAGCGGACCGGCCGCATGGGATGCCTTGGTTCCGCCGGCGCCACCGCGCTGTTCCTCGTGGCGGCGGCCGTCCGGGGATGGCGATGACCGGCGTGCGGGAATAAATAGGCGGGCCCAGAGGTTCCCACGATCGGGACACCTTGAGGGACGGAAGGGAGTACGATCATGGCAGTGAAGCCGGCAAGCGTGACGGAGAAATCGTTCGACGCCGATGTGCTGAAGTCGACCACCCCGGTGCTCGTAGACTTCTGGGCGACATGGTGCGGCCCGTGCAAGATGATCGCGCCGATCGTCGAGGAGCTGGCGGGCGAGTACGAAGGGAAGCTGCGCGTCATGAAGCTCGACGTCGACGAGAACACCGGGATCGCGGCGCGTTACAGCATCATGAGCATCCCGACGCTCGGCATCTTCCGGTCGGGTGAGCTCGTGGAGCGCATCGTCGGGTACATGCCGAAGGAGGCGCTCAAGAAGCGGATCGACGCCGCGCTGTCCTAGCGCGGATCACAAACTTGCTTGGGAAGCGGCCCCGCGATTTAGGGCCGCTTCGCGTTTCCCGGCGTCGGGCCCGCCGGAGGCCGGTCCCAATGGGGCCAGAAGTGAATTGACATAAGCATTGTCAACTCTATTGACATGGTATTCGCCACTTGTTAGTCTACGGCTGGAGCATCAGCCGAGGGAGATACAGTGCGAGACAGGTCACCGGATACCCCGGTCTACGTCATCAGCATCGCGGCAGACCTTACGGGCTGTCACCCAAGGACGCTGCGGATCTACGAGGAGCGCGGGCTCTTGACGCCTATCCGTCGGCACCGCATCCGCCTCTATTCCGAGCGGGACATCGAGCGGGTGAGGATGATCAGGTTCCTCACCGAGGAACGGGGCCTCAACCTCGCGGGGGTGCGCCTGGTCCTAGAGATCCAAGAGCGCTACCACGAGGAGTTCACGTGGGTGTTCGAGGAGGAGGATTCGCAGCCGGACGCGGATCCTCGGCGCTCCGATGCGGTTCAGATGGTGCGTCATGCAGAGACGAAAGGACGGAGGCAGGGAGGTCGTGGACGATGAGCATCATGCGGTGGGACCCCTTCGAGGAAGGGAGCACGCTCCGGCGGTCGATGGAGCGCATGTTCGACGATTTTCTCGCGCCGCGGCGCGCGTCCCGCGAGGGGCACGAGTGGGCGTGGTGGGAACCCCGAGTGGAGATGTTTGAGACCAAGAACGACGTGGTGGTGCGCGCCGAGCTCCCGAACGTGGATCCGGACAAGGTGGAGGTCACGGTGAGCGCCGACGCCGTCACGCTGAAGGGCGAGACCAAGCGTGAAGAGGAGCACAGGGAGCGCAATTACTACCGGCGCGAGCTGCGCTATGGCGCGTTCACCCGGACGCTGCCGCTCGGCACGGAGGTCAAGAGCGGCGACGCGAAGGCGACGTACAAGGACGGCGTGCTCGAGGTCACGATCCCGAAGTCGGAGCGGGTCCGGTCGACGCCCGTGAAGATCGAGGTGCGCAAGTAGGCCGGCGGAGGCGCCGGCCGACACCCTAGAAGCGGCGCTCGGCGCCGCCGGGAGGAGTACACGTATGGCGAAAGTTGTGGGCATCGATTTGGGCACGACGAACTCGGTGATCGCGGCGATGATCGGCGGCGAGCCGACGGTCATCCCCAACGCCGAGGGGAGCCGGCTGACGCCCTCCGTCGTCGGGTTCAC
>JAJPIA010000079.1 GCA_021324975.1 Bacillota bacterium
AGCGGATGGCCGAGGACCTCTCCGATTATTTGCAGGAGCTCGGCATGAAGGTCCACTACCTGCACGCCGAGGTCGAGACGTTGCAGCGGATCCAGATCCTCAAGGATTTGCGCCAGGGCACCTACGACGTGCTCGTCGGCATCAACCTGCTGCGCGAGGGACTGGATCTCCCCGAGGTCTCGCTCGTGGCGATCCTCGACGCCGACCGGGAAGGGTACCTGCGCTCTGAGACGAGCTTGATTCAGACGATGGGCCGGGCGGCCCGCAACCTCGGCGGGCGCGTGATCCTCTACGCCGACGAGGTCACCGACTCCATGCGCCGGGCCATCGATGAGACCAATCGACGCCGGCACATCCAGCTTCGGTACAATGAGGAGCACGGCATCACACCCGCCTCGATCGTGAAGCCGATTCGGGACATGATCGAGCTGGAGGCCGTGGCGGAGGAAGGCGCCGTATATGAAGCAGGCGGGACCCGCGAGGGGCCCGTGCTCACGGCCAACGAGCTCGTGGGTCTGGCCGAGCAGGGCAAGCGCGTCCCGTGGGACATCGCCCGCCTGCTCATGTTGAGCCCGGGCGAGCTGGAGGGCACGATCGACGTGCTGGAGCGTGAGATGCGCAAGGCCGCGGCGGAGCTGCAGTTCGAGAAAGCGGCGGCGCTTCGCGATCAACTCCAAGAGTTGCGCCGGGGATTGGGGGAACCGTATTTCGGCGGCGCGAGAAACCGGCGGGGCCGCTCGCCGGCGGGCGCCGGAGCGCGGTCGCGACCACGGAGAGGGGGCGGACACGCTCGATCGCGCTAAGGCCGAGGGGCCGGCCTCCGGCCGGCGGAAGCCATCGGTGCACGCCGGCGTTAGCAACAAGCAGGAGTTTCGGCCCGTAAGAGCGAACGCGTGTTCGCATATCTTCCCACAGCAGCCGCCGCCGGGCGGCACACCGAGGGGTAGTCATGCCGCTTGACCGGATTCTCGTGCGCGGCGCACGCGAGCACAATCTCAAGGACATCGACGTGGAATTGCCTCGCGACCGGCTGGTCGTGTTGACGGGGCTGTCTGGGTCGGGCAAGTCGTCCCTGGCGTTCGACACGATCTACGCGGAGGGTCAGCGCAAGTACGTGGAATCGCTGTCCGCCTACGCGCGCCAGTTCCTCGGCCTGATGGAGAAGCCGGACGTGGACCACATCGACGGGCTGAGCCCCGCGGTGTCGATCGATCAAAAAGGCGCGCCGCGCAACCCTCGGTCCACGGTGGGCACGGTCACGGAGATCTACGACTATCTGCGGCTGCTCTTCGCCCGCATCGGGATCCCGCATTGCCCGCGGTGCGGTAAGCCGATCAGCCGGCAGACGCCGGAGCAGATCGTTGACCGCGTGCTGCAGCTACCCGAAGGCCGCCGGATCTTGGTGCTCGGCCCAATCGTCCGCGGCCGCAAGGGCGAGTACCGGCAGTTGTTCGTCGACCTCAGGCGCCAGGGGTTCGCCCGCGTCCGCGTGGACGGGCACCTGTATGAGCTCGGCGAGGAGATCACGCTGGACAAGAACCGCAAGCACCAGATCGACGTGGTCGTCGACCGGTTAGTCGTCCGGCCGGACATCCGAAGCCGCCTCAACGATTCGGTGGAGACCGCGCTCAAGCTGGGCCAGGGCCTCGTCGGTGTGTCCGTGGTCGACGGGGAGGAGCTCGTCTTCAGCAGGAACTTCGCGTGCCCCGACGACGGGCTGAGCCTCCCTGAGATCGAGCCGCGCATTTTCTCGTTCAACGCCCCGCAGGGGGCGTGCCCGACGTGCACGGGGCTCGGTTTCCGGCAGGAAGTCGATCCGGCGCTCGTCCTCGATTCGTCGCTGTCGCTCCTGGACGGCGCGGTGCTGCCGTGGGCCGACTCCACGAGCGAGTACTACCAGGAGGTGCTCCACTCACTCGCCGACCACTTCGGCGTCGACATGCGCACGCCGGTGCGAAAGCTGCCGCGGGACTTTGTCCGGACGCTGCTCTACGGCACGGAGGAAGCGGTCCGGCTGCGGTACCACAACCGGTGGGGCACGCTGCGGCAGTACGAGAGCCGGTTCGAAGGCGTCATCCCGCAGCTCGAGCGGCGGTACCAGGACAGCGACTCGGAGTACCTTAAGGAAGAGATCGGGCAGTACATGAGCAGCGCGCCGTGCCCCGACTGTCGCGGCACGCGGCTCCGTAAGGAGAGCCTGGCCGTGACGGTCGGCGAGCGTTCGATCGCGGAGGTGTGCGCCCTCACGGTGCGGGGCGCGATGCAGTTCTTCACCTCCCTCGCGGTCAGCGACCGCGAGCAGATGATCGCGCAGCAGATCCTCAAGGAGATCCGCGCCCGGCTGCGGTTTCTGATGGACGTCGGGCTCGATTACCTGACCCTCGATCGGACCGCGAACACCCTGTCCGGCGGCGAGGCGCAGCGGATCCGGCTCGCGACGCAGATCGGCTCCGGGTTGATGGGCGTGCTCTACGTCCTCGACGAGCCGAGCGTGGGCCTGCATCAGCGCGACAACCACCGGCTCATCGAGACGCTCGAACGCCTGCGGGACCTGGGCAACACGATCCTGGTCGTCGAGCACGACGAGGACACGATCCGCGCCGCGGACTGGATCGTGGACATCGGGCCCGGCGCGGGAGCGCAGGGCGGCCACGTCGTGGCTTCCGGACCGCTCGAGACGATCCTGCGCACACCGGCGTCGGTGACCGGGCAGTACCTCTCCGGCGCGCGCCGCATCGCGGTCCCGCCGCGGCGCCGGCCGGGGCGGGGGGAGTCGCTCGTGATCCGCGGCGCGCGCGAGCACAACCTCAAGGGGATCGACGTGACGATCCCGCTCGGGCTGTTCGTGTGCGTGACGGGCATGTCGGGGTCGGGAAAATCGACGCTGATCAACGACATCCTGTACCGGGCGCTGTCGCACGGCCTGCATGGGGCGCGCGCGCGGCCGGGCGCTCACGACCGCATCGACGGGCTGCGGCAGCTGGACAAGGTGATCAACATCGACCAGTCGCCGATCGGGCGGACGCCGCGGAGCAATCCCGCCACGTACACGAAGACGTTCGATTTGATCCGCGAGCTCTTCGCGCAGACGCCGGACGCGCGGGCGCGGGGGTTCAAGCAGGGGCGCTTCTCGTTCAACGTGCGCGGCGGCCGGTGCGATGCGTGCGAGGGCGACGGCATCGTGCGGATCGAGATGCACTTCCTGCCGGACGTGTACGTGCCGTGCGACGTCTGCAAGGGGAAGCGCTACAATCGCGAGACGCTGGA
>JAJPIA010000055.1 GCA_021324975.1 Bacillota bacterium
ACGCTCGACACGGTCGCCATGACCGAGCTGATCCTGGACCGGCTCCGCAAGACGCCCAACAACCAGGGGTTCCTGCGCTCGATCATCAAGAACAGCGACGCCGACAACTAGAGAAGCCCCGCGGGCTCGCACGGACGACCGTCCTCGCGCGAGCGCGCCGGCGGACTGATGCGCTCGGGCGATCGTGCGCGCGGCGGTGCCCCGGGGCCCGCGAGGCGCACGCGGCCGCGGCCACCCGGAGCGAGGAGGAACCCGCGTGCCCGGCCTGAAGAGATAATGCCGCAGACGTACACGACGCACACGTCGCCCGTTCAACCCCGTTCAATCTAACGTGACGCCGCGCATGCTGGCGGCGTCACGCCAGTGATCCCATCACACGGGTCAACGGAGTTTTTGTGTCCAGGGAGGCGCGATGACGCGGATCGTGTCCCGCGCGCTGGCGGTAATCGTTGCCATGACGCTGCTCGGCGCGGTCGTATGGGCGGGACGTCGCCTCGGCGTGCAGGGACACACGACCGGGCCCGCGCCGGTGGCGGCCGTCGTGATCCACCTCGAGCCGGTGTCCCTGCCCGTTCCGGCGCCGCCGAGCGGCGCCGGAGATCATGCCGGCGATGGCGCGCCGGCGGGCGATCTCGCGCCCGCCCGCGCGGCGCGCGTGGCCGCGCCCCGCCCGCTCCACTGGCCGGCGCTCGGCCGGGTGACGTCGCGGTTCGGCTGGCGGATCCATCCCATCTTTCGGACGCGCGAATTCCACACCGGGTTGGACATCGCGACACGCTGGGGATCGCCCGTGCTTGCCGCCAGGCGCGGCATCGTGCGGTTCGCGGGGTGGGCGTCGGGCTACGGGGAGATGATCGTGCTGGAGCACGCGCACGGCATGGAGACGAGGTACTCCCACCTGTCACGGCTGCTGGTCAGGGTCGGTGAGCGGGTCGCCGAGGGGCAGCCGATCGGACAGATCGGCAGTACCGGGTGGAGCACCGGTCCCCACCTCTTCTTTGAGGTACGGCGAAACGGCGTGGCCGTGGATCCGGCACCGTACCTCGACCGATCCTCGGTGTCCCACGGCGGCCGTGGCGGCCGCACCTGAGCCCGTCGGCACGATCGACGCGGGCGAGGTGGTTGTTTGCGCCGCCGCGGCGGCGTGTGCTATAATTCGCTGGCCGCCGCAGACGATACCCGCGCGGCGGTATTCGAGGTGGCCGGTTCAATGAAAAAAGGCATCCATCCGCAGTACCAGCAGACCATGGTGACGTGTGCCTGCGGCGAGACGTTCACGACCGGGTCGACGCGGGCCAACATCCGGGTCGAGATTTGCTCTAAGTGCCACCCATTCTACACGGGTCAGCGCAAGTTCGTGGACTCCGAGGGCCGCGTGCAGAAGTTCGCCAAGAGGTACGGCCTGCAGATCTGATCGCGCGGAACGGCGCGGGCGCGGCGGGCGGGGAGTCACTGACCCCGCCCGCCGCGCTGTGTTCCCGCGGTATAATTGAGGCGGTCGAGGAGGCGGCTGGGGTGCGTCCGGAACTGGTCAACAGGCTCGCGACAATCGAGACGCGGTACGACGACTTGACGCGCCGCCTCGCGGATCCGGCCGTGTTCGGCGACCCGGCCCGGTATCAGGAGGTGGCCCGGGAGCACGCGGCCCTCCGCGACGTCATGGCGGCGTACGAGGAATACCGCCGCGTGGCGCGGGAAGCCGGCGAAGCCGCGGACCTGGCGAGGAACGGCGAGGACGAGGAATTGCGGGCGCTGGCGGCCGCGGAACGCGACACGCTGACCGAGCGGCAGCGCGCGCTGGAGCAGGATATCGAGCTGTTGCTGGTGCCGCGCGATCCCCGCGACGCGCGCAACGTCATCATCGAGATCCGGGCCGGCGCCGGCGGCGACGAGGCAGCGTTGTTCGCCGGCGATCTGTTTCGCATGTACGGGCGCTACGCGGAGCGGCACGGGTGGGGGTCGGAGGTCCTGTCGGCCAGTCCGACCGGCCTCGGCGGATTTCGGGAGGTCATCTTCGCGGTGCAGGGGCGGGGCGCCTACAGCCGGCTGAAGTATGAGAGCGGTGTCCACCGCGTTCAGCGCGTTCCGGTGACCGAGGCGAGCGGCCGGATCCACACGTCCACGGCGACGGTGGCGGTGCTCCCGGAAGCCGAGGAAGTCGACGTGGTCATCCGCCCGGAGGAGCTGCAAATCGATACGTACCGCGCCGGCGGGGCCGGCGGGCAGAACGTGAACAAGGTAGAGACCGCGGTGCGCATCACGCACGTGCCGACCGGGATCGTCATCGCGTGCCAGGACGAGCGGTCGCAGCACCAAAATCGCGAAAAGGCGATGCGCATCCTGCGCGCCCACCTGCTGGAACGGGCGGTGGAACAGCAGAAATCCGAGATCGATGCGACGCGGCGGCGCCAGGTTGGCACCGGCGAACGCAGCGAGAAGATCAGGACGTACAACTTCCCGCAGGATCGCGTGACGGATCACCGGATCGGCAAGACGCTGCACGACCTTCCCAGCATCCTCGACGGCGATCTCGACCCGCTCATCGACGCCCTGGCGGCCTCGGAGCGACTGGAGAGCCTGACGTCGGCGGGCGCGTGAGCACCACCTCAGGCGAGGCGCCTGCGTCCCACCTCGCCGCCGCGACGCCGGTCACCCGGCAGGCGGCTCTGGCGTCGGCCGCAGCTCGGCTGCGCGCGGCCGGCCTGGCTCCAGATGCGGCACGGCTCGAAGCCGAGGTACTGCTCCGGCATGCCGCGGGTCTGAGCCGGGAGGAGTTGTTCCTCCGTCCCGAGGACCCGATCGATGAAGCCGCCGCACGCGCCTACGCCGCGCTGGTCGCGCAGCGCGCGGCCGGTCATCCCACGGCGTACCTCGTCGGCCACCGCGAGTTCTTCGGCATCGAGTTCTCGGTGGACCCGCGGGTGCTGATCCCACGGCCGGAAACCGAGCGTCTCGTCGAAGTCGTGTGCGAGGCCCTGCGCAACCGGCCGGCACCCGCCGCCGCCGATGTCGGCACAGGGAGCGGCGCCATCGCGGTCACCCTCGCGCGGCAACTGCCGGCGCTGCGCGTGATCGCGACGGATACGTCTGCCGGGGCGCTCCAGGTGGCGCAGCAGAACGCGGCGCGCGCCGGGGTCGCCGGGCGAATTTCGTGGGCGGAGGGTTCGGGCACCGCCCCGCTCGAGGGGCGCGTGCCGCCCGGCGGACTCGACGCCGTCGCCTCAAACCCGCCGTACATCCCCACCGCCGAGATCGCGGCGCTGCCCCTGGAAATCCGCGCGCACGAGCCCGCGGCCGCGCTGGACGGTGGTCCGGACGGTCTTGCGGTGCACCGCGAGATCGTGGCCGGGGCCGCGCGCTTCCTCCGCGCCGGGGGGGTGTTGGCGCTGGAGGTCGCGGCGCCCGGTGCGCAGGCTGGGGCGGTGTGCGCGTTGATCCGCGCGACCGGTCGGTACGAGGCGCCCTCGATCGTGGCCGACTACGCCGGAGCCGAGCGGGTGGTGCTGGCGGTGAGGGGGAGGGACGATGCGGATCCTCGGCGTTGACCCGCGGAGCTCCGACGTGCCGCACGCGGCCACGAGGGCCCTCCTCGAGGGCGGGCTCGTGGCGTTTCCGACCGATACGTACTACGCGCTCGGGGCCGTCGCCACGAATGCCGGCGCGGTGGCCTGCGTGTTTGCCGCCAAACGCCGCGACGCGGCCGAACCGTTGCCCGTGCTCGTCGCCGATCAGGATCAGTGGCGCGTGGTGGCGGACGCGCTGCCCGAGGTCGCGCTGCGACTCGCCGAGCGGTTCTGGCCGGGTGCCTTGACGATCGTGTGCCGGCGCGCCCCCTACCTGCCGCCCGCACTGACGGGCGGCCGCGACACCATCGGCGTGCGACAACCGCGCAACCCGCTCGCCGTCGGACTCTGCCAGGCCGTGGGTGCGCCGCTTGTCGGGACGAGCGCGAACACGCACGGGCAGCCGGCCCCCGTCACAGCGGCGGAGGTGGCGCTGGACCTCGGCGCCGCGGTCGACGTGATCCTCGACGGCGGCCGCTGCCCGGGGGCCCGTCCATCCACCGTCGTCGATGTCACGCAGACGCCTCCGAGGATCGTGCGTGCGGGGTTGATCGGCGCGGACGTGCTGCGGGAGATCCTGCCGGAGCTCCAACTCGCCGGCTCGTAGCGTCGCGGCAGGGCGGCGCCCGCGGCGGGCATAATGAGGGAGGAGCGCGGCTGGTTGCGCAGACCGGAGGAGGCAGCGTGGTGACAGATCTCAAGCGCACGGATCCCGAGATCGCGGAGGCCATCGACCGCGACGTCGAGCGTCAGCGGTTCTACGTGAACCTTATCGCGTCGGAGAACTACGCGAGCCCGGCGGTGCTCGAAGCCCTCGGCAGCGTATTGACGAACAAGTACGCTGAGGGATATCCGGGGAAGCGGTACTACGGCGGCTGCGAGTTCGTGGACGTGGCGGAGCGCCTCGCGATCGACCGCGCGAAGGCGCTGTTCGGGGCCGAGCACGCGAACGTCCAGCCGCACGCGGGCGCGCAGGCGAACATGGCCGCGTACTTTGCGGTCATCAAGCCCGGCGATGCCATCCTGGCGATGAACCTGGCCCACGGTGGCCACCTGACGCACGGCAGCCCCGTGAACTTCTCCGGCCAGCTGTACCGCGTGATCCCGTACGGGGTGCGCCAGGATACCGAGCAGATCGACTACGACGACGTGGCCCGGCTGGCCCGCGAGCACCGTCCGCGCATCATCGTGTCCGGCGCGACGGCCTACTCGCGCACGTTCGACTTCCCCCGCATCCGCGCGATCTGCGACGAGGTCGGCGCCGTGATGATGGTCGACATGGCGCACTTCGCGGGGCTGGTCGCCGGCAAGGTGCATCCCGACCCCGTGCCCTACGCGGACATCGTCACCTCCACGACGCACAAGACCCTGCGGGGACCGCGCGGCGGGATGATTCTCTGCCGGAGCCAGCACGCCCAGGCGGTCGACAAAGCGGTCTTCCCGGGCCTGCAGGGCGGCCCGCTCATGCACTGCGTCGCCGCGAAGGCCGTCTGCTTCAAGGAAGCCGCCGGCCCCCAGTTCCGCGCGTACGCCGCTCAGATCGTGGAGAACGCGCGCGCCCTGGCGGACGAGATGCTGCGGCGCGGCTACCACGTCGTCTCCGGCGGGACGGACAATCACCTGGTCCTCGTCGACGTGCGCAGCCGGTCGCTCACCGGCCGAAAGGCAGAGCAGCTACTGGATCGCGCGCACATCGTGGTCAACAAGAACATGATTCCGTTCGATCCGGAGAAGCCGATGACGACCAGCGGGATCCGCATCGGGACGCCGGCGATGACGACGCGTGGGATGGCCGCCCGGGAGATGCGCACCCTCGGCGGCTGGATCGATACCGTCCTCTCCGCGCCGGACGACCCTCGGGTGGCGGAGCGCGTCCGGGACGAGGTCCACGCGCTGTGCGCGTCGTTCCCGATCTATCCCGAGCCGGCGGAGGTCGCGGGGTAGAGCAACGGGAAGCGGCGGGCGGTCGCACGGCCCTCCGCACGGCGTCGCCGGAGGTCACCTGATGGGGCAGGTCCGGGTCTTCAGCCACCCCCTGATTCAGCACAAGCTCACCATCCTGCGCGACGCGACGACCGGTCATAAAGAATTTCGAGAGCTGGTCGAGGAGATTGCGATGCTCATGGCGTTCGAAGCGACCGGCGACCTCCCGGTCCAGGCCGTGGAGGTCACGACGCCCGTGGGCCCGGCGCGCGGCGCGACGATTGCCGGCCAGGAGCTCGCGGTGGTGCCGATTCTGCGGGCCGGGCTGGCGATGGAGACCGGCGTGCTGCGACTCATGCCGACGGCGCGGGTGGGGCACATCGGCATCTATCGCGACCCCGCGACGCTCCAGCCGCACACCTATTACTGCAAGCTCCCGCCCGATGTGGCGAGCCGGCAGGTGCTCGTCGTGGACCCCATGCTGGCGACCGGCGGCTCGGCGGTCGAATCGATCACACTGCTCCGGCAACACGGGGCCAGGACGATCCGCCTCATGGTGCTCATCGCGGCGCCGGAGGGCATCCGCCGCCTGCACGCGGCGTACCCCGACGTCGCGGTGTACACCGCGGCGGTCGACGATCACCTGAACGACCACGGGTACATTGTGCCCGGGCTGGGTGACGCCGGCGACCGGCTGTACGGAACGCGGTGATGGGCCGTCCTTCGTGGGACGTCTACTTCATGAGCCTGGCCCGGCTCGCGTCGACGCGATCCACGTGTCTCCGGCGGCGTGTGGGAGCGGTGATCGTCAAAGACCGGATGGTGCTCAGCACCGGGTACAACGATACGCCGCGTGGAATGCGGAACTGCGGCGACGGCGGCTGTGAGCGGTGCCGGTCCGACGCCGTGCCGGGCACCTCCCTCGACACCTGCCTGTGCCTGCACGCGGAGCAGAACGCGATCATCCAGGCGGCCTACCACGGCGTCGGCATCGCGGGGGCGACGATCTATTCCACCCACCAGCCGTGCCTCACGTGCGCGAAGATGATCGTGAACGCCGGGCTCGTACGGATCGTGTACGAGGAGCCGTATCCCGACGCGCTGGCCGAGCGGATGCTGGGCGAAGGCGCCGTGGAGCTCGTACGGCTTGAGCCGGAGGCTGCGCGGGCCGCGGACTGACGGACGCGGGCGGCGCGGCGGCGCCCCAGGCGCTTCGCGTGGCGTTGTCGGGCCTCCCGGCGAGTGCTATAATGGGCCGTCGTGGCGATGCCCCCCTCCGTGCGTGGCCGGGCCAGGCCGGCGCGGGGGCCCGGGACGGGGAGGGTCTGACAATGGATCGGATCAGCCTGAGCGCGCAGTCGCGCTCGGCGGTCGGTAAGAATGCGGTCAAGAAAGTCCGGCGGGACGGGCTCGTGCCCGCGGTGCTGTACGGGCGCGGGCGCGAACCCATCCCGCTGTCCGTGGGGCGCAAGGACCTGCTCGGGGCGCTCGCGACCGGCCGCAACGTGCTGATCGACCTACGGATCGCCCAGAATGGCGAGGAGCAATCCGACATCGTGATGATCACCGAAGTTCAGCGCGATCATCTGCGCCGCGACGTGCTCCACGTCGACCTTCACCAGATCAGCATGACCGAGGCGCTCGAGGTCGACGTCCCGGTCGCGCTCGTCGGGACTCCCGAGGGGGTGGCCGCGGGTGGGGGCGTGCTCGAGATTCACCTGCGCGAGCTGACCGTCCGATGCCTGCCGGCGCAGATCCCCGACCGCATCACCGTCAACGTCGAATCCCTCGGTGTCGGCGCCTCGCTCCATGTTCGGGACATTCAGGTGGCCGAGGGCATCGAAGTCGTCACGCCGCCGGAGCGCGTGCTGGCCGCCGTCGTAGCCCCGGTCGAGGAAGTCGAGGCACCGGCCGCCGCGGCCGGCGAGGCGGAGGCGCAACCGGAGGTGGTGGGTCGCCCGGCGCCCGCGGAGGGCGAGGCCGCCCCCGCGACCGAAGCCAAGCCGGCGAAGCCAGAGAAGAGCGAGAAGAGGGAGTAGTCCGGCCGGAGCCCCGTGTCCGCGTCGATGTCGCATCAGCTACAGGAGGGCGCGTCCGCGCCCTCCGCGCTTGTACCATGATCCTCGTCGTGGGCCTTGGGAATCCCGGCCCCCGGTACCGCGGTACGCGGCACAACCTCGGCCGCGCCGCGGTGGAGCGGCTCGCAGCGGAGGTCGGGGTTCGCCTCCGCGACGACGGTTGGGCCCGCGCCGGGCGTGCGCGGCTGGGTCAGGCGACCGTGTTGCTGGCTGTCCCTGAGACCTACATGAACGAAAGCGGCGTGGCGGTGCGGGATCTCCTCCGCCGGCGCCGCCGGGGTCCAGCCGACCTGCTCGTCGTCTATGACGACCTGGACCTTCCGTTTGGGACCCTCCGGCTTCGCCCCGGGAACGGCGCTGGGGGGCACAATGGGATTCGCTCCATCATCGATCATCTGGGCACCGGCGCGTTTCCACGCGTGCGCATCGGCATCGGGCGGCCTCCGCGGGGTATCGACCCCGTGGACTACGTGCTCGCGCGATTCGCGCCCGAGGAGCGGGCGACCGCCGAGGACGCCGTCGCGCGCGCGGCGGAGGCGGTGGTCACCGTGGTGCGCGAGGGCCTGGAGACGGCCATGAACCGGTTCAACCGGCGCGCGGCGCCGCCGATCGCCGCGCCGCTCCCGTGACCGCGCCGGGGCGCCGCCCTACCGGTCCGGCGTTCGCATGACGGACGCCGCCGGCATCCCGTCCGTCGCCGCCCCGGTCACGGCGGAGCCCCACCTGCGCCGCGACGTCTCGGTATGGGGCTCGTTTATGTGGGGGTTCGCCGATGTCGGCGCCGACATCTACGCGGCCCTCGGGATCGTCATCGCCGCGACGATGGGCGCGGCCCCGCTCGCGTTTGGCGCGGCCGGGCTCGTCTACGTTATGATCGGGCTCGCCTACACCGAGCTGGCGTCGGCGTACCCGATGGCCGGCGGCGGGCAGTATTTCGTCAGCCGCGGGCTCGGCGATCTCGCGGGGTTCATCGCCGGCGCGGCGCTGCTGCTCGACTACACCATCGACATCGCGCTGTTTGCAACGTTTGCCGCCGGCTACGTGAACTTCTTCCTCCCCGCGGCCCGCGACTTCAAGATGACGCTCGGGCCGTTCCCCAACATCAACCCGGTCTGGGCCGCCGAGACGGTCGTCCTGATCGTGTTCCTGACCTGGGTGAACGTGATCGGGGTGCGGGAGTCCTCGCTCCTCAACGAGCTGCTCGGGGCGTTCGGGCTGGTCGTGGAGGCCGGGCTCATCATCGTGGGGCTGATCTTCGCCTGGGACCCGGGTCTCCTGGTGCAGCAGTGGGTGCACCAGTTTCCGTCGCTGCCGCAGTTCATGTACGGCTCGTCGCTCGCGATCATCTCCTACGTGGGGCTGGAGTCGATCTCGCAGGCGGCCCAGGAGACGCGGCGGCCGGCGACGGTGATCCCGCGCACGTCGATCGGTTTGATCGGCAGCGTGTTCTTGTTCGCCGTGTTTTTTGCCATCACCGCGCTCGGGATTCTCCCGTGGCAGGCCTACGCCCGGGACACCGGCGATGCGGTCGCGCTCCTGGCGAGCCGGCTGCCGTTCGTCGGGCTGATCGCCGGGCCGTTTGCCGCGGTTCTCGGCGCGGTTGTCCTGCTGATCTCCGCCAACACGGGCGTCATGGGGGCGAGCCGGCTCGCGTTCTCCATGAGCCGCCTCGGCCTGGCAACACCGTGGCTGCGGGAGGTGCACGCCCATTACCGGACCCCCGTGCGCACGATCCTCGTGTTCTCGGGCCTCGGCCTGCTGGAGGCGGTCCTCGCGTTTCTCACGCCGAACGCGGTCGACGCGCTGGCCAACATGTACGCGTTCGGCGCGACGCTCGGGTACACGCTCGTGTTCGTGGCGCTGATCGCGCTTAGGTTCCGCGATCCGTATACGCCGCGGCCGTACCGCTTGCCGGTCAACCTCCCGTGGCAGCGCGGCGGCACCACGGTCATGGTGCCGATCATCGGCTTCCTCGGGCTGGTCGGGGTCCTGTTCACGCTCACGGAGGTCGTGCTGACCCACGCGATCGGCCGGATCGCGGGACCGGCGTGGGTGCTCGCGTGCCTTGGCTACTATTTCTGGTACCGGCGGCGGGAGCGTCTGCCGCTCACCGGTAGCATCGCGCACCACTGGGAAGAACATCAGCGGGCGGTGCTCCGGGACGCGGGGGAGCACGACCTGCTTGAGGAGTACGAGTTTGCGCTGGCGCAGCGCGATCGCCGGCTCGCGAAGAAGCAGTCCCGTGTCTGACACGCCGCGCTTCACGTGGACGGACGGGTACCGCACGGTCACCAGCACCCTCATGGTGGTGCTCGGCGTGGTGATCCTCGTGCGGACGCTGCCGTTCGGGGTGCATCTTGCCGCGGTGCTCGTGGGCGGGTGTTTCATCGCGCTCGGCGTCTACCGGCTGTCGTTCGTGGTGGCGTATCTGCGGCGGCGCCGAGGTGCGGCGTGACCGGCGGGGCGCACGTCAGCGTGGTGGGCACGGTGCTCGCGGCCGGGTTTGCCGCGACGCTGGCCGGCCTGCTGCTGTGGATGCTGCGCGTGCCGCGCCCGATCTCCGCGCAGGTGGCGCGGGCGGTGCACTCGGTCGGCGCGGTGCGGGTCATCCTCGTGCCGATTCTCGAGGCGTACTACTCCGAGCGTGCGGTGGAGCTGGCGAGCCGGTTGGGCCAGCTGCAGAAAGCGGCGATCCGGCTGAGCTACATCATCGAAGTGCCGCGCACGCTGTCCCTGGGCGTGCCGCTGCCCGGCACCGAGGAGCAGGCCGCACGCGCGCTCGACGGGGCCAAGCAGATCGTGCAGATGCACGACCTGAAGGTCGACGCCGAGATCGTCCGCGCGCGCGAGGCCGGCGAGGGCATCGTGCGTACGGCCCGGGACAACGACGTGGATCTCATCGTGCTGGGCATCTCTCCCGGGGCCGGCCTGCTCGAGGGCTCGACGGCGCGCGCGGCGGAGTCGCTGCTCCGCCAGGCGCCGTGCGAGGTCATCATCGACCGGCTGGCGGAGACGAGCCCAGGCCTCCCGAGCCCCGCGGAGCCGGAGGCGAGGGCCGGCGCGGAGCGCGGGCGGGAGGAAGCGTCCTCCCGGCCGGTGTAACCCCACAGGGCAGGGCGCGTGGCGAAGGGAGCGGATGGGATGCACATCGTAGTCCTCGGCTGCGGGCGGGTCGGCGCAACGCTCGCCATGGCCCTCGAAGCCGAGGGCCATTCCGTCGCGGTGATCGACCGGAACCGCGAGGCGTTCCGCCGGCTGTCCCGCGGTTTCAAGGGCAAGACGGTCCTCGGCATCGGCATCGACGAGGACGTGCTGCGCAAGGCGGGGATCGAGCGGGCCGGCGGTTTCGCGGCGACCACGAACGGCGACAACACCAACATCATGTCCGCGCAGATCGTCAAGGTGCGGTTCCGCGTGCCGCGCGTGATCGCGCGGATCTACGATCCCCTCCGCGCGGAGGCCTACCGCGAGCTCGGCATTGACACGATCAGCCCGACCCTGCTGGGGGCGGGCATGTGCCGGGACTACCTGCTCGGCAAGCCGTACCGGCACGTGGACGAGTACCTCGCGGTGCGGGACGCACCGAACAGCCTGGCCCGAGGGTCGGGGGCGGTGCCGGAAAGGGGCCGGTGACATGTACGTGATCGTGGCCGGAGGCGGGAAGGTCGGATACTACCTGACCAAGGCGCTGTGCGCCGACGGGCAGGAGGTCACGCTGATCGAGAAGGCGCGCCAGCGCTACGACCTGCTGCAGGAAGCGTTCGGCGAGAGCGCCGTGCTGGGCGATGCATGCGAGGTGACCACGCTGGAACAGGCGGGCGCCGGCAGGGCCGAGCTGGTGGCCGCAGTGACCGGCGACGACGAGGACAACCTCGTGATCTGCCAAATGGCGAAGCGGAAGTTCAAGGTGCCGCGCGTGATCGCCCGCATCAACAATCCCAAGAACGAGGTGACGTTTCAGCTCCTCGGCATCGACGAGACGGTGAGCTCCACGAAGCTGATCTACAGCTTGATCGAGCAGGAGGTGGAGGTCGCCGACGTCATTCCCCTGACCGCCCTGCGCCGCGGAAACCTCGAGCTCGTCGAGGTCGCGCTGACGGGGGACTCTCCCGCGGTCGGCCGGATGCTGCGGGACATCGCGCTGCCGCCAAACTGTACCCTCGCCATCCTCGTGCGGGGTGAGACCGCGTCGATAGTGACCAGCGATCTCCGGTTCGAGCCCGGCGACATCCTCGTGGCGATCGTGCCGTCCGCGGCGGTCTCGTCGTTCAGGGAGGCGCTGCTCGGCCGGGGTGTCCCAACGCGCTGACGGAGGGCGGGAACCGCCGCCCGTCCCCGGACGCTACAGAGGGGAAGGTCGCGTCCAAGGGGTTGTGGATGGCTGATGCGGTTTCCGTGCTGAGCGGCTGTGTCGAGGGGGTGGCGGTGACGCCCGAACCGGCCGAGCAAGGCGGGGCACACCGTCTTGCCGCCTTCGAGGAGCTCCTGCACCGGCATCTGCGCAACATTCACCGCGTCGCGTACCGCCTTTCGGGAAACGCCGACGACGCCGAAGACCTGGTCCAGGAAGCGCTCGTCGAGGCGTTCCGCGCCTTCGACCGGTATCAACCCGGCACGTACTTCGACCGCTGGGTCTACCGGATCATGACCCGCACGCACATCGATCGCGTGCGGCGGCGCGGGCGGCGTCCGGAGATGTCGCTCGACACCCCCGTCGGGCCGAGCGGCGACGCGCTGGTGACGTTGATCGGTGACACCCGCGACGACCCGCAGCAACGGACCGAGGTGACGGACCTGGACGGGCCGATCCAGGCCGCGCTGGACGGGCTTCCCGCGGAGTTCCGGACGGCCGTCGTCCTTGCGGACGTGGAGGGCCTATCGTATGATGAAATCGCGGCCGCAGTTGGATGCCCCATCGGCACCGTGCGGTCGCGCCTGCATCGCGGGCGGGAGTTGCTCCGCCAGGCGCTGCAGCCGTATTTAGGGCGCAGGAGTCGCGAGTGAGCAAGCACGTCATCGATCGCCTCTCTCCGTACCTCGACGGCGCGCTGGGGGCCGCCGATCTCGAGCAGGTGGAGGCGCACCTCGAGGCGTGTGTGAGCTGCCGGCGAGCGTATCAGGAGCTGCAGACGCTGCAGGGTCTCGTGCGCGCGCTCCCCGACCCGGAGCCGTCACCGGGATTCACGGATCGCCTGCACTGGCGCCTGCAGCGTGAGGGCGCGGCCCCCCGCCGTCCGGCCCCGCTCGGGTGGTTCTCCGTGCGTCCGCCGTTTCGTGTCGCGCTGGTGTGCGCCGCCGTGCTGGTCGTCCTGGGATTGCCGGCCGCGTGGATGGCGGATCGGTTCGCGCCGCAAAAGGCGCCCCTGGACACCGATGCCTACGTCCGCGAGTACCTGCTGCTGTCCGTGGATCGGCCGCTCGGGGACGAGGCGGCGCCGGCCTTCGTGCTCTCGGACACGCCCGCCTCGGAGTCGCCTCGTCCGTGACATGACCCGTTCGATCCGCCGCCGCATCGCCGCGCTGGCGATCGGCATGGCGGGCGTCGCCGTGCTCGGGGCGGCGCTGGAGCCGCCGGCGGCGACGCAGCCCGCAGGATCGTCCCCCGCGGTGAGCCAGCCCTTGAGTTGGTTGCAGGCGGCGGCGGCGGCGCCGCGGACCGTGAGCTACGAAGGCACGCGGACCTCGACGGTCTGGGCGGGACGGGTCCAGGCGTACCAGGTCCACGTCTATCATCGGGCGCCGGACCAGACGCGCCTGGAGTACCTCGCCGTCGGCGATCAGCCCGCGCGGATCGTCGTGATCAGCGGCGCGACACAGGCGACGTACACGCCGGCCGCCAACATGTTCGTCCGCGGCCCCGCGGCACGCACCGAAGAAGCGGTGGCCGAGCGGATCCTGCCCCAGATCGCCCAGAACTACGTGGTGCGCTTCGCCGGCACCGAGCAGGTCGCCGGCCGTGCCGCACGGATCATCGACGTCCAAAGCAAGTTTCCGGGCCGGCCGCGCCTGCGGGTCTGGGTGGACACTCAGACGCGCTTGATCCTGCGCTTCGAGCGGTACGGTCCCGCAGGCGCCCTCCGCCAGGAATCGGCGTTTATCCGGGTGCGCATCAATCCCCAGTTCGCGCCGGGACTGTTCGAACTCGCCCCGCCGCCCGGGGCGCAGCTCGAGACGCGACGCCCGGCCGGGAAGCTCACCATCGAGCAAATTGCGCAGCGGGTCGGATTCACACCGCAGCTGCCGGCGTATCTCCCGCCGGGATACAAGCTGGCCGGCTCGCGGGTGGTCCAAGTGCGCGGCGTGTCCGCGGCGGTTTTCACGTTCACGGACGGCGTGGCGACGTTGACGCTGTTCGAGAGCCGCGGCGCCCAGGGTGAGCCGGCGAACGCGCAGCGCGTGGAGATCCACGGGGCGGCGGGCGCGATCACGACGAGGGGCGTGGCGAACGTGCTGCACTGGAACGCCCGCGATTTGTCGTTCACACTCGTCGGGGACTTGCCGCAACAGGAGATGGTCCGTGTGGGAGGGTCGCTCCGGTCGTTCGGCGTGTCCGAGGCGCCGGCGGACTGGGGCCGTGTGCGCGTGTGGCTCGCCGCCGTGCTCGCGCTGCCCGCGGCACAGGCCGCGCAGCCGCGGGGCACCGCGGCGCCGGCCGAGGCGTCCACGGCACCGGGGCCCGTGGCGCCGTACATTACGAACAACACGCACGTGATCGGACCCGGGATCGCCCCCGAGGAGCGGGCCGTGTGGAAGGTCATGGTGGCGCGTGGGCTCGCGCCGGCCGTGGTCAAGGTCACCGTGGCCAGCGACGGGGTCACGAAGCTGCCGGACGGGCGGCTCGCGCGCCTGGCGTGGATCTGGTTTGTCTACGGCATGCAATGGACGGGCGGGGCGCCGGCCGCGGTTCATGAAGTGCAGGATCGTGCCGCCGCGCTGGCGCGCGCGGCGTTTGGCGCGGACCCGCGGATCACACGGGTGCTGCTGACGGGTTACTACCATCAAAGTGGGCGGTTCGACGGGCGCCGCACCGACGCGACGTTTACCGCGCAGCTCGCGCGCGCCCGGTTCACCGGCGGCGGGAGCGGCCCGGCGCCCGGTGCGGCCCTCGCGGGCGCAGGGGACGTCTGGTACAGCCCCGCCCTCCTGGCGGGCGACTTGGTCGAAGAGCCGGCGGAGCCGCACGACCCGCACGTCTCCGCCGCGGAGCGGCTGCGTCTCGCGCGGTTGCCGGGGGATCGCACCGTGGAGTCGACCGAGACGTTCCACGGCGGGCTGCTGGCGGGCGTCGTGGAGACCAAGCGCCGGCTGCAGGGACTGCTGTTCGGCGGCGAGACCGAGGGCCGCCTCTGGCGCGGCGATCCGCTCCGGCGTGAGATCGCGTTGACGTTCGACGACGGCCCGAGCCCGTTGGCCACACCGTTGCTCCTGGCGATCCTCCGGCGCTACGGAGCGCACGCGACGTTTTTCGTGATCGGAGAGCACGCCCGCGCATACCCGTATCTGCTCCGTGAGATGGCCGCCGACGGCGACGAGATCGGGGACCATACGTTCCACCATCCCAACTTGTCGTCCGTCGACGACGCCACCGTGGCGCAGGAGATCGCCGCGACCGTCGCGGTCATCGAGCGCGATGCCGCGCGGCGCCCCCGGTGGTTTCGTCCGCCGGGCGGGGACTATACCGGTGCCGTCGTCGCGGCGGCCGGCCGGGCGGGCCTCGGGCTCGCCATGTGGACCGACAACTCCGGGGACTGGGCGCTGCCGCCGGCCAAGCTCGTCGTCGAGCACGTGCTGGCGCATGCGCAGCCCGGCGGCGTGATACTCTTACACAATGGGACGTTGAACACCGTGCAGGCCTTGCCCAGGATCATAGCCGAGCTGAGGCGCCGGGGCTACCGGCTGGTCACGCTCTCTCAGCTCATTCGGGATGTACAGTGAGCCGCGATGCATGACAAGGAAATGACCCTCATCGAACACCTGGAGGAGCTGCGACAGCGGCTGACCCACGCGATCCTGGGCCTCCTCATCGCCAGCGGGGCCGGCCTCCTGTTCGTGGACACCCTGCTGCACCTGCTGCTCCGGCCGTTGGGCGGCATCAAGCTCACGACGCTCACCGTGCTCGAACCGTTTCTCGTCAAGCTCAAGGTGGCGTTCCTGTTTGGGTTCGCCGTGAGCATGCCCTGGATCGTCTATCAGATGTTCGCGTTCGTCGCGCCGGCGCTGACCGATCACGAGCGCCGCCGGGTCGTGCCGATCGCGCTGCTCGCCGGCGTGCTGTTTGCTTGTGGCGTCGTGTTCGCCTACGTGTTCGTGCTCCCGATCAGCACGCACTGGCTGATCGCGCAGGCGGGGAGCCAGTTCAACGTCTTGATCACCGCGAACGCGTACATCACGTACGTCCTGTTCTTCCTCCTGATCGTCGGCGGGACGTTCGAGACGCCGCTCCTCATCCTGTCCCTCGCGATGCTCGGCATCGTGAGCCCGCAGACGCTGCGCAAGGAGTGGCGGATCGCCTACATGGTGGCCGCCGGCATCGCCGTCCTCGGGACCCCGGATTGGAGTCCGGTCACGATGGCCCTCGTGTTCATCCCGATGGTGCTGCTCTACGAGTTCAGCCTGATCCTGTGCCGGATTTTCGTCCGGCCCCCGACTCCGCAGCCCGCGCACACCGCCGGCACGTAACGCCCTCCCGGCACGCCGTCGCGGTGCAATCCTCCGGCCGGCGGACTCCGCGGCCTCGGTCGGGCAGGCGCGCCGACGGTGTTCCCCGCGGTCCAGGGTAAAACGTCGGTGGAACAAATCGTTTCCCTGGGCCGTGTTTCTGATACAATGTTGCGCAAGGTGTCTCAAACTGGCCGAGCGGTTGTTGCGTTGCACCGCCTCCGCGTCATCGCGGCCGGGTTGCTGGCCGGCATCCTGGTCGTGATGTCGAACGGCCCGACCAGCGCCGGCGTCTCGCCGTCGTCACTCGCGTACGACTGCTCCATGATGGTGCCGGTCTACGTTGCCGGCGGCACGCCGGCCGGCGTGGCGGCGGCGGTCACGGCCGCCCGCATGGGCGAGCCCGTGTTCATGACCGAGGAGCGTCCGTATCTCGGCGGCGACCTCACCGGTCCGATGCTCAATATGCTGGACATGGACTTCGGGCGCGACGGGGTGCAGCTCGCGCGGGGCGTGTTCCGGGACATCTACCAGCGCCTCGGCCTGACGTTCGACATCGAGACCGCGAAGCATGTGTTCATGGATGAGGTCCGCAACGAGCCGTTGATCACCCTGCGGCTGCTCACGCGCCCGGTGGCGGCGATCGTCGACGGCCAGTGGGTCCGAGGCATCGTCGTCGAAAATCTGCTGACGCACCGCCAGGAGACGATCTGCGCGAAGCGGATCATCGACGCGACGGACGACGCGGACGTGGCGGCCATGGCGGGCGTGCCCTACGCGCTCGGGCGGGAGAGCTCGGGCATCGACCGCACCATGATGTCGTCGACGCTGGTGTTTGAGCTCGGCGGCGTCAACTGGCGGCAGGTGGTCGCCTACATCACCGGGCGGAGCCGCGCGATGCTCCACATGACGGGCATCTACCGCGGGAACGTTTGGGGATACGATACAATCATGCGCCAGTATCACCCCTCACAGCCCGGCGTCGCGATCTATGATCTCAACATCGGCCTGCAGCACAACCACTCGGTGTTGATCAACGGACTGTTGATCTTCGGCGTGGACGGCACGGATCCGGTCTCGGTCGCGGACGGCATGCGTCGGGGCCGTCTGGAGCTGCCGGGTCTCGTGGAGTACTTGCGTGAGATGGCCCCGGGATTCGAGCAGGCGTATCTGATCCGCGCCGCCGACTACCTCTACATCCGCGAGACGCGGCACATCCGCGGCATGTACACGCTGACGGCCCAGGACATCGTGACGAGCCGCGTCTTTTGGGACGCCATCGGGGTCGCGAGCTATCCGATCGACCTGCACCCGTACCGGCCGGGGGAGTTCAACCCGTTTGCGGCCCGGCGATACGTGTACACGATCCCGTTCCGCGCGCTCGTCCCGCACGGCATCGGCAACCTGGTGGTCGCGAGCCGGTCGATCTCCGCGACGTACGAGGCCGCCGGGTCGGCGCGTGTCGTGCCGACGACGATGGAAGAGGGGCAGGCAGCGGGCGCGGCGGCGGTGATCTCGATCGACAACCGGCTCTCCTTCCGCCAGATGGCGCTCGCGCCCGACTTGGTGCACAGCCTGCAGCTCGCGCTGCACGCCCAGGGCGCCTACCTTCTCCCGGAGACGGTGCTGGCGGCCGGTCAGTCCTCGCACAGCCTCGGAGACCATCAGCCCGCGGTGCCAACCCCGGTCGCGCGGTCGTCCACGCACCAGTAGTGTCCGCGCCCGTACGCTCGGCGGGGATGCATGATGCGGCCCTCGCGGGCCGCGCCCCGGCCGGCGAGCGATGATCTGGAACCCGGCCGTCGAGACCCTCCCCCGCGCCGAGCTGGCGGCGCTCCAGCTCTCCCGGCTGCGCGCGGTGGCGCAGCGCGTATATGATGGGGTGCCGTTTTACCGCGCCGCGTTCGACCGGGCGGGCGTCGGGCCCGATGAGATCCGCAGCCTCGACGACGTGCGCCGGCTGCCGATGACCCGCAAGAACGACCTCCGCGATCACTATCCGTTCGGCCTATTTGCCGCGCCGATGGACCGGGTTGTGCGCCTGCACGCATCCTCGGGGACGACCGGGCGCCCCACGGTCGTCGGCTATACGCGCGCGGACCTCGCCGTGTGGGCGGAAGTGTGCGCCCGGTCGCTCGCCGCAAGCGGCGCGCGCCCGGGAGACGTGTTCCACAACGCCTACGGGTATGGGTTGTTCACCGGCGGTCTCGGAATGCACTACGGCGCCGAGCTCATGGGGCTCGTGGTGGTGCCCGTGTCAGGGGGGAACACCGAGCGCCAGCTGCTCCTTATTCAGGATTTCCGGCCGCGCGTCATCGCCTGCACCCCCTCGTACCTGCTCACGCTGGCGGAGGCCGCCGCGGCACGCGGCCTCGATCCGGCCGGATGGTCCCTGCGGGTGGCGGTCCTCGGCGCCGAGCCCTGGACCGACGAGATGCGCCGGCAGATCGAGCGCGGTCTTCCGCTCAAGGCCGTCAACATCTACGGATTGAGCGAGGTGATCGGACCGGGCGTCAGCAACGAGTGCCTGGAAGCACAGCAGGGCTCGCACGTGTTCGAGGATCACTTTCTCGTGGAAGCCGTCGATCCCCTGAGCGGGGAGCCGGTCCCGCCGGGAACGCGGGGCGAGCTCCTGTTCACGACGCTGACCAAGGAAGCCCTACCGGTGATCCGCTACCGCACCGGGGACATCGCCGCGCTCGATCCCGCGCCGTGCCCGTGCGGCCGCACGCACATCCGGATGTCCATGGTCGTCGGCCGCACCGATGACATGTTGATCATCCGCGGCATCAACGTCTTCCCGTCCCAGGTCGAGTCCGTCCTCATGCAGTTCGAGGAGCTTTCGCCACACTACCAGCTCGTCGTCACACGGCCCCGCACGCTCGATGTCCTCGAGGCGAAGATCGAAGTATCGCCGGCGTGGCCGGCGGCGGCCCGGGCCCTCGATCCGGGTGACCGCGAGGTCGAGGCGCTGAAGGAGCGCATCACCAGGCAGCTGCGGGGCGTGCTCACCATCGCCGTGGACGTGGCGCTGGCCGCCCCGGGGACGCTGCCGCGCAGCGAGGGCGGCAAGCTGCGGCGCGTGGTGGACCGGCGGGTCACGCCCGGCCAAACACCAGGCTCGCGTTGATCCCTCCGAACCCGAAGGAGTTGCTGAGGACGTACCGCGGCGCGAGCGTCCGGCCCGTACCGGGCACGTAATCCAGATCGCACGCGGGATCCGTCGCCGCGAGATTCAGGGTCGGCGGGATGTACCCGTGTCGCAGCGCGAGCAGGCAGATCGCGGCCTCGATCGCGCCCGTCGCGCCGAGGGCGTGACCGTGCATCGGCTTCGTGCCGCTCACGGGAATCCGGGAGGCGCGCGCGCCGAAGACCTGCTTGATCGCCAGCGTCTCCGTGACATCGTTGAGCGGCGTGCCGCTCGCGTGCGCATTCACGTAGTCGACTTGGTCCGGCGCGACCTCGGCCTCGCCCAGGGCGTCGCGCATGGCCCGGGCGGCCTGGGCGCCGGACGGCAGCGGCGCCGTCATGTGATGCGCGTCGTTGGAATTGCCGTAGCCGAGGATCCTGCCGTAGACCGGCACGCCGCGCCGGCGCGCGTGCTCGCGTTCCTCCAGGACGAGCAGCGCCGCGCCCTCGCCCATGACGAACCCGTCGCGGTCGCGATCGAAGGGCCGGCACGACGCCGCGGGCTCGTCATTGCGCGTGGACATCGCCCGGATGAGGTCGAACGCGCCGAAGATGAGCGGCGCCAGCGGGACCTCGACGCCGCCGGCCAGCATGATGTCGGCGTACCCGTCGCGCACGGCCCGGAACGCGTTCCCGATGGCGATGGCGCCGCTCGCGCAGCTGTCCGAGTTGGCGCTGCTCGGGCCGCGCAGGTCGTGCTCGATCGCGACGTTGCACGAAGCGGCCCCGCAAAACACGGCGAGCGCGAGGGTGGGCTTGATCCGCCGCACGCCCTGGCTGAGAAACACCGCGTGCTGTTCCTCCGCAAACGCGGCGCCGCCGAGCGCCGAGCCGACGAAGCACCCGATCATGTCGCGGTTCTCGTCCGTCAGGTCGAGGCCCGCGTCGTCCAGGGCCTGGCGCGCGCACGCGATCGCGAATTGGGCGTAGCGGTCGAGCCGGCGCAGGCGCCTGGGGTCGGTGTAGAGGCCGCCGTCGAAGCGCCGGACCTCGGCCGCGACGCGGCAGTTGAACGGCGCCGGATCGAACCGGGTGATGGTGTCGATGGCCGAGCGCTCCTGCCGCAGCCCTTCGTACAACCCTCCGACCCCGATGCCGATGGGGGTGACCGCGCCAATTCCCGTGACGACCACCTGCCGGCTCATGCGTCACCTCCTCTGGGGGGCGAGACCGCGCCCCGCGCCTGTGGGCCCGGCGTCCGCCCGGCCCCGCGTGCCTCGCGCCGGGGCGCGGACACCGGCTGTTCCACGAGCTGCTTGATCCGTGCGAGCGTTCGCGCGGCGATCGGCTCCACGAACAGCGGCCCGATGATCCGGCGGGCGACGGCGCGCCCGATGAGCGGCCAGCGGAGGTCGAGGTCGTGCACCACCGTGACGACGACATCGCCCCCGGCGGCCGGTTCGAGGCGCCACTCGACCCGCATGCCCATCGTGACGCCGCGCACGTGCGTGTAGCGGATGCGGCGCTCCTCGGGCATCCGCACCTGCTGCGCCCACCACCACACCGGGAGCCGCCCGCGCCGGGCCTTCATCTCCACGATCCGCGCCGGGCCGCTGGTGGCGAGCACGCGGACGCTGCGATAGTGCGGGAGCCATTCGGGCCACCGCTCCACCTGCGCGGCGTAGTCGAAGATGGCCTCCACGCTGCCCCGGATGCGTGCCACCGTCTCAGTGTGCACGGGTTTTCCCTCCGTCACAGCACGCCGAGCGCGCGCGCCACGAACCCGGGGCGCAGCACGGACCGCGGCTCCGCGACATTCCCGATGGCCGCGATCAGCGCGCTACCGAGATCGGGGCGCGCGGCGAGGCGCCGGAGCGCGCGGCCCGCGAGGGCGGGCTGAAACGCGAGCCGCTGCAGCACCCGCGAGATCAGAAACACGCCCGCGAACTCGCGGTCGCGCCGCCGCCGGTACTCCGCGAGCGCCGCCCGGCGCGGGCCCGCGCCGTCGAGGGCGCGCAGCGCGATCGGCGCCGCGAGCTCCGCACCCCGCAGCGCAAGATAGACGCCCTGCCCGGTGAGGGGATCGACATAGGTGGCGGCGTCGCCGACCAGCATGATCCCGTCGGCGACGCACCGGCGTCGCCGGTAGGCGAGCGGTCCCGCTCCCGCGACCGTCTCGACCTGCTCGGCCCGGTCGAGGCGGCCGCGGAGCCCGGGAAAGGCGAGCAGTTCGCGCCAGTAGCCCTCGCGGACCTTGCCTCGCCATCCCTGGATCACGCGGCGCCCCAGGGCGACGGTCACGTTGGCAACGCCTCCCGGCAGGTACGCCACCCCGCAGTACCGGTCCGGCCGGAGGTGGATCTCGCCGATGTCGCAGCCTCCCGCACCGTCGAGCGGCGCCAGCCCCGCGACGTAGCTCCCCGCCGTGTAGCGTCCGCGGCGGGACGCGCCATCGAGCCCGGCCGCGCGTGCCACGGCAGAGCGCAGCCCGTCCGCACCGACCACGAGCGCGGCCGTGTGCGCCTCCACGCCGCCGCGACCGCGGAACCGGACCGTGACGGACATCCGCGGACCCTGGCGCACGACCGCCGCCACCGTCGCGCCCTCGTACACGCGCACGCCGGCCTGGGCCGCGTGCGCGAGCAGGATCGCATCCAGGATGCGGCGCGGCACGGACCAGCCCGGGCGTCCCGTAAACCGGAGCGTCGCGGCGTCGCCCCGAGCGCCGGCGACGTGCATGCCGCCGACGGCCCGGGCGCCCGCGCGGATCACGGCATCCCGAACGCCGAGCCGGTCGAGCGCCGCGACCGCCCCGGGGTTCACGTAGTCCCCGCACGGTTTGCGCCGGGGAAACACCTCACGCTCGAACAGCACGACCCGGCACCCCGCCCGCGCCAACGCCGCCGCGGTGGCGCTCCCGGCCGGACCGCCGCCGGCGACGATGACATCCGCGCGCGGCGTCATGCCGCGGGCTCCTCCCCGTGGCGCAACAGCGGCGCCCCCTGCGGTGCGCGCGTCACCGCGGCGGCGCTCCGGCATCCTGAAGGCGCGCGAGCGAAACGCGAAACCCCGGGAGCGGGGACACACGCAGATCCGGGATGCCCGACGCATCCGCGAGCCGCCGGTACTCCTCCATCGACCGTGCCCGCCGCACCGAGAGCGGCCCGTCGTGACGCAGCACGCGGCTTCCGGAGAGCCGCGTCAACAGCCACACCGCCGCGTGCCCCACGCCGCCGCGCACGAGGTCGACGGCCAAGAAGCCGCATCGCGCAACCCGGTGCAGCTCGCGCAGGACCAGGGCGGCGTCGTCGTCGCGCATGTGGTGGAGCGCGAGCGTGCACAGGCCGACGTCGAACGTCCGGTCCGCGAACGGCAGCGCGCGGGCATCGCCGCGGACGATGGCGATCCCGCGATGGCGCGCCGTAGCCTCGCGCGCCAGCCGCGCGGTGGTCGCGTGGAGATCCACCGCGACGAAACGCACCGCGATCTCCCGCCGGGCGGCCCAGCGCGCCACCGCCACCGCGATGTCGCCGCCGCCGCTCGCCACGTCGACGAGGCGGAACACGCCCGCGGCGGGACGCCGGCGCGCGGCTTCGGGCACCGCGCGATCGAGGTAGGCGCGCACGAAGCGGTGCGCGCCGAAGACGCGGTTGATCCGGCCGAGGTCGCGGAGCGCCGGCCGGAGGTCCCCTTCGGCGCACGCCGGGTCGTCCATGAGTTCCTGTGCCGCCGGGCGCATCCGGATCTGCACTGCGTGACTCCACCTGTTCTCGAGGCGCGACCGGGCTGCACGCTCGCGGGCGCCTCGCACTGAGTCGGAGCGGCGCCGCGTGCGCCGGTCCGCCGTGTGGGACCGCCACCACGGCGCTGGTTGAGTATACCCCACTTCCTGCAACGTCACCGTAACGCATATCGCCCGAGACTAATGTGTCATCGCATGACTTCGGCGGGGGCTGGTGCCGGGCACACACGGGGTGAGGCGCCAGGGCCCGCGCGCGTGTCCACGTGGCCGGTGCACGGCGCGGGAGCGGTTTGCTATCCTTACTCCTATGGAAGCACGCGCCGTCCTCTTTGATTTTGACGGCCTGATCGTGGACACGGAGACGCCGGAGTATCTGGCCTGGCGCGCGGTCTATGCCAGGCGCGGCCTCCAGTTTCCGCTGGCGTTGTGGCTCAGGAATGTCGGCCGCAACGACCGTCCGTTCGATCCGCTCGGTCCTTTGCAGGGCGGCCCCGAGGGGGCGGATGCGGTCCGCGCCGAGTGGCGGGTGACGTATGCCACGCTCGAGCCCGCGTACATGGTGCCGCTGCCCGGGGTGCTGCCGCTGCTGCGCCTGCTCGGCGAGCACGGTTGGCGCGCGGCGATCGGGTCGTCCTCGAAGCGCGGGCGCATCATCGCCATGCTGGAGCGACTCGGGCTCGCGGGCCGGTTTACCGCGGTCGCGGGCGGTGACGAGGTCCCGCGGGCCAAGCCCGCGCCCGACGTCTATCTGCTCGCGGCGGAGCGCGTCGCGGTGCCGCCGAGCCGGTGCACGGTGCTGGAGGACAGCGAAAACGGCGTCCGCGCGGCCAAGGCCGCGGGGATGCGATGTATCGCCGTGCCGTCGGTGCTGACCCGGTCGCTGGACTTCTCGGACGCGGATCTGGTCGTCGACCATCTCGCCGCCGTGACGATGGACATGCTGTGCCCGTCGGCCGGCAACGGCGGCGGCGGCGCGCCGGCCGCCGGCACTCCGGATACCGGCGCCCTCGCCGGCATGTCCGGCGACGGTGTGGCCGCGGGGGAGGATCGTCGGTGAAGATCGCCACGCTCCTCCCGAGCGCGACCGAGATCGTGTGCGCGCTCGGACTGGAGCGCGACATCGTCGCCGTCAGCCACGAGTGCGACTATCCTCCCGAGGTTCGCGGCCGGCCCGTGGCCGTCCATCCCTCGATCGACGCCGCCCTGTCGAGCCGCGAGATCGACGCCCAGGTCGAGGCGGCGCTGCGCCGCGGTGATCCCCTGTACCGCGTCGACGCGGACGTGCTGCGCGCCGCAGAGCCCGATCTCGTGATCACGCAGGACCTCTGCGAGGTGTGCGCGCTGCCGAGCCTCGACGTCGAGGCCGCGGCGGCGCACCTGCCCCGGCCGCCCGCCATCGTACGGCTGCATCCGCACACGCTCGACGACATTCTCGGCGACATCGTGCGGGTCGGCGCTGCCGCAGGGCGCCCGGACGCGGCCGGCCGCCTGGTCGACGGGCTGCGGGCGCGCGTGGCGGCGGTGCGGCGCGTCGTCCGGGATCGCCCGCGGCCGCGTGTGTGTTGCATGGAGTGGCTCGATCCGCCGTTTTGCGCGGGACACTGGATGCCGGAGCTCGTGGAGTGCGCCGGCGGCCGCGAGGTCATCGGCCGTCCCGGGCGCCCGTCGTTCCGCGTGGGATGGGACGAGGTCGCCCGGGCCGCGCCGGATGTTGTGGTGCTCACGGTGTGCGGGTTCGACGTTGCGCGGACGGTTGCGGAAGCGCGCGGGCTCGCCGCGCGCGCGGAGTGGCGGCGGCTCCCGGCCGTGCTCGCGGGCCGCGTCTACGCGACCGACGGCAGCAGCTTCTTCAGCCGGTCGGGGCCGCGCGTCGTCGACGGCGTGGAGATCCTCGCGGCAATCCTCCACCCGGACGCGGCCGCGTGGACGACGCCGCCGGGCGCGTGGACGACGGTCCCGATGGCGACGAGCGCGTCGCCGGGCGCCGGTCCTGCAACTCGGGCGTGAACACGGAGGAGCGCCCGCCGTCGGGTCCGGGCTCCGCTGGGGCGCGGCGACGGCGCTCCGGAGGGGGGTGCGCGTGGACGTCTCAGTGAATGCGGTGATGCGCCGCGGTCTCCTGCGGCTGTCGACGCACCAGGGCGCCGCCGTCTGGATGCGGCGCTATGGGATGCGGCTGGGAGCCGCGCGGTTCGTCGCCGGGGAGACCCTCGACGAGTGCGTCATCGTGCTTCGCCGGCTCACCGAGAGCGGGTTCGAGACCAACACGACCCTGCTCGGGGAAGGCGTCGGGGATGGCGAGACCGCGGGGCGGGTCACGCGCGAGTACCTCGCCCTGCTGGACCGCCTCGCCGCGGAGCGGTTGCCGACGCGGCTCTCCGTGAAGCTGACTCACCTCGGCCTGAACGTCGCCCAGGACCTCGCGCACGCCAACGTTGCGCGCCTGGTCGAGCGCGCCGGAGCGCACGGGCAGTTCGTCCGGATCGACATGGAAGAGTCGAGCCGCGTGGACGCGACGCTCGGCATCTACCGGCGCCTGCGGGACGCCGGGTACGCGAACGTGGGCGTCGTGCTGCAGGCCTACCTCCGGCGCACCGCGACCGACCTCGACGCGCTGTTGCCGTTACGGCCCAACCTGCGGCTGGTCAAGGGAGCCTACCTCGAGCCGCCGGACGTGGCGTTTCCGCAGAAGGCCGACGTCGACCGCAACCTGGTGAGCCTCATCGTGCGGTCGCTGCGGGAGGGCGGGTACACGGCCGTGGCGACGCACGACGACAAGATCATCGAGCGCGTCCGCGCGGTCGTCCGTGAGCAGGGGATCGCCTGCGACCGGTACGAGTTCCAGATGCTCTACGGCGTGCGCCCGCAACTGCAGCGCGACTTGGTCGCGCGCGGCGAGCGCGTGATGATCGCGACCCCGTACGGCGCGGACTGGTACCCGTATCTCATGCGGCGATTGGCCGAGCGGCCGGCCAACGTGCTGTTCTTCGTCCGCAACCTGGTCCGCCGGTGACGAACTGCACCGTACACGCCACGAGCCGCGGAGGCAGATGCCGATGACGGAGCGCTCGCCCGTGACTCCCACGGAACGCTGGCTGCGGGTGGCGTTGGGGATGGTCATCGCCGCCGCGGCGGCGTACCTGCTCTTTCGCCTCCGCTTCGTGCTCCTGACCGTGGCGCTGGCGGCCATGCTGGCATACGCCCTGCTCCCGTTTGTCGAGCTCGCGGCGCGTATCCGGGTCGGCGGGCGACCCATGCCGCGAGTCCTCGCCGCCCTCGCGGTGTTCGTCGTCGTGGCCGCCGCGCTCGTGGGGACGTTCCACGTGGCGGCGCGCCCGCTCGCCGCGGAGTCCAGCCGGTTTGCTCAGAACGCCAAGACCTATCGGGATCAGCTGTCGGCGTTTCTCAGCACGACGCGCGCCTCCGTGCGCCGGGGGCTCCCGGCGCCGGCGCAGGCCAGGCTCGACCAGGCGATCAACCAGGCGGGCACGCTGGTCGTCAACTCCGCCGGGCGGATGCTGCAGGCGACGGCCCGGTGGTTGACGCATGTCGTGGAGCTCGTGCTGATCCCGATCCTCGCCTTCTATTTCTTGGTCGATCTGCCGTCGCTCAGCCGCGAGCTGTTGGGATTCCTGCCCACGGCGTGGCGCCCCGCCGCCCGCCGCGCGGGGCAGCGCGCGGATCGCATCGTTGCCGGATACGTGCGAGGCCAGCTCCTCCTGATGTTGATCTCCGGGGTGGTCGTGTGGATCGGCCTCGCGATCCTGGGCGCGCCGTTTCCCCTGCTCCTCGGCGTCTTCGCCGGGCTCACGCGCGCGATCCCGATCGTGGGGCCCGTCATCGGCGCGATTCCGATCGTGGGCGTCACGCTCTTGCAGTCGCCCAACATCGCGGTGCCCGTGCTGGTGTTCTTCGTGGTCCTGCAGCTCGTCGAGACGAAGTTCATCCTGCCCCAGGTCATCGGCCACGAGCTCCGCCTGCACGCCGCCACAATCCTCCTTGCGTTGTTGATCGGCAACGCCCTCTTCGGGTTCATGGGCATGTTTCTGGCGCCGCCGGCCGCCGCGTTCCTCAAGAGCCTACGCGAGGCGGATGCCGGCGCGCCGGCCGAACCCGGGGCGCTCGAACCCGGGGCCGAACCGGCGTCGGTTGCTGCGGGGCGGCGCTAGGCCGGCCCGCGGGCCGCGGCCGTCCCGAGCAGGGAGCGAAGCAGGCGCGGGAGATCGGCGCTGATGGCGCTGTTGGTCGTGACGAGATCGCAGCCGGCCTCGCGCGCGGCCGTCTGCCGCGCGACATCCCGGTGGCCGCAAAACGCGAGCAGGGGCACGGCGCGCGTCGCCGCCTCCCCCTTGGCCCGCCGGATCAACGCGGCGCCGTCGAAGCCCCGCGCCGCGAGGTTGACGATGGCCGCGGCCGGGCCGCGGCCGAGCGCCCGCGTAAAGGCGTCGCCGCTGCGGACGGCGACCGATGCGTATCCAAGGGCGGCGAGCGTCGCGGTGATCCGGGTCGAAAACAGCACGTCGTCGTCGGCGACGACGACGGTACTCCCCGCGGGGCCTGCCGTCACGGTGTCCATGCGCTCAGGCCGTCGACCGCTGGGTGTCGGTGCTCGCGCCGCCGGTGGCTCAGACGGCAAACCCCATCGCCTGCAGCTGCAACCGGCCGTCGTCGCTCAGGCGCTCGGGGGACCAGGGCGGGCTCCAGACCATCTCCACCCGACAGTCTTCGACGCCGTCGACCGTGAGCATTTTCGATTGGATCTCTGAGACCAGCTGCGGGCCCATGGAGCATCCCATCGCGGTGAGCGTCATCTTGATGTCGATCTCACCGCCCACGATGGTGACGTCGTAGATCAGCCCGAGATCCCAGATATTGACCGGGATCTCCGGATCGTAGCACGACTTCAACACATCGATGACCTGATCGCGCGTAATCATGACATCCGCCTCAATTGTATTGTACCATAGACCCTGATTCACCCATCCTGAGGCGCGAGGAGGCCAGCCGTTGACGATTCGCCGCATCGTGCTCGTCGCGCTGGTCGCCTTGCTCTTCCTGGCCCCCTGGCTCGCGCGCGGGTACACGGAATGGCTGTGGTTCGGCGAGGTTGGGTACCGCGTCGCATTTTGGACGCCCATCGTATCCGAGATCGTGCTCGGGACGCTCGCCGGCCTGAGCGTGTTCTTCATCTTCTATATCAACACCCGGCTCCTGCTGCGGCTGCGCCCGGTGCCGAGGGTCATCGAGCTGCGTGCCTCGGGAGGACGGGCGTATCGCCAGATCGTGACCCGCCTCCAGCCGGCCAGGATCGCCGCGCTCGGCGCCGGGGTCGTCGGGGTGCTCGCCGGTATCGTGGCCTCGCGGGCATGGCTGCCGTTCCAAATGCTCGTGCACCAGGTGCCGTTCGGCACGCGTGATCCGATCTTTGGGATGGACGTCGGATTCTACATCTTCACGCTCCCCGCGCTCGTCCGGCTGTACGAGTGGTTGGCCGGCTGGCTCGCCGCGGCCCTGGCCGTGGTCGCGATCGGATATTATCTGGACCTCGCCCCGCTGGCGATGCGGGGGGTGTGGGTGGTGCCGCGGGGTGTCCGCGCCCACCTGAGCATCCTTCTCGGCGTGCTCGTGCTCGTGGGGGCCGCGGGGCTCTGGCTGCAGACCTACGGGTTGCTGTTGATGCAGCGGGGCGTGGTGTTCGGCGCGGGATACGCCGACGTCCACGCGGCCCTGCCCGCGCTGCGCCTGGTCGCGGTCCTCGCGGCCGCCACCGGCGTGCTCCTCATGGTCTCCCCGCGGATGCCCTCGTTCCAGCCGGCCGCCGGTGCGCTGGCCGGTCTCGTGGCCGTGTGGATCGTCGGGGTCCAACTCTATCCCGGATTCGTTCAGCAGTTCAACGTGGCGCCCAACGAGCTGCGGCGGGAGACGCCGTACATTCAAAGCAGCATCGAGGCGACGCTCCACGCGTACGGCCTCGACAAGGTGGAGGAGAAGGCGTTCCCGGCGTCCACCACGCTCGACCCCGCGACCGTCCAGGCAAACCAGTCCGTGCTCGACAACGTGCGGCTGTGGGACGATCGCCCGCTCCTGCGCACGTATACGCAGCTGCAGAGCCTGCGGCTGTACTACACCTTTTCGAGCATCGGCATCGACCGGTACCGCATCGCGGGCCGGGAGCAACAGGTGATGCTCGCCGCCCGCGAGCTGGACGCGTCGCGGCTGCCGCCGGACGCGCACACCTGGGTCAACGAGCATCTCGTGTTCACGCACGGGTACGGGCTCGTGATGAACCCCGTCAATCGCTTCTCCGCCGAGGGGCTGCCCGAGTTCTACATCAAGGACATCCCGCCCCAGAGCACGATGGGACAGGCCGTGAGCCGCCCGGAGTTGTACTACGGCTTGACGGCCACGCCGTATGTCGTGGTGAATACCCGCACGCGAGAGCTGGACTATGCGTCCGGCGACCGCAACGTGTACGCGGCCTACACGGGATCGGGTGGCATCCCGATCGGCGGAAGTCTCAGCCGGCTCGCGTTTACCTACCGGTTCGGCGCGCTGCCGCTGTCCCTCAGCACGGACATCACGCCAACCAGCCGCATCATGTTTCACCGTGTGGTGTCCGAGCGGGTCGCTCACATTGCCCCGTTTTTGACGTTCGACCACGATCCGTATCTGGTACTGGCGGGCGGCCGGCTGTTCTGGATCATCGACGGCTACACGACGACTGCGGCGTACCCGTACGCCCAGCCGACCGGGCAGCTCAACTATATTCGCAACTCGGTCAAGGCCGTCGTGGACGCCTACGACGGGTCGACCCGGTTCTACGTGGCCGACGCGTCGGATCCGCTCGTCGCGACGTACGCGCGGATCTTCCCCGGCGTCTTCGTCCCGCTGTCGGACATGCCGCGCGCCCTCGCCGCGCACATTCGCTATCCCGTGGACCTCTTCGCCGTGCAGGCGCAGATCTACACGACGTTCCACATGACGGACCCGCAGGTCTTCTACAACCGCGAAGACATGTGGGCGGTGCCGAACGAGGTGTTCGCCGGCGCGGCGCAGCCGCTCGAGCCGTACTACGTCAACCTCCGGCTCGCCCCCCGGGGCCGCGACGAGTTCACCCTGATCCTGCCGTTCACGCCGTCCGGCAAGGACAACATGGTGGCGTGGATGGCGGCGCGGAGCGACGCGCCGAACTACGGGCACCTGCTCGTGTACCGCTTCCCCAAGGATCGCACGGTGTATGGCCCGATGCAGATCGAAGCCCGCATCGACCAGGACCCGGGTATCAGCAGCCAGCTCACACTCTGGAACCAGCAAGGGTCGCAGGTGATCCGGGGCAACCTGCTCGTGGTGCCGGTGGCCGATGCGCTCTTGTACATCGAGCCGCTGTACCTGCAGGCCTCCGGGAGCGGGCTTCCGGAGCTCAAGCGGGTGATCGTGGCCTACGGTCCCAGGATCGCCATGGAGCCGACGCTCGAAGAGGCGCTGGCCCGCATCTTCGGCGCCCCGCCGCAGCCGCCCGTCGAAACCCCGCCGGTCGGGCCCGGAGCCGCGTCGTCGGTCGCGACCCGCGGGCCGGCACCGGCGCCCGGCAGCACCGCGGCGGCGCCCTCCTCCGTCCCCGCGGACGGCGGCGGCCATACCGGTCCCGCGCCAGGCGGCGCGATGGTGTCCTCAGCTCAGGCGCCCCGAAGCGCCAACTCCGCGCCGGCACCCGTCGCGCCCGCACCCGCGCCGCGCCCCGCCGCCCCGTCGGCACCGTCGCCGACGGCCGCGCAGCGCGGCTTTCAGCAGCGGGTTGCCGGTCTCGTGGCGCAGGCCGATGGACACTACGCTCGGGCGCAGGCGGCGCTCCGTGCGGGCGACTACCAGACGTACGGCCGCGAGATCGCGATGCTGGGCGGCGTGCTGGATGAGCTCAGACGGGTCACCGGCGCTCCGTAGGGACGTCGCCCGCGGATAAGCGCTCGAGGCGCGCCGCTGCCGCGGCATACTCCTCAGGGGTGTTTACGTTGACGAATGACCCGAGCTCCGGATCCAGCCGCCGGAGCTCCTCCTCCTCGACCACGCGCACGCGTACCCCCGCGAGAAAGCCCGTCGTTGGCTGTCGGCGGGCGGCGCAGCGCCGCATCGCCTCGAGGCACGCCGGCGCGTAGACCGCGTGCAGCGGTTCGTATCCGCGGGCGTGGCGCGGGATGATCGCATCGGCGCTGCCCGCAAGCGATGCGAGATGGCGGACCAGCCCCGGGTGGAGAAACGGCATGTCGCACGCGCAGGCGAAGACCGGTCCGCCAGCATGCCGCAGGCCGCTGTAGATCCCGACCAGGGGATGCCCCGGCGACAGCGCATCCCGGAGGATCTCGACGCCTGAGCGTCTCAGCGCGTCGAATCGCTCGGGCGCGTTGGTCACGAGGATCAGCCTGTCGAGGCCGGCCTCGCGGAGCCGGCCGGCGACAAGCTCCACGAGCGTCCGCCCGCCTACGGGAAGCAGGGCCTTGTCGCGCCCCATGCGCCGGCTCTGGCCGCCCGCGAGGATCACGCCCGCCACGGTAGGGGACGGGGTGGCCCCGTGGGGGTTCGACGATCCACCTGTCGCGATCACGACACGCGACGACGGCGCCGGCCGTAGGGTCGCATCATGTTTCGAATATAACACGGCCCCAGGACGGCGCGGGCCGTCCGACGAACCACACGATGCATCGACGATGCCGGAAGGAGCTGCGATGAACGAAGCCGACGCCGCGAGGATGCTCAAGGCATTTGGCGCGCAGGTCGCGCAGTTCATGGACCGGCGGCGCGAACTCAAGATGCTCGCCGCAAACGCGATCGAGGGCCAGGACCGCACGGCGGTCGCGGCCGTGCTCGCGCAGCTCGGCACGGAAACGTCCGAGCTGCACCGCCAGTGGCTTCAGGTGACCAATCTCGTGCTTCAGGAGGAGCGCGAAGCCTACAGCGAGATCGCGCGCCTCTTGGAGCAGGCCGGTCAGGCCGAGGCGTCTTCCCAGGCGTAACCCGGGCCGCACGCGGATCGTCGCCCGGCCCCGCGCCCGCATCGCGGCACGCACGGGGGAGGTGCCGGTACCCGCGCCGTCCGAGCCCGCGCGAGCACCGCTGCGTGGGATGGAAAGGGACGTGCCCGCGACGCCCCGAAAGGACGTAGCCTGAACGCGCCGCACCATGGGGGAGGTTGACATGCGCATCGACGACACGCCAGTCCATTCCCGACGCGCTCGGAGGGGCCTGTCGCGCCGCGAGCTGCTGCGCATGGCCGCGGCGGGCGGCGCCGCGGCCGCGGGCCTGGGGTCGCTCTCCGGACGTCTCGACCGCGCGTGGGCGGCGGCCCCGGTCGGGAAGCGCGGCGGAGTGTGGCGGATGGCCATCCCGGGCAACCCCACCGCCTACCCCATCACGATTCCCGGGAAGCTGGTGGACATCCTCGTCGACAAGACGATCTTCAGCACGCTCGTCAAGTACGAGCTCCGCAACGGGGCCATCCAGGTCGTCCCCGACCTCGCACTCTCCTGGAGCGCCAACGCCACTCTCACCGAGTACACGTTCCGGCTGCGCCCCGGGGTGAAGTGGCACGACGGCCAGCCGTTTGGGGCCGGGGATGTGAAGTTCACGATGGACACCGTGCTCAACCCGAAGGTCAACGCGGGGATGGCGGGCGTGGTGTCGGCGATCGCCCGCACGACCGTGGTCGATCCATCCACCGTGAAGTTCACGCTCAAGTATCCCTACGCGTCGTTGCCGGTGATCCTCGGGTACAACATCGCGATCGTGCCGAAGCACCTGCTGGAGGCGCAGGATCCGAATCAGCCCGTGCAGTTCATCCGGAATCCCGTCGGCACGGGGCCGTTCAAGTTTAAATCGTTCACGCAGGACAGCTACCTCGAGGTTTCCGCCAACCCCGAGTACTACCTGGGCCCTCCGATGCTGGACGGGATCGAGTTCAAGGTGATCCCCGATGGGAACACGCGGCTGGCCCAGTTGCGCTCCGGCGAAATCGACTTCACGGTCATCGATCCACCGCAGGTGGCGGCGGTCCAGGGAGCGCGCGGCATCGAGGTCCGGCGGGCGCCTCAGGTCGATTACTACTTCTTTGCCATCAACCACGACCTCCCGAAGTTTGCCGACGTCCGCGTCCGCCAGGCGCTGACCTACGCGATCGACAAGCAGGCCATCGTCAAGAGCATCCTCAAGGGCGACGGGCGGCCCGCGACGGGCCCGATCAACCCGCTGCTGGGCGCCTTTTACAATCCCAACGTGGAGACGTACCCGTACAACCCGGAGAAGGCGCAGGCGCTGCTCGCCGAGGCGGGGTGGAGAAAGGGCGCCGACGGGGTCCTCGCGAACGCGAAGGGCGAAAAGTTCACGCTGCTCTTCAACGGCCCGAAGGGGTACCCGGTGATGGAGCAGGTCATGACGTACGCCCAGCAGCAGTACCAGAAGCTCGGGTTCGACGTCACGCTCGATATCGTGGAATGGCCCGTCCATCTCCAGAAGTACCACGACCGCAAGTACGACCTATTGATGGAATGGTGGATCACGCCGCCGGACCCGGATCTGTACGACCACTACTACAGCGCCTCGCCGGACAACTGGTGGGGCTACAAGAACGCGGCGCTCGACCAGATCCTCATCAAGGCCCGCAGCGAGCCGGACCGGCAGAAGCGCGTGACGCTGTACCATGAGATCCAGGCGATGCTGGCGAAAGACGTGCCGCTCGTGTACTTGTACTATCCGCCGGAACTGCAGGCGATGAGCTCCCGCACGCAGGGGCTGCCGCTGATCGGATATCGGGACGCGCTGACGTGGATGTCCAAGGTGTGGCTCGCGTGACGCTCGCCTGACGCGGCGCCCCGGCGGGCGCGGGCCGGCATCCGCGGGCCCCGGCCGCCGGTCGCCCCGCGAGTCCGCATGGCCGGATACCTTCTTCGCCGCCTCGCTCAGGCCGCCGTGCTGCTGTGGGTCGTCAGCCTCGTGACGTTCGTGCTGATCCACGCCGCGCCGGGTGGGCCGGCCATGCTCCAGAACCCGGACCTCAACCGAGATCAGATCGCGCAGTTCCGCGCCAATCTCGGGCTCGACGACCCCATCCCGGTGCAGTACCTGCGGTGGCTCCGCGCCGCGCTCCACGGCGACCTGGGACGCAGCTACAATACCGTGGAGTCGGTCGGCCGCCTGCTCGCGACGCGCCTGCCGAACACGCTGCTGCTTACGGGCATCGCGCTCGGACTGTCGCTCGCCGCGGCGATCCCGCTCGGGGTGGTGTGCGCGACCCGCCGCAACACCGCGCTCGACCGGATCATCGCGGGCACCACGTTTCTCGGCATCTCCACCCCGGTATTCTGGCTGGCGATCGTGCTCATCGTCGTGTTCTCGGTGCAGCTCAGAGTGCTGCCCGCCGGCGGCATGTACCAAGTCGGCGCCGCGTTCTCGCTGGGCGACCGGATCCGCCACCTGCTCATGCCCGTGTTCGTGCTCACGATCGCGAACCTGGCGGAGACGACACGCTACACGCGCTCGGCGATGATCGGCGCGCTCGGCGAGGACTACGTGCGCACGGCGCACGCCAAGGGCTTGTCTGGGCCCATCGTGCTGTTCCGCCACGCCTTGCGCAACGCGCTCATCCCCGTCGTGACGATCATCGGCGTGTACCTGCCCCGCGCGGTCAGCGCAACGGCCATCACCGAGACCGTGTTCGCGTGGCCGGGGATCGGTCAGCTCGCCGTCCAATCGACGTTGACCCGCGACTACCCCGTGCTGGTCGGGGCGACGCTGGCGGTCGCGGTGTTCGCCGTCGGCGGCAGCCTCCTCACGGATCTGGCGTACGGGCTCGTCGATCCCCGGATCCGCCTTGGCTAGGGACGCGGGCACGCTCGAGAAGGCATCCCCGCTCCGGCGCGAGGGCGCCGGCGCGGCCCGGGGCCCTCGCCGCGCCGGATGGCGGCGGTTTCGCGGCAACCGGATGGCGGTGGCGTCCGCCGTCTTTCTCGTGGGCATGTACGTGGTCGCGGCCGCGGGCCCGCGGATCAGCCCTTACGGGCCGAACGCCGTGGACATCTTGAACACCAATGCGCCGCCCTCGCCGGCGCACTGGCTCGGCACCGACGAGAACGGCCGGGATGTGCTCGCGCGCCTCATCGCCGGTGCGGCGACGACGATGACCGTCGGCCTGATCGCGATGATCATCGCGGTCGGCATCGGCGCCGCGGTGGGGAGCCTCGCGGGCTATCTCGGCGGGTGGGCGGACACCGTGCTCATGCGGCTCACCGACGGGATGCTGGCCATCCCCTACATCTTTTTGCTGCTCGTGATCGTCGCGGTCTTCGGCGCCAGCTTCCGCACCATCATCGTCGCCATCGGCGCCATCAGCTGGATGGTCGTCGCGCGCATCGTGCGGGCCGAGGTGCTCCGCTACCGCGGATTGGACTTTGTCCACGCCGCGCAGGCGCTTGGGGCCACGCCGGCGCGCATCCTGACGCGCCACATCATCCCGCAGACGGTGCCGTCGCTGTTGGTGGCGGCCACCTTCGGCGTCGCGAACGCGATCCTGTTCGAATCGGCGCTCAGCTATTTCGGCCTCGGCATCCCGCCGCCCCAGGCCAGTTGGGGCAACATGCTGAGCAATGCCCAGGCCTACGTGTGGGAGAATCCGCGGCTTCCGATCTATCCCGGCTTCCTGATCCTGTGCACCGTGCTGGCGTACAACTTCCTCGGCGACGCGCTGCGGGACGCGCTGGACCCGCGGTACCGCGAGAGCAACGTGTAAGGCAATTCATTCCGGCACCTCGCGAAAGGAGCGGACCCGATGAGCCGTGTAGCAGAGATCACCGCGTGGAGCGACGACGAGCTCGAGCGCCGGGTGCTCGACGCGGTGTCGCCCAAGACGCCGTGGCGGGTGGTCGAGCAGTTCGCCAAGCTCACCCGCCTGTCGGGGTCCGCGGAGGAGCGGCGTGCGTTCGACCTGCTGGCCGGGCAGCTCGAGCGGATCGGCGTGCCGTACCGCCTGCACGAGCCCGTCTGCTTCATCTCCATTCCGGGGCCGTCGAGCGTCCGGTGCAACGGCACGGCGTACCGCGCGAAGACGCCGGCGATGTCCGTGTCCACCGGCGGCGAGGAAGTCTCGGGCGAGTTGGTGTACGTGCCAGGCGCCACGGGCGAGAGCGCCGGCGACGTGTTTTCGGCCGGCGTGGAGATCGACCGGGCGCGCGCCGCCGGCAAGGTCGTCGTCACCGAAGGGATGGCGTCGCCGGGCAAGGTCAAGGACCTGATGGCGTCCGGCGCGCTCGCCGGGATCTTCATCAACCCGGGCCAGAACATCCACGAGGGCATCTGCACGACGATTTGGGGCACCCCCGACCTCGACTCGGCGGCCCGGCAGCCGACGATTCCGGTCGTCGCGGTCAACCGCCCCGACGGCGAGGCATTGATCCGCGACGCCGGGCGCGGCAGCCGGGTGGCGATCGCGACCCGGCTCGACACGGGGTGGCGGCCGATTCCCGTCCTCGTGGCGGAGATCCCCGGGCGGCAGGCCGCCGACGAGTTCGTCCTGCTGCACGGACACCTCGATGGGTGGCACTACGGCGTCGGCGACAACGCGACGGGCAACGCGGCGCTCCTCGAGCTGGCCCGCGTCTTCTGGAAGCACCGCCGCCGGCTCGCCCGCACGCTGCGCATTGCGTGGTGGTCCGGGCACTCGCACGGCCGCTACGCCGGGTCGACGTGGTACGCGGACCAGAACGCGATCGAGCTGGCCCGGTCGTGCGTGGCGCAGGTCAACTGCGATTCACCCGGCTGCCGCTGGGCGACGACGTACGATCACCTGACCGCCATGAGCGAGACCGTCCCGCTCGTCGACGCCGCGATCCGCGCCACGACGGGCCTGACCCCGAGCCCCGAGCGGCCGCCGCGCGCCGGAGACTACTCGTTCAACGGCATCGGGGTCTCGTCGCTCTTCATGCTGAGCTCCACGATGGCCGAGGCCGACCGGGCGGCCAAGGGCTACTACGCCGTCGGCGGCTGTGGCGGCAACATCGCCTGGCACACGGAGGACGATCTGCTGGAGATCGCGGACAAGGACAACCTGCTCCGCGACATGCGCGTGTACGCCGCATCACTGCTCCGCCTCCTCAACGCGCCGCTCCACCCGCTGGACTGGACGCGCACGACCGCCGAGTTTCGCGCGACGCTGTCGGACTACGAGGGGGCCGCCGGCGGCGGAATCTCCCTCGACCCGGCCCGGGCCGCGCTGGACCGGCTGGAGGCCGCGCTCGACGCGTGGTACGCGAAAGCGCCGGCGCGCGGTACGGCGCGGACCCCGGCCGTCAAGCGCTTCAACGCCGTGCAGCGCCGGCTCGGGCGTCTCTTGATCCCGGTCAACTACAGCCGCATGGCGCCGTTTTGGCACGATCCCGCGGTGAACGTCCCACCGCTGCCCGACTTGGCGCCCGCCGCGGGATTGGCCCGCGCGGCGGGGGACGCCGCGCGCGAAGGCACGCTGCGGGCGCATCTCACGCGGGGACAGAACCGGCTCGTGTGGGCGCTGGAGCAGGCGCGCGAGATCGCCGGCGGCGTCTAAGGGAGCGCGGGCCTACCGGAACCCCGCCAGCGCGAGGCCGGCCTCGCGCGTCGCGTCACGGAGCGCCGTGGTCACGCGGTTCGCCTCGCGTACCGTCTGCGCCCGGAGGAACCCGTACGCGGGCTGACCGTGCAACTCCGGCAGCCCGGCCGCCTTGCCGAGGCCGGCCAGGAGGGACTCACCGGTCGCGCGCATGATCGGCGACCACTCCGCGGGGTCGTGCTGGAAGCGGCCGGCCCGGCTGTAGAGGACCGAGGTGAGCACGCGGCCGAGCCGGAGCAGCGCGTCGTTCAGCGGGCGGACCGCGGCGCCGCGCGCGGTCTCCTTCGCGGCCTCGATCTGCGCCGCGGCCTCCTCGAACGCGCCGGCCGCGGCGAGAGCGTCCCCGAGATCGAGGTGGCCGCCGGCCCGCTCCTGGATGCGCGTGAGCAGCCCGCGGCACTCGGCGGCGGTATCGGCGTGGTTGAGCGGGAGCACCGCGGCGTTGGCCAGGTCGACAACCGCGGTGAGCGAGACCCGCGTGTCGAGGGCCAGGATGTTCACGTCGGCCTTGTCCAGCGTGTCGAACTCCGTGTGCCACCACCAGGCGTTGGCGGAGCCGCCGGTCCACGGACGGCGATCCGGGTGATCGTCCGGGAGAAACGGGTACGTGGAGAGGGACGCCACCCCATTTGCCAGAAACGACTGATCCGCCGCCCTCGACGGGCGGTGTACCGTGATCCGGGTCTGTCCCGTCACGCGCGTGATCACGCTCCGGCAGAACCGCTCGATCTCGGCCGTCGTATGGCGAGCGACGTATGTCGTGGCGCCGCGCACGCCGGGCGAGTCGATGTTGTGATAGGCGACGCAGTGGTCGGCGAGATCCTGAAAAAACTCGTCCGCGTACCAGGTGGAGCCGGCGTATCGCCCGTGGGAGTGGCCCGGCCACCAGCACAACCGCACGCTCCGCCGAAGACGTGCGCGGTGCTCCCACAGGATGCGGGCCATCTCGAGGAGGCACGCGTCCCCGGTCGCATTGTCCGTGACGCCGACGTCCCACGAGCAATAGTGCGCGCCGATCAGGACGAAGAGGTCGGGCTCATCGGTCCCGGGGATCCGGACCTCCGGCAGGAGCGACGGCACCCACCCCGTGCGGACCTCGGTGGTGATCCTGACGCGCACGGGCCCGCCGCGTTCGAGGCGCCGCCTCAACGCCTCACCGCTTTCGTGGTTGACGGAGACGACCGGGATCTCTGGCAGCCGCTCGAGCTGATCGAGCCCCGGGGTGCCCCAGATCGTGGTCCCGATCATGTTGTGGATGACCCGGTCCTCGTTGGCAAAGATCACGGCGGCGCAGCCGGCCTGGCTGGCCCGCAGGATCGTGACCGGCGTCGCCACCCCATCGATGAGGGTCGCCCGCCCCGCGCCGGGGCCGAGGTCCGCGCTCGTGACGGCGGCCAGCTCCGCGACGATCCCGCCGGGATCGGTGCTGCGGCCGAACGAGTGCGTGATGCACCGCAGCCGCACCGGCTCGGGTTCGAGCACCTCGAGCGTGGCCTGGACCGGATAGCTCAGGTACGCGGGCAGCTCGTGCACGGTGACGGGGATGCCCGCGTCGCGCATCTGGCCGGCGATATAGGTTGCCGCGCTCGCCTCCCCGGGGCCGCCCGTGTCACGGCGTACGGCGGCGAACCACTCCAGCGACGCCCGCAGCCGGTCGGTACTGACCGCCTCGGTCGCGGCCTCTACTGCGCTCGTGTCCGTGCTCACGCGTCCGCCTCCTTGAGTCCGGCCCCCCGGGCCCCCTAGTGTGTCATCGCATTACCGAACGCCCGCTTCGGCCAGGTCCGCCCGGCCCGTCTACCCTCGTCGCACATACGAGATGAGGCACCAGCGGGTGCGGGGGGGCCGCGCGCTATGCATGGCCCGCGAACGTCTCTTTGCGCAAGGTGTACTTGTCGACGAGCGGCTCGACGACGGCGACGCCGAGCCCCGGGCCGGAGGGGACGTCGACCGTGCCGTCCGGGTTCACCTCGAACCACGGGTCGATGATGTCCTCGTGAAAGTAGCGCCGGCTGGCGCCCAGGTCGGCGGGCAGCGTGAAGTTCGGCAGCGCCGACAGCGCCACGTTCGCCGCGCGCCCCACGCCCGTTTCCAGAAACCCGCCGCACCAGACCGGCGCGCCGCGTTCCCTGCAGAGATCGTGGCAGCGCAGCGCCGCGTCGAGGCCGCCCATGCGCGCCGCCTTGATGTTGATGATGCGGCACGCGCCGATGTCCAGCGCCTTGCGGGCATCGTCGGGTGAGCAGATCGACTCGTCCAGGCAGAGCGGGGTGCGAAGCGCCCGCTGCAGGGTGGCATGGTCGATGATGTCGTCGTGGTCCAGCGGCTGCTCGATCATGAGCAGATCGTAAGCGTCGAGCGACCGCAGCTGCTCGGTATCCTCGAGCGTGTAGGACGTGTTCGCGTCGACCTGCAGGCCGATGGCGCCGAACTGCCGGCGAATCGCCCCCACGACATCCACGTCGAACCCGGGCTTGATCTTGATCTTGATGCGCTGGTAGCCTTGCGCCAGCCACGTCTCGACGCGTCGCAACACTCCATCTACTGTCGGCTCGATGCCGACGCTCATCCCGACGGCCACGCGCGCGTGCGTGGCGCCGAGCGCCTGCGCGAGGGAGAGGCCCCGGGACTGCGCGTACACGTCCCATGCCGCGGCCTCCAGCCCCGCCTTGGCCAGGTAGTTTCGGCGGATCGGCTGGAGCCACGCGGCGACCTCGCGAGGATCTGAGAAGTCGCGGTCGAGCACGCGGGGGATGGCGAAGTCTCGGAGAATCGACCAGGCCGTGTCGACCGTCTCCTCTTTATAGTAGGGCTTGACCGTCACCGGTGACTCACCCCACCCTGCGAGACCCCCGGCCCAGACGCGGACGAGGAGACAATCCTTGGAATCGTCTCGATCCACCGAGGTCTCAAAGGGAAAGACGTACGGCATCTGCAACCGGCGCAGCTCGACGCGCTCGATCTTCACGGCGTGCCTCCTTGGGCTTCCATGACGTACGCGATGCGCGGTGCGCGGGCGCCCGCCGCGCGGACGACCGCGGTGGCGGCGTACCCCCGCGCGAAGTAGTGCCGGAAGACGTCGCGCGTCGCCTCCCGCCAGCGCAGCGCGGTTCCCAGGCGCTCGGCCTTGAGGCGGCCGAGGTCCGGCGGGATCTCGACGAGGACGCGTGCCTCCAAACGCGATAGGTCCGGCGCCGCGGGCTCAGCGGCCCACGCGTCCGCGTCCCCCGCGTGCGCGGCGGCCGCAAGGGCCCAGGGGAGATCGTCCACGCGCGGCGCGTGCGGCGCCTCGCCGGAAAGCCTGGCGAGCACCCGCGGCGAGCGGAGCCACCAGTCGACCTCGAACCGGTCGCTCGGAAGGCCCCGGTTGATCGCGTCCGGCATCGGGCCGTAGTAGTCGACGTAGTATCGTGACGCGACGACGCCGAGCCGGTCGAAGTTGAAGCGGGCGTTGCGCGCCTGCAACGGATCATAGGTCCAGACGATGCGATCGACGCCCGCGGCGATGGCGGCCTCGCGTTGGGCCCACTTCAGGCGGGCCCCCAGGCCGGCGCTCTGGTGGGCCGGCAGCACGCCGAGCATGTGCGAGTACCAGAGCGGCCCGTCCGCGCGCCGACCCGGAAACGCGTAGGCGAAGCCTACCAGCCCGCCGTCCTCGTGGAACGCGCCCAGCACCTGGCCGCCCCCGGAGATCACCGCGACGAACTGGGCAAACGGGACGATCTCGTCGGCGCCCATGCCCCACACGGCGGCCTGCAGGCCTTCGCAGCGCCGAAGGGTAGCGGGATCGGTGATAGGCCGGATGGTGTAGCCGGCCGGGGGTGCCGGCGCCGGCGGGACGGGTGCGGGGTCGCGGTCAGCCAAGGAGCCGGTGCGCCTCCTCCACGAACGCGGTGACGAGCCGGACCGCCCCCTCCACGTCGCTCACGCGGAGCAGGCTGAGCGGTGTGTGAATGTACCGGCACGGCACCGAGACGCCGCCGGCGAGCACGCCGGCGCGGTTGAGGTGGATCGCCCCGGCGTCGGTGCCGCCGTAGAGCGGCGTTTTGAGCTGGCACGGGATGCCGCGTGCTGCGGCGATGCGCTCGAGCGCGCGGATGAGGTGCGGCCGCACGATGATCGAGCGGTCCGCGACCGAGATCGCGGGGCCGGCGCCCACACGGGTGACCCGTCGGGCGCCGCCGACGCCGGGCACATCCGCGGCGACGGTACCCTCGATGGCGAGCGCGATGACAGGATCGAGCTGGTACGCGGCCGTGCGCGCGCCACGCAGCCCGACCTCTTCGGACACCGCGAAGGTGCACGCCACGGTCAGTTCCGGCGTGCGGCCGCGGAGCGCCGCGAGCACCTGCACGAGGACCGCGCACCCGACGCGATCGTCGAGCGCCTTGCCGAGCACGTGGCCGTCCGGCCACCGCTCGAACGGGTACGCGAGCGTCGCGGGGTCACCGACGCGAACGCCGCGTGCGGCCACGGCCTCGGCCGAGTCGGCGCCGATGTCGATAAACAGCGACTCCGGGGGCAATGGCTTGGCGCGTTCTTCGGTGCTGAGGAGGTGCGGCGGCAGCGTGCCGATCACGCCGCGGTGCAGCGCGCCATCCTGCGCGCGGACCGTCACGGCCTGCGCCGGGAGAATCCGCGCGTCCCAGCCGCCGATCGTGGCGAAGCGCAGAAATCCCGCGTCCTCGACGTGGTTGACGATCAGCCCGATCTCGTCCATGTGCGCGTCGAGCATCAAGACGGGCGCCGTGCGGCCGCGGCGGACGCCGATGAGGTTGCCGAGCGGGTCTGTCCGCACCTCGTCGGCAAGGTCGGCGACCAGCGGCTGGAGCACACGACGCACGTCATCTTCAAAGCCCGATACCCCAAATGCGTTGGACAGCGATTCCAGTAGCGTCACCGTATCCATCCCGGCTCCTGAGGTCGATTTCTCGTGGCGCGTGTCACTCTTCCGTTCCGCACGGCTCCGATCCTGTGCTTGGCCCGTGGTAGTTTAATAATGTTAAACTAGATCTGAACAGGATTGCCAAGCGGGCGAAGGGCCGGCGGGGCGGCATGGAGCGCCAAAGACCCATCTGGCCCGAAGTATTCATCTGCCCATCCAACATGCGATAGAGGGTTATGGGATCCAGGCCGGTCTCCCGGGCGTTAACATCATCATAAGAGACCGCTCGCGATAGTATACTGGAGGGGGTATTCTCCGTTCGATGCGGGGCACAACTTCGCCCCGCGTTCCGAATCCTGGGCTCTGTTCCGGCGCGTCTTCGAGCGGCCAGACACGTTCGCGTAGGCGTAGAGGAGGGACGCACATGTCGGTGACGGTAGGGCAGCAGGCGCCCGACGCCGTGCTTGTCAACGGCGAGCGCAAGGCGGTCCGAATCAGCGAGTTGCGCGGCAAGCCAACGGTGCTGGCGTTCTTTCCCGCCGCGTTCACGGGGACGTGCACAAAGGAGATGTGCCGATTTCGCGACGACCTGAGCCGGTTCAACAGCCTGCACGCGCAGGTCTTCGGGATCAGCGCCGACACGCCGTTTGTGCTCGGCGAGTTCGCGAAGCAGCATCAGCTGACGTTTCCGCTGCTCAGCGACTTCAATCACCAGGCGATGAGAGCGTTCGGCGTGTATGACGAGAACTTCCTCGGGCTGCTCGACGGGATCGCGAGGCGGTCGGTGTTCGTGCTCGACAGCGACGGTAAGGTTGTCTACACGTGGCTGTCCGATGCGCCCGGCCAGGAGCCGCCGTACGACGCCGTGCAGGCCGCGGTCGAGAAGCTGAGCTAGCCGGCTGCCGGCCCGGGCACCACGCGCCCGGGCCTTGCCTTCGAACAGGAAGCGCCGCGCCGCCCGGCGGCGCGGTGGGGTCGATGCCAACCGTTATGCGCGGCGAGGAGAGGAGTCCCGGGATGATGCCCACGGTCCGTACGACGCTGCCCAATGGCTTGGTCGTGCTGCTCCGCGAAGTTCACACGGCTCCGGTTGCGACGTTCTGGGCGTGGTACCGCGTGGGGAGCCGCAACGAAGTGCCCGGGATCACCGGCATCTCCCACTGGGTCGAGCACATGTTGTTCAAGGGGACCCCGACGCTGCCCAAGGGCGAGTTTTCGCGCCTCGTGAACCGGCACGGCGGCACGTGGAACGGCTTTACCTGGAAGGATTTTACCGCATACTTCGAGACCGTGCCCGCGGAGCACGTGCAGCTCGGGATCCGGATCGAGTCCGACCGCATGGTCAACTCGTTGTTCGAGCCCGCGGAGGTGGAGAGCGAGCGCACGGTCATCGTCTCCGAGCGCGAGGGGGCGGAGAACAACCCCGAGTACGCCCTGTACGAGGAGTTGGAGTCGGCGGCCTACCGCGTCCACGCCTACCGGCACGCCGTCATCGGATACAAGAGCGATCTGTGGGCGATCACGCGGGACGACCTGTACCGGCACTACCGGACGTACTACGTTCCCAACAACGCGGTGATCGTGGCGGTCGGCGACTTCGACAGCCGGGACCTGCAGCGGCGCATCGAGGACGCGTTCGGCCCGCTTCCGGCCGGGCCGGCGCCGCCCGCGGTCAGGAGTGTGGAGCCGCCGCAGGAGGGCGAGCGCCGCGTCGTGCTGCGCCGGGCCGGGGGTGCTGTGCCGATGCTGCAGATGGGGTTCCACGCCCCGGCGGTGACGCACCCGGATTTCTTCCCGCTGGTGCTCGTGGACGGCGTGCTGTCAGGCTTCAAGGGGCCGGGCGTGTTCGGCGGGGAGGGCATCGGGACGCGCAGCAGCCGTCTCTACCGCGCGCTCGTCGAGCGCGAGCTCGCGGTGGAGGTTGGGAGCTCATACCGCGCCTCGCACGACCCGACGTTGTTCGAGGTGGGGGCCACGCTGCGCCCCGGCGTCGATCCGGCCCGGGTGGAGGCTGCGGTGCTGACCGAGCTGCACCGGGTGGCGGACGAGCCCGTCGGCCCGGACGAGCTCGAGAAGGTCGTGAAGCAGGCACGGGCCCAGTGGGTCTACGCCGCGGATGGCGTCTCCCCCCAGGCCGTGCTGCTCGGCAGCATGGAAATCGTCGCGGGCCCCGAGTTTCTCGGAGGATTCTGGGATAGATTGTCGGCGGTCACGCCCGACGTGATGCGGGCCGCCGCGGCCCGCACGTTTGTCGCGCAGAATCGGACGGTGGGTTGGTACTTCCCGGAGCCCGCCGCCGAAGGTGCGGCGAGCGCGGCGATGGAGGAGGTGGCGCACCATGGCTGAGGCGCGCAGCCGGGTCGGTGCCGCGGGCGGGACGGCCGTATCGGTCCCGATCACGCCGGACGCGGTGGTGCGGCGCCCCCTCCGCGAGGCCGCGACCGCGCTGGTTCGGGAGAGCCGCGGCACGCCGGCCTTTACCGTGCGCGGCTACCTGCACGCGGGCGGGATCCGGGACCCCGAGGGACGCGAAGGGCTGGCGTTGTTGACCGCGTCGCTGCTGACACGCGGCACGGCGCGGTATACGTCGGAGAGTTTGGCGCTGACGCTCGACTCGCTCGGGGCCAGCCTGAGCGTGCGGGCCGACGTGGAAGGCGTCTCGTTCGGCGTGCGGTGCCTGGCCGAAGACGCGGCCCTGCTCCTCGACATGCTGGCCGAGGTCTTGATCCACCCGACGTTTCCGCCGGCCGAGATCGAGAAGCAGCGGGCGAAGCTCATCACCGGAATCCGCGAGGCCCGCCATGACACGCGCGCCGTGGCGGACCGAGCGTTCCGGGGCGCGGCGTTTCCGGCGGGCCATCCGTATCACCGGTCTCTGGAAGGTGAAGAAGAGACCGTGGCCGCGCTCACGCGGGACGACCTCGTGGATTTCCACCGGCGGTGGTACCGGCCCAACGGCGCCGCGCTCGCCATCGTCGGCGACGTCGCGGCCGACGGTGTGTTGGCGCGGCTCGATCATGCCTTTGCCGCCTGGCAACCGGCGCCGTCGGACGACGTCCGGGCGGTGCCGGCGGCGTTGCCCGCCTCGTCGGTGCAGCGACGGGCGGAATCCATTCCCGGCAAGACCCAGGCCGACATCGTGCTCGGCGTCCCCGGCTTCAGTCGCACGAGCGCGGACTACTATCCGGCGATGATGGCGGATCTGATCCTCGGCAGGCTCGGCCTGATGGGGCGGCTCGGCGCGACCGTGCGCGACGAGGAGGGTCTCGCGTACTACGTCTACAGTCAGGCGCAGGCCGGCTTTTTGGCGGGCCCCTGGACCGTGCGCGCCGGCGTCAACCCCAAGAACGTCGAGCGCGCCGTCGCCGGCATCGTCCGCGAGATCGACGGGCTCCGCAAGGAGCCCGTGCGCGGCGGTGAGCTTGAGGACGCGCGGGACTACCTCGTCGGATCACTCGCCGTCCGCCTGGAGACCGACGCGGGCATCGCGCAGGCGCTGCTCGAGATCGAGCTGTTTGGTCTCGGCCTGGACTATCTCTTGCGCTACCCGGGACTCATCCGGGCCGTTACACCCGAGCAGATCGGCGCGGCGGCCGTGCGGTATCTCACGCTGGACGGCTACACCGTCGCGGTCGCGCGCCCGGCCTAGGCACCGGCGGGGCGGTGCGGTCGTGAGCAGGACCATGACGGCGACCGCACTCACGGGCATTCCCGAGGTGCGTCCAGGCGCCTCGTTGCCGGATCTCCTCGTGCAGGCGATGCGCGAGCCCGGCCCGGCCCCGCAGGAGGGCGACGTCCTCGTGATCGCGCAAAAGATCGTCAGCAAGGCGGAGGGCAGCCTGGTCGACCTCGGCGAGGTCACCGCCGGTCCCGAGGCGACCCGCCTGGCGCGCCAGGCGGGCAAGGACCCGCGTTTCGTCGAGGTCATTCTCCGCGAATCCAAGCAGGTGGTGCGCGCGCACGGCGGCGTGATCATCACCGAGCATCGCCTCGGCTTCATCTGCGCAAACGCCGGCGTGGATCACAGCAACGTCGGCATCGGCCCGGAGGTCGTCAGCCTGCTGCCCAGCGATCCGGATGCCTCGGCCCGGTCGATCCGGGAGGCGGTGCGGCGGGCGTTTGGCGTATCGGTGGCGGTCGTGATCAACGACAGCCACGGGCGGCCGCACCGCGAGGGCGCCGTGGGCGTGTGCATCGGCGCGGCGGGGTTGGAGCCGTTGGTGAGCCTCGTCGGACGGCCGGACCGGTATGGGTATGCGATGCGCACGTCCGTCGAGGCGGTCGCGGACGAGCTGGCCGGGGCCGCAACGCTCCTGCAGGGACAGTGCGACGAGGGCACGCCGGCCGTCTTGATCCGCGGCGCGGGGGTGCCGAGCGGGGAGCGCGGCGCCGCCGCGCTCCTGCGCGACCCGTCGCGGGATCTGTTCCGCTGAATGTAAGGGCTCCGGCATCCGCCGATCTTGCAATGTGACAATCGTCGTGTACCATGAGGCGGGGCTGGGTGTCCCCAATCCCACACAGGAGGGAATGGCATGGCCAACGCGTTCGTGCACCTGGAGCTCAACACGACCGATGTGGCGAAGGCCAAGGCGTTCTACGGGAAGCTGTTCTCGTGGAAACTGACAGACCAGGACATGGGCGGCGGGGCGAGCTACACGATGCTCAACGCGGGGCAGGGGCCGGGCGGCGGGATCATGAAGCACCCGGTTCCGGGTGCGCCCTCCGCATGGCTGGCTTACGTGGAGGTGGACGACGTCGGCGCCGCGACGCAAAAGGTGAAGTCGCTCGGCGGCACCGTGCTCAAGGATGTGACGGAAGTCCCGGGGTACGGCTGGTTCAGCGTGATCGCCGATCCCACGGGCGCCGCGCTCGGCCTCTGGAAGGCCAAGGCGCGCTAGGAACCGCGTTCCTCCGTAGATCCCGCGGGGCGGGGACGCCGAGGGCGCGCCGCCCCGCGGGGAGCTCTTGATCTCGCAAGCCTCGGACTACTAGTACCCCCAGCCAACGCCGTTGCCCATGCGGGCCCGCCATGTCATGTCGGTGGCGACGTTGCCGAAGTCCGCCCGCTCGTACGTGATGTTCACGCGATCGCCCTTCTGGAGGGCCGTCACCGGCACCGTCGTCCCGTTGTCCATCGTGATCGACGTGCCGGGCATCACGTACACCGTGACGGCGTCGGTCGGCGCCACGGCGTTGCCGTGATCGACCCCAGGGTTGACCGGCGCCGGCGCGGACGTGACCTGCAGGACGGCCCAGCAACCGTGGGACGGGGCCGCCTGCGCCTCCGGCGTCAGGTCACACTGGGTGAGATGGACGTCCGAGACGATCCCGTCGATGGTCGTCGTCGGCCCGGTGGCCGCGGGCGGGGTGGCATAGGGGCCGATCTGCGGCTGCGACGGCGGCGTTTGAGCGAGCGCCGGTCCGGCAAGCGACACCGCCGAGAGCGCCAGACCGAGAGCGAATGTGACGATCTTCGTCATGCTTCTCCTCCTGTTGTGCCCGGTTGTCACAATTCGTGGGGCTGGTGGTGCCGGCGGCGCCGCGGCGGTCATATAACGCCTCCACGCGACGTCGCCACGAGGACGGAAGGTTATCCAGGAGGGTCTCGCGATCCCGCGCGACGGCCGCATCCGAACGCGGACCGTCTGTGATGGACTATGCGCGCCATTGACGATCCCTCGCGTGCCGCGCGCGCGGCGCGGTATGGTTCCCCCCGCGATGGACCTGTATTGATCTTCCCCATGCCGGTCCGTTCCATACCACCTGCGATGTGGGCCGCGACGCGAGGCGCGTCGCGCGGTGCGTGATCCCGGATATGGGATGCCCGCGCCTGGTCTCGAAATCGCGGTGAGCGCGCGCTCACCACGGCGTTTACCCTCCGGCGTGCCGGCGCAAACGGGCAGGAGATCGCGCGCGCAGACCGGAAATTGCGAGCGGCGCCCGAGCGCACGCGCAGGGCGCGGAGGTGCGGAGTGGTACGGCGGTGGGCGAGCCTCGCCATCCTCACGGGCCGCGAGACGGCCGATCAGGGGCTCGCGGCGGCGCAGCGCGAGGCGTCGACCATTCTCGCGCCGTTTCAGAAAAAGTAGCGCGGCCGGCCGCGTGCGGCTCACGTTCCTCGGGAGCGGCGACGCCTTCGGCAGCGGCGGGCGGTTTCATACCTGCATGTTGGTGGAGGCCGGGTCGACCGCGTTTCTCGTGGACTGCGGCGCGTCGGCGATCACGGCGTTGCAGCAGCGCGCGATCGACACGAACGCCATCGGCAGCGTGTTCCTCAGCCATCTCCACGGCGACCATTTCGGCGGGCTGCCCTACGTGATCATGGATGCGCACTTCGTGCGCCGGCGGGCGGCGCCCCTCGTCGTCGCCGGGCCTCCGGGGACCCGGGCGCGGACGCTGGAGATGATGGAGGCGCTCTATCCCGGCGCCTGGGCTGCGGGGTGGCGGTTCCCTTTGGAGATCGTGGAGCTCGCGCCGGCGCAGCGTTGGACGCGCGGCGAGACCGCGGTCACGCCGTACATCGTCGCGCATGAGAGCGGAGCCCCGGCGTTCGCGCTCCGCTTCGAGTGCGGCGGGAAGGTGTTCGCCTATTCCGGGGACACGGAATGGACCGATGCGCTCGTGGAGGCGGCCCGCGGGACCGACCTCATGATCTGCGAGTGCAACGCGTACGACCGAAAGATCCGGTACCATACGGATTTGCCCACGCTCATCGCGCACCGGCCGGAGCTCGAGACGAAGCGCTTGATCGTGACCCATCTCGGCCCCGCGATGCTCGCCCACCGCGACGGGCTGCCGTTCGAGCATGCGGAAGACGGCATGGTCGTCACGTTGTAGCGGGCGCGCGCGAAAACCCTCCGGGGACGGCGCCGCACAGCGGAGGGACCGCACGCGCGGCCGGTGAAGTCCCTCTGCGATGCGCCGGGTGCGGTTCGCCACGCAAGGGACGGTCCACACCGGGACGTTCGACGACGGCATGCTCCACGACAGCGGCGGCCGCGCCTACGATCCCGAGTCCGTGGTTTGGCTGCCGCCCGTGCTGCCCACCAAAGTCGTCGGACTCGCGCTAAACTTCGCCGACCACGCGGACGAGCTGGGCATCCGGACGCCGGAGGAGCCGGCGCTGTTCCTCAAGCCCCTCTCGTCGCTCATCGGTCACCGCGCGCCGGTCGTGTACCCCGCCGGGGTGGAATACATGCACTACGAGGTCGAGCTCGCCGTCGTGATCGGACGGACGTGCCGCCGCGTGCCGGCCCGCGACGCCTACGCCGTGATCCGCGGCTACACGATCGCCAACGACGTCACCGTGCGGGACTTCGTCAAGAACTTCTACCGCCCGCCGGTGCGGGCCAAGGGATACGACACGTTCGGCCCCGTCGGGCCGTGGGTGGTGGAGGGAGAGATCGCCGACCCCCACGCGCTCGGGCTGCGCGCGTACGTCAACGGCGAGCTGCGGCAGGAGGGGACGGCGGCGCACCTGATTCACCGCGTTCCCGAGCTGGTCGAGTTCATCTCCGCGATCATGACGCTGGAGCCGGACGATCTCATCCTGACGGGCACGCCGAAGGGCATCTCCCACATCCGCCCCGGTGACGTGATGCGCCTGGAGATCGACGGGATCGGCGCGCTGGAGAATCCCGTGGTGGCGGACCAGGCACCGACGGCGGCGCCCGGAGGGTAGGCCGTGCCCGCGCGGACGGGGGCGCAGTTTCTCCAGGGGCTTCGAGAGCGGCCGCGCGAGCTGTGGATCGACGGCGCGCGCGTGGCGGACCCGGTCGAGCATCCGGCCTTCCGCAACGTCGTCCGCAGCGTCGCGGCGCTCTACGACATGCAGCATGATCCCCGGATCCGCGAGGAGATGACGTATGTCTCGCCGAGCACCGGCGAGCGCGTCGGCCTGTCGTTTCTCATGCCCCGGACGCAGGACGACCTCGTGCGCGTCCGCGGCATGATGAAGCGCTGGGCGGATTACTCCGGGGGGTTCCTGGGCCGCGCCCCCGACTACCTGAACCGCGCGCTCGTCGGGTACGCGTCCGCCTCCGCGTACTGCGCGGAGAACGACCCGCGGTTCGGTGACAACATCCTTCGCTACTACGAGTACGTCCGCGAGCACGACCTGTGTCTGACCCACACGCTGATCCATCCCCAGGCCAACCGCTCGGTCGGACCGTCCCAGCAGGCCGACCCGTTCCTGGCGGCGCGGATCGCCGAGGAGAACGATCGCGGCATCGTGCTGCGCGGCGCCCGCATGCTCGCGACGCTCCCCACGGCCGACGAGATCATGGTGTTCCCATCGACCCTCCTCAAGGCCGGTCCCGACGACGCGCCGTACGCCTACGCCCTGGCGCTCCCCACGGAGACGCCGGGCCTCAGGTTTTTGTGCCGCGAGTCGTTCGATTACGGGAGATCGGTCTTCGACCACCCGCTCGGCTCGAGGTTCGAGGAGATGGACGCGGTGGTCATTTTCGACGACGTGCTCGTGCCGTGGGAGCGCGTGTTCCTGCTGCGCGACGTGGAGAAGTGCAACCGTGCGTTCGCGGCCACGGGCGCGGTCGCGCAGATGGCGCACCAGGTCGTGACGAAGAACGTGGCCAAGACGGAGTTCGTGCTCGGCGTCGCCTCCCTCATCGTCGACACGATCGCGATCGAGCCGTTTCAGCACGTGCACCAGAAGGTGGCGGAGATTATCGTCGACCTCGAAGCGATGCGCGCGTTTCTGCGGACGAGCGAGGTCGAGAGTCAGGTCAATCGCTGGGGCGTCATACAGCCCGCGTGGCCGCCGCTCGACGCGGCGCGGAACATGTACACGCGGATGTACCCGCGCCTGGTGGGCATCCTGCAACAACTCGGGGCCTCCGGGTTCATGGCGATTCCGGCGGAGCGGGACGTGCACGGACCGCAGGGGGACACGATCCGGCGATACTATCAGGCGGCGCGCGCGGATGCGATCAGCCGGATCAAGCTGTTCCGGCTCGCCTGGGACATCGCGCTGAGCGCGTTCGGGTCGCGCCAGGCGCTATACGAGCGGTATTTCTTCGGCGACCCGGTGCGGATGGCCGGCGCGATGTTCAACGCGTACGACCGCCGGCCGTACATGGAGCGCGTCCGCGAGTTCCTCGAGCGCGCCGAGCGCGCCGCTCCGGCGCCCGCGCCGACCGAGTAGAATGGGCACCCCGGGGCAGGCGCCCGGCCCCGAGCCCACGGAGTTCCGCCGCGTCATGGGGCTGTTTGCCACGGGCGTCGCCGTGATGACCGCCGCCGGTTCCCGCGGGACGCACGGGATGACGGTCAACGCCGTGATGTCCGTGTCGCTGGACCCGTTGCTCGTCTGCGTGTCGGTGAACCGCGCCGCCCGGATGGTCCCGATCCTGCGGCACGCCGGCGCGTTCGCGCTCAACGTGCTCGCCGAGGACCAGCAACCGCTGTCGCGCTACTTCGCCGAGGCCTGGCCGCACGCGACCCCGCCGGAGCATCGGTTCGAGCCGTGGGTCGGAGGGCCCCGCCTCGTCGGGTGCCTCGCCGCCGTCGGCTGCCGGGTCGAGCGGACACTGGACGGCGGCGACCACGAGCTCGTCCTGGGGCGCGTGCTCGCGCTCTACCAGGCCGTCCCGCCGCTCAGGCCGCTCCTCTTCTTCGGCGGCCGCTACCACAGGCTGCGCGAACCCGCCGCGCCGCCGCGCGATCCCGTCGAGGTGTGGAACCCGGAGGAGGTGCAGATCTTCTATGACTCCTGAGATCGATCTCGCCCCTGGGCGTCCGGCGTTCAACGTCCTGCGCTGCGCCCACGTCGAGTTCCGGGTGACCGACCTCGGGCGGGCGCGCGAGTTCTACGTGGACCTCCTGGGTTTCGTGGAGAGCGGACGCGACGCGGACCAGCTCTACCTCCGCGGCTACGAGGAGTGCGATCACCACAGCCTGCTGCTGCGCCGCGCGCCGTCCCCGGGCGTCGCGCACCTGGCCTATCGCGTCGCCGCGGAGCAGGACCTCGAGCGGCTCGCGGAGATCGCGGAGCGAGACGGCCTGCCGGCGCGATGGGTGGAGGACGAACCCGGCCACGGGCGCGCGCTCCGGCTCCAGGATCCGGCGGGTCTGCCGGTGGAGTTCTTTCACCGGGTCGAGCGCGTGGAGCGCCTCCTGCAGCGCTACGATCTGCACCGGGGCGCCTTTGTGATGCGGCTCGACCACTTCAACTGCCAGGTGCCGGACGTGGCGGCCGCGGCCCGCTGGTATCAGAAGAGCCTCGGGTTCGCCTGCTCGGAGTACACGGACAGCGGGGACGACCCGCCGCAGCTCTTCGCCATCTGGCTGCACCGCAAGCAAAACGTGCACGACCTCGCGCTCATGACGGGGATCGGCCCGCGCGTCCACCACGCGGCGTTCTGGGTGCAGGACCAGCTCGCCGTGCTGCGCGCGTGCGACGTGCTCGCCGCCGCCGGGGCCGTGGATCGAATCGAGCGCGGCCCCGGGCGCCACGGGCTCTCGAACGCGTTTTTCCTCTACCTGCGCGACCCCGACGGCAACCGCATCGAACTGTACACCGGCGACTATCTCATCGTGGATCCCGATTGGCAGCCGATCCGGTGGACGCT
>JAJPIA010000064.1 GCA_021324975.1 Bacillota bacterium
GGCGCCGGGGGCTGCGTGCCGAGCCCGAGAAACGAGAGCGCCGCCTCCGCGAGGATCGCAAACGCGAGCCGGAGCGTGCTCTCCACGATGAGCGGCGCCGCGGCGTTTGGCATCACGTGCCGCCGCAGGATGCGGCCGTCGCCGGCGCCCACGGCGCGCGCGGCTTCCACGTACTCTTCGTGGCGCACCGTAAGCACACCCGCCCGGGCGACGCGCGCCATCGGGGCAGCGTACACTACGGCGATGGCGATGACGACGTTCCAGAAGCCGCCTCCGAGAAACGCCAGCAAGGCGATCGCGAGCAGGATGGCGGGGAACGCGAGGATCACATCCGACACCCGCATCATCACCGCATCGATGCCGCGGCCCCAGTAGCCGCTCAGGGCGCCGAGCACGCCGCCGCCGAGGAGCGCCAGTCCGACCGACATCACGCCGACGCCGAGCGAGATCCGCCCTCCGTACAACACCCGCGCGAGGACGTCGCGGCCGTAGAGGTCCGTCCCGAACGGGTGCGCCGCGCTCGGCGGCGCAAGACGCTGGGCCGGCGCAATCTGCACGGGATCATCCCGTGTCCAGAGCGGCGCCCCGAGGGCGCCGGCGGTCACCACGGCAAGCAGCACCAGGCCGACCCGCGCCCCCGCATGCCGGGCAAGGCGCCGACCGAGCCCCCGCGGGCCCGCCGCCGCGGGCCCTCGCCGGCCTGCCCCGCGGTTCGTCGGCCGCGGAGCGCCGCGCGGAGCCGGGGCGACAGGCTCAGCCGTATCGGACGCGAGGGTCGAGGAATCCATACAGCACGTCCACACAGAGATTGACGAGGACAAACGCAAGCGCGATCGCGAGCACCGCGCCCTGGACGACCGGATAATCACGCAGGTTGATCCCCTCGAGCGCGTACCGCCCGATCCCGGGCAGGCTGAAGATCTGCTCGATGATGACCGTGCCGCCGAGCAGCGTGCCGAACTGGAGCCCGACCACCGTCACCACGGGGATGAGCGCGTTCCTGAGCGCGTGCCACAGGATGACGCGCGGCTCGTCGAGGCCTTTGGCGCGCGCGGTGCGCACGTACGAGCGTCCGAGCACCTCGAGCAGGCTGCTGCGCACGATCCGCGCGATCGCCGCCGCCAGCGCGAGCCCGAGCGAGACCGCGGGCAGCGCCATGTGCGCCAGGTTCGCGCCGAGGCCTTCCGCCGGCGCGAAGTACCCGGTCGGCGGCAACCATCCGAGCCGCAGGGAGAACAGCAGGATCAGCAGCACGGCCAGCCAAAACGACGGCACCGACAGCCCGAGCAGCACAAAGGCGTTGGCGAGGTAATCCGCCGCGCGGCCCCGGTGGAGCGCCGCGCCGATGCCCGTGGGGACTCCGATCACCAGCGCCGTCGCGAGCCCGAGGCAGGCCAGTTCGATGGTGACCGGGAACCGGTGGAGCAGTTCGCCGCCCACGGGCAGGCCGGTCCGCAGCGACTTGCCGAGGTCGCCCCGGCCGACCGCCGCGAGATACCCGCCGAGCTGCACCGCAAGCGGCCGGTCCAGCCCGAAGAGGCGCCGGAGCTCCGCGACGCGCTGCGGCGAGATCGACGCTTCGAGGCTGACCATCTGGGTCACGACGTCGCCCGGCACGAGCCGGATCAGCAGGAACACGGCGACGAGGACGCCGAGCGTCGTCGGCAACGCGAGCGCCATGCGTCGGATCAGGTAGGCGGTCAGCGATCGGCCTCCACCGCGGCAACAGGACGATGGTCGCCCCTTCTTCGGAGCGAAAGGCCCGTCCTGCCGCCGCCCCGGCTGCGTGACCTCATCCGGATACCTTAGACCAGTCAACCTCACCGCGTTGACGCCATCACGGCGAGAATGCTATCATCGGTGCGCAGGGCGATGACGGAGCGCGTCGGCCCGTGCCGCTCCTCGAGAGAGCCGGAGACGGTGGAACCCGGCGGAGCCGGCGGGCAGGCATCCCCTCCTGAGCCGTACCCCGCGTAGGCCGTTCTCGGCGTGCGCGGGGTGCCGGGAACCGCCCCGTTACCGCGATCGAGTGCCGGGGCGCCGTCGTGGCGGACCCGGAAATGGAGTGGCACCGCGAGCGCGCTCGCCTCCGTGAGGCGGGCGTGCTTTTTGTTTGCGCCGGACCGCGTGCCAGACGGCACGGGCAAGACGTGTCACGAGGAGGAATGTGATGGCACAGATCAACCTGCTCTTGATTCCGGGCCCCACCCCGCTGCCGCCTGAGGTGCTCCGCGCGATGGACCGGCAGATGACCAACCACCGCGGTCCCGCGTTCGGCCGCCTCGTCGGCGAGATGTTGGACGGCCTCCGGCAGGTCTTTCAGACCAGGCACGATGTCATCCCGCTGGTATCCTCCGGCACGGGCGGCCTCGAGGCGGCGGTGACCAATTTCCTGTCGGCCGGCGACCGCGTGCTGTCGGTCAACAACGGATCGTTCTGCGAACGGTTCGCGGCGATCGCGGAGCGGTACGGCGCCCGGGTGGACCGCGTCGCGGCGGAATGGGGACAACCGGTCCCGGTCGAGGCGATCACAGAGCGCCTGCGGAGCGACGCCCGGCGCGAATACCGGGCGGTGCTGGTGACGCAGAGCGAGACGAGCACCGGCGTCCACAACGACGTCCGGGCCATTCGCGAGGCGCTCGGCGACCACCCCGCCCTGCTCATGGTCGACGCGGTGAGCAGCCTCGGCGCGATCCCGCTGGAGACCGACGCGTGGGGCGTTGACGTCGTCATCACCGGATCGCAAAAGGCGCTGATGAGCCCGCCCGGCATGGCGTTCCTGAGCGTGAGCGACCGCGCCTGGGCCGCCGCGGAGCGGTCGACGACGCCGCGGTTCTACTTCGACCTGGCCCGCGGCCGCACGGCGGTCCACGACCGCTACCCCTCCACGCCGTTCACGACGGCGATGACCGTCGCGTACGCCGTCCACGCGGCGGTTGGGCTGATCCTTCGTGAAGGCCTGCCGCAGGTGTTCGAGCGGCACCGGCGGATGGCGCGGATGGTCCGTGCCGGCGTCCGGGCCATGGGGCTCGCGCCCCTCGTCGACGACGCGCACGCCGTGCATTCGGTGACACCCGTCGTCATGCCGGAGGGCGTGGACGGCAAGGCGGTGGTCGCGCGCGCCCGCGACGCCTACGACGTCCTGATCGGTGCCGGGATCGGTCGGTTGGAGCACACCGTCGTGCGCATCGGCCACCTGGGCCATACCAAGCCGGAGTGGCTGCTCGCCGGGCTCGAGACGTTGGGCCGGTCGCTCGCCGACCTCGGGCACCCGGTGGAGACCGAGGCCGGTACCGCGGCTGCGCGGCAGGCGCTCGAAACCGCGGCGCAACGCTAGCGGAGGCCTGCCGTGCGCGTGCTGGTTGCCGACGGGCTCGCGGAAGAAGGGCTCGCACGGCTCCGAGGAGCCGGTGAGGTCGTGGTCCGCCGCGGGGTGTCGGAGGAAGAGTTGTGCGGGCTCCTGGCGGAGGCGGAAGCCGTCGTCGTCCGGAGCCGGACGCGCGTGACGGCGCGCGCGCTGCGCGATGCGGAACGCCTGCGGGTCATCGCGCGGGCGGGCGTGGGCGTGGACAACATCGACGTCGACGCCGCGACGCGGCGCGGGATTCTCGTGTTGAACACGCCGGACAGCAGCACCATCGCCGCGGCCGAGCACACCGTGGCCATGCTGCTCGCCCTGGTCCGGCGCATCCCGCAGGCGCAGGCCTCGCTGGCGGCGGGCGAGTGGGCGCGAGAGAAATTCGTCGGCACGGAGTTGGCCGGCAAGACGCTGGGCGTGGTGGGGCTCGGTAAGATCGGCAGCGAGGTGGCCCGGCGCGGGCGCGCCTTTGGCATGCGGGTGGTGGCATACGATCCGTACGTCTCCCAGGAACGCGCCAGGCGGCTCGACGTGGAACTCGGGTCCTGGGAGACCGTGCTCCAGGAGGCCGACGCCCTCACGCTGCACGTCCCGCTCGGGCCGGAAACGTCGGCGCTCATCGGGGCACCGGAGCTGGCGATGATGAAACCGGGCGCGCGTCTGGTCAACTGCGCCCGCGGGGGCCTGGTTGACGAGGGCGCTCTGCTCGACGCGCTCGAGCGGGAGGCTGTCGCCGGCGCGGCGCTGGACGTCTTCCAGGAGGAGCCACCGCCGCCCGACCATCCGCTGTTGCGGCATCCCCGGGTGGTAGCAACGCCGCACCTCGGCGGATCCACGCTGGAAGCGCAGCGGTTGATCGCCCTGGAGATCGCGCAACAGGTGGTCGCGGCGCTCAACGGCGCGCCCGTGCGCGGAGCCGTCAACGCGCCGGCGCTCGGCCCGGACGCCTGGCAGCGGCTGGACCCGTTCATGCGCCTTACCGGCACGCTCGGCGCGCTGACCCGGCAACTCGCCGACGGGCACGTCAACGCGGTCTCCTTGAACTACGAGGGCGAGGTGGCCCAACTCGCGTCCCACCCGCTGTCGGCCTCCTTTCTGGTGGGGTTGCTGGCGCGCATCTCCGAGGAACCGATCAATACGGTCAACGCGGTCGTCGTGGCGAAGGAGCGGGGGCTGCGGGTCAGCGAGTCCCACAGCGACTTGTGCCAGGACTTCACGAGCCAGGTCCTCGCCGAGCTCGAGACGTCGGCGGGGCGGTTCCGGATCGGCGGCACGCTGTTCGGCCGCCGGGAACCCAAGATCACGCAGCTCAACGGCTGGCAGCTGGACCTGGCGCCCGCGCCTGAAATGCTGTTCGTCTGGAACGCGGACCGTCCCGGGATGATCGGCCGCGTCGGCACGATCCTGGGACGCCACGGCGTCAACATCGCGAACATGCACGTCGGCCGGCGCGACGCCGAGGGGGATGCGGTGATGGTGCTGACGCTCGATGGGCCGCCGCCGGCGGCCGCGGTCCGCGAGATCGCCGCCGCCGAGGGCATCGTCGACGCGCGCCACATCCGCCTGTAATCCGGAGGCACGCCCGTGATCGACCTGCGCCTGCTGCGCGACCAGCCCGACCTGTTCCGGACGGCGATGCGGAAGCGCGGGCTGGATCCCGCCCCCGTCGAGCGGGCGCTGGCGCTCGACGCGGCGCGCCGCGAGCTCCTGCACCGCGTGGAGACGCTCCGGGCTCAGCAGAAGCGCCTCTCAGAGGAAATCCGGCATCTCGCCGGGGACGAACGGGCGGCGTCGATCGAGGACACGCGGCGGCTCGCGGCGGAGATCAAGCGCGAGGAGCCGCGGCTGGCCGAGGCGGAGGACGCGCTCGACGGCGCGTTACGGGCGATCCCCAACCCGCCCCACCCGTCGGTCCCGGAGAGCGGGCACGGCAACGCGACGGTGCGGGTCGTGGGCACGCCCCCGGCCTTCGCGTTCCCGCCGCGCGACCACGTAGAGCTCGGCACGCTGCTCGACGTGCTGGACGTGGAGCGCGGCGCCAAGATCGCCGGGTCCAGGTTCTACTTCCTGCGACGGGAGGGAGCGCTGCTCCAGCTGGCGCTCGTCCGCTACGCGGTGGACCACCTCGCGGCCGCCGGCTTCGTGCCGACGATTACGCCGGTGCTGGTGCGGCGCGAGCGCCTGTTGGGCATGATGGGCGGCGCGCAGCTCGACGACCAGATGGTGTACCGCGTAGAGGGCGAAGATCTCGCGCTCAGCGGCACGTCGGAGATGGCGCTCGGGACCATGTACGCCGACGAAGTGCTCGACGAGGACCGGCTCCCGATCCGCCTGTGCGGCATCTCAACGTGCTTCCGCCGCGAGGCCGGCGCGCACGGCAAGGACACCCGCGGCATCTTCCGGGTGCACCAGTTCGACAAGGTGGAGATGTTTTCGTACTGCCATCCGGACCGTTCGTGGGAGGAGCACGAGCTGCTCCTCGATGTCCAGGAACGCCTGTGGCGCCCGCTCGGCCTGCCCTACCGGGTCGTGGACATCGCCGCCGACGATCTCGGCGATCCGGCGGCGCGCAAATTCGACATCGAGACGTGGATGCCGGGCCGGGACGGATATGGGGAAACGCAGTCGTGCAGCAACTGCACCGACTTCCAGGCGCGGGCCGTGAACGTCCGCTTCCGGCGGCGGGACCGCTCCGGCACGGACATCGTCCACACCCTCAACGGCACGGCCATCGCGGTCCCCCGGACGATCGTGGCGATCTTAGAAAACTACCAGCGCGAAGACGGCAGCGTCGGGATCCCGGAGCCGCTCGTGCCGTACATGGGCGGCCTGACGGAGACCCGGCCGCGCGAGCCCGCCCGCGCGCCGTAGCGCCGGACCCGCACCGGTCGGCCACCCCCTGGCGGCCGTCGGTACGTCCGGATGCGGCGCCGATCAGGACGTCACGGAGACTCCCTGCACGCCCTCGATCTCCGCCAGCCGACGATCGAGATCGCGCATGCGGCGCCGATACTCGATCTCGACGGCGACGGCTTCCTGCACGTAGCTCAAAATCGGTCCCTCCGCCGACTGCGGCCGGTCGCGCTCGAGCGTCCAAATGAGGTCGGTAAGACCGTGCACCAACTCCTTCAACTGCACCCTGATCCCTCCCCTTCGGATTCCGCGCTGGCCGGCTTTGAGCAACGGGACCGCTGCGGACGCCTCGCGCTCCTCGTGCGGTAGATGAAGCGTGAGGGAAACTCCCCCGTCGGGTTCGCGGCGTCCTTCGATCAAAGCGAGTAATTCGATACTGCCATCTGATCGGTACTCATCGACCGAAAGATAATGCACCGCGCCCGCGTGCTGCGCTCCGTGCGCGTGCGGCGCGACTTCCCTCGCGACCGTCCGCCAAAACTCGTCGCCGCCCCACGCCGCGCCGAACTCGACCGCTGCCCGGCTCAGCTCCCATGGTTCGCCGGTGCGATCCACGATCACGTCCGGCCCGGCCGCGGGCGGCGTGCGGTCCGCGCGGTCGCCGGCGAGCCCCGCGGCCAGTCCGCGGGCTACATCCGCGTGCGTGACGCTCAACCGCCTCACGCGACCGCCATTGCACGCCGGTCGGCGAGTTCCTGCAGAGCGCCGGCCGCACCCGCGGTCCGCGCGCGCGAACCGTCGCCGCGCGCGACTTTCCGATTTGTTCTCGACGACGAAGCAGGCTTTGTCCACGGCACACAGAAAAAAACGCTAGCACACTTTGCTCCGGGGGGAAGACGGTGCCGCTGCCCGATAGTCACTTTGCCAGTCCGCACGAGGACGACGATCTCATGCTGGCGCAGACGCTGCGAGCGGTCCGCGCTATTCGCGGCGGGACGATGCCGCCAGACGCGCTAGAGGGTGTGGCGCGCCGCCTGAAGCTGGCCGAAGACATTCACGCCGCGCTGGAACACGTATGCTCCGCGATCGAAGCCGTCGTGGAATGGATGGAACAGGACGCGCGGCGCGACACGGATGCGCTCCACTTGATCAGCCGGCTTCGCGGCGCGGGGGATGTGCTCGCGCGCTGCGCGGGCGAGTATCCTTTGAATATGGTCGCCGACCGCGAGGATTTGTCGTCGTAGCCTCCGGCCCCGCCGCCTCAACCGCGCGAACACAGGCCACGAGACCGGCGCCGGACGGCGCCGCCGAAGCGGTTACGCGCGCCGGGGGTCGGGTCCCCGGCGGGGCGTGAGCGGCGCGTCCTCCGATGCCGTGACGACCGGGGCCGGGCGGCGCACGATCTGGCGGGTGCGCGGCGACGACTTCCCCGTTTCTCGATCCGCGACCTTGCTTGCGCCGTAACTGTCGGGCTTCGTCACCGCGGCGTACCCGCTGCCCTGCACCATGCCTACGACCTCGCGGATGATCCGCTTGGTCTCACCGCGATCGCCCACGTCCAGGTGGATCTCAACGGGGAGCTCGCTGTACCCATTCTTGGCGAGCTCGGCGCTGAGCTGGCTCGCCGTCTCGAGGCTGAGGGCGGTCTCGAAGAGGATGCGCTGCCGCAGGCTCGCGATCTTCCGATTGCGGAACTTATGGTAAAAATACCGGCCGCCGTGTCCAACGCGGTGGATCACGACGGCCGTCACGAAGCACGTGTCATCGCCCAGCAGGGAGTCCGTCCCGATAATGAGGTGGTACGGCTGCTCCGGCTGTTCCTGCATGTAGCCGACGATCTGCTGAAACATACGGTCGAAGCTTAGCCGGCCGTATGTCGGGCTGACAAACTCCATACCCTCACCGTGCCAAGTATACCGGAGGGATACCGGCGCGGCAAGGCGCGTCAGAGCTCGCGGCGGCCCTCCAGCGCGCGGGCGAGCGTCACCTCGTCGGCGTACTCGAGGTCGCCGCCCACGGGCAGCCCGTGCGCGATCCGCGTGACCCGCACGCCGAGCGGCTTCAGTACCTTGGAGAGATACAGCGCCGTGGCCTCACCTTCCACGCGCGGGTTGGTCGCGATGATGACCTCCCGAACGTCGCCCGGGGAGACACGGTGGAGCAGCTCGCCGATGCGGAGATCGTCCGGCCCCACCCCATCGAGCGGGGAAATCGCGCCGTTGAGCACATGGTACACGCCCTTGAACTCGCGGGTCCGCTCCATCGCCGCGACGTCGCGCGGATCCTCGACCACACAGATCACGGAACGGTCGCGCTGATCGTTCGTGCAGAGCGCGCAAGGGTCTGCCTCCGTGATGTTCCCGCAGACGGAGCAGTGGCGGATCCGGCGTTTGCACTCCAGGATCGCCTCGGCGAGCGCCTGGGCGTCGTCGGGCGACATGGCGAGCATGTGGAACGCGAGGCGCTGCGCCGTCCTCGGCCCGATCGTCGGCAGCTTGCCGAGCTCCTCGATCAGCCGGGCGAGCGGCGGGGCGTAGGCGAACACCGGCGGTCAGGGACCGGCGCCGGGCAGACCGGGGATGTGGAGGCCGCCGGTCACAGCCTTCATGCGCTCGGCCGCCAGCTCCCGGGCCTTCCGGGTGGCTTCGCCGGCCGCCGCCACGACCAGGTCCTCGAGCATCGGCACATCGTCCGGATCGACGACGCCCGGATCGATCTTAATGGAGACGAGGTCGCCGTGCCCGTTCGCGACGGCGCGCACGACGCCGCCGCCCGCCGTGCCTTCGACGCGCTCATTGGAGAGCGCCTCTTGGACGCGGGCCATCTCCTCCTGGACCTTTTGCACCTGCCGGAGCATCTTCTGCATGTTAAACATCGGTCACCCCCGGGGTGCGCCGGCCGCCGCGCGCCGGGGCCGCCCGCAGCACGCTGCGGATTGCGGTCACTCGAGCCGCCGGATTTCCTGCACGGGATTACCGAATCGCCGGACCGCCTCCGCGACGAGCATGTCACCGGCGGCGACCGGAGGCTCATTGGCCGGCTCCGCCTCCGCCGGCGCCTCGGGAGCATCGTCCAAGGCGAAGCGCACGCGGAGCGGCGCGCCGAACACGCGCGCCAGCGCATCCTCGACAACCCGGCGGCTCTTGGTGTCCTGAAGGCTTTCCATGTGGAACCGGTGCCGCACCCCGAGGAGCACCTCCGACCCAGACACCTCTCGCGGCCGTCCCTCGAGGAGAAACGCGTGCACCGTGCGCGTCCGCTGCTTGACCTCGTCCATCACCTCGCGCCAGCGGGCTAGGAGGATCTCGAAGCTCACACCGGGCTCGACCACCGTGCCCGAAGCACCGCCCGTGCCGCGAGGAGCCGCGGGCGCCGTCGCCCGAGGCGGCCTGGACTCCGGTCGCCGCGGGCGTGCCTCCTCGATCTCGGCCGCGCCCTCGGCGACGGTGTCCTCGACGGCCCCGCGGGGCGTCGACCGTCGCGGCGCGGACGGGCGTGACGCCGCGCGGCCGCCCTGCGTGGTACCGGAGGAAGCGGGCGGCGCCGCGGGTGCCTCGGCACTCGACGGCGCCGCGGGCGCCTGGATCCCCGTCCGATCGTCCCGCCGCTCCAGCGCCTCGACCCGGGCGGCCAACCCGTCCAGTGTGGGGTCCACGTCGGGTCGAGCCAGCCGGAGCAGCGCAAGCTCGAGCGCGATCCGCGGCTGAGTCGTCTGCCGGGCCTCGGCTTCAGCGGTGGTCATCACCCGGAGCTTCTGCACGATGGCGGCCGCCGACAGGCGGCCGCTCTGGGCGCGCAGGGCTGCGAGGCGGCCCTCGCTGGTCTCGACGACGGTGCTGGGTTCCTCGACCACCGCCACCACGAGGAGATCGCGGAAGTGGTCGATGAGCCCGCGGAAGACCTGGCGCGCGTCGCGCCCCTCGTCGATGGCGTGGCCGGCCACCGCCAGGCACCGCGCGGCGTCGCCGGCGATCACGGCGTCGGCAAGCTCCTGGGCGATCTCCTCTTCGACAACCCCGAGCACCGTCAGCACGTCGGCCGTCGTGATCGTGCCCTGGCAAAACGCGCTCAGCTGATCGAGCAGGCTCTCGGCGTCACGGAGCGCGCCATCCGCGCTGCGGGCGATCAGCCGCAGCGCCTCCTCCTCGACCGCGAACCCTTCGGACGCCGCGATCTGGCTCAGGCGCTCCATGATCGCGGCCTGCGGAATGCGCTTGAAGTCGAAGCGCTGCGTGCGCGAGGTGATCGTTGGCGGGAGGCGGTGCGGCTCGGTCGTGACCAGCACGAGCACCGCGTGCGCCGGCGGCTCTTCCAGCGTCTTCAATAGCGCGTTGGCCGCCTCCGTCGTCAGCATGTGGGCCTCATCGATAATGTACACATTGTACCGGCTGCCGACGGGGACGCGGGTGATCTTTTCGCGGAGATCGCGGATCTCGTCGATGCCGCGGTTGCTCGCGGCGTCGATCTCGATGACGTCCAGGGAGTTGCCGTCGCTGATGGCGCGGCAGTTGACGCAGATGTTGCACGGCGTCGGCGTGGGACCCCGCTCGCAGTTGAGCGCCTTGGCCAGCAGGCGGGCCGTCGTCGTCTTTCCCGTGCCGCGATACCCGCAAAAGAGGTACGCGTGTACGATGCGGTTGCCGGCGATGGCGTGTTGAAGCGTCCGGGTAACACGTTCCTGACCAAACACGTCCTCGAACGTCTGCGGCCGCCATTTGCGGTAGAAGGAGACGTGAGACACGCGGACGTTCACCTCGCGCAGGTCTTGCCACCTATTCGCCGAACCTTACCCCCACTCCTGGAGGTGCCTCGCGTGGGGCTGCTCGCGCTCGTCTCCGTCGGCGTGGCGGTCTGGGTGTTCGTCGACGCCCGCCGGCACGCCCGGATCACCGCCGCCGCCCTGTGGGCGGCGGTGACGTTCCTCGCCGTGGCGATCGCCGTACCCCTGTACCTGCTCGTGCGTCCGTCACGCACGTCGATGTGGGGCGTCCCGGAGGTGCTGGCCCTCACGCTGTTCTTCACGACGACGATTCCCCTCGCCGGGGCGCTCCTGCGCATCCCGGCTGGCACCGTGCCCCCACTCGGCGTGATTCTCGTGCTCGCCGTGGCGCAGAACGCGGCGTTCGTCGCCGGCAGCGTGTACGTGACGACCGTCAAGTACCGGCTGCCGCTCGGCGCGGTGGGTCTCCGGCTCGACGCCTGGACGCGGCGCGTGCGCCAGGGCGCCGTCGCCGCGGCGGCCGGCATCGCCGGCAACAGCGTCGGGCAGGGCGCCACGGTGCTCGCGCTCAGCCTCTGGATGGGCCGCCCCGCCGCGGACAGTCTCATCACGCGCGAGGAGGCCCGCGCGCCCGTGTACCGGCTGCTGCCGCAACTCCATCAAACCGCGGAAATCGCCGTCCTTGCCGTGCTCGTCGGGCTCGTCGTCCCCATCGGCGAGGAAGTGTTCTTTCGTGGGCTCGCGTTCGGCGCGTTGCGCCGGCGCATGAACCGCCATCTGGCGGTGCTGCTGAGCGCGCTCTTCTTCGCCGCGGCGCACCTCCAGCCGGTGACCTTGCTCCCCATCATCATGCTCGGGGTGGTCCTGGCGTACGCCTACGACTACACGGGATCGCTCGTCCCCGGCATGATCGCGCACGGCGCCAACAATCTCGCGGCGCTGTATTTCTTCTATCAAAACCTCGGGCCGGGGCCGACATAGACCGGTCGCTCCACGCCGGCGTCCGGCGCGGCGAAGCCGCGCAACGCCGTCATACGATCCGTCGGGTGGAGACATGGCCGTGCACCCGCCGTCGACAACCCCTCCGAGGTGGTCCCCACGTAGCCGGCTCCGACCAGGTGTCCCCACGGCACACGAGACGCCTTACGTACCGTTGCTTCCTTCCGGACCTGGCGGGGTTGGTAAGATCTCGTTGCGCGGGACCCGATCCTCCTCACCGCTTTCGCGGGCCGCTCCTCAGAGACGA
>JAJPIA010000012.1 GCA_021324975.1 Bacillota bacterium
CAGTTCGATTCGTCGGATGGGAATCCTATCGTTTTGTCGCGCGCGCAGCGAAGAAACCCAGATTTTATGCCGGGTTGCGCCATCATTTTTCATGGCGAACTAGTCTAGCCGAACAGGCCGCGGGCGAGCAGGCCGAGCGAGGCGAGGAACACGAGGCCGAGCACGATGCGGCTGAACGTCTCGGGGCGCAGCACGTCCTGGAGCCGGAGCCCCGCCCACGTCCCCACAGCCATAGGAATGCAGGCGAGCAGGGCAGTGGCCATCACCGGCTCGCGGTACAGTCCGAGCCGGAGATACGAGGCAAACTGCGCAATGTTGCCTATGAAAAACATCATCGTCATCCAAAAGACGAACGCGCGCTTTTCGAGCCGCAGCATGTGCAGATAACTGGCGACCACGGGCGAAAAAATCCCGGTGGAGCCGCCGAGCACGCCCGCCGCAAGGCCGATCAGCGGGCCGGCGCGGTGTCCCGCCCCGGGTGGAATCGCCTGCGTGAGGCGAAGCGCGGTGGAAATGACGTACAGCGCCGACACGGCGCCGACGAGCACCGACAACGTGCGCGGGCGCATGGCGTTGATCAAGAGCGCGCCGACGACGACACCCGCCGCCAGCGCCGCCAACGTGAGGACGAACGGCCGCGCGTCCACACGGCGCCCCGGGCCCCGGCCGGCGAGGATCACGTTGCTCACCAGCGTGGGCAGGGTCACGATGGGGATCGCCGCGGCCGGGCCGAGGACGATCGAGAGCACCGGTACCGCGATCAGCGGAAACCCAAAGCCCACAGCGCCTTTGACCCCCGCGGCCACGCAGACGACGAGCGCGACGGCCGCGAGGCGTGGCGGGTCGTACATCACGCCGATGTCACGCGCCGAAGCGTCTCCTCGAATTCGGGGAACGACGTGCGGATGCAGGCCGTATCGTCGATCGTCACGGGCGCCTCCGCGCACAACCCCGCCACGGCCAGCGCCATCGCGATGCGGTGATCGCCGCCGCTCTGGACGCGGCCCCCGTGGAAGCGTCCCCCGCCTCGGATCGCGAGCCCGTCCGGCTGCGGCTCGACCGCAGCCCCGAGCCGGCCGAGCTCGCGCGCGAGCGCGGCGATGCGGTCCGACTCTTTGACGCGAAGCTCCGCGGCGTCGCGAATCACCGTCTCGCCGTCCGCGAGGCACGCGACGACCGCGAGCACGGGCAGCTCGTCGATCGCGCGGGGAATCAACTCCCCGCCGATGACCGTGCCGCGGAGCCGGCCGCCCCGGACGGTCACCGACCCCACCGGCTCGCCTCCGACGTCCCGCCGGCCCCACACGCGGATGTCCGCGCCCATCTGCCCGAGCGCGTCGAGCACGCCCGCGCGCGTCGGATTGAGGCCGACGTCCGTGACGGTCAGCTCCGAACCCGGCACGAACGCCGCGGCCGCGAGGAAGAACGCGGCGGAGGAGAGATCGCCCGGCACCAGCACGGCGGCGCCCCGTAGTGGCGCCGGACCGCGGAGTCCCACCGCCAGCCCGTCGCGTTGCACGGCAACCCCGAACGCGCGCAACATGCGCTCAGTGTGGTCGCGGCTCAACGCCGGTTCGCGCACCACGGTCTCGCCCTCCGCAAACAGGCCGGCCAGCAGCACCGCGGACTTGACCTGCGCGCTCGCCACGGGCGTATCGTAGACGATGGCGCGGAGACCGCCGCCGTCGATCGAGAGCGGCGCAAACCGCCCGCCGTCCCGGCCGGCGATCCGCGCGCCCATCAGCCTCAGCGGCGTCGCCACCCGGTCCATCGGGCGGCGGCGGATGCTCGCGTCGCCCGTGACCACGCTGTAAAACGGCTGACCCGCGAGAATGCCGGCCAGCAGCCGGATCGTGGTGCCGGAGTTGCCGACATCGAGCACGTCGCCGGGCTCGGCGAGGGCCCCGCCGTGGATGGTCAGACGGTCGCCGTCGTCGTCGATCCGCGCGCCGAGCGCGCGCACGCACGCGAGCGTGGCGAGACAGTCCTCGGCCCGGAGAAATCCCTCCACCGTGGTCACTCCGCCGGCGAGGCCGCCGAACAGCGCGGCGCGGTGCGAAATGGACTTGTCGCCGGGCACCCGCACGCTGCCGCGCAGCGGCCGCCCCGGCGCCACGACGAGTGCCTGGCCGGGCATTACGGGCGCGAGGCCAGGTCCGGACGGAGCCGTGTGGCCCCGCCCAGGTACACGTGCCGGATGTCGGTGGCCGCCTTCGGCGTGTTGACGTGCATCAAGACGCGCACGCACCGCGCGAGCGCGCCCGGCACGGGGATCTCCTGCATGCACATCAGCGGCACGTGGCTCCATCCCGGCAGGTGCCGTCCCGCCGCCGCGGGGAAGACGGCGTTGAGGTCGGGCGTCATGGTGAAGATCACGCTGGCGACGTCGTCGCCGCGCACATCGTTCTCGCGCACCATCTCCCGCAGCAGCTCCAGTGTGGCGCCGAGAATCGCTTCCTCCGTATTGGCGTCGACCGTGATCGCGCCCCGAATGCCGCGGAGCGGCATGCTCTCCTCCTCGTACCCGTGCGCCGCGGCCCGGCCGCGATCCCGTCCGTGCTTCGACCGCCGCGCCGGGCCGTCCTCCGCAACCCCGGCCTGCTACCGCGCGGTCTGGCTCAGCGCGGCCGCGGCGCGCAGCGCCAACAGGTAGCTGTCGGCGCCGAACCCGGCGATCTGCCCCCGCACCACCGGGGAGATGACGGAGACGCCGCGGAACGCCTCGCGCGCGTGGATGTTGGTGACGTGCACCTCCACCACGGGCAGGGCGATGGCGGCGATCGCGTCACGGAGCGCGATGCTGTAGTGCGTGAGCCCGCCCGGGTTGAGCACGACCGCGCCGTACGCGCCTCGGGCGTCGTGGAGCCGGTCGATGATCGCGCCTTCGTGATTGGACTGGAACGTCTCGACGGTGACGCCCAGCTCCTCGCCGAGCGCTCGGAGACGCCGATCCACCTCGGCCAGGGTCACCGTGCCGTAGAGATGCGGCTCACGGCTGCCCAGCAAGTTGAGGTTGGGCCCGTGAATCACGAGGACCTTAGCCATCGTCGAGCACCTCCCGGATGAGGGACGGCGGCACGTCGTCGCGCACGGTGGTCCGCCCGACGCCGGCCGGCAGCACGAACCGCAGCCGGCCCGCCCGCGCCTTCTTGTCGAGCGCCATGGCCTCGGCGATCGCCTCGGGCGTGGGCCGCCGCGCGAGGCGCAGGTCGTCGACGCGGACCGGGAGGCCGGCGCTCCGCAGCAGGGTCGTTTGCCGCTCGAGCAACGCCGGATCGCACACACCGAGCCGTACCGCCAGCCGGGCCTCCAGGGTCATCCCGACGGCCACGGCCTCGCCGTGGGTCACGCCGCGGTAGGTGGCGGCAGCCTCGATGCCGTGCCCGATCGTGTGGCCGTAATTGAGCACGATCCTGCCGGCGTCCTCCCGCTCGTCCCCGGCGACGACACCCGCCTTGTAGGCCGCGCAGCTGGCGACCACGGTTGCCCTCGCCTCCGGGTCGCCCCGCAACACGGTCCCGAGACGCTCCTCCAGGTACGCGAACAACGCGGGCGCGCCGATCACGCCCGTCTTGACCACCTCCGCGAGGCCCGAGCGCACTTCGCGCGCCGGGAGCGACGCGAGCGTGTCGATGTCCGCGACGACGAGCGCCGGCTGGTGCACCGCGCCGATCAGGTTCTTGCCGCGCGCGTGGTTGACCGCGGTCTTGCCGCCGATCGCGGCGTCGACCTGGGCGAGCAATGTGGTCGGAACGGCCGCCCACGCGATGCCGCGCAGGAACGTCGCCGCCACAAACCCCCCGAGATCGCCCGCCACGCCGCCGCCGAGCGCCACGAGCACGGACCCGCGGTCGAGCCGCGCCTCGAGCAGCCGGCCGTACAAGCGGTTTGCGGCGCGGAGGCTCTTGCTCGTCTCGGCCGCGGGGATCGTGATCGTCACGGTGTCGTACCCCGCCGCGCGGAGCGAGGCGGCCAGGCGAACCCCGTACAGCGCGTCGAGCCGCGGGTGCGTGAGGATCGCCGCGCGTCCGCTCAGGCCAAGATCCCGCAGGTAGCCGCCGGTATGGCCGATGAGACCCCGGCCGATCCGCACGTCGTAGCCGCGAGACGCGGCAGCGACCCGCACGACCCGGGCCGCGCCGGCGCCGCCCTCGCCCGGAGCGTCGCCGTCCCGGCCCTTCCACGTCGCCGCGAACATCTCCACCAGCCGCACCGCGTCCTCGGGCTGCAGCGAGGACGTGTCCACGACCAGGTCGGCGTCGTCGTACAGCGGGCCGCGCTCGGCCAGGAGACGCCGCACGCTTCCCTCCGGATCGGCGCCGAGGAGCGGGCGCTCGGTCCCGCGGCGGACGCGGGCCAGGATCGTCCCCGGCTCCGCGCGCAGCGCCACGATCACGCCGCCGCGGCGCAGCCGGGCCATGTTCTCCGAGTTGAGGACCACGCCGCCACCGGTGGCGATCACGGTGCCCCGCGCATCGCCGACCGCGGCAACCACCTCGGCCTCGAGGCGCCGAAACGCGGCCTCCCCGTCCTCGGCGAAGATCCGCGGGATCGGCCGCCCCGCACGCTGCTCGATCAAGGTGTCGGTGTCCACGAAGGGCCGGCCCAGCCGTGACGCGAGCGCACGGCCGAGGATGGTCTTGCCCGTCCCCATGAAACCGATGAGGACCACGTTGTGGCGCACGTCCGGCTTATGCCTCCGGGCCGGTGCGCACCCACCGCAGGTGCGCCTCGTGTGCGGCGCGCATCTCCGTCAGGCTGTCGCCCCCGAACTTCTCCGCCATGGCGTCGGCCAGCACGATCGCGGCCATCGCCTCGCCAATCACGCCCGCGGCCGGCACCGCCGTGACGTCGCTGCGCACGACCGCCGCTTCCACGCGTTCCTTGGTGACGATATCCACGGACGCGAGCGGACTGCGGAGCGTGCTGAGCGGCTTCATCGCCACGCGCACGACGAGCGGCTCCCCGGTCGTCATGCCGCCCTCCGTTCCCCCTGCCTGATTGCTCCGCCGGTGGAAGCCGCGCTCGCGGTCGTAAAAGATCTCGTCGTGCGCCGCGGACCCCGGCAATCGCGCTTCCGTAAATCCCTGGCCGATCTCGACGCCCTTCATCGCGTTGATCGACATCATCGCCTGCGCCAGCCGGCCGTCGAGCCGCCGGTCCCAGTGCACGTAGGTCCCGAGGCCCACGGGGACGCCGGTCACGACCACCTCGAAGACACCGCCGAGGGTGTCCCCCCGCTCGCGGGCCTCATCGATCGCCGCGATCATGCGCCCCTCGGCGTCGGGATCCACGCAGCGCAGCGGCGACCGCTCCGCGGCCGGGCCGATGTCCTCGGGACGCTCCGGGCGGCGCGTCGCGGCGATCCCACCGAGCTCGACGACATGGCTCGCCAACACGATGCCAAACTGCCCGAGCAGCGCCCGGCAGACCGCGCCCGCCGCCACGCGCGCCGTCGTCTCGCGCGCGCTCGAGCGTTCCAAGACGCGGCGCACGTCGTTGAAGCGGTACTTGAGGGCGCCGGCCAGGTCCGCGTGGCCCGGCCGCGGCCGTGTGAGCGGCGGTTCCTCCCGGCGCCAGTCCTTGTTACCGATCACGAGGCCGACCGGCGCGCCGATCGTCGTCCCGCCCATCACGCCGCTGTAAATCTCAACGCGGTCTTTCTCGATCTGCATGCGCCCGCCGCGCCCGTAGCCTTGTTGCCGTCTCGCCAGCTGCGCGTTGATGTCGTCCTCCGCAAGAGGCATCCCCGCGGGCATCCCCTCGACCACGACCAGCAGGCCGCGGCCGTGAGACTCGCCGGCGGTCAGAAATCGCACCATCGTGTCACCGTCCCGTACGTGGTCCGGCGGGAGGCTCCGCCGGCAGCCCGACCGCCTGCCGCATCACGCCGACGGGGGCCGGACGTCCCGTCCATATCTCGAACGCTCGGGCGCCCTGGTACACGAGCATCGCCAGCCCGCCGAGCGCCTGGCACCGGCGCTCGCGCGCGTCGCGCAGCAACACCGTCTCCCGCGGCTCGTAGATCATGTCCATGACGATCAACCCCGGATGCAGGGCGTCCGCCGCCACGGGCGAGAGGCCCCGCTGCGCCCCGCCGCCGACGGTCGTGGCTTGGATCAACACCGCCGCCTCGCGCAGCGCCGCGCGGATCCGGACGCCGTCGAGCGGCAGCGCGTCCACGGAGCACGAGGGAAAGGAGCGGCGCAGCGTCTCCGCCAGCGCGGCTCCGCGGTCCCAGTTGCGGTTCGCGATCACGACCGAGGCGGCGCCGGCACCGGCCAGGGCGAACGCCGCGCCGCGCGCGGCGCCGCCCCCGCCGACCACGACCGCGCGCGTCCCGGCGGCATCCACGCCACCATCGCGGCGCAGCGCCTCCAGCATCCCCGCGCCGTCGGTGTTGTGGCCGACGAGGCGCCCGCCCGCCACCTGGACGGTGTTCACCGCGCCGATGGCCCGGGCCTCGTCGGTGGTCTCGTCGAGGTACGCGAGCGCCGCTTCCTTGTGCGGCACGGTGACGTTGGCGCCGGCGATGCCGAGCGGGACCAGGCCGCGCAACGCGTCGGGCAGCCGGTCACGGGGCACCGGGAAGGCAAGGTAGCACCAGTTCAGCTCGAGCGCGGCGAAGGCCGCGTTGTGCATGCGCGGGGACAGACTCTCCCGCGCGGCGCTGCCGATCAATCCCACGACCGAGGTCGCACCGTCGATCCGCGTATTCCGCCTCCCGCCGCTGCTTCCCCAAATTATAGTCACCGCGCCCGGCGCACGCCAGCGGCGCGGCACGGGGAGGTGCGCGGGCACAGGGGCCACCGGGGCCATGCCCGAAAAGGGTCGTCACCGACGCACGGGGGAGGCCCGCATGAAGTACGAAGGGCAGGAGTTCTACGAGATCACCGTCGCCGGGCTCCGGCGCCGGCTGCCGGTGGTGGCGATCACGGATTCACTGTGGATCGCCGCGTTTGTGTTGTGGGGCGACGTCGAGATGACGAACGTGTGCGCCCGGCAGATCGCGGAACGCCTGCGCTCCATCGTCTTCGACTGCATCGTCTCGGTGGAAGCCAAGGCGCTGCCGCTCGCACACATGGTGGCCACGTACCTGTCGAACCCGCTCACCGGACGGTACTTCCCGTATGTCGTATGCCGCAAGAGCGTCAAGGGATACATGAAAAGCCCGCTCTCGGTGGAGGTCAAGTCCATCACGACAGCGGCCACGCAGACCCTGGTGCTGGACGGGGTGGACGCGGGCCGGCTGCGCGGCGCGCGGGTGGCGGTCGTCGACGATGTCGTGAGCACCGGCGGGAGCCTCCACGCGGTGGATGAGCTGCTCCAGCGTGTTGGCGCGACGACGGTCGCGCGCGCGACCGTCCTGCTCGAGGAGGGCGGTTACCAGAATCCCGACCTGATCTCCCTCGGGACGCTCCCGATCTTCACCCGCTGACCGCGTGACCGGCGAGCGCCTCTGGGCGCGCCCCGCCGTCTACAGCGCCGGCGCGCTCGGGGCGAGCATGCTCCTGCAGACGATCGTCCTGTGGGCGGTATACTTCTACGCGCCGCCCTCCGGCGCCGTGCGGGTACCGCCGGAGTGGATGGGACTCGCGCTGGCCGGCGGCCGGATCGTCAACGCCCTCAGCAATCCGCCCGTGGCATATTGGAGTGACCGGCTCCGCAGTCCGTGGGGCCGGCGCCGCCCGTTTCTCGCGGTCGGCGCACCGGCGCTAGCGGCGTGTTTTGTCTTGTTGTGGATCCCGCCGCCGGTTGCCCCGGCGCTCACGGCGCTCTACGTCCTCTGCGTGCTCGTGGGGTTTTTCTTTTGCTTCTCCCTCGCCATGAACCCGTATGCCGCGTTGCTGCCCGACATCACGCCGGGCGGACGCGGGCGCGTCGAGATCGCGTCGTGGCAGGCGGGCGCGTCCGTCGGCGGCGTGGGGATCGTCATGGTGTCGTCGACCTGGCTCATCGCCCACGGTGGATTCGGCGTCATGGGGGCCGCGGTCGGCGCGGCCGCGCTCGGGACACTCTGGCTCGTTGCCGCGGGCATCCGCGAACCCACGCCCGCGCCCGCTCCCGGGATGGCGTTCTGGCGCGAGATCGGCGGCGTGCTCCAGGATCCCGCGTTTCGCGTGTACGTCGTCAGCCTGGCCCTGCTGTGGACCGGCACCAGCATGGTCAACTCCACGGTGGTCTACGTGATCACCGTGCTGATGGGCCTGTCGCAGAACATGGTCGGCGCCGTGCTCGGCGCGACGTTTGTGTGCACGCTCGCGGCGTTTCCGCTGCTCGGTCGCCTGACCCGCGCCATGGGTACGCCCGGCGCGCTGCGGTGGACGCTGGGCGCCGCGTCCGCCGTCATTCCGTTGATCGCGGTGATCGGGCTCGGCGGGGTGCCGGGCACGCCCGCAATGCAGGGGTACGCGCTCATCGTGCTGGCCGCCGCGCCGCTCGCCGGCCTCCTGGTGCTGCCGAACGCGCTCGTGGCGGACATTGCGGAGGAAGCGCGCCTGCGCACCGGCGAGGGACGGGAAGCGATGTACTACGCCGTGCAGGGGTTGATTCTCAACGCCGCCTCGGCCGGCTCCTCGGCGCTCCTCGGGGTGCTCCTCGCGCTCGGGGACAGCCCCGAACGCTCCTTCGGGCTCCGCCTCATTCCGGTTGTGGGCGCGGGGTGTACGCTCCTTGCGCTGCTGGTGTTTCTTCGATTTCCAGGCGCCGGGCGGCCGGCACTTCGAGGTGCGACGTCTCGTTGAGCAGCTCCACACGCGCGCCCGCGTGGGCGAAGACGATCAGGTTGATCGCCGCGTTGTCCTGGCGGATGGCCCAGTAGCGGCTGAGCGGCGCGCCAAGGGCCGCGAGCAGGATCGTCTTGTTGAGACCGCCGTGGGCCACGGCGGCGATCGTCTCCCCGGGGTGCCGTCCCACCATGCACGCGACGGCACCGAGCGCACGCGCCTGGAGGTCCGCGAGCCCTTCCCCGCCGGCGGGGGTGACGCCCTGCGGATCCCGCCGCCGAGCCCGCAGCACGTCGCCGAACCGGTCGGTGATCTCGGACGCGGTCAGCCCCTCCCACTCGCCCATGTTGACCTCGCCCAATGCCTCGAGCGTGACGACGGCCAAGCCGTGCGGGACCGCAAGCACCGCCGCGGTATCACGTGCCCGCGACAGCGGGCTCGTGTAGATCGCGCGGAGCGGGACGGACACGAGAGTCTCGGCCAGCCGCGCCGCCTGCTCACGGCCGCGCGCGCTGAGCGTGCTGTCGATCTGGCCCTGATACCGCTCCTCAACGTTCCAGTCGGTCTGTCCGTGGCGGATCAGGTAGAGGCGGGTGTCCTGCGCCGGCGTCGGCAGGGCGGGGCGGACGTGGGTTGCGTCGGAACCGGTCAACCGCTGTGCTGCGCTTGGCGCGCCACCTCTCGCAGGGCGGCCGCAGTCGGCTCGGACGCAAGCGACGAGGGATCGTCTTCCCAAGATGTGCCGGGGTGCGGCGTTGCAGGCGTCGCCGTCGAGTCCGCGGCGGCGGGCTCCGGCTCGATGCTGCTGCCCGCCCACGCGGTGTCCGCCATCGCATCCGGGGCCGGGAGCGCGTGCTGCACCTCGTGCATGGTCGACGACGCTTCCTCGGTGAACTCGCTGAACGCCGAACGCGCCTCGTCCTGGGCGCCCCGCACGGCGTTGCGAAAATCCCGCATCGCGCGGCCCAGGCTGCCGCCGAAGCCCGCGAGCCTCGATGGCCCGAGGATCAGCAAGGCGATCACGAGCAGGATCATCAGCTTTTCTGGGTTGTCGAACATCGCTACACCCCGTCCCCGGCGCCGGAAGACGCCGGAGTGTCCTGGGTCATTTTACACCACGGGCATTCACGCAAAAAAGATCCCGGGCCGGGCGCCCGGGCTCAGAGCGCGCCGTCACCCCGTCGCTAGCGCAGCGCGCCCATCCGCCCCCGGGGCCGATTCGCCCTGCGATGCGCCGCGGCCGGCGACCGCCGCCGAGCCGCGGCCGACACCGAACTCCCCGCCGGCACCTCCGCCGCCCGCTCCGTCCGATCCGAGCGCTCGTCCGCCTGGGCCACCCTCGCGGCGGCGCCCGCGATGGCGGCGAGATAGCGCTGATAATATCGCTCGACGCTGCGTCGTGTGATCTGAAACGTCGGCGTCCGGTGCGGGCGAATCGCGCCGCTGAACGTGCGGGGAATGTGCAGCAGCTCATGGATCAGGATCCGGTCCTGCTCCGCCTCCGGCAGCCGGCCGAACTCCGGTTCGATGATCTCCACCACATAGGCGGGGCCGATGCCGAGGACCTGCTGCCACAGCGCGGGCAGCCCCCAGATCCGCGCCCATGCCTCCGAGGTCGAGCCGTACCCGCGCACGCAGAAGATGCGCGCGGGGTCGACGTGCCTGAATCCCAGCGCCGTCACGATGCGGGCCAAACGCGCGTGTGTCTTGGAACAGAGCTCCCAGCGCATCGCCGCCTGCCGAGCCTAGCGCGCGGCGGAGCCGCTCTGCCCGACGCCGGCCGTCCGGCGGCCGAGATTGCGGAGCAGCAAAATCTGACCGCGATGGTACCCGAGATGCTCGAGGTAGTGGAGGAGCGCCCACATCTTCGTCGGGTGGCCCCGCGTCACCGGCGTGGTGATCGGCGCGGCAAGATCCGCCACCGTCAGTCCGGCCAGTACGCGGCGAGTGCGGTCGCGCGCCTCCTCCACCAACCGGAGCACGTCTCCGCGGGCGGGCGCGTCGTGCACGAACTCGGCGTCGCGGTTGCGGTGGGCCGGCACGCCGCCGATCGCCTCGCCGATCCACCAGCGCTCGCTGCCGGCGAGATGGCGCAGCAGGATCGCGATGGAGTTGAACTCGGGACCGGGGCACCATTGAAAGAGTTCATCGTCCACCGCCTTGACGGCGTCGAGCAGTGACGACCACACTTCATCGAGATGCTCGGCGACTCCCTGCACGGCGACGTCCATCGGATCGCCTCCCCATGGGGCCGGTCCGGCGCCCGATGCTCTCTTCGCCGCCCAGGACGTTTCCTCCCCTGCACGCCCGCACCCCACACGTCCTTTAGGACGGACCGGCGCGGAGGACGGGGATCGCACGGCGAGCACGCGGAGCGAGTGCGGCGAAGTTACGACCGCGATCCGACGACGCCGAGCCGATGGTCGATCGCGTACGCCCCGGGACCGGCGAGAATCAACACGAGTGCCACGGCGATAATGAGCAAGTTGTACTCGTACCCGCCGTTCTGCACCCAGAAGCCGTGGCGCCCCGCGACCGCCGAGATCGCCACGACCATCGTGATGACGATCGCCAGCGCGCCGAGCGGCGTGAGAAAGCCGAGGCCGATCAGCACGCCGCCGCCGAACTCGCCGAGCCCCGCGAGCACGGCCCAGAACCGGCCCGGACGAATCCCCACGCCCTCGAAGTACCTCGCCGTCCCGGCAATCCCGCCGCCGCCAAACCAGCCGAACAGCTTCTGGGCGCCGTGCAGAAAGAAGGTAAACCCCAGCCAGACCCGGAGGATCAAGAGCGCGAGGTCCACCATCACGTCTCGCCGCCCTCGGCCCGCGTGACGATCGGCGCGATGGCGGCCACACGATCGCCTTGGTCCAGCCGCTTCAGGCGCACGCCCTGCGCGGATCGGCCCTGCGTGGAGATCTCCTTCACGGACACGCGGCTCACGATGCCCCGGGCCGTGATCACGAGGATCTCGGTGTCCTCCCCGATCGCCCGGATCGCCACCACGTCGCCGGTCTTCGCCGTGAGACGGATATTCTTGATCCCCGAGCCGCCGCGCGTCTGCAGCCGGTACTGGCCGAGCGGCGTGCGCTTGCCGAGGCCGAGCTCCGTGACCGTGAGGAGCTCGTCACCCTCGCCGCTGCGCGCCATCCCCACCACGGCGTCGTCCGCGCGCAGGCGCATGCCGATGACGCCGTGCGCCTGGCGTCCCATCTCGCGCGCGTTGGCTTCCTTGAACCGGATCGCCTGGCCGCGCTGCGACGCCAGAAAGATCTCCTGCCGGCCGTCCGTTAGGTGCACGCCGACCAGCTCATCGCCCCGATCGAGCGTGATGGCCACGATGCCCGCGCGCTTGGCGTTGAGGAACTCCATCAATCCGGTGCGCTTCACGTATCCGCGGCTGGTCGCAAAGAACAGGTAGCCCGTATCCTCGAACGACCGAATCGGGATGATCGCGTTGACGCGCTCGCCCTGCGCGACATTCAACAGGTTGGCGAGGCTGACGCCCTTGGCGGTGCGGCCTGCCTCCGGCACCTCGTACGCCTTGACCCGGTACACCTTGCCCCGGTTCGTGAAGAAGAGGAGAAACGCATGGCTCGTCGTGACCTGGACGAGCTCCACGTAGTCCTCCTCCTTCGTCTCCATCCCCATGACGCCGCGGCCGCCGCGGCTCTGGCGCCG
>JAJPIA010000017.1 GCA_021324975.1 Bacillota bacterium
CCCAAGACCGCCTCGCCGTGGATCTCCTGGCTGTCCGCGATCAAGGAGACCAAGGTCGTGGATCCGCTCACCGTGCAGATGAACCTGGACGCCCCGTATCCCGACCTCCTGGGATCGTTCGCCGGGTTGCGGGCGTCCGGGATCATGCCGAAAGGGTTTGCGGAGCGGGAGAATCTCAAGATCAAAGCGATCGGCACGGGGCCCTTTAAGCTCGTGGAGTACGTGCCGCAGGATCACATCACATACGTCCGGAACGGCGACTACTGGAACCAACCCCTGCCGTACCTCGACGGGATGACGTTCAAGGTCCTCACCGAGGAAAATGCCCGCCTCGCCGCGCTCCGAGCCGGCCAAATCCAGTACGCCGCGCTGAGCGCGCAGGGCGCCGCGCAGCTGCAAAACGCTGCCGGGATCACCGTCCTAAAGGCGCCGAACGCCTGGGTCTCGCTGCACTACATCAACGTGAGCAAGAAGCCGCTCGACGACGCGCGCGTGCGGCGCGCGCTGCGCATGGCCGTGGACACGGGCGAGGTGATCCAAAAGGCCGCCTACGGCGCGGCGGTGCCCTCCGGACCGATCCCCACGGGGTACGGCGATTGGTCCCTCGACCCGAGGACGCTGCCGTACCTCAAGGCCGACGTGGACGGTGCCAGGAAGCTGCTCGCCGAGGCCGGGTATCCGAACGGCGGCTTTACGGTGGAGATGAGCTGCTCCCCGCAGTATCCCGAATTCGTGGCGAGCACGCTCGTCGTCCAGGAATCGCTCCGCCGCTTGAACGTTACGGCGAACGTCGTGCAGATGGAGTGGGGCGCGTTTGTGGCGGCGCACAACCGCGAGCTGCAGACGGGCGGGAAGGAGGGGGGGGTCATCTTCGCGTCGGCCAACACGTTCCGGCCCGGGCCCGACGGCTACATCTACCCGTACTTCGCCACGAAGGGCACGCTCAACGACGGCGGCTACCGCAACCCGAAGCTCGATCCGCTGATGACGGAGGCCCGAGCGATCTCGAACCACGATCAGCGGCGCAGCCTCTACGTGCAGATCCAGCGCACCCTGCTCGAGGAGTCGCCGAACTGGTGGTGGTACGCCAAGTACAACATCGAGGCGCTGTCCACCAAGCTGCAGGGCTACGCGCAGTCGTTTACGGGGCGCCGGATCTTCCTCAAGACCGCCTGGCTCGGCGCCTGAGCGGCGGTCTGTGGCCGGGGCCGCGCGCCCCGGCCACATCCTACCGGCGTGCGATACCTGCTCCGGCGCGGGCTGTGGACCGTCGCGGCATTGCTCGGCGTCTCGGTCGTCATCTTTCTCCTTGTCCATCTCATTCCGGGCACCATCGTCGATATCTTGGGCGGCGGCGAAGGCCAGCTCAGCCCCGAGCAACGCGCCGCGGTGATGCACCAGTTCGGGCTCGACCGGCCGCTGCCGGTCCAGTACGCGTATTGGCTCGGCAGCATCGCGCAGGGCAATTTCGGATGGTCGTTCCGATCGGGGCAGCCGGTGGGGCAGCTGCTGGTGTCCCGGCTCCCGATCACGATGGAGCTGGCGGTGCTGTCGGTGGCCGGCGTCGCCGGCGTGGGGATTCCACTTGGGATCCTCGCGAGCGTCTCCGGCAGCCTGCGGGTCAAGACCGCCGTGCAGGTCATCGGGCTCCTCGGCCTGTCACTGCCCAATTTCTGGATCGCGGTCCTGCTGATCATCGCCGCGTCCTATCTGTTTCACTGGCTGCCGGCGCTGATCTACGTGCCGCCGTGGACGCAGCCCTGGGTCAATCTGCAGCAGATGTTCCTGCCGGTCCTCTCGCTCGCGCTTGGCCTCGCGGCGGTCGTCGTCCGCATGACACGTTCCTCGATGCTGGAGGTCCTCGGCCAGGAGTACGTGAAGGTGGCCCAGGCCAAAGGCGTGACGCGTGCGGGCGTCCTGCTGCGTCACGCGCTCCGCAACGCGCTGATCCCCATCATCACGGTGTTGGGTCTGCAGATGGGATACCTCCTCGGCGGCGTCGTGATCACGGAGCAGATCTTCGGCCTGCCGGGATTGGGGTGGATGCTCCTCAACGGTGTCTATCAACGGGACTACCCGGTCGTGCAGGCGACGGTGATGCTCTTCGCCCTGACGTTCATCGTGGTGAACCTGGCCGTGGATCTCGTCTATACGTATCTCGATCCAAGGATCCGGTATGGTTGAAGGTCACGCCGGCGCCCGCGCCGCCGTGGCGTGGCTCGACGCCAGCGGGGGCCGGGTTCGCTGGTGGCGCGCGCTGCGCCGCACGCCCCCGGCGATGATCGGCGCCGCGGTGGTCGGCGGCGTCGTCATTGTCGCGGCGGCCGCCCCGCTGCTGGCGTGGAACAATCCCGTGGCGCAGATCGCGAAACCGCTATTGGCGCCCGGGGGACCGTATCTCGCCGGCACCGACCAGCTGGGCCGCGACGAGCTCAGCCGGCTCGTCTTCGGCACCCGCGTATCGCTCTACGTCGGCGTCCTGGCGGTGCTCGTCGCCCTGGCGCTCGGCGGTACGGCGGGGTTGCTCGCGGGCTTCTACGGGGGCTGGCTCGACAACGTGACGATGCGCGCGATGGACGTGCTCTTTGCGCTGCCCGCGCTGGTGCTGGCCATCGCGATCACCGCCGTCCTCGGGCCCAGCCTCACCAATGTCATGCTGGCGATCGGAATCGTGTACGCGCCGACGTTTGCGAGGGTGGCCCGCGGTCCGACCTTGACCGTCGCGCAGCTTCCGTACATCGAGGCGGCGCGGGCGGTCGGGGTCTCGACGCCCGCGATCATGCTGCGGCATGTCGTGCCGAACATCTCCGCGCCGCTGCTCGTGCAGACGACCGTGTCCCTGTCCACGGCGATCCTCACCGAAGCCGCGCTGAGCTTCCTCGGCCTGGGGACCCAGCCGCCGACCCCATCGTGGGGCCTCATGCTGAGCGACGCCCGGCAGTACATGCTGATCGATCCCTGGATCGCCGTCCTGCCGGGATGCGCCATCGCGATCACCGTGCTCGGATTCAACCTGCTCGGCGACGGCCTGCGCGACCTGCTCGATCCGCGCCTACGGCTGCTGTAAGAACGTCCCCGGACGGGAGCGCCGTTTCTACCAGCCGAACGGCAGCGCAAACGTCGGCGCTTCGGCATGATGGTCCCGCCGTGGCGGGGCCGGCCGGTTTCGCAGCCAGCGGACCATCGCGATCATCTGCGTCACGGCGTGCTCGAAGACACGGCGCCCCTTGTCCGGCGTAGCCTTGTGCGCTTCCCCGATCACCCCGGTCTCCGTGTATGCGGACGTCCACTCGATGAGCGTGGCGGGGCCGGTCGCCGCGGTCAGATCCGTGGAGTGCCACTCATGCTCACCGGGGAGCTGCATGTACTCCGGCAGCCGCCCCTCGATCAGCCCCTCGCGCACGTGTGGGCGGTCCACGTGCAGGTACATCGACGTCTCGAGCTCGCAGGCGTGCGCACAGCCGCCGGGGACGACCGAGGTGCGGAGCTCCTTGTTCCAGAACGCGCCGACCAGCTGCCACCAACTGAGGGTCACGCACAGCGCGTCGGTCTGAAGGATCGTCTGCCGGCCGGCTTCCTCCACGAGCGGATGGTTCGAGCCGTGCCCGTTCAGGATGACGAGACGCTTGAAGCCGTGGTAGGCGACGGAGCGCGTGATGTCGAGCAGAAAGCGGACGAACGTTGAGGGCTCGATGTTGATCGTGCCCGGGAAGTCCATGACGTGGTGACAGTAGCCGTACGCGACGGGCGGCAGTATCAGCATCTCCTCCGGCGCCCGACGGGCGGCCTCGTAGGCGACGGCGGAGCTCAGTTTCGCGTCCACGTCGAGCGGCAAATGCGGGGCGTGCTGCTCGGTTGAGCCGACGGGCAACACGACGACCTTCTTCAGGGCAACGGCCTCGTTGATCTCGGGCCAGGTTAGGAGCTCGTATCGGTACTCCTGCGCCACGGTCTCACGGACGTTCGTGGGCATCATCTCCTCCTGTGCACGGGCGCTGTGGTCCCGCGGTTGATGGCCTGGCGGCGTTCTGGTTTCGCGCGACGGCGGACGAGCCCTTCGATTGCCGTGTGTGGCCCCACCTCGTCGATGGCCTGTGTGGACTCAAGCGCCGCCGGGCGCGGGTAAAACTATGGTGCGTTTCACGAGCCCATAAACAGCCAGGCGTGCCGGAATATTGCCTGAGCGCTCCGAAACGCACAAGTTGTGGCCCCTGTAGCGTCTCGAGACTCCTGTCTCACGGATGCGTGAGACCACAATCGGAGGCGAACGATGACCGAGTTCCAGACTCGTGGGGTGTCCGCGGGCGCCGGGAGCGGCCCCGCCGCCCGGCGCGCCGGGATCGGCCTCGTGTTTTTGGGACCTCCAGGCGCCGGCAAGGGCACACTCGCCAAGACGCTCCAGGCGCGCGCGGGTCTCCGCCACATCTCGCCCGGCGACATCCTGCGCCAGGCCGTCCGCGATCACACGGAATACGGCCGGCGGGCGCTCACATTTATGCGGACCGGTGACTTGGTTCCCGACGAGATCGTCGATGCGATGATGCAGGCCGCACTCGCGCAGGCCGAGGACGGCTCCGGATGGGTCCTCGACGGGTACCCTCGGACCACGGCGCAGGCCGACCTGCTCGATGGCTTCCTCGCGTCCCGCCTCGGTACGCTCAGCGCCGTCGTGCACTTCGAGATCGGCGAAGACATTTTGTTGCGGCGTCTCACGGGACGCCGGCTGTGCCCGATCTGCGGCGCTATCTATCACGTAGACTATCGGCCGCCGCGGTCGGCGGGGCGTTGCGACCTCGACGGCGCCGAGCTCGTGGCGCGGCGAGACGACGCACCCGACACGGCCCTGCACCGATTTCGCGTGTTTCACGCGCAGACAGCGCCATTGATCGATCACTACCGGTGCCGCGGGCTGTTGCTGACCGTCAACGCCGAGCAGTCCACAGAGGATCTCTATGACGTCATTTGGGAGGCCGTGCGACCTCCGCGGGCCACACCGTTGCCGTAGCGGCCGCGCCGCCTCGCGGTTCCAGCCTGGCGTACAAGCCGCCCATGAAATCCAGGACGACTCCCGCGAGGCTGATGACGGCCGGCAGGTGATGGTTGATCACGGAGCGCGCGGTGCCGGTTCGGTTCGCCTGCGGGCGGCGCGGTCCGTCACGCCCGCCCCCGCGCACGAGGGCGCGGGTTGGGTGTCACGGCGTCGGTGCGCCGTCGAGCCGCGAAGGCCTGCCGTCACCGCGGCACCCGCGTGCACGTGTACGCCGCGTAGATCTGGGAGTCACTGTACTCTTTGGCTTGGACGGCGAAGCCCGCGCGCTCGAGCATGTCCTCGAGCAGCCACGTAAACGTGCTGTGCTCCTCGCGGACATGCGTTTCCAGTTCCGCACGCGTCCACCCGACGCCGGGATGCGCCGACGCCCGACTCAGCCAGCGCTCGATCACCCGGGCGGTTTCGAACGGGCTGCAAGAGTACATCAGGTCGCGAAGCCAAAACACGCCGCCCGGGCGGAGCATGCCCGCAACCCGTGTCAGCGCGATCGCCTTCCAAAAGTCCGGGAGATGGTGCAGCGCGTGACGCGAGAAGACGAAGTCGGCCGAGTCGCCCTGATGCGCGTAGCTGAGAAATCCGGCCCGGACGGCCTCGAGGTTGGCGAGGCCCCGGTCCTCGGCGAGGGCGCTCAGCGCGTCAATCATCGACGGGGACACATCCACCGCCACCACGCGGCGGCAGAACGGCGCGGCGGCCAGCGCGAACGCACCGGTGCCGCACCCCAGGTCGACAAGGGTGCTGGAGCGATCCAGGCCCAACGCCCGGAACCGCGCGACGTCCGGGGCCGGGTCATAGCCCGCCTTGCGTTCGTAGGCGGCGACGTACTCGGCGTCGAGATGCTCGGCTCCGGCGTGGCGGAGTTCGTCGAACCGCCAGCCGGTCGTAGCCAGGGGATCAGTCGTCACGCCTCCACCTCCGCGCTCAGCCTCCGAACGAGGCGCGCGACCGCGCCAGCCGGGAGGGAAGCAGTCGGTCGCTTCCCTCCCGGTTCGCCTTACGGACTTGGCTCTCTTGCCGTGGTGACGGTAGCCTGTCGCGCTGCCTCCCGCGATCCGCGCTGCCATCGGGCAAGAGTCCTCCACAGACCTCGGCGTCCGCGGGGCGGCTCCTTGAAGAGCGCCTCGCGGCGGATCCGCTCGGCTTCCTGCAAGAGTTCATGCTGACGCAGCTTGCCGAGTGCGGTGATCATCAGTGTATGCAGCATCGCCATCACCCTCCGATCGTAGCCAGCGCTTCCATTGAGTGCCTCGGCCGATTCCACTCTCGTGCGGGTGCGTCGTCCCGACGCCGTGAGCAGATCCCGCGAGTGCGATGAATTGCGGACTGGTCCGTCCCATGCGCCACCTCCCTGGTGTTGTGGTACCTGTTGCTGCAGAAGCTGCACGTCGCCGGCCACGAGCCACGGTCGGGCGCACCGCTCGTAGGCGGCGAAAGAAACCGGCCGCGGGTTTCACCCGCGGCCGCCGATAGACTGCTTATGGGGAAGCGACTACAGAGGGTGGGCGGGTGGGCGGGTGACGCGAAGCGCGCGTGCCCGGCATCTGGTCATGCGTACAGGACTCACAGGGTCACCCCAGCGTAGTGATCGATATCGGAGCGCACCGTCACTATGTCATGCGCACGCGATCCTGTCAAGCGAGGCATGATCCACGCCGGCGTCCCGGCGTATGTTAGACGACTATTCCGGCGAGCGCAAGCGCGGTGTCCAGCAGGACTGTTGCGCCCCTCACGCAATCCTCAGGCGCCGTCCATTCCTGCTCGTTGTGGCTGAGCCCGCCCGCGCTCGGGACAAAAATCATGCCTGCGGGAAACCGGTCCGCCACGTATTTCGCATCGTGGCCGGCGCCGGCCCAGAGGCGCTTCGTCGTGTAGCCCCGGCGAGAGGCGGCGGACGCCACGGCCTCCACGACCCGCTCGGCGAACGGCGTTGCCGGGCTGCGCCAGAACTCTGCACGGCGGACGGTGACGCCGTCGAGGTCCGCTACCTGCCGGCAGGCTTGGTCCGCTGCGCGCAGAGCGGCGTCGAGCCCGTCGCCGCGCGGCGACCGGACATCGAGCGACATCTCGACGGCGCCGGGGACAACGTTGATGGTGTTTGGCGAGACCTGCAACCGGCCCACAGTCAGGCGGACCCTCTCGAGGGCTTGGGCCGCGTCGCGCAGCAGCAGCACGAGGCGCGCGGCGGCGACGAGCGCATCCCGACGATCGGCCATGGGCGTCGGGCCGGCATGGGCCGCTCGGCCGGTGACCTCCACCCGGTTCCAGGAGATGCCTTCGATTCCCTCGACCACGCCGATTTGCGCGCCCGCGCGCTCGAGCACCGGCCCTTGCTCCACGTGCAGTTCCACGTATGCGGCGCATTGCGCCAGGCGATCGCCGGCGCCGCCGCGGTACCCGATGCGCTCGAGTTCGTCGCCGAACGTCCGTCCCGTGGAGTCTCGCGCGGCGTACGCCGCCTCCAACGGCAGGGCGCCGACGATGACGCCGCTCGCCAGCATCGCCGGCTGGAAGCGCGCGCCCTCTTCATTGCTCCAGTTGACGACCTCGAGCGGAGCCCGTGTGCGGATCCCCGTGTCATTGAGCGCGTGCACGACCTCAAGCGCGCCGAGCACGCCGAGCGCACCGTCGAACCGGCCGCCGGTCGGCACGGTGTCGAGGTGCGACCCGATCACCACCGGCGGCGCGTCGGGATCGGCGCCGTCCCGTCGACCGTACATGTTGCCGAGGTCGTCGACGCGCACGCGGAGGCCGACCGCCCCGAACCACTCGCTGAGTAGATCCCGGGCGGCGCGGTCTTCGTCGGTCAGCGCGAGCCGGCGGACGCCGCCGCCCGGTGTCTTGCCGATCTCGGCCATCGCCATGAGACGCAGCCAGAATCGGTCGGCATCGATCGGGATGGGGAGGGGTGTCATAGCGTTATCCCAATTATAGTCGTCACTCCGGTCAAACACGCGTCGCCGCCAGACGAACACGGAGGGTTTCCCCCGGGCGCCGGCGTAGGGTCCCGCGATCTTCGCCCGTCCCCTTGATCAGCGCGACCGCGAAGACTACCGTACAGGAGGGAGCCCATGATTCGCAAGGCGAGAGCGGTGTGGCGCGGCACCGGTCGTGCCGGCCACGGCAGTCTGTCAACCGATTCCGGGGTCCTTACCGAGACCCCGTATTCGTTCCGGACCCGTTTCGAGAATGAGAAGGGCACCAACCCTGAGGAGCTGATTGCGGCCGCCCACGCGGGCTGCTTCACGATGGCACTGGCCTTCCAGCTGCAGGGCGCCGGGTACACGCCGACGGAGCTCAGCACCGAAGCGGCGGTGACGCTCGAGCCGGAAGGAGCCGGCTTCCGCATCAGCCGGTCGGCTCTCACGCTCCGCGCCGTGGTGCCGAATCTCGACGAGGGCACGTTCGAGCGGCTGGCGGGCGATGCGGAGAAGAACTGCCCGGTCTCTAAAGTCCTCAACGCGGAGATTACGCTGGACGCCAAACTCGGGTGAGGCGCGTCATCGCGTTGGGGAGCCCCGCGTGATGACTTCGCCGCCGGCGGCGGGCAGCGGGCGCTGAACGCCGTGCGTGTGCACGCTGATGTCATCGTAGTCGGCGCTGGCGCGGCGGGGCTGGCGGCGGCGCGAAGCCTCGCCGGTCGGAGACTCCGGGTAATTGTGCTCGAGGCGCGCGACCGCGTAGGGGGTCGGGTATGGTCGGCCCCGGTGGCGCGGTCTGGGACGCCCGCCGAATTGGGCGCGGAGTTCATTCACGGCCGGGCCGAGCTGACACGGCGGGTGCTCCGCGATGCAGGATTGCGCGCCGTGGACACGGGCGGTGAGGCGTGGACCCATTCCCAAGGCCTGCTGCGGCCTGCCGAGCGGGACTTCATGCTCGCGGCCAGCCTCTTCGACGACGCTCGGGCGCTCAGCGTTGACCAGAGCGTCGACCAGTTCCTGCGGCGGCGCGAACGTGACCCGGCGGTGCGTCAGGCGGCGACGGCGGCGCGCGCGTTCGTCGAGGGATTCGATGCCGCCGACCCGGCCATCGCGAGCGTGCGCGCGATCGCGGACGAGTGGCGTTCGGGAGTCGATTTTGCAACCGCGCGGCCGGTCGGCGGGTACCGGCCGGTGTTCGAGTACCTCCGCGATGCCTGTGTCGCCGCCGGCGTGAAGCTATGCTTGTCGACTCTCGTGCGCCGCATCGCGTGGCGCCGCGGCGCCGTCACCGCTGCGGTGAGTTCCGGCGGCGGCTCTCGGACCGTCCAGGCACGTGCCGCGATCCTGACGCTTCCTGTCGGCGTGTTGCGCCGCCACGGCGACGAGACCGCGGTGGTGTTCGACCCTGGACTCCCGCCGGTAAAGAGAGAGGCGCTTCGGTCCATCGAGATGGGCCATGTGGTCAAAGTCGTCTTGTGGTTCCGGAGGGCATTTTGGGAGCGCGTACAGGACGGGCGCTTCCGCGACGCCGGGTTCTTTCGCTTCGAAGGACACCCCTTCCCGACCTATTGGACACAGATGCCCCTGCGCAGCAGGCTTGTAGTGGCGTGGGCCGGCGGTCCCAAGGCGGACGCGCTCAGCGGGCTGGCGGAGACGGATCGCATCGGACGCGCGCTCGCGGGCTTTGGCACGCTGCTCAACGAGCCTGAGCTCGCGCACGAGGAGTTCGAGGGCGGGCGCACACACGATTGGAGCCGCGATCCATTCACGCGGGGTGCGTACAGCTACGTTGCCGTCGGGGGCACGCGCGCGCGGGAGACGCTTGCCGCTTCGGTCGACGGTACGCTCTTCTTCGCGGGTGAAGCCACAGCGACGGATGGTCAGAGCGGCACGGTGAATGGCGCGCTGGATACCGGCGAGCGCGCCGCCGTGGAAGCGGCGGCATCCCTGGAAGCCGGGGCTTCTCAAGGGCACGATGGCTGAAAGCGCGTCACCGGCCCTCAGCGCTTGGTCAAACTTCTATGTCATGACCGGCTCGTCGGCGGCAGCGCTGACCGGGTTGATGTTCGTCGTGATCAGCTTGGTGACCGGGCGAACGCGTCCCAGCACCCATGACGGCATCGCGACGTTCAGTACGCCGACGGTCATGCACTTCGCCGCTGCGCTGATGGTGTCGGCCATTCTCGTCATGCCGTGGCGCTCGGTGACGCCCGCCGGTGTGGTGACGGCGTTCATCGGCCTCTGCGGTGTTACCTACATCGTGCGCGTCATGCGCCGGACGAGACGGCTCACCGAGTACACCGCAGACCTGGAGGACTGGATATGGTACACGATTCTTCCTCTCGTGGCGTACGGGGCGCTCTCCGCGGCTGCGATGGCGCTCCCGACCGCGCCGGGACCGGCGCTCTTCACACTCGCCGGGGCGGTGCTGTTGTTGATGTTCATCGGCATTCGGAACGCATGGGATGTCGTGACGTACGTCACTGTCGTGCGCCGGTAGACGCGCGCCTCGGAGCCTCACGCGTTACCTGTGCTATACTGCGTCTGGACTCGCGCGGCGGGTCTGCGCGGGGACGTTGGAACGAAGCATGTAGTTTCGCGGAGTTTCATGTGCGCCCGTAGCTCAGAGGATAGAGCGGCTGCCTTCGAAGCAGCGGGTCGGGGGTTCGAATCCCTCCGGGCGCGCCAGACCAATCAGGACGAGGGTTTCCGCTCCAATCTTCCACAGGATTTCCACCGAATTCCCCTGAGAAAGCAGACGTCCACCCGTGGGCTGATGCTCAGGCATCGTTTCTGCTGAGCAAACAAGTCGCAAACGCAAGTCCCGCACGATTCTAGATCTACCGCGCCAATTTGACCCGGTTCCAGCGCGCGGCCGGCATCACGACACTGGCCGACGTGACGCCGCTCGCGCTGCAGCGTCATCTCACCGGCTTGCGCGCCACGTGCCCGCAGCGGGCCGGGTCTCGAAGTTGCTCGCTGCGTCGCTGGGGCTGAAGGTGCTCGTCACCAGCCGTGAGCCGTTGAATCTCCGCTTGGAGCACCGGTTGGGCGACGAATGCGACAGGTGCTGACCGCGGGCCGGGGAGGATCCGTGTCAACCCGTTCGGGCCCGCGCGGTGCGGGACCACAGAACGGGGATTGGGGCGCGCGCCGAGAATTCGGCGGCACGGGACGGGCGACGCCGCTACGCGACCGTGCCGCGCACCTGCTTCCGCGTGCGCCGCCCGTGCTGTGTGCCCCGCTTTTGGCGGCCGGGCGTGCAATCGACGCGACGAACCCTCACGCGGTCCTCGCTCTCTATGCCGCGTCGTATCTCGCGGGCGGCACGGGCAGCGCGCTCGTCGCCTGGCAGGCGATCCGCGGGGGTCGGGTCGACGTTAATGCGCTGATGCTCCTGGCTGCGGTCGGGGCCGCGTATCTCGGTTCCTGGACCGATGGGGCGGTGCTGCTCATCCTCTTTTCGACCAGCAATGCGCTCGAATTCTACGTGATGGGGCGTACGCGCCACCGGCTGTGAAAGCCGGATAGCATGGCGTGCTGCTGGCGCGTGGACGTCGATGCGAGGGAGGGCATCCCGAAGGCCCTCCCTCGCGTCAGTGCGCGGACGGGCCGACGCGGACCCCGGACGACCAGATCAGCCCGTTGCCCCATCGCCAAATCAGGCCGTCCACCGATAGTCCGCGAGCGTGCCAGCGTATAGCGTGAGAGGGTACGATATCGAGCGAAGCGCGCCCAAGGGAGGTTGCATCAATGCGTAGGCAGAGCGAGCACACCGTGCAAGTCGATGAGCCGCCGATCGCGAGGTTCTTGTTCGCGGACACCCGCATGGCATGGCTGTGGCTGATCGTGCGTCTCTACGCCGGGTACATGTGGCTCACCGAGGGGTGGGACAAGCTTCACAGTGCCGTGTGGACGGGGCCCAGCGCCGGCGTGGCGCTTACGGGGTTCGTTACCGGAGCGCTGAAAAAGACGGGCGGCGTGCACCCCGACGTCTCAGGATGGTATGCGAGCTTCCTCCACGCGGTCGTGCTGCCGCACGCAGCGGCGTGGAGCTACGCCGTCGCTGCGGGCGAACTCCTCGTCGGCCTGGGGTTGATCGTAGGTCTGTTCACGGGGATTGCGGCGTTCTTCGGCGGGCTCATGAACGCGAGCTATCTGCTCGCCGGTACGGTAAGCGTCAACCCCATATTCTTCATCCTCGCGACGTGGCTCGTCCTGGCGTGGCGCATCGCCGGCTACTATGGCGTGGACCGGTGGGTTCTTCCCGCGGTCGGGGTGCCGGGACGCGCCGGCAGGTTGTTCGAGCGGCATGCGGCGATCGCCACGACCGTGCAGGCTCCCTCGCAGTGATTCACCCGTCCACGTCTCACGGGGCCCGGCTGAAGCAGCCGCCGAACCCGCCGCGCCGTCGTTCACCGCTGCGTGCGGGCGGTCGACCCCGGTGCTCCATGATCGCCAAGGGATGGGGGAGAAACGGATGAAATCTCAAACACCATGTGAGCGTCGGACGTACGTCCAGCCGAACGCGACGGCACAATCGCGGTGACATGCATGGAGCGGCGGATTCGTCCCGGCGCGGCGCTTGCCGCCGGGGCGGCGCTCGGCAATCCACACGAGGAGCATCAGCGTGTCACGTCGCCGTGGTCGCCGCGGCGTGCTGCCGTCGGGACAATAGGCGCGCCCAACCGACCGACGAGCCGTCACCGCGCCGCGATGGTCGCCACGTTGTGCCATCTTCAGCGCACCGGTTCGCTAAGGCCATCGGGAACCCGGGGGGGCATCCTAGCGCACGCGGCCCGCCGACGCTCAGGCGCGGCGCTTCAGGTGGGACGGCGGCTCGACCGCCGCGACGCGGATGCGGGCATCCACGATCGTAGCCCCGCGCGGAGCGGCAATGATCGGGTTGCAGTCGAGCTCGATGATCTGGGGGAGGTCGTCGGCTAGCGCGCCGACGCGGACTAACGTGTCGACGAGCGCCGCGAGATCGGCAGCGGGCCGGCCGCGGTAGCCGGTCAGCAGCGGGAACGTCTTGAGGCTGCGGATCATCTCCTCGGCGTCTTCTCGGGAGAGCGGCGTGAGTCTCACGGCGACGTCGTGGGTCAGCTCCACCGCGGTGCCGCCCGCACCGCATGCGACGAGCGCCCCGAAGTGGGGATCCTGGACGACGCCCAAAATCATCTCGGGGCCGGGTTCGACCATCGCCTGCACGAGGTAGCCTGCAGGCGCGTGCCCAGAGGCGGCCAGGCGATCCCGCATCTCGCCCGCGGCGTCCCGGACGGCCTGAGCCCCTCTGAGGTGGAGCCGCACCCCTCCGACATCCGTCTTGTGGAGGACATCCGCGCTCACCGCCTTGAGCGCCACTTCTCCGCCGAGCTCATCGGCGGCTCGGCCCGCATCCTCGGGGGTCGACACGACCCGCTGCGGCGCCAGCGGGAGGCCGTAGCAGCCGAGAATGTCGCCCGTTTCCTCTGGGCCGAGCCACCCGCCGCCCCGGCGCAGCGCGTCGGCCACCACCGCGGCCGCCCGCGCGCGGCGGATGTCCGGTAGCGGTGTGATGCGCTCGGGCGGCCGCGCCCGCCACGCCCCGTAGCGCGCGGCCTGCGCGAGGGCGATGGCCGCCGACTCTGGAAAGGAGAACGACGGGATGCGCAGCGTGGGCGTACTGAGCTCCTCCGGCACCCCGTGCGCCGACATGAAGACCGTCAATATCGGCTTTGCCCCCGCGAGCCGCTGCGCCGCGGCGATGATCGCGCGGGCCACGTCTTCAGCCTGGGTGACGAGCGGGGGGACCCAGATCGCGACGACGGCGTCGACGTCCGGGTCGTCGGCGACGGCCTCGATGGTCTTCCGGTACGCATCGGCTGGCGCGGATGCGATCATATCCACCGGATTGCGGACGCTGGCCTCGGGCGGCAGGAACGCCCGGAGGCGCTCCTGCGCCGCGGGCGACAACTCCGGCACGACGAGCCCTTGCGCCTCGCAGGCATCGGCACACAAGATGCCGGGGCCGCCTCCGTTCGTCACGATCGCGACACCGCGTCCCCGGGGCACCGGCTGGTTCGCCAGGAGTGCGGCGACGTCGAAGAGTTCTTCGAGCGTATCCGTCCGGATCACGCCCGCCTGGCGGAAGAGCGCGTCCACGGTCACGTCGGAGGCCGCCACGAGCGCGCCGGTATGCGAGGACGTTGCGCGCACGCCCGCGAGGGATCGCCCGCTTTTGACCGCGACGATCGGTTTCGTCCGGGCAACGCGGCGGGCGATCTGCGAAAATCGCCGCGGGTTGCCGAACGACTCCAGGTAGAACAGGATCACGTCGGTATTGGGATCGGACTCCCAGTAATTCAGCAGGTCATTGCCCGAGATGTCGGCCTTATTGCCGATTGAGACGAACGTCGAGAGTCCGAGCCGAATCCGGTTTGCGTATTCGATAATCGCGAGTCCCAGGCCGCCGCTCTGGGAGGAGAACGCTACCCGGCCCGCAGGCGGCGTGCGGGGCACAAAGGTCGCGTTCAGCCGGACGCTGGGATCGGTGTTGATGATCCCCATGCAGTTGGGGCCGATGAGGCGCATGCCGGTCTCCCGGCAGACGCGCAGCAGCTCGGTCTGGCGCGCGCGGCCATCGTCGCCCGTCTCGCCAAACCCAGCCGAGATGACGACGAGCGCGCGAACCCCTTTCCGGCCGCAGGCCTCGGCCACGCCCGCGACCTCCGAGGCCGGGACCGCGATAACCGCCAGATCCACCGGATCCGGGACGTCCTCGATCGTGTGATAGGCCCGTTGGCCTTGGACATCGTCCGCGAGGGCGTTCACGGGATAGGCGGGAACCCGGAGCCCATACGCTCGGATGTTATGGAAGATCTCCCCGCCGATCGTCCCCAGCCGGCGCGACGCGCCGATCACCGCCACGCCGCGCGGAGCCAAGAAGGCTCGCAGCGCCTGCTCCGCCGCGATTTGATCGCGGCGGTAGAAACGGTCCAAGGCGTCCTGCGTGAGCCCAGTGGGAAACGTGACCGAGAGCTCTGATCCCGTGAAGCGGACGTTGATCGGGAAGCCGGCCTCTCGGAAGACCGACAGCATCTGATCGTTGTGGGGCAGGACGAGGGCTTCGAAGACGCCGATTCCATGCGCAGCGGCGATCTCGGAGAGGTGACCCAGAAGGATCGTTCCGAGGCCGCGCCCCTGGTACCCGTCGGCAATCGCGAACGACGCTTCCGCAGCATCGTGCGTTCCCGCGTTGTACGCCGCGTGGCCGACGATACGCGCATCCGAACCGGCGACGGCCACCAGGCCGAAGTTGCGGTCGTAATCCACCTCGACTGCGCGGCGACTATACGCCGCGATCGCATCGTCTGACGCGGTGCCGAAGAAGCGAAGGACCCGCGACTCCGGCGAGAGCGCAAGGTAGAACGCCGTGAGGCGGGGTTCGTCGTCGGGACTGATCGGGCGAATCCGGATTGCAGTGCCGTCGCGGAGCACGGCATCGGTTTCGCGTTCGGCAGGATAGGCAGCGCGCGGTCGGCTCATGATCGGCTCGGATGACGGTGCGCCACGCGTGCTACGCTTCAATCAGGCCCTTGCGGATCGCATACCGCACAAGCTGTGTGCGGTCGTGCAGCCCGAGCTTTTCCATGATATGGGCGCGGTGGGTCTGGACGGTCTTGACGCTGATGAACAGGCGCTCCGCGATGTCCTGGTTGGACGCCCCTTCGGCGACGAGCGTCAGAATCTGTTTTTCGCGCTCGGTCAGCCCGTCGTACGCTTCCCGGCCTTCGCCGTCCTCCAGGCGCTTGAGGTAGTCGGCCACGACCGCCTTGGCGACCGCGGGGTAGAGAAACGCTTCTCCCCGACGAGCTGCCCGGATCGCCTGCACGAGATCCGTCGCGGCGGCGCGCTTGAGCACGTAGCCGGACGCGCCGGCCTTGAGGAGCTGAAACACATATATATCGTCCGCGTGCATCGTCAGCGCGAGGGCGTGGGTGTTCGGCAGCGCGTCCTTGATTTGACGGGTGGCCTCGACGCCGTTAAGGCGGGGCATGCTGATGTCAATGACCGCCACGTCGGGCTTGAGCCGCCGCGCCAGCTCGACCGCCTCCACACCGTCCTCGGCCTCACCCACGACCTCAATGTCCGGCTCAGCGGACAGGATCAACCTCACGCCCTCGCGGACAATCGCGTGATCGTCCGCGAGCAGGACACGAATTTTGGCATTGTTAGACCCCGTCATAGTCGTGGCGGGACGTTTCGGTTCGGGTGCGGTCATGGCCTGCTCGTGCGGGCGCTTGGACGTGTGGTGCTGTGCACACATAGTATTGAGGATACGTCGCACGTGAGCGTCCCGCGATCAGGTCAAGACCTGATAGCGGCGGTCTGCGGCCAGCACGCAGAACCGATCCACGAAGCCAAGACATGTGGCGTCACCGGGGTCTAAGGAGTTCTCCTCCTTATCAGCCCACCAGCGTACCCGTCTCGTTGGACCGCTGGTCACCGCCCGGCCTGCGCCCCCCTCGCGGTCTCCTCGCGCTCCTCATTCAGGGCGGGATTCATGCCGGTGCCGTGGCAAAGCGGACACAAGATGAATCCACCGGTTCGCCCGCTGATGGCCCCGAGCCCTTTGCAGCCGGGGCACTCGTGCTTGTCATCGACCAGACGTCCTTTCCACTGCCGCGCGTATACCATGTCCGCTCTCCGTCACTTCATGCCGACGTTGCCACCCCAAGCTCCCGCTGTTTTGCCGGGCTGGTCTCTCACCAACGATATCGCGGCACGATCCGTGCCGGTATCGGACGGCGGCCTGATGTGCCGACGCTCGCGGTGCCCTCGCCGGAGAGGGTGGAGCCGCGGGAGGACGGACGGAAGATGGGTAGGTCCGCCGGTGACTCGCTCTTTCCGAAGCGGGGGCACGCATGAAACACCCCTATGACTCACTACCCTCCCAATTGTTGCGGGCATGACGCAGGAGGGTCTCGCTGATCAATAGGCTAATGCGTGCCGGGATACCATGAGAGACCGCAAGGACGTGCTCCAGTTCCGCGGCGCTCAGTACGACCCAGCTTCGTTCCCGGAAATCACGGGTTTCGAGGTCTTGCTCAGGCCAGTACGTCACGTGCGTTAAGCGATCGGGATCCCATGATCCAGATGAAGGTAATCCTTGGAAACGCAGACGCCCATCTTTCGCCGTGGCGAGCAGGAATGTTTTGGGTTTGTTCGTGTCGCCCATTAGCCTTCCCGGTTCTCGTCAGGAGACACCGCGTGCCAGCGTTGCCGCGAGTGTAGGCTGGCTGGGCCATCATTGGTATCGGGTGAAGGCCCGATGTCGCGGTACCGGTGGCGCCCATGGGCGTCTCCCGGGGTAAAGGCCCGTGACCCGAATCGACACGCCCGGAGGAGCCACGCGCCCCGCCGGCTAACTCTTCGACTAGGTCGTTGCAACCGCACGTGCGAGTTTGCCGCGATAGACGAGCTCGGGTGCAGGCATGCCGCTGGAAAATCGAACCGGAGTCCTTCGAGCGGTCTCGCGAGCCTTGAATCAATCCTTTACGCTTCGTGAAGCGTTGGACGGCGCACTGCCCAGGATCGTTGAGCTCGCCGCGGCCGACGCCGGATGGATTTTCCTCTACGACGCGATGTCTGACACGTTCTCGTTCGCCGCCGATTTCAATCTCCCACCGGCACTGGCGGTGTCGGGGAAGCGCCGGATGACCACGGAGTGCCGGTGCCAGCAGATGCTGCGGGAAGGCCGCCTGACCCAGGCGGTCAACCTGATCGAATGCCTCAGGCTCGAACAGGCGCTGCCGCAGGCTCCAGAGCGTCACCGGCACGCCTCAATTCCCTTGCGATCGCAGACGGAGGTCCCCGTCGGCATCCTCAACCTGCTCCTGCCTCCTGGACGCGTGCTCCAGCAGCGCGACCTGGACGTGCTCGAGTCGCTTGGCCATGACGTGTCGGTGGCCATCCAGCGGGCCCGACTGTATGAAGCGGTCCGCGACAAAGAGGCCACCACGCGCGATCTGATGCAGCGCCTCCTGACCGCGCAGGAGGAGGAGCGTCGGCGCATCGCCCAGGATCTCCATGACCACGCCGGGCAGACGTTGACAGCGCTCATCATCCAACTGGCGCACCTGTCAGGGCACGTGCACCAGATGGACAAGCGGGCGATCCCGGCGGAGCTTGAGCGGCTCCGGGCGGTGGCAGAGCGCAGCCTCGACGAGCTGCACAAACTGGTCTATGATCTGCGGCCGCTGATCTTGGACGATCACGGGCTTGGGGCGGCGCTGCGCTCGTACGTCGAGACGCACCTCGAACCCACGGGCCTTGCGGTCAGTCTCAAGGTCATCGGGCCGGACGAGCGGTTACCCAGGGACGTGGAGACCGCGGCGTACCGAATCATCCAGGAGGCCGTGACGAACACCCTTCGGTACGCCGAGGCGAAACAGATCGAGATCCGCGTGGATCGCCGCGAAGACTGGTTGATCGTCATGGTGCGTGACGACGGTAGGGGCTTCGTCCCCGAGGACACGGAGCCGAAAAAGAGCCTCGGGTTGCAGGGCATGCGCGAGCGGGCCCAGCTCGTAGACGGGCACCTACAGGTTCTCTCTGTCCTTGGAGTCGGGACGACGATCCTCGCTCGCCTGCCGCTCCACGGACGCTCACCGCGCTTCCATGCGGACTGAGCGTACCGCCCCGAGCCTCCCAACAAACTCAGGGTCTGTTAGCGACTTGCCCCGCCGGACGTGCCGCTGTCAAATTTAGCGTCGAAAATGGTTGCAGATCCCGACCCGATTGTTTGAGATCAAATACACTCTCAACCCGATGGTCCAAAACGACCGCCGGCCCGTAATTTGGTGAAGAGGCTGCGCGATGTGACGGGAGTCTTGGGGGTGTGATCGGGATGAGCGCACGGCGCCACAACAAGCGATACCTTGTGTACGCTTTGACGAGTGCGGTCGTGTTGGGGTTGCTCGCTCTTCCAGCTGCGGCTCAGAATGGAAGCCCAGCGCGTGATCCCGTGCTCCCACCGGCCGGCCTTCAACACGTGAAACAACTCACGATCATCGCCGAGAATCAGACGATCCAGATCGCCCCGGGTGTCAAGGTTCCGCTGTGGACGTTCAACGGCACGATTCCAGGACCGATCATTCACGTCCGTCAGGGCGATGAGGTGCAGGTGACATTCGTCAACAAGACGCCGATCCAACATTCGATGGACTTCCACGCTGCGACGACGCCGTGGAATGTGTGGTATCAACCAGTGAACCCCGGAAAGTCGCTCAAGTTCTCGTTCGTGGCGAAGTACCCGGGCGCGTTCATGTATCACTGCGGCACGCCGCCGGCGTTCATGCACATCTCGAGCGGCATGTATGGGATCATTGTCGTAGACCCCGTGACACCCTTGCCGCCCGCCAAGGAGTTTGCGCTCGTCGAGAGCGAGTTCTACGTCACGGCAAGCGCGAGTGATACGTACCAGCCGGATGCTCAGAAAGTCTTGGACGTGCGCCCCGACTACGTCGTCTTCAACGGCATCGCGAACCAGTATCAGGATCACCCGCTTATCGTCCGTGCCGGCGATCGCATGCGACTCTACGTCGTCAACGCGGGGCCGACGCTCTTCTCGGCGTTTCACGTGATCGGCTGGATTTTCGACAGGGTGTATATCGACGGTAACCCGTCGAATATGCTCCAGGGGATTCAGACATATCAGATTCCCCCAGGAGGTGGCGCGACGTTCGAGTTGACCATCACGCAACCCGGCCTGTACCCGTTCGTCACTCACGCATTCGCGTACACCGGCAAGGGCGCAATCGGGCTCATCAAGGTGCTACCCGCGAAGTAGGATGACGACCTGACGTGGGGCACCAGCCGGTTGGACGTGGCCACAGTAGAAGGATGCGATCGCGCATGATCACGTCCATCATCTGCCGGTCAAAATGCAGAACGTCGCTGGTGGCGGCCGCGGTGATCGCCGTTCTCCTGGGTGCGATCCTGATTGTAGGACGATTCGCAACGGCGAATACAGCACCGTCAGGAACGGCGCACACAGTCAAAATCAAGGGGATGCCCACCCAATACGCGGTTGATTTGCCGCAGCACCGGCAACTCCACCTCTACCTCGACCCTGATGCCCCGGGTTTTAATGGGATCCACGTGACATTCTTCGATGCGCATGGCCATGAACTCCCAATCGCCGGTGCGTTCGTCATGACGGTTCATGGACGCGCTGGCACGGCCGTGGTGCTCACGGCGCTTCAGGAAGGTCCCGGTCACTTTTACACGGACTTCAACTTCGGGCGTGGTCCATGGAGACTTGAGATCAGCGCGACGGATCGGCAGGGTCATGCGTTATGGGCACGGGTTGATGTTGACTTGTGACAGCTGCCTAGAGCGATCCTGCCGCGGTGTGAGTCACCGCCGTGATTCCCGACGCTGTTCGAGCGCCTCGTCAACGCGTTCGCGTGCCAGCAGCTTTCGCCCGCGATTGGCATCATTTTGCTCAACCGGCTGGCGGAACGCTATGGGGTAGTGCTCGAGAGCGACGATGGCGACGCCCGCGTCTTTCCCGAGCCCGGCGATCTCGCGGCCGCACACCCGGCGTCCCTCCGGCGTCCCGGGTTCAGCCGGCACAAGGCTGACGCCATCCTAGGTTTGGCCCGGGCGGTGACCGCGGGCGGTGTCAAGCTCAAGCGAAATCAGCGCTCTCGATGATGCCGCTGCCGTTGCGCGCCTGAAAGAGCTGCGCGCGGGTTGGCGCTGGTCGGCAGAGTACGTGCTGCTGCGGGGCCTGGGCCGTGTCCACACGTTCCCCGTCGACGACGTCGGGGCGCGAAACAACCTTGCCAGATGGCTGGCCCTGTGCCAACCGCCCGATCCCGCGGGAGTGGCGCCCACGCTGGCCCGCTGGTCTCCCTACGCCGGCCTGACGGAGCCCTTATACGACCGAGCGAAGTTGCAAGGTCGCCCCGCGGCTCGGGCGAGATGCTGGTGCTTACGTGAAGAGGGTGGTCACCGGGGCTTCGACGTCGGGGAACAACGGGCACGATAGCTGATCGCCGCGTCGCAGGGTCATCTGCTCCTCGTATGCTTCCCCCTTCCAAGCAAAGACGCGGATCGTCTGGGCGTCGGGATCGACGGCCCAGTACCACTTGACCCCGTGTCGAGCGTACTGGCGGAGTTTCACGCCGAGGTCCCGGTCCCGAGTGCTCTCCGACAGCACCTCGATGATAAGATCCGGCGCGCCTTCAATCTTCTCGTCCGTGACGATGTGGAGCCGTTCTTTGACGATGAACAACAGGTCGGGCTGAACCGCGGCTTCGGTCGCATGCAGCACTACGTCGGTCGGCGCGACGTAGGTGTGTCCGTATCCTGCCTGTTCCGCCCTGCCGAGGAAGAGGTCAAGTTTGTGCACGATCCTCTGATGGCGCGTGCTCGGCGCGGGGGTCACCGCGAGCCTCCCTTCGAGGATCTCGTACCGGTTGCCGTCGTCGGGCAGCTGCCGAAGGTGCTCGTAGCTCAGAACCGGCTCGATTCGGGCCATGTGTCACCGCCAGTCTATATAACCACGAGAGATTCGTGTTCACTCGTTATTATACCGAGTCCGCCACGCGACGGCGTGTTAACCAGGATCTTGATCGCGCGCGCCCGGATCTGGGGAGCGCACCCTGTGACCATCATGGCGCCTCGGCAACGGGGACAGAACAAATTGAGCGTTTGACGGGTCAACGCGAGCGCGCCAAGCGCGCTGATCGTGGCGAGCGGCGCGGTGGTCATGACGTTATCCCCAGACTCCGCCATACAGGTGGTGGAACTGGCACGACAACTACGGCGCCGAGGCCTCGCCTGACCAGACGTGGATCGACATGATAACTGGCCCTTACGAAGCCGCCCGAAAGCGCGTTCCGGCGGTGTTGGCCGGCGTGGGCGGGATCGCAATCTACCAGCTCGTCTTTCGACGGGCTCCGCTGGAGATGGCCGCGCTCAGCATCGGGCAGCGCGGCGTTTCCACGCTGCTTGCGGGCACGGCGTGGAGTGCCGTCCTTACCGGCTCCATCGTATTGACACGTCCCATCCCCGTGGCGCAAGGGGGCGTACTCCTCCTCGGCACCGATCGAAGCAGCGCAGTTGCGTGACGCGGTCGGGGACCTGCTCCGGGCGCCGAATTTGGACGAACTACTGAAGCACCTGGTGAGCCGCATCGTTCGAATCGCAAAGCCGGACCTGTCGTGGATTGTCCTGAGTGGGACGGACGGCCTGCCGCACGTGGCCGCGGTGCAGGGGCTTCAGTCGGACGTGCTGGAGCGCATCTGGGCTGGGAACGGCAATGAGGGCCTGGGTTGGACCCTGGCGGCGCGTCAGACGGAATGTATCGACGACTATCGGACTCATCCCCGGTGGATATCGCCGAGCGCATCCGGCACGCGCTCGAATCCACGTCGCCCATTTTCAACGGCCGCCGCGCGATGATTACGGCGAGTCTCGGCGTGGCGACGTTCCCCGACGATGGGGACAGCGCCGACGGCGTGCTCCATACCGCGGATCAGCGGATGTACGAGGCCAAGCAAGCGGGCGGAAACTCAGTCATCTCGGCAAGCGCCTGACGGCCATGGACGTGGGTGCGCGCCGGGACCCTGGTCTGGCGGCTACGGTGCGCCACACCGGTCCGCTGCTATCGCGTGACCTTTTTGCCTGTTAACCTAATCATCCGGCGGTACCGCCATGTTGCGTCCCAGCAGCATACGCAGGATACTAATTCCGGTGGCGACGCGGAGGGTCGGTCGTTTCACATGGCGGGCTCCGTCTACTCGCTGACGCCGGAGTCTCCTCCTCCCGTCGCCACCTGTGCGTGCCCTCCGGCACCTGGTCCCAGTGCTCTGCGCTGCGGCCGCACGAAGGCCCGGAGCGCTTCCCCCACCGTGAGCGGTTGCTCCGGGAACGCATGATACGTTCATCCGCGAGAGCGCGCCGTCCTCGACAGGTCCGACGTCGACGTGGTCAGCGTGTGCGACCGGCGGCACGGTGATCGTCACGGAGGGTGACATGGTTGTGTGGGAGCTCAAGGACGAAAGGGGAGAGACCGGACCGTACGGCGCCAAGCGAAGTTTCCATGACGCGAGCCGGACGGTTCCGGCCCGAGCGGAATCCGGGTCCGGCCCGAAAACGGCCGGCCACCGTGCTCAGTACGCTGATTTGCTGGACGCTATTGCGACCGGCCGCGATCCCGTGATCAATGGCGAAGACGCGCGCAAACCGCTCGAGATCATCGTGGCGGCCTACCAGTCGGCTCGCTCGGGCCGCGAGGTGGCCCTGCCGCTCGCGGGAAGGCACGGGGAGTAAGGGATGGCCTGTGTCCGACGGGCCGCGCGGCAGTAGGGGAGGCAGCGGGTGACGACGACCGCATCTGCGTTGGTGGCCACGCTCGCGGCGCACGGCGCGGATCACCTGTTTGGGCTGCCCGGATCTACCGAAGCGAGCCTGCTGGACGCGCTCCGGCGCGATGGGCGCGTCCGCTACGTGATGGCGCTCCACGAGAGCATCGCCGTCGCCATGGCCGACGGCTACGCGCGGGCGAGTCGAGGTGTCGGTGTCGCGAGCCTGCACACGTCGGTGGGCGCGATGAACGGCCTCAGTCAAGTCTATAACGCCTGGCGCGACGCCTCGCCCGTCGTCGTGATCACGGGCCACAAGGAGCGGATGATCCTCGCGCAAGATGGGTTTTGCGCGTTTGCCGACCTGCCGGCCCTCTTCGCTGCCTGCACAAAGTGGACATGGCAGAGCCTCTCATCCGCCGCGGTGGCACAGGATCTCCGGCGTGCGTTGCATGTATCCGCTACATCGCCGCCCGGACCCGTGTTTCTGTCCGTCCCCGAGGACATGCTCGGGGAGTCCACCGGGGGGACGGCAGTGGACGCCGGCGCCGGAGCTCGAATGGCGCCGGGCAAATCCGAGAGCGGGAGGCCCGGGCCACCGGGGCGGCGGCCTGATCGCGCCGCGACACTCGCCGCGGCGCGTCTCTTGCTTCAAGCACACCGGCCTGTGCTGCTCCTTGGGAATGACGCGTCGGGGGCGCCGCGGGAGGCGCGAATGCTCGCCGAGGCGCTCGCGCTGCCCGTGGTGATCCCCGATGTCACCGAACTCTCGACGCTTCCATTCCCTGCGGACGATCCTAACTACGTCGGCCTTTACGAGCAGGAGCCGGCGGTGCTCGAGGGATGTGATGTGCTTGCCGCGATCGGATGTCGGGTCTTCTTTCCGTTCTCGGGCGCGCACAGTCCGCGACTACCGCCGGGCGCCCAATTGATTCACGCGCACCCGGATCCGCGCCAGGTGGGTTGGCAGATCCTTCCGACCGTGGGGATGCCGGCCGACGCCGGTCCCGCGCTACGCGATCTCGCGGACGCCACAGCGGAACTCGGCGGTCTTGATCCACAGCGGAGAGAGGAGCGACGCGTGCGGGTGGCGAGTCTCCGGCGCGCGTGGGAAGATCGGCTCCGCGCCGAACGCGAAACGCGGTGGGGCGGCGTCCCGATCTCGCTTCCCCGCCTTGCGGCCGAGTTGGGCCGCGTCGCTCCGCGCGGGACCGTGTTTGTGGACGAGGCCGTCCGGTCGTCCCCCGCGATGCTCAAACATCTGCCCCTGCCGCCGGAGGCCGCATGGTACCACACGAGCGGGGGCGCGCTTGGGTGGGGCGTTCCGGCGGCCGTCGGGATGCGGCTCGCCGCGGGCAGACACCCCGTTGTGGCGATCGTTGGCGACGGCGCGTTTCACTTCAGCGCGCAGTCGCTCTGGACGGCCGCCCGCGAGGACGCGCCGGTCGTCGTGGTCGTGTTGGACAACGCCGGATATCTTGCCGTCCGCCGAGCGATCGAACGCTATCTTGGAACGCCGGTCGAACCGACCGCCTATCCCGGTGTCGCCATCGCCGAGTTGGACCACTGCGCGGTCGCGCGCGGATACGGCGCCGGGGCCACCCGCATCGCCCATCCCGACGAGATCGCACCTGCGCTCAAGGCAGCCGTCGCGTCAAACCGGTCTGAAGTCGTAGTGGTCCCTGTCGAGGATGTGTGAGCGCGACCTCCCCAGTCTCGTTGTGTCCGGCCGCGCGGCGTGCACCTCGACCTCGAACGCGGGCTCCCAAGTTTCGCGGCCGATCCTCACTGGCAGGGGCGCCGGAGCGCGGACGCGGCCACTCCGAACGCGGCGCCCGGCTCCCAGCCTATTTTCGTTGTGACGCCAATGACCTCTCCCGCGCTGTTCACGATCGGCGCTCCGCTGTCTCCCGGCAGGACGGGCTGCGAGAGGGATAGTCGGAGCATGGGCGCACCGTCCTGCGAGTCGAAGCTCTGCGCCACAAGACCACGGACAACATGCAATCGAAGTGGGCCGGAGACGCGGCCGTATCCGGGCACAGTTACGCGGCCCATAGGAGCGGCCCCCTCGGCCACGGACATCGCGGGGATTGCCGGTAGTGGGCCTCGGTGCATGGGGAACGTGAGGTCCGGATTGCCACGCAGAAAGACAAACCTGTCGGCCGGCCCGTCCCAGGGCTTGAGACGAATTTCGGCAACATCGCGATAGAAGGTGGAATCGTACCGCGGCGAGTTGTCACCAAGCGGATAGGCGCAAACCAGGTCGGCACGGTAGGCTTCACCGCCCCACAAGCCAATCAGAACGTATCGACCCGGCTCTCGCAGGTAACGCCACACGACGTGGCTGGCCGTAATGGCACGGCCGTCTGAGCCGATGAACCAGGCGGTCCCGTAATATACCATGGCGTAGCCTTTCTGCGGATCGGCCACGCTTACGAGGAGGACGCTGGTCCACGTATCTCGAGCCTGCGGATTGGTTTGCGCACCAATCGGCTCGTTCGTCGTGGCGACGGCGAGTGCCACGATTAGGACCGCGCAACCGGCGAGTAACCTACGGCAACTTCTCAACGGGCACGACCCGGCTTTCCCTAGCCGGCGGAGCCTGGTCGCTACCGACGCGGCCGACCACGATCTCGGCGACAAAGTAGTTTTCGCCCCGGACCGGTGCGCCGGCCAGGCGGCGGCGCGTCGCCAACTGGCCAACGTGGGTCAGCGCATCGGCAATCGGCCCCTGGAAGAGCCGCTCGGCCGGCGCCTGCAGCGGCGCTCCCGACGCGAGATAGGCGTCCAGCGCGCCGAGGGCCGCGAAAAAGCGCTCAACCTGTCTGTCCCAATCGCCGGTCGAATTGTGCCACTGCTCGACCCCCTGCGCCATGGACAGGGCCCATTCCATGAGATCGCCCAAGTGCGCGGCGATGCGTGCCGGCGTCATAGCGGTCGGCTCATTCAGCTGGAAGTCGCCAAATCCGGGCGGCGCGTCCCGCATTGCCTTGGCCGCGCGATAGGCCAGCGCGGCAAGACAGTGGCGCAGCGGGATGCCGGCGCCGGCCTCGTGGCTCGTCGCAGGATCGCCCATATCCGCCCGATCACCCCCGGGGCATGGTTGGCCTGCAGGCTGGGTTGGGGCGGCAGGCCACGTACGACGAGTACCATTCGACAAGCACCTGCCAAATGTCCTCAGGGGAACCCGCTTGGCACCCAGCCCCCGCTTGATCGCCCGACCGGTGTCTGTTGGGAATGGCCGTTGGGCTTTTCGTCGGAGATCACGACGACGTACGCAATCGGGGTGGCCGTGGCGGCTGCGTCAGGAGCGGCGGGTGTCGCCGCCGTAGTCACGTAAGCCGCCAGGGCAACCGTCAGGGCGAGGAGCGCGCGCATCGCGGCGTTTCGCATGGGAAGACTATACCAACGTGCGGTTGTGGAGGTGTTAACGAGGTGTTAACGCAGGACACATTGATCCCAGGTTCATGACGAGTACGGTGCCGCGTTCCCTCCGCACCGCGCTTGCGTTGGTCCTCATCCTCATGAGTGCCACATGGGTCGGGCCCGCGGCCCGCACTTTGGCCCAGGAACCGAGCGCCGGCATAGAAGAGTTCCCCGCGACCCCGAGCGATCACCCGCCGGGCGCGTCGCCCGCCGTCTGGGCGGCCGCCGCGGCCATGGGCCGCGGCGTTAACTTCGGCAACATGCTGGAGGCGCCGGAGGAGGGGGCGTGGGGTCTGGTCGTGCGCGATGAGTTCATCGATGCCGTCGCTGCGGCGGGCTTTACGACCGTGCGTTTGCCCGTGCGCTGGAGCAACCATGCAGCGGCGGCGGCGCCGTTCACCATCGACGCGGGGTTTTTGGACCGCGTCACGTCGGTGGTCGACAAGCTCCTCGCCAGGGACCTCTACGTTGTGCTGAACATGCATCACTACCATCAACTCGATGGCGACCCGCTCGACGGCGGGGAGTTCGCGGTCGACGACGCGGTCGTAGACGTGCGGTTTCTGACGCTTTGGCGGCAGATCGCCGAGCATTTCCGCGACGAACCCGGCCGTCTGCTGTTCGAACTCTACAATGAACCTCACCGCCGGCTGACGGCGGCGAGGTGGAACGATCTTGCCGCGCGGGCGCTCGGCGTCATCCGGGAGGCCAACCCCGATCGCATCGTGGTCATCGGCCCCGTGAATTGGAACCAGGCAACGGCCCTATCGTCTCTTCGCCTGCCCGATGACGCGGACCTGATCGCGACGATCCACGACTACCGGCCCTTCGACTTTACTCATCAGGGAGCCGACTGGGTGCGCCCGATCCCGCCGGTGGGCGTGACCTGCTGCGACGCCGGCCAGCGAGCCGCGGCGGCGGCACCGCTCACCGCGGCGAAGGCATGGGCGGACGTCGCCGGTTATCCGGTCTTTCTCGGGGAATTTGGCGCCTACAGCAAGGCGGACATGCCATCACGAGTTACGTACACGCGGTTCGTGCGCGAACAGGCGGAAGCCCGAGGCTTCCCGTGGGCCTACTGGGAACTGGCCGCCGGCTTCGGCGTCTACGACCCGGTGGCGCACACGTGGCGCGTCCCGCTCGAGGACGCCCTGCTTGGTCGCGACCCGTAGCAGCGGCGCCGCCGAACGTGCCGGTCCCGCTGTCCGCGTCTATGCCCGAAGCAGCTTGAATGCCTGCTTCCAGTTGCCCGACGTCTGCACCGCAAGGATCCAGACGAGGCACATCGCTTCGAGATAGTGCGCGGCCGTGATTCGAATTTCCCCTGTCTCAACGATCAGGGCGCCACCGGTCCGCGTGACGGTGCAGCCGGCGGCGCGGTGTCGGATAATGTAAGCAACGGGACGTAGCGCTCGGCGCAAGCATCCGGGGACACAATCGGTTGGCCCGACCGCGGGGGTGGCACATGGCAGCACCGAGGTTCGTGCGTGCGGCGGCAGCCGCCGATGTCCGGGCGCGTGGCCGGCTGGCGATCAATGTCAACGGACACTCGCTCGTGCTCTTTGCCGACGGCGAGCGGGTGCGGGCGGTCGACAACCGGTGTCCGCACATGGGGTTTCCGCTCGATCGCGGCACCGTCCATGACGGCATCTTGACGTGCCACTGGCACCACGCCCGCTTTGATTTGTTGAGCGGCGGCACCCTCGACCAGTTCGCCGGCGATGTGCGTGTGTTCCCCACCGAGGTCCGGGATGGCGACGTCTGGGTAGATCTCGCACTCCACGAGGATCCCCTCGATTACCATCGCGCGCGGCTTCGCGACGGCTTGGAGCGCAATATCCCGCTGGTCATCGCCAAGGCCGCCGTGGCACTTGTCTCGAGCGATGAGAGCGCGGCGGACCCGTTTCGCGCCGGGCTGGAGTTCGGCGCGCGTTACCGGGAGGCCGGGTGGGGGCAGGGCCTCACGATCCACACCTGTATGATGAACCTCATGCCGTACCTCTATCCCGACGACCGGCCCCGGGCCATCTACCATGGCCTGGCAGCGGTGGCGCGCGATTGCCAGGGGAGGGCGCCGCGATTCCAGCTGCGGCCGCTGTCGGGGAACTCCTCAGACCCTGGAATGATCCACCGGTGGTTCCGGCGGTCTGTTGAGGTCCGCGACGCGGAAGGTGCCGAGCGCTGCATCGTATCCGCGGTCCGAGGAGGGGCCGATGGCCGCGCGGCGGCCGACCTGCTGTTTGCGGCCGCGACCGATCACCGGTACATTGCAACGGGGCACGCGCTCGACTTCACGAACAAGGCGCTCGAGGCCCTGGATCTGGCCGGCTGGGAGCACGCAGAAGCCGTGTTGGCCAGTCTGGCTTCAGGCTATGCCGAGGCCGAGCGGATGGAGGAATCGAACGAGTGGCGACACCCGGTGGACCTGATCAGGATCCTGGACGGCGCATTCGCGGAGCTGCCCACCGTGCTGGAAGCCGGGCGCGCACGAGCCGCCGCGTGGGACGGTCGGGCCGAGCTCGTGCCGGTATTGCTCGGAGACGATCCGGCCGGGATCACGCGGGCGCTCCTGGACGCGTTGCGTGACGGCGCCCGTCCCGCCGATCTGGCCGGCACCGTGGCCTACGCCGCCGCGCTGCGCATCGCGCGCTTCCCGCAGACAAATGAGTTCGGCGACTGGGACACGGCGCTCCACACCTTCACGTTTGCGAACGCCGTCCACCAGGGATTACGGCGCGTGGACTCGCCCGAGCTGCTCCGCGGTGTGTTTGATGCGGCGATGAGCGTCTATCTCGACCGCTTTCTCAATGTCCCGGCGGCGCGCTTGCCGCATTCCGAGGGAACCGGCCTTGCGGTAGAGCGGCTCCTACCGGAGTTGCTCGATGTGCTCGACCGGCAGCAACAGGTGCAGGAAGCCGGCCGGCTCGTTGATGCCTACATGGCCGGAGGAGGAATGGTCGCGTCGTTGCTCTCCACGCTCGGCCGCGCGCTACTTCGAGAGGATCGCAACTTTCATACGATCCAGATGCTGGAGGCGGCCGCCCGGCAGGGCCAGTACTTGACGGGGACCCCCGAAGGGACCCACGTGCTCGTGGCGGCGGCGAGATATCTGGCGGCCCATGCACCGACGGTGCGAGCGGAAGGGCAAACGTTCCAGATCGCCCATCGTCTATTTCGCGGGGAACGGCTATTCGAGGACGCCGATAGCTAGGCCTCGAGCGGCTTTGTGAAGCGGTCTCTGGCGGCCTCCACGCTCGGGAACACTTCGAACTTCTCGTTCTCGAGCAGCGAAAGCACAAAGAAAATGCGCCGCACGACGGCCGCGGCGGAGGGGACGACGACGGCAAATTGGGTCTGGTTACACCGGCAGTGACGATAGGCTTGCAGTACCGAGCTGATCCCCGGGCTGTCGATGCAGAGCGCTTTCGACAGGTCAATAATGAGCGGGGCGTCGCTGCTCGACGCGCGGTCGATGACCGCCTGGAAGAAATGGACGTTGGCCAGATCGATCGAGATCCGTTACCATGCCGTCGCGGTCGAGTCGGTCGGCCATCGTCTGTCGCACGGCCGGATCGACGTACAAGTCTTTCGTCCGCGACCGGCCGCTGATAACTGCCGGCGATGTTCCATAGAGCCTCGTCGGGGCGACGCTCGGCGGTCTCATCCGCGTCGGGCACGGCGCCATGGACACCCGAGTCTTCCACCATAGCCCTCCCCCGTAGCAACAGCGGTCGGCTGGTCTCCGATATGATGCCCGTCTCGCCCTGCGCTGAGACGCGCTCTTTTGGGTGCGCGTCACCGGCGGGTGCGCTCCAGGAGCTCTCCGGGCGGTGAACGGGATCGAGCGGGATGCCGGCAGGGCGTGACGGCCCGAAGGCGTGAGCCGGGTCAGCCGGCGCGCGCCGCACGGTCGAGGTGCAGGGCGACGCGGGCGTAGATGCGCGCCGCCGCGAGTAGCTCGTCCACGGCAACACGCTCGTCGTCCGCATGCGCCTGCGCCAGGTCCGCCGGCCCACAGATGACGGCCGCCGTCCCAGCCTCGTGCAGGATCGCCGCGTCGGTGAAGGCATCGAAGTGAACGCGCCGCGCCGGCCCACCGGTGACCCCGGCGATGGCGGACCCGACGGCGCGGGCCAGCGGATGATCCGGCGCGATCCAGATCGGTGGATGCGCGACGCGCTCGAACTCGGCGTCGCGCACGACCTCCGCGGCGTCGCGGCCGATGGTCTCGTCGACGATCGCCACGAGATCGGCTTTGATCCGTTCGGGGCTGTCGCCGGACACCCAGCGCTTGTCGAACGTAAACGTACAGCGATCCGGCACCGTATTGCGGCTCACGCCGCCGTCGATCGTTCCGATGTTGAACGACGCGCGCCCGAGGTCCGCCGAGTCCTGACCGCGCCACCGCTCGGGTAACCGCGACTCGAGCCCGACAAGGAGGTGCGCCGCCCGCAAAATGGCGCTGATTCCCCGCTCCGGCGTGGCGCCGTGTGCCGTACGGCCCCGAACGGTGATCACGTAGCGGTCCACGCCTTTGTGCCCGAGGCACAAGCCGAGCCCCGTCGGCTCTCCCACGACCGCAAACGACGCGGGCGGGCCGTCCATGCACAGCGCCGCGGTGCCGTCGTTGCCGCTCTCTTCGGCGACCACCGCGGCCAGGACGATCGACCGGTGCGGACGCACGCCGCACCGCCGCAGGGCCGCCATGGCGGACGCCATTGCCGCCACGGCGCCTTTCATGTCTCCCGCGCCCCGGCCCCACAGCGCGCCGTCGTGCACCTCGCCGCCGAACGGCGGATACCGCATGGAACCGGAGGGCGGCACCGTATCGAGGTGCCCGTTCAGCATGAGGACCGGCAGGCCAGGCCCGGCACCGGGCAGCACGGCCAGCACGTTGCGCCGGCCGGCCATGACCTCCGGCATGGTGACCTCAAGACCCTCTCGGGACAGAAAGTCTGCGAGCGCACGCCCGACCTCGGTCTCCCACCCGCACTCCGGACCGTGGCTGGGGATGGCGACGAGGCGCCGGGCGAGGGCAAGGATTTCGTCGGGGTGGAGCGCCTCGTCCACCCGCATCACGATCTCGTCGTTCATGTTCGCGGCGTGTCTCTATCCTCCCGGTGTCGGTGAGCCGCACGGTCCCGCGGGCCCGCGGGCCGTACAGACCGCAACGAACGTCTGCTGCGCCTGTTCGGTGCGCCGCCCTGGCCTCCCTGTCGTTGGTTAGGCTCCGTTCGTCTGCGCATGGCGCCGCCGTGCCCGGTGTACCTCGCGGCGAGGCAGGAGAGCGCACCGAATTCGATAGAAGGACAGCCGGGAGAGCGAACGGGAGGTATAGGCCACATAGGAAAGCCACATCGATTGGACACCGCGTACGACGTCATCGTGGTCGGTGGCGGTCATGCCGCCTTGAGCGCGGCGATCACTGCGCGACAGGCGGGGCAGCACGTGATCGTGCTGGAACGTGCCCCGCGCCATCTGCGCGGAGGGAACAGCCGCCACACGCGCAACGTCCGCTGCGCCCACGGTCCCGGCGACGCCTACATGACCGGGGAATACCGGCCGGATGAGTATCTCGAGGATCTTCGTCAGGTGGGCGGCGGCCGTGTGAACGGCGAGCTGGCGCGCTTTGTCGTTCGCGAGTCTGAGACGCTGCCCGCATGGATGACCGAGCAGGGCGTGGCCTGGCAGCCCGCGCTGCGCGGTACCTTGTCGCTCGGGCGCACTAACCGGTTCTTTCTCGGCGGCGGGAAGGCCCTCATCAACGCCTACTACGAAACCTGCCGGCGCCTCGGAGTCGACGTGCGGTACGAGGCAAGCGTGGAGCAGATCCTCGTGAGCGGGGACCGCACCGACGGGGTCGTGGTGCAGTGCGGCGAGAGCCGGGCGGTGCTGCGCGCCCGAGCCGTCGTCATCGCATCGGGCGGCTTCGAAGCCAACTTGGAGTGGCTGGGGCGGTACTGGGGGGACGCGGCGACGAACTTCGCCGTCAGGGGGACCCCTTATAACGACGGGCGCGTGCTCGCCGCCTTGCTCGAGCTCGGGGCAATGCGGGTGGGAGACCCCAAGGGGTTTCACGCGATCGCCGTCGACGCGCGTGCGCCGAAGTACGATGGGGGCATCGCGACGCGGCTGGACTCTATTCCGTTCGGTATCGTGGTGAACCGGTCCGGCGAGCGGTTTGCCGACGAGGGGGAGGACCTCTGGCCGAAGCGCTACGCGACGTGGGGCGCACGCGTCGCCGCACAGCCTGGGCAGGTCGCGTTCAGCATCGTGGATGCCAACGGGATCGGCGGCTTCCTCCCGCCGCTCTTCCCGCCGGTTCAAGCCGGGACGATTGAGGCCCTGGCCGAACTCCTCCACGTCCCCGCGGCCGCGCTGGCCGCCACCGTGGAGGCCTACAACGGGGCGTCCGCGGGCAACACGGTCGTTCGCCGCGAGGTGCTCGACGGTGTCGCGACGCGCGACCTGCAGCCGCCGAAATCCAACTGGGCGCGGCCGGTCGACCGGCCGCCGTTCTACGCTTTTCCGTTGCGGCCGGGCATCACGTTTACGTACATGGGGGTGGGCGTGGACGAGCGTGCCCGGATCGTGGACCGGCGCGGGCGCCCGTTCGCGAACCTGTTCGCGGCGGGCGAGATCATGTCGGGCAATATCCTGGAGTCGGGCTACCTGGGAGGGTTCGGCATGACCCTCGGGGGCGTGTTCGGGCGACTGGCGGGCAGCGAAGCGGCGGCGCAGGCCGGCCGCCAACCATACGCCCGCGCATTTTAGTTGAAGCATGATGGTCGGGTCACCGATGCCGTATATCGGCTCTCCCCTGCGGCGGCGTGAGGACCGGCGCCTCCTCCTCGGCGCCGGGACCTTTGTCGACGATCTCAGACTTCCCGGCATGTTGCACATGGCGGTCGTTCGGTCGCCGCACGCGCACGCGCGCATTCGGACGATCGATTCAAGGGACGCTGCCATGACGCCCGGGGTCGTGACCGTGGTCACCGGGCGCGAGCTGCCGTCGCCGATCCCGCGGCTGCCGGCGGCGGCGATGTTCCCCGGTGTGCAGGCGGCGCTGCATCCACTCCTGGCCGACGAGACGGTGCGGTACGCCGGCGAGCCCGTGGCGGCCGTCCTTGCCGCGGATCGTTACACGGCCCGGGACGCGGCCGAGCGCGTGCGCGTCGAGTACGAGACGCTCCCGCCGGTCGTCGACTTGGCCCGGGCGCTCGACCCCGCCGCGTCTGTGATCCACGCGGCGGCCGGCTCGAACACGATCTTTACGGTCGAGACGAGCGGGGGAGATCCGGAGGCCGCGTTCAGGCGCGCCGACGTGGTTGTTGCCCTGGAGTTGCGGCAGCCTCGGCTGGCGCCCGCACCGCTCGAGTGCCGGGGGATCCTGGCTTCTTACGACGCCGCCCGGGATCGTTTGGAGGTCTGGCTGTCGACGCAAATCCCGCACGAGGCGCGTCAGAAGATCGCGGAATTTCTCGGCGTGGCCGCGGACCGCGTCCGGGTCGTCGCCCCCGATGTCGGCGGCGGCTTTGGCGCCAAGGGCGCCGTCTACCCCGACGAGATGCTGGTCGCGTATCTCGCATGGCGGCTGCGGCGGCCGGTGAAGTGGGTCGAGGATCGCCTCGAGAACTTTCGGGCGATGATGCACGGGCGCGGCCAGCAGGCGTCGCTTCGCGCGGCGGTCGCGCGCGACGGCACGGTGCTGGCAGTGGACGGCGACATTCTCGCGGACCTGGGCGGGTACTGCCTGTCCGATACGGCCGGGATCCCGGCGCTCACGCTGCGCGTCGCGTTGGGCGCGTACCGCGTTCAGCACGTGCGGCTGCGGCTTCGGGGCGTGGCCACGACGCAGACGCCGACGGGGCCGTATCGCGGCGCGGGTCGGCCGGAGGGCGCGTACTACATCGAGCGTCTCATGGATGCCGTCGCGGCGCGCCTCGGCGTCGATCCCGTGGAGCTCCGCCGCCGGAACTTCCTCGAGGTCTTTCCACACCGGAGTCCGACCGGGCTAGTCTACGACTCCGGCAACTACGGTCCCGCGCTCGACCGCGCCTTGGAGCGCGTCGGGTACGCGTGGTGGCGGGATGAACAGGCCCGACGGCGCCGGTCGGGTGAGCCGCCGATTGGCATCGGGATCTCCACGTGGATCGAGATCGCGGGCGGCGGCGATCTCTGGGAGGATGCCACGGTCACGCTCGAGCCGTCCGGGGCCGTGACGGTGCTGACCGGTACGTCGCCGCACGGGCAGGGACACGAGACGGCGTTTAGCCAGGTGGCGGCGGATGCCCTCGGCGTCGACCCCGAGCAGGTCACCGTGCTGCATGGGGACACCGACGTGGTCCCCGCGGGCATCGGCACGTTTGCGAGCCGGTCGCTCGCCATCGGCGGGTCCGCGGTGGCGGAGGCCGCCGAAGCCGTACGTCGGGACGTCATCGCCGTGGCGTCCCGGCTGCTCGAGGCCGCGCCCGACGATCTCGCGATCGACCACGGCCGCGTGGCCGTTCGCGGCGCGCCGGGGCGCGCGCTGACGCTCGGGCAGGTGGCGCGGGCTGCGCACCCTGACGACGCCCGGGGGATCTCCGCGGCCGTTCGCTTCGAGGCTACGGGCACCATGGTCCCGTCCGGCGCGCACGTCGCCGTCGTCGAGATCGATCCGGACACCGGCGTGATGACGATCCTCAAATACGTCGCCGTCGACGATTGCGGGCGGGTCGTGAACCCGCTCCTCGTTGAGGGACAGGTCCACGGAAGCCTCGCGCAGGGCATCGGGCAGGCGGTGCTGGAGTGCGTCGCCTGCGACGCGACGGGCCAGCCGCTGGTCAGCTCGCTGCTCGACTACGCGATGCCGACTGCCTCGCAGATCCCCCGGGTGGAGACGGACCGGCTGGAGACGCGGTCCCCGGTCAATCCGCTCGGCAGCAAAGGCATCGGAGAATCGGGTACCACGGGCGCGCCGCCCGCGATCGTAAACGCGGTCCTGGATGCGCTCCGCCCCTCGGGGGACGCGGTCTTGGACATGCCCGTCACACCGGAAGTGCTGTGGCGAGTCCTCCGCCGGCGGGGCACGCCCGCGCCGCCCCCACCGTAGCGCGATTCGGCGGTCGCCGACCCATCATTCGGTCACAGCGGCGCGTGGCAGCGCCCGCATATCGCCTCCCCCCGGGGGCGCCCCGCGCGGATCCGGTTCTTTTGGCCGCACGCCCGGCAGGCCAGGATGAGATCGCTATCCGGCTCGCCGGGTGCGGCCGCCGCGTCGGCGCGCGGGTCTGGGCGATAGCGGTAGCTGTTGAGCGCCGCCGCCGTCGTCGTGCTGACGTCCTGGAACAGCCCGGCGCACCACAGCGCTTCCATCGGTCCCGGCCGGTCCCCGTGGCCGAGCACGCGCCGGGCGATCGCATTCCCGAGGTCAACGCCGAGGGGGCCGGAGTCCGGTGCGGCATTCCGGAGGAACGGCTCGTACTCGGCGCCCCGCTCGCGCACGAGATCCGCGAACGACCGGTACTGACGCCAGTCGACCGTTCGCTTGAACGCCGTGTAGCGGGGGCCGTCAAGCGCGGTTGGGAGGCGCTGTGCGAGCCCCTCCCGGCCCTCGGTCCACAGGCAGAACGAGAAGACGGAGGAGGCGTCCATGACCGCGCGGCGCTGGCTGTCGGCCAACGCGGTCACCAGCGGATGGCGCCACGCGTTGTGCGCGACCGCAAAGACGGTAAACGCAAACAGCTCGAGCCGCAGCACGTTGAGACCCAGCCGCTGCGCCGCCTCCAGTTTGGTATCGTAGTTCCGGCCCGTGAGCGCCGCGAACGATAGCGCCAATTCCAACGGCCGCAGGTGCTGCACGGCTCCTTTGCGCCCTCGGCCGAAAAACTGTTCCATTTCCGCCTCCGCCCGCGCTGCTCCTACACAAGTTGGCCGCGTGCGGCGACACTCCTTGCGCATCGCCGCCTTTGCGGCATGGCCGGAGCGGCCCCACACACGGCACCCGGTCCGTGGCGCGCCGCGCCGCATCCACACATCCGTGTTACAGTCTGTGGTGTACCATGATGGTGACGGGTATACTGTCGGTACAGTCGGAGGCAATCACGCGCGTGAAACGACCGCCAGTCGTCATCGCTCGGGTACTGGCCATGGCCATCGCGGCCGCGGCAACCGTGTCCGTGCCGCCCGTGCAGGCGGCGCGGCGGCCCGCGCCCCCGTTTACCTTGACGCTGCTCGACGGCAAGACCCTCAGGCTCGCCGACCTCAAGGGGTCCTCCGTGATTCTGTTGTTTTGGGCGCCGTGGTGTCCGACCTGCAACGCGGAGGCGGCGTCCTGGGAGCGCGAGTACCGCGAGTGGCAGGGCAAAGGCGTCTCCCTCGTCGGAATCGGCCTGCTCGACAACCGCGCCGCGGTGGAACGCTTCATGCGGCAGTACCACCTGACGTTCCCGACGGGCTACGATGCGGACGGTAGCATCGCGAAGGCGTACGGATTCACGGTGCAGCCGTTCTGGGCCTGGATCGCACCGGACGGCACGCTGCTCCGGGCCGCATATGGACCGGCGGACGGAGAGGAGCTCGACGCCGCGTTCCATACTCTCTCCGGACGATGAAGCACCGCGCGCTGACCCCTCAGATCTCGGGATGCCGCCGCTGAACCTGCCCGTGGCGTTTGCCGCCGGTGTGCTCGGTTTCTTTTCCCCCTGCATCCTGCCGTTGATCCCGGGGTACCTGTCCTTCGTCGCGGGTGTGTCGCTCGCCGACTTGGAGGGGAGCGGCGGGACCCGGCTCCGCATCCTTGGCGCGACGGCCGTGTTCGTGCTGGGATTCTCCGTGATCTTTACCGCGCTCGGAGCGTCGGCGTCCCTTGCCGGCGGATTTGTCTTGGCGAACCGGGAGCTCCTCAGCCGCGCCGGCGGAGCGATCGTGATCCTCTTCGGGCTCGTCGTGCTGGGCGTCGTGTCCGCGCCCGGCCTCGCGCGGGAGCACCGGATACTCATGACACGGCGCCCCACCGGATGGCTCGGGATCCTGCTGGTCGGGATGGCGTTCGGCTTTGCTTGGACGCCGTGCGTGGGACCGATCCTCGGCGCAATCCTCACGCTGGCGGCGACCACGGCGCGCGCGGACCGCGGCGCCGTGCTGTTGTTCACGTACTCGCTCGGCCTCGGCCTCCCGTTTCTCGCCGCCGCGGCCGGTCTGTCCGGTGTGTCGCGCGCGTTTAGCGCCGCCCGGCGGTACGCGCGGCCCATCGAGGTTGCGGGCGGCCTCCTGCTCGTCGTGATGGGAACCGCGCTGCTCTTCGATTGGGTGTACCGGCTCAACAGCTGGATCCTTCAGATCGTGCCGCTGCGGCCCATCTTGTAGGAGGCGCGGCCCGGCCGGGTCCGGCCGTTTTGTGCTTTACTTCGGGGACGTTCTATGTCATACTAATGCGGCATCAGCAGGCTGCAAAGTCGGTTGGTAGCACTGAGCACAGAAGGTGAGAAGGTATGGCAGTAGGTACGGTGAAGTGGTTTAGCTCCGAGAAGGGTTACGGCTTTATCACCCCCGACAGTGGCGGCAAGGATTTGTTCGTGCACTTCAGCGCAATCCAGGCTGACGGCTACAAGTCGTTGAACGAGGGCGACAAGGTCGAGTACGAGGAATCAGAGGGTCGCAAGGGGCCGCAGGCAGCGAACGTGCGCCTCATGCGCTAAACCGCGACATTTCGGAGACGGGTTATGCCGGGGACGGCCGCAAGGCCGTCCCCGTTGTGTTGGACGGCGCGGCGCGAGCGGCAGGAGTTCTGCGGAGGCGGCCCAAAGAGTGGGCAACGGATCCGCATGTGCGGTTTCCCTCGTAACTTCCTGGATCGTCCTCGGCGGAGGTGATGCCATGCCGCATGAGACGTACGCGACTCGCTTTGGACTGCGTCCGATCGCGTACGGGCGGCGCGGCATGGTCGCGACCGCGAACCCGCTTGCCACGCTGGCAGGCGTACGGATGCTTGCGGAGGGGGGCAACGCCGCCGACGCCGCGGTCGCCGCCGCCGCGGCGATCGGCGTGGTCGAACCGTATATGTCGGGGCTGACCGGCTGCGGCACGCTGGTGCTGACGCCGCCCCGTGAGGTGCCGCGCGTGCTCGTGTTCCTGGGCCGCGCCCCTGGGGCGGCGACCCTCGAGCGGCTCGGGAGCGCGCCCCCGGACACCGGGCCGCTCGCGCCCGCGGTGCCCGGCAACCTTGCCGGGTGGGCGCGCCTGCTCGCGGACCACGGCACAATGCCGCTGGCCCGGGTGCTGGAGCCGGCGATCGAATACGCCGAGCACGGTGTCCCGTTCACACCGTTCGACCACATGGAGTTCGAGGAGTTGGCGGGGCGGCTCGCGCCGGAGGGTGCCGCCGCGTATCTCCACGATGGGCGCATCCCGGCGGTCGGCGCGCTCCTGCGCCAACCGGATCTCGCGGCCACGCTGCGCGCGATCGGGACCGAGGGCCCCGGCTATCTATACGATGGTCCACTCGGCGCGCGCATCGCGGCGCATCTCGGTGACCACGGCGGCCTCATGACCCGAGAGGACCTCCGCGCGTACCCTGGGCGGTTGCGCTGGGAGGCGGCGCTCGAGGCGACCTACCGCGGCATCACCGTGTACGCGCCCCCGCCGCCGACGAGCGCGGTGCAGGTGCTGGAGACGCTCAGCGTGCTCGACCGTTTCGAGCTCGGTGCGACCACGCACCTCGGGCCGGAGCACATCGGCCTCGTCGCGGAGGCCGCGCGCTTGGCGCGGGTCGATACCGACCGCTACGTGGGCGACCCCGACCACGTGCCCCTCGCCGTGGAGCGCGTGCTGGCCGGCGGTCACATCGACGACCTCAGCGCGGAGGTCCGGCGGCGGCTCGCGGCCGCGGCCTCCGGCGCCGGTCGTGTGGCGGCCGGCGGCGGATGGCCGGGCGCATCGACGACGCATTTGGCCGCCGCGGACGCGACGGGGCTCGCGGTCAACATCACCCACAGCTTAGGGAGCGGATTCGGCAGCGGCGTGGTCGTGCCCGGCACGGGGGTCTGCCTCAACAACGCGCAGCGCTGGTTTGCCACGACGCCGGGCCACCCGAACGCGATCGCGCCCGGGAAGCGGCATGAGTGGCCGATCGCGCCGGTGCACCTGTTCCGCGAGGGGCGGTTGTGGGGCACCGTGGGCACGCCGGGGTCCTACGGCATCCTCGTCACGACCGTCCAGGTGCTCGTCAACCTCATCGACTTCGGGCTCAATCTCCAGGACGCGATCGCGGCCCCGCGGTTTCGGTGGGCGGACGACGTCGGCGACACGTTGCCGGCCGAACGGCTGCGCATGGAGGCGCGCATCCCCGACGCGACCCGGAACGCGATGGCCGCGCGGGGCTATACGGTGGAAATGCTCGGCGCGTGGTCGATGCGCGTCGGGGGCGTCCAGGGCATCGTCGTCGATCCGGCAACGGGATGGCTCGCGGGCGCGGCGGATCCGCGCCGCAACGGCTACGCCATCGGCTGGTAGGAGGAGATCGATGCACTTCACCGTGGTGGGATCCGGCGCCATCGGGGGCACGATCGGCGCGCACCTGCGGCGGGCGGAGCACGAGGTGCTCTTCGTCGACAACGTCACCGAGCACGTCGAGGCCATCACGCGCGGGGGGCTCGTGATCGAGGGGGCGGAGGAGTTCCGCGTTCGCGCGCCCGCGGTCACCCCGGACGGCCTCGCGGCGGCCCTCGCCGGCCGGCCGCCGGAAGCGGTGCTGCTGGCCGTCAAGGCGCAGCACACCGCGGCCGCGCTGGAGTCCGTGGCACCGCTCCTCGGCCCCGAGAGCTACGTGGTGTCGATGCAGAACGGCCTCAACGAGCGGGTCATCGCCGCGCGGATCGGCGCGGACCGCACGGTGGGCGCGTTCGTCAATTTCGGCGCCGACTACCAGGCGCCGGGCCGCATCATGTACGGCAGCGCGGGCGCGCTCTATCTGGGCGAGCTGGACGGGAGGATGACGCCGCGCCTCGAGCGGCTCGGCGACGTCATGCGGGAGGCGTTTTTGAAGAACACGACGCTGACCGGGAACATCTGGGGTTATTTGTGGGGCAAGCTCGGATATGCGGCGCAGCTGTTTGCGTCGGCAACCGTGGACGACACGATGGCAAACGTGCTCTCGGCGCCGGAGAACCTCGCGCTGATGGCCAACCTCGCGGCCGAGGTCGTCCGCACCGCCGAGGCCGAGGGCGTGGAGAGCGAGGGGTTCGACGGCTACGAGCCCGGTCCCATGCGGTTCGCGAACCCGCGCGACTGGGATGGGATCCGCGCAAGCCTCGACCGCCTGGCCACGTTCAACCGCCGGTCGCTGAAGCAAAAGAGCGGGATCTGGCGCGACCTCGTGGTCCGGCGCCGGCCGACCGAGGTGGACCATCAGCTCGGCCCGGTGGTCGAGATCGCGCGCACCCACGGGTTCGAGCTGCCGCTCGCGGCGCGCCTCATCGAGATGATCCACGAGCTGGAGACGGGCCGCCGCGTCATGGCGCCGCAGAATCTCGCCGAGTTGCGCCGCCTCAACGAGAACGTCTACCCCAAGGAGGTTCCCCCGTGAGCCGGTTTCGCGGATTCGCCGACCAACACCTGAGCGATCTGCTCGCGGACCTCAAAGCGTTCGTGGAGCTCGAGTCGCCCACGACCGACAAGGCGGCGGTCGATCGCGCCGGCCGGTACCTGGCGGGCCGGTTCGCCGACGCCGCGCGCGCGGACATCGTCTGGCACCGTCAAGAGCGCTGGGGGGATCACTTCGAGGCGCGCGTAGGGCGCGGCCGGCGGCGCGTCCTCCTCGTCGGCCACTTCGACACGGTCTGGCCCGTCGGGACGCTGGAGCGGCTGCCGTGCCGCATCGACGGCGATCGGATGACGGGGCCGGGATGTTTCGACATGAAGTACGGGGACATCCAGGCGGTGTGGGCGCTTCGGGCCCTAGTAGAGAGCGGCGCGGCGGAGGACAAGACGTTTGTGTTCCTGGCCAACACCGAGGAGGAAGTCGGGAGCCCGACGTCCCGGCCGCTCATCGAGCGCCTCGCCCGGGAATCCGAATGCGCGCTCATCCTCGAGCCGTCCGTCGGACCGGAGGGCGCGGTGAAGTTGTGGCGCAAGGGCGTGGGCATGTACCGGATGCACGTCCAGGGCGTGGCGAGCCACGCCGGCGCGGACCCGGAGCGGGGCCGCAGCGCCGTGCTCGAGCTTGCGCACCAGGTCATCGATCTGCACGCGCTCAACGATCCGGAGCGGGGCACCACGGTCAACGTCGGGGTGGTGCGCGGAGGCACGCGATCGAACGTGGTCGCGGCGTCCGCGGAGGCGGAGATCGACCTGCGGGTCCGGACGATGGACGAGGCGCGGCGTACCGACGAGCGCGTCAAGGCCCGTCCCACGTTCGTGACGGGCGTGACTACCCGGATCACGGGCGGCCTCAACCGCCCGCCGATGGAAGAGACGCCCGCGTCCCGGCGGCTCTATGACCTGGCGCGGCGTCTGGCGGCGGACGAGGGCGTCGATCTGCCGGCCACGGGCACCGGCGGCGGCAGCGACGGCAACTTTACGGCCGCCGCGGGCGTCCCGACGTTCGACGGCCTCGGCGCCATTGGCGACGGCGGCCACGCGGACCACGAGCACATCATCGTGTCCGCGATCGCGCCGCGGCTGGCTTGGTTCACACGTCTTCTGGCCGAGCTCTAGCGCATCAGCGCATTACTTCGGCAAGGACTGGTCCCGTGCGGACCTGCCCTCCGCTCCGGGGCCTACGGCGTGAGCCAGAACGCCCCGACGCCGGCCCACTGCAGCCTTCGGCCTGCTGGCATCGCAAGCAAACCGGCACACGCACGTAGGTATATCGCGAGACAGGCTACGGCACGTATCCGATCATCTCGATCTCCACGCGCAGTTCGGGGCGCGCGAGCGCCGCGACCTGGACGGTGCTGCGCGCGGGGAGATCTCCCTGAAACGCGCTCCGGTACACCTCGTTCATCGCCCCGAACTCCGCGATATCGGTGAGGAATACCGTTACCTTGAGGACGCGCCCGAGACCGGAGCCGGCCGCCTCGAGCACGGCCCGGCAGTTGTCGATGCAGTTGCGCGTCTGGGCGCGAATGTCCTCGGGAACCTTGCCTGCCGGGTCCGCGCCCACCTGCCCGGAGGTAAAGACGAGCCGGTCGAGCCGGATCCCCGGCGAGTAGGGTGACGTCGGACGCGGACGGTCGGACGGGAATACGGCCTGGCGTTCCATGCGAGTCGATGGCCCCCTTATCTGTAGAGGGCCCCCGTGTCAAGAGGCGAGAGACCCCCGAAGTTACGAGCACAGCAGTCCTTGCCAGTTGCAGCCGGGACATGGTGCGGACGAAACC
>JAJPIA010000115.1 GCA_021324975.1 Bacillota bacterium
ATGAGTATCGACTCTACTTCCACCCCGTCGTGCTTGGTCGCGGCAAGCCATTCTTTGCCGGCCCGCGGCCGCCGCTCCGCCTTGTTTCCACCGATCCCGTTGGCGAGAACACGGTTAGGCTGACATACGTCCCTGCCTGATTGCGCTACTCCGCCGGTCCGGTGCAGTCGGTTTTGTCTCAAACCACCGCCACGCCAAATGCTTACCGCTTGCGGCTGTCGATTGAGTGGAAGAATCAAACTGACCCACTACCCCCACCCGTGCAGCCCACAGGACCTTTCCTGTTCAAGGCCCCATACCACCAGTTCGCATCAATCCAAGGCTGCCACCAGCCGTTCACGCGCAGTCTCCACAGCCCCCGACACCCTCTTCTTCTCACGTAACTCGTCCCGCATCATCAGCCCGTCGTCAACGGCGATGAATTCATCTGCCGCGACGCGCAGTTTCTCTGCGGTGTCCTCCGGCACCGCCGCGACGCGGGTCTGGACGCCTTGTTCACGCAGCCAGTGGATGAGATCGGCGAAGTCGCCGTCGCCGGTGGCAAGGCCGAGCACGTCAACGTAGGGCGCAAGGCCTACGATATGGAGGGTAAGGCCGACGTCCCAGTTGGCTTTGGGCCGCCCTACCGCGGTTGTCCTGGGCCGAACATGCGGCTCCCAGCCGGCGTACCTCAGCGCAGCCAGGAAGCCGGCTTGCCCGGAAGTCTCAACGGCGAACGCGGCGGCCGACACGACCCGCCCGCCCCGGCTCAGCCGCTCGTAAAGAGCCGCGAAGTTGAGGCGGCGCCCGCGCCATTCGCGAGCGCTCGAGGTGAGGTTTTCGAGGTCGGCCGCGAGCGCGATCCGCGGCGGCGCGTCCGGGTGGACGAGCCGCCACGCCTCCCGCTGCGCGCGGGGCGTCGGCGCTAGTTATAGTTAGCGCTTAGGGCGCCGCATGCCGTAGGCTGTCTCGCAGCCTCTGCCGATACTCGACCTGAACCACGACACTGGGCTTGAGCATGCTCATGGTGTGCGCTTGCCAGGCTGTCGGGACCTTGCCAGCATCGTATCGGAAAGGTTCGAGTCAACCTCAGGTAAAGAGGGTGTCCCTGTCAGGGCGTTTCAGGCAACACTCATGCGAGCTCGTTTTCCGCATCCCACTGCGCCAGCTCCGGGTCCCGTTTGATCGGATCGCCGTACCCACCCCCGCCCGGCGTCTGAATCACGAGCGCATCCCCACGGCGCAGGTGCGTTGTGTACTTGGACGGTAGAACCTCCTCTCTCCCACCGGCCCGCCGTACCAAGTGGCGGGCCAGCGCTCCTGGCTGCCCACCGGCTAAGCCCCATGGCGCCACCCGCGTGCGCTCGGTGAGGATCGACACCGTCGCCTCCTCAGTAGTGAGCTCCCAAGCCCGCACGACACCACAGCCGCCGCGCCACCGTCCTGCGCCGCCTGTCCAAGGGCGAAACTCGTAGGCGAGAAATCGCATTGGTAACTCCTGCTCAATCGCCTCGATCGGTGTGTTCATCGTATTGGTCATATTGCAGTGAATGCCGTCGATGCCATCCCGATCAGGCCTGCCGCCCATCCCGCCGGCAATCGTTTCGTAGAATGTCCAGCTTCGGCCACGCTTCCGGTCGAAGCCGCCCACTGTGACGTTACTCATCGATCCGTTTGAAGCCGCGGGAACACGCCCCGGGACCGCGTCGGCGAGCGCCCGGAGGACAACGTCGGCCACACGCTGGTTCGTCTCAGTGTTCCCCACACCGACCGGCGCGGGACGCACGGGGTTAAGCACTGTCCCGCCTGGCGCTGTGACCTCAACCCGGCGCAGCCAGCCTTCGTTCATCGGCGATGGCGGGTCACATACCGCCTTGAGCGCGTAAACCGCGCCGGCCGTGGTGACTCCGAACACCGCGTTGATCGGCCGCGGCACCTGCGGGTCCGTCCCGGTGAAGTCGATGTGAACCCGGGCGTCGCGGACGGTCACCGCGACCCGCAGCCAAAGGAGCCCGCCGGGCGTTCCGTCGTCCTCAAGACAGTCTTCGGCCGTGTAGCGGCCGGCGGGCAGCGTGCCGAACGCCCGCTGTGCCTGCTCCTCCCCCTGATCAAGGATGGCATCCCACGCGGCCAGCACGCTCTCGCGGCCGTACCGCTCCATGAGTTCTCGAACGCGCCGGTCGCCCAGGGAAGCCGCCGCCACTTGCGCTCGGAGATCGCCCCGCGTGGTATCCGGGGAGCGGACATTGGCCAGGATCAGTGCAACGGTGTCCGCAATCTCTTTGTCGCCGCGGATGAACAGGAGGAGTGGGACCCGGATCCCTTCCTCGACGAGCTCCCGGGCATCGCTGCTGAGGCTGCCGGGGGTGCGGCCGCCCACGTCCACGTGATGGGCCTTGTTGGCGCTGTAGCCGACGAGCGTACCTTGCCAGAACAACGGCCTGACGATCAGGATGTCGTTTAGGTGCGTGCCCGCGATGTACGGGTCGTTGACGATGAACACGTCGCCGGGCTGTTGCGCCTCGCGGCGGAGGAGTTCGACCGTGTTCCGGACGCCGAGCGGCATCGAGCCCAAGTGTGCGGGGATATGTTCGGCCTGGGCTACCAAGCGGCCCGCCGCGTCAAACAACGCGCAGGAGTGGTCCATGCGCTCCTTGATATTGGGCGAGTAACTCGCGTTGCGGAGTGCCAGACCCATCTCCTCCGCCGCGTAGATCATCGCGTTCCGGATGACCTCAACGGTCACGGGATCCGGCCTCATCATGCAGCCCTCCATAGACGCAGCACCCCGGCTTCGGCGATCGCGACGCTCCATCCGGGCGGGACGATCGTCGTGGCGTCATCATCCTCCACGATCACAGGACCCTGGAGGGCTTGCTCGGGTGTAAGATGATGACGGCGCCACACCGGTACCTCCGCCCAGCGCCCTCCGAGGTACGCGCGACGTCGCTGCGGAGCGGCGGCACCCGGGAGCGTCTGCCGCCCTTCCCAGAGCGGCAGCGGCGGCATCATCCCGAGGGCCATCACCCGCGCACTTACGACCTCGATCGGCTCCCGCGCGGGCGCGTAGCCGTAGATGTCCGCGTGGCGTGCCCGGAAGGCATCCGCGACCGCCGCGAGCCCCGCCCCGACCGGCACGGTCAGTTCGTACGACTGCCCGACGTAGCGTAGGTCCAAACCGCGCTGCACGACGACTTGGCGTCGGCTGTCGCCGTCGCGTACGGCCGCCTGGGCCTCTGCGTCCAGACGCTCGAACCGCTCCGCGAGCCAGTCGGGCTCGACCGCCTCCAGCGGGCGCATGACGCTCTCGACGCGGTCGGCGCGCAGGTCGGCCGCAAGCAGGCCCACCGCCGAAAACAGCCCCGGGTAACGGGGCACTACGATCTCCGGGACGCCCAGATCGTTGGCGAGCGCGGCCGCGTGCATGGGGCCGGCGCCTCCGAAAGCCACCATCGCCATCTCCCGGGGGTCGTACCCCCGCTCCAGCGAGACGATCCTGAGCGCCCGCGCCATCTGGGCGTTTACGATCTCAACGACTCCGGCGGCCGCAGCCATGCGATCGAGGCCGAGCCGGCGAGCCACCGTGTCCACCGCCTGCTCGGCCGCCTCGTACGACAGGTGCATCCGCCCGCCGAGAAGGCCCTCTGGAGACAGCCACCCGAGCAGGAGATGCGCGTCGGTGACGGTTGGCCGGTTGCCGCCGCGCCCGTAACAGGCCGGACCAGGGTCGGCACCCGCACTCAGCGGACCGCACCGGAGCGCGCTACCCTCCACCCACGCCACGGTACCGCCGCCGGCACTCACCTCTGCGAGGTCGATGAACGGCGCGCGCACAGGATACCCGCTGCCGCGCACGATCCGCCCGGCGTGCACCTGCCCGCCGACCTCGTATTCGGTGACGACCTGGGGCCGGCCGTCGATCACGGCGCCCGCCTTGGCCGTTGTACCACCCATGTCGAAGCTGAGCACGTGGCCGTATCCGAGTCGGCGCGCGAGTGAGGCCGCGCCGACTACGCCGGCCGCAGGCCCGGATTCGATGATCGTTCCGGGCCTGGCCGCCGCACCTTCGATCGTCGTGATCCCGCCGCTCGACTGCATCGCGTAGAGAGGCGCCGCGGACGCCTCGCGGGGGAGGCGCGCGGCGAGGCCGCGCAGATAGTGCGAGACCACGGGCGAGAGCAAGGCACTGACAACCGTGGTGCTCGACCGCTCGTACTCCCGGTACTCGGGGTCAATGTCGGAGGAGGTGACGATCACCGCCTCAGGCAGCGCGGCCTGGAGAATTTCCTTCGCCCGTCGCTCATGCGCCGAGTTGGCGTAACTATGGAGGAAGGCAATTGCGACGGCTTCGACGCGGTCGGCTGAGAGGCGCGCCGCGGCGGCGCGCACGCGCTCTTCGTCGAGTGGCCGCACGACGCGCCCTGCCGCGTCAATCCGCTCGGGGACGCCGATCCGCAGCCGCCGTTCCACGAGGGGCCGCGGCCGATCGTAGGACAGATTGTACAATTCCGCCCGACGCTGGCGCCCGATCTCGAGAACATCCCGGAAACCCTCGGTCGTGAGCAGCGCCGCACGGGGCAGCACTAGGCCGATCTGCCCGAGGAAAATGTTCGTGCCGATCGTTGACGCGTGGACGATATAGTCCGCCCGCCCGGGGCGGTCGGCAAAAAGCCGCCCAAACGCGTCCAGCACGCCGTCTGCGGGCGCCTGAGGCACGCTCGGCACTTTGACCGGTAGGAGCGTACTCCCATCCTCGCTCACCGCGATGAGGTCTGTGAATGTGCCGCCGACGTCCACACCGATCCGGTATCGGTTCTCGCTCACAGCATTCCTCGCGCGGAGCAAGTTATACGGGTACAGCGTTTTCCGCGAATCATCTACGACCAGGCAAATCGTTCGAAGAGCGCCGGAAGCTCTTGGTGACCTGCGGTCGCTGCCGCGGGCAGAGCATGTTGTCCTAATGCCGCAGCATCCTTGAAGCCGTGGCCGGTGAGGACGCACACGACCGAGTGGCCCTGCGACACCTGCCTGTCGCTGACAAGCCGTCGAATCGCCGCAAGAGTCGTCGCCGAATCCGGTTGGACCCAAATGCCTTCTTTCGCCGCAAGGTCCCGCTGGGCCGCAAGAATTTCCTCGTCTCCGACATCTAGTATCAGCCCGCCCACGCGACGCAGCGCCCTCAGGGCCCGCGCGCCGCTCGGAGGGTATGGATTCATAATCGCGTGGGCGATCGTCTGCGGATGCGTCACACGGTCGACGGTCTCTCTCCCGTTCCGGAAGGCCCTGGCGACAGGGTTACACCCGCTGGCCTGAACCCCAACAACAAGCGGAGGCTTCGACAGGACTCGCAAGTCCAGGAGCTCGTCAACTGCCTTGAGGAGAGCGGAGAGATTGCCTCCGCTGCTCACCGGGACAAGGACCACATCGGGGGGCCGTCCCAATTGATCGACGATTTCATAGAACAGCAGCTTTTGCCCCTCGATCCGAAACGGGTCGTCAGAGTTCACCATGTAGACGGGCAGGTCTTTGGCGAGACGTAGGGAGGAGTAGTATAGATCTCCGTAGTCGCCGTCGAAGCGTACGATGTTCGCGCCATAGAGTCCCAACGGGGCGAGCTTTTCCGCGGGGACAGAAGCCCCCGCCAGCACGAGACAGCGCAGGCCCATCCGGGCTGAATAGGCCGCCACCGAGATTGCCATATTGCCGGTGGAGACCGTACCGACATGGGAGAGCCCCAACGCGCGCACACGAAGCAAGCCGGTGATCGTACCCCGGTCCTTGAACGAGCCCGTGGGATTCGCGCCCTCGCACTTGAACCACAGCTCGCGGAGGGCGAGTTCCTTTCCAAGGGATCGTGCGCGGACCAACGGCGTCCCGGCTTCGCCAAGGGTCAGCTCGTCGGCGATTGAGTCAAACGGCAAGAAGCTGCGAAAGCGAGCCGTCCACCGCCCGGGAGAGGGTGGCCATGACGCCTCCGACAGGTCTAACCGAGCCAGGAGTGGCTCGCCGCAGACCGCGCACCGCTGGGCCTTCTCACTGGGTTCATGCGTTCTTTCACATGCCGAACATACCAGGGTGAACTTCGCCATCAGACTCTCGGACCGCCCACCATCGAAAGCGTATTTCGTCTCATCGGCTCCGATGCAAGCCACGCGTGTATTCTCCGCTCAAGGCGTCGCAGTACCCGCCGAGCGCCAATTGGGTGACTGCCCTCGCAGGTACAACGTCCGCCTGCCCTGCCTACCGAGGATCCTCCACTTCGCTGATGAGCCGAACGCCCAGCGCGGTAACCCGACCGTCCAGTGTAGTCACCTCGCCGCCGGTCTGCACCTTCGTCGCACTAAAGCCGACAAAGCGTCCCCACGGCATGCGCGTTGAGATTTCGTAACCGCGTGCTTGGCCACACGGCCACCCGTACGTCCACCACAGCACGCGATGGCCCGGGTCCAGCACCTCGCCCGAGATGGTGCCCTCTTGGCGACCGTGGTTGCAGATCGAAACGCCATAGGGGCGTTGCGCATCGCCTCCGCCGTCGCTGTGATCCCGGATGGCGTGAAAGACAGCATGGATATCCCTTGGGGCACCGTTTAAGAGGCTATTTGCTCGCGCCGAGCGGTCCCGGGCCGTCTCGGCCCCCCACCGATCTGATACGACCATCTCAAGAGTCGCCCAGACGTTCGTGCACACCAGTTTTCCGCGGGGGTTGCGGGCGACACGCAAGGCCGTACGGCTCACTTCCAATGACGCCGCGTCTCCGGCGGCATCGGCCAACAGATAGTTGCCCGAAAGGACCGTGCCGACGTGGCGCTGCATCAGTTCGATGGCATGCCCGACACTCGCGCATTGAGCGAGCAAGGCGCCCGGCCACCGTTGCGGCGGAGCTTGTTCGTTTCCGGGTTCGTGCACGTAGGCATACGTATAGGCGAGACCGGCCGCGTTGATGCCGCGCGTGAGCATCCGGTTCCATGGCACTGGGGAATCGGGGTCCTCGGTTACTACTCGGACGGCGATGTACGAGTGGGGTGCACCGGCGGTGCAGATCAGCTGGTTCGAAACGACGTACGGATCGTCGCTCGAGCTGGCCAGCACCCACGCCGGTCCCAGTACGTGCCCTAACAAGGTGCACACGCTTGGTCACCTCCCGGTACCCTCGATCCCTGGTCAAACCGCGGCCGACCGCCAGTCCCGGACCATCGAGTGCCGGCGCTTACCTCACCCCCGCGTCGACGGTGCGAGGCGTCAGCGATGAATACTGCTCCTCCGTCACGGGGTAGAAGCATGCGAATCGGTGGCCGTGATCCCCGACCAAGGGTGGCTCGTCACGGCTACACCGTGGATGGGCGTTGAAGCAGCGGGTGTGGAACCGGCAGCCGGGGGGCGGAGCCGTTGCCGGCGGCAGCTCGGCTGTCACCAGGATCGGCGGGAGCTCGCCCACGCGCTCCACGCTCGGCACGGACCGGCCCAATGCAAACGCATACGGGTGTCGGGGACGGACCGCGTACACGGCGGCCGGCGCGTCCTCGACAATCTTGCCAAGATACAATGTGAGGACGCGGTCGCTGACCTGTCGGATCAGCGCCAGGTCGTGCGCAACAACCACCAGCGTCAGGCGCTCCTGTCGCCGCAGCTGTTCGAACAGCTCGACGATTTGGGCCTGAATCGACACGTCCAGGGCACTCACGGGCTCGTCTGCGATAAGGACCTCGGGTCGCACGGCGAGCGCGCGGGCGATGCAGACACGCTGGCGCTGCCCGCCCGAGAGCTCGTGCGGGTAGCGTCCCGCAAAGTGGGCGGACAGCCCCACCTTATCAAGCACCTCGCGAATATGGGCGTCCTCTTCCCTCGGCGGACAGATCCGGTGGGTCCGCAGGGCCTCGCGAACAGCGTCCGCGACAGTGTAACGCGGATCCAGGGACGAGTATGGGTCCTGGAAAACGATCTGCACACGCCGCCGGAACTTGAGCAGGCTGGCACCGCGCAGCCGCGCAAGATCCTCCCCGTCGTACGCGATCTCCCCGTGGGTCGGGCGGTCCAGGAGTGCCAGGAGACGAGCAAGGGTGGTCTTCCCAGACCCCGACTCGCCCACGATACCCAGAGACTCTCCGCGGTGAACGTCGAAACTGATGTCATCCAGTGCGTGGACGATTTCGTGGCGCCAGGCCGGCCCAACAGCGAAATGCCGGGTGACCCCTGTAACCTGAAACAACGGATCCTCCGTCGATCCAATTGATCGCACCGTGAGCGTGGCGCCGTCGCCTCGTGAGGGCGTCGGGCTGATTACTGGGAGGCCACCCCGTACTTGGCTCACCCAGCAGGCCGCGAGGCGGCCGGGCCCGACAACCGCGGCGGGCGGGTCATCGACTTGGCACCGCTCAATCCGGTAGGCGCATCGCGGGTGGAAGGCGCACCCCCGCGGACGATTCCACGGGGTTGGCGGCGTCCCGGGGATGCCGTAAAGAGCCCGGGCGCTCTCAAGCCGCGGAACGGCCTCGAGTAGCGCCCGCGTGTAGGGATGCATCGACTCAGCCAGGACCTGGGACGTCGGCCCCGACTCGACGATCCGTCCCGCGTACATGACCAGCAAGCGGTCGCAGACCCCGGCGACGACCCCGAGATTGTGTGAGATCAAGAGAATGCTCGTCTGCCACGAGGCGCGGAGGTCGGCCAGCAGGTGAAGGATCTGCGCCTGGATCATCGCGTCCAACGCCGTCGTGGGCTCGTCGGCGATCAGCAGGGAGGGGGCGTTGGCGAGTGCCAGGCCGATCGTGGCGCGCTGACGCATCCCACCAGAAAGCTCGTGCGGGTATCGCCGGAGAATCGCGGGCGGGTCCGGGAGCCCGACACGATCCAGCACCTCCAGTGCCCGGCGCCGGCGTTCCCCGCCCCGAACACCATGATCCGTCAGGGCGTCGTTGATCTGCCTACCGATCGTCAGGGACGGATGGAGACTCGTGAGCGGATCCTGAGGGATCATGCCGATTTGGCGGCCGCGGAGGGCGCGGAGCATTGGGTCGGTCGCCCGCAGGAGATCCACGTCACCAAGCCTGAGCGCGTCCGCGGAGACCCGCGCCGGCGGGCCGACCAGGCGAGAACACGAGAGCGCCGTTAACGTCTTGCCGCTCCCTGACTCGCCGACCAGTCCGATGATCTCTCCAGCCCCGATTTCGAACGACACGCCTCGGACGGGGTGTATCCACGCCCCGCCGTCAGGGAAGCCGACCCGCAAGTTCTCAACCCTGAGGAGAGGCGGGCTCATGCGGGCATGCGTTCCTCCCCGGCCGGAACGGTCAGGACCTGCGCGCCCGGCATCGCCGCGGGCCGTCCCGCTCGTTCCAGCGCGGCCCGGGCAGCGTCGCCAAGCAGCGCGAAACTCAACACGACGGCGGACAGGACAAGCCCCGGCAGGACGCTGATCCACCACTGACCCGTGACGATGTAGCCGGCGCCGCTGGCAATTTCCGCGCCCCACTCCGGCGTAGGAGGTCTGACGCCGGCACCGAGGAAGCTCAGGCCCGCCGTGAGCAGAATCGCGCCTCCCACGGCGATCGACGCGTATGCGATCGTCCCATCAAGCGAGTTGGGCAACACGTGACTCCCGAGAATCCCCGTCTCCCGGACACCAAGCGCACGGCTCGCCGCGACAAACTCGCGGTGCTCCACGCTTCTGACTGCCGATCGGGTGAGGCGCGCGAACACGGGCAGATTCACGAACGCAACACCGATCACGACGTTGCGCACCGTCTGGCCGAACATGCCCACGAGCGCCAGCGCGAGGATGAACACCGGGATCGACTGCACGAGATCCAGCAACCGCAGAATGATCGTGGACGCCCACGCCGCGAGGCGGCTTCCGTTAAACCCGTATCCGGCAACGGCACCAAGCATGATCCCGGCGATCAGGGAGATCCCGACGGACACCAGGGCGATGACCACATCGACACGGAAGGCGGCGAGCGCGACAGAGAGGACGTCGATTCCCGACGCGTCGGTCCCAAAGACGTGCCTGGGCGACGGCGGCAGCAGGACCAATGGCGTCGGGCGCTCCGGGTTGAACGGGGCTAGCGTCGGCCCGACGATGGCGAGCAGGACGGTCGCGGCGACGATACCTCCCGATACGAGCGTCGCTGGGGGTTGCCGGAGCCACGTTCTCACGGCACTCATCGTCGGGCCCTGGGGTCGAGCGCCATCTGCAGGACGTCCGCCACGGTGTAGACGAGCACCGTAAAGATCCCCGCGACGATGACAAACCCCTCGATCGCCGCGTAATCGGCGTGGGTCACGGCCTGCACCGCATACTGCCCAAACCCGCCCCACGAGAACACGGTCTCGACGAGCACGGCGCCGCCGAGCAGGTAGCCGTACGCTGACGCTACGGCAATGACAAAGGTCGGCATGACATGCCGCAGGGCGTAGTATTGAAGGCGCCACGGCGTGATCCCCCAGCTCTGCGCGAACCGGCTGAACTCGCTGTTGAGGCTTCGTACCGCCGCCACACCCGTGATCCGGACGACCGGGCCCATGTAGATGAACACGAGCGTCGCGACGGGGAGGATGAGGTGTTTCACCGCGTCGCTGAACGCGGCAAAGTCGCCCGCGAGAAGGGCGTCGATCGTGGCGATGCCGGTCACCGTCGAAACAACCGCATGGCTGCTGAGTTGGCCCGTCGGCGAGGGGCCAAGATGCGCCTTCGAGTAGAAGATGAAGATCAGGGCGAGCCCGACCCAGAAATCGGGCAGCGCCCCCGCGACGAATCCGTAGGCGGCGATCAGGCGACCCGCCAACCCCCGCGGGCCCATGGCGATAACGCCGGCGATCACGAGCCCGAGGCAGATGATTCCTAGGAGCGCCAGTGTGATCAGTTCCAGCGTAGCTGGCGCCCGCTGAGCCAGGTCCGTTGAGATCGGGTTACTCGTGTACCACGACGTGCCCAAGTCCCCGTGGACGAGTCGCTCCACGTAGCGGACATATTGCACCGGGAGGGGTTGGGTTAAACCCAGGTTAGCTCGGATCTGCGCGATCTGATCCGCCGTGGCGACCGGCCCCGCCATGAGGGCCGCGGGATCGCCCGGGAGCAGGTGCACAAGCACGAAGACGATCGTCACGACCCCCATGGCCTGGAGCGGAAGCAGCAGCAAACGGCGGTAGATAAAGAGCGTCATTTAGGTATGGCGCAACTCCTGGAAGCGGACGTCGTTATCCGGGTACCAGACGAAGTTCGTGAGCGTCGATCGATGCGCCACATGCCATTCTGGGTTGGCCAGCATGATCCACGGCTGCTGCTCCTCCCAGATCTGCTGGGCCCGGCGCGCCATGGCCGCTAGCTTCGTGTCATCGAGTTCCACCAGCATCTGCGGCAGAAGGTCATCGAACTCCTTGTTGACCCAGCCGCCGATGTTGAGCACGGTCGTGGCGTTCCAGTACACCCATAGCGCGTAGGCGGGGTGCGCGATGAACGGCCAGTTGTCCTCGAGGAATCCATGCCCGTCGTGCTTGTACAGCTTGTCCACGAAGACCGCGTCCGGTACGCCGTTGAGCGTCACGGTGATTCCGATCTCCTGCAGAGCCGATCGGATGATCGGGGCAAGCAGCGGGTCGTCGTAGTTCGCCAGGTTGTACGTCAGCGTCATCGGGAACGAGCTCTGCCCAGCCTCCTTCATGAGCGCACGTGCTTTGTCCACATTGGTGGAGTACACCCAATAGTCGGGAACATAGGCGGGATATGTCTCCGGGATCGGACTGCGCACCAGCCGGGCCGTGCCGAAGTACACGCTGCGCAAGATTTCTTCATACGGGATCGCGTACGCGATGGCTTGGCGGACCCGGTGGTCGGCCAGCGGTTGGTAGCGCAGGTTGAGCTGGATAGACTTGATCTTGTTGGCAAGGTAGCTGGTGACGGTGAAGCCCGGCGTCTTCGCAGCCTGTTCCAGCTGGGGCGGCGTCAACTGGGCAGCGACGTCCGCGTCCCCCCGCAATAGCGCTGCCAGACGGTTCGCGCTCTCCGGTACGGCTTTCCAGACGACCCGATCGTAGTACGGCTTCCCGCGGTACCAGTGGGGATTGGCCACCAATGTGACCTGCTGACCTTTGACATAGTTCTCGACCATATAGGCGTCAAACCCCGCGGTGTGCGTTGCCAGATACGCCTTGGCCCACGGATCGGCCGACGTCGCGTGGGCCTTGGCCGCCTTGGAATCGAAGAGGCCACCGTAGTACTTCATCGCGTCGATCCGGAGGAAGATCGGGTTGCGCGTCGGCAGCGTAAACCGGACCGTATGCGGATCCAGCGCCTCCATCTTGCCCTTGCTCACGCCCATCACATCTGCAAAGAACCCGCCCGTCTGCTTCAGGGCGGCACTGCGCTTAAATGACCAGATCACGTCGTCCGCTGTGAGCGTATTTCCGAGGGACGACTTCGCGCCGGGTCGCAGGTGGAAGGTGAATACCCGCTGATCGGGAGAGATGTCAATTTTCTCAGCTACTCCCGGGTCAATTCCCGTGGTCCCGGGGGCATAAATGTCGGCCAGCGAGACTCCGGTCTTCGGGTCCTTGACGATCTTGTAGCGGACGATATCGCCCCCGTAACACGCGGATGCCAGTTGCTCTGTCAATCGAATTCCTGTCTGATCAAGGTCGAAGGAGGCGGGAGTGTCAGTATCCAGGTAGACAAGGGTGCGGCGCGCCGCTGCCAGCGCCGTCGCGGAACGGTCAGTTACACGCGCGCCTAGTCCAGCCAGCACGCCGCCGGCGGCCGTCGCACCGGTCTTGAGTACCTGTCGGCGGGTAACGCGTCTAGCACGCCTCTCCATCACCGTCCACCTCCCATCGGATTTGGCTGAGTCGGTTGCCTGGCACCGCCAGTCCGGTAATGCAGCATGCTTAGATCTGAGCATGACTGGATGGGACATCATCACACACGAACGGGGGCCCCTGCAAAGTTCGCGAGTTCGGCGACGCTTTGAAGGAGACTCTTCGAGGGACTACAGCGGTGAATCGAGTTATCACCGTGCCGGAGTGCGAAACCAACGCGACGCGCGTTGCATGTCGGCAACGCAATTCCCCCTGACGTCTCGCGTGCTTCGTATCTCTGCCCGGCCAGTGCCCCTGTGGCCGGGACGTTAGGTGAATTGTAGACTGTTTGTCAACAATCCTGCACCGTGTTATGCTGGGCGCAGTCGTATTCGGGAGGGATGCATCCAGTGGCCGTGCGGTTGAAACACCCTGAGGCTAAGCTCCTGCGGCACCGCGCTGTGACTCGTATTCACGATCTGATCTTGAGGGGAACGTACCCGCCAGGGACGCACCTTACGGAGACCGAGCTTGCCGGGCAACTGGGCATCAGCCGCGGGCCGATCCGGGAGGCAATCCAGGAACTGGTTCGGCAAGGGCTTGTCGTGACAATCCCCAACCGAGGTGCATTCGTCATCCAGTGGTCTGTCGAAGACGTCATCGAAGTCTTTAGTGTACGGAGCGTCCTCGAGGGATTGGCAGCCCAGACCGCGGTCCGGCGGTTACCGACCGATCGACTGGTCCCCCCTCTCGAACGGACCATCGACGAGATGCGGGACGCAGCGCGCTCGGATCAGCTGATGAAGCTTGTCGATCTGGAGATGGCGTTTCACCAGACGCTCGCGGGCTCATCGGGGAATAAACGCCTGGTCCGAATGCACGATGACCTCTCCGCGCAGATCAGGATGCTTATCGCGACCGCAGAGGTACGCCTTCGCCTCTATGATGACTTGGCTGAAATCCCAGAGCTCCATGTGCCAACTCTAGACGCTCTTCGATCTGGAGATGCGGAAGCGGCCAAGCGGGAAGCCGAAGAACATGTCCGGCGCGCCGGAGAGCGCTTGATCGAGCGCATGCTTGCCGGCTCGTTTCGATAGACTGCAATGGACACGCCAGCGTAGTCGATGAACCCCCTCTCTCTCTTCTCTCCTCGCCCAAGAAGCCATGATTGTAACCAGCATATGTGGCCAAGTTTGAGTCAGGCTTCCGACTCAGATCCGTGGAACATGACGGGTCGTCGGATGACATGGAATCGGAAAAACTGCGTCACGAAGTAGGTTTCTCCGATCTCGACGACCCGATGGTCCTTCCCATACACGGTCTCGACCGAAAACAGTAGGGGAGTGCCGGGCGGCACCCGTAGCTGCCCGGCAATGTCATTGTCAGCGCTGCACGCAGTTAGCGTGGCCGTCGCATAGTCGATCGCCGGATCCTGCCGGAGGAGAAGCATGTCGAGTACCGATCCCGTAAACTGACGCGACAGCAGCTCGATCGGGAGGGCCGTCTCTGGGACGTAGTCGGTCATACTTGCAATGGGGGTGTCATCCGCCGTTTTCACTCGTGTGACGGCATTGATCGGCGTTCCCGCCGGAAGACCGAAACGCTCCGCAACCGCACTATCGGTGGCCTGCTGGATCCCGAGACCTTCGCTCCCGCAACGCCACCCTTGCCGTTTGGCGATCGACTCGAGACTCTCGAGCACTTCCATTCCTTCATCAATAAGCCAACCGGCGGACGTGACGAATGTGCCTACCCCGTGACGCTGTTCAATCAAGCCTAGTTGAGCAATGCCTCGGATCGCTTCTCGAACGGTTGCTCGGCTCACCCCAAGCATCTCTGCTAAGTCATCCTGTGCGGGCAACTGGGCACCCGGCAAAAGGCGACCGTTGCGGATAAGATCCATCAGCTTGTGCTGCGCAACTGTGTACAGAGCCTGCCGATGACGTTTGATACGCAGACCACGACGACCCGCCGTAAGCATCGCGTCTCTCGGACCCCCGGGAAATTATCAGTCATCCGACTTCGCTCCCGGGGATACTGGTCCTGCAGTGCAGGAATTCTCATTGAGGTTCGCAAACTTCAGACATCAGACGACTGATCTGAATGGAGTATGTGTCGCATGGAGGCGGCGAACGTACCGGCCCGCACCAAGCTCCTTCAGGCGCATGGCCTGATCCTTCTGCGCCGTATGCTCCTCATCCGGGAATTCGATGCGCGTGCTGGCGAGTTGCTGGCATCGGGCGAGATTATGGGCGAGATTCACCAATACATTGGGCAGGAGGCAGTCGCCGTTGGCGTACTCGCAGGGGCGGGCGCGGAAGCGCTTGTCGGGAGCACGCACCGGGGCCACGGGCACCTTCTTGCAAGAGGCTGCGCCCCGCGCCCCATGATGGCCGAGCTGTACGGCAAGGCCTCCGGTTATTGCAAGGGCAAGGGCGGTTCCATGCACATCACGTCGCTCGAGCACGGCATGCTCGGGGCGAACGCCATCCTTGGGGCGAGTGCGGCGATCGCCGTGGGGGCCGCCTTCGCGGAGAAGACGACACAGAGTTCGCGCGTGGCCGTGGCCTTTTTTGGTGACGGCGCGGCGAATCAAGGCGTCCTCCATGAAAGCATGAACCTCGCCGCGGTATGGAAGCTGCCGGTCTTGTTCGTCTGCGAAAACAACCAGTACGCGATCAGCCTCAGAGCTGACCACGGCCTGAGTGTCCGGGATGTATCAAGCCGCGCGGCCGCCTACGGATTCGACGGCCGCAGCGTCGACGGGATGGACGTCCTCACCGTTTACGAAGCCACCTGCGAGGCGCTGCGCCGGATGCGGACCTCCAGCCTACCGTTTCTCCTCGAGGCCAAAACCTACCGCTACCATGGGCACTTTTCCGCCGAAGCCGCGATTCTCAAGCATCCGTATCGTCCCGAGGACGAAGAGAGCGTCTGGCAGCGACGCGATCCCATCGCACGCCTCCGCGGTGAGTTGCTCGCGCACGGATTCGTCCCGCAGGAGGAACTGGACGCCCTGCACGGCGATGTCCGCGCCGAGGTGGAGGATGCGGTGGTATTTGCGCGCCAGAGTCCCCCACCGTCGGCGGACGAGGCGTTCACCGACGTCTACGCAACCGAGGTGGCGGGGCTGCCCGACGGGGTGCGCTGATGCCGAGGATCCGGTTCGCGCAAGCGCTCCATGACGCGCTGGCCGAGGAGATGCGGCGTGATGCATCCGTCATCGTCCTGGGCGAGGACGTCCGATGCGGCCTGATGGGCATTACGACCGGTTTGGTCGACGAATTTGGGCCCGAGCGCGTCCTCGACACCCCGATCTCCGAGGCGGGATTCACAGCGCTGGCCATCGGCGCCGCGATCCGTGGGCTGCGGCCGGTCGTGGAATATCAGATCAGCGCGCTGCCATACGTGGCCATGGATCAACTGGTGAATCAAGCGGCAAAACTCCGGTACATGACCGGCGGGCAAATCCGGATTCCCATGGTGGTCAGGGTCACCATGTCCGGTGCCGCGGGCGGCCTGGGGGCGCAACACTCTGACCACAACTATCCCATGCTGGCCCACATGGGCCTGAAGACCATTATGCCGTCGTCGCCGGCCGATGCGAAGGGACTGTTGAAGTCGGCGGTCCGTGACGACGATCCCGTGATTGTGTACGAGGATGCGAAGTGCCTCAGCGTGCGCGGTGAAGTGCCCGAAGGCGACTACGCGACGCCGCTGGGACGCGCCGAGGTCGTGCGCAATGGCGGCGCCGTGACGATTGTGGCTATCGGGCACATGGTCCACGAAGCGCTTCGGGCGAGCGAGCTTCTCGACCGCGAGGGAATCGCAGCCGAGATCGTGGACGCGCGCTGCGTGCTCCCACTGGATACTCACACCGTTCTGGCATCGGTGGCCCGCACGGGACGGCTCGTGGTCGCCGACGACAGTAACTCGTTTTGCGGCTTCGCGGCCGAGGTGGCGGCGCGGGTCGCCGGGGAGGGATTCGGGCTCCTGCGAGCGCCGATCATCCGCTGTGCCCGGCCCACCGTGCCCGTTCCGTTCAGCCCGCCGTTGGAGTCGGCCATCCTGCCGTCGGCCGCGGGAGTCGTGCGCGCCGCGCGGCAGCCGATGGAGGCCCACATGCCCGCCGGGAAGGGAGCGGACGGGTGCACGTGATGCGCCTCCCGCAGCTCGGGATGGGGATGACCGACGCCGACATCGTCACGTGGCTCGTCCATGAAGGCGACGCCGTGGAGAAGGACAGTCCGCTCGTGCTCATCGACACGGCCAAGGCGAACGTGGAGCTGGTGGCGCCGGTGACGGGGGTCGTGCGGAAACTGCTTGTGCCTGAGGGTGCTCGCGTGGACGTGGGGGAGCCGATCGTCATGATCGGGACCACCAGTGAGACCCTTCCGCCCGAGTAGGGCCATGGCCGCTCCCGCGCACGACGTCGTCGCGCTGGCCCAGGCCCTCATCCGGCTTCGAACGGCACCGGGCGCGGAAGGGCCGGCCCTGGCCCTGGTGCGCACCGTCATGACCGATCTAGGGTACGACCGCGTTACGGTGGACGACCTTGGCAACGTGATCGGGACGATCGAGGGTGCTCGGTCTGGATGTCTGGTGCTGGACGGGCACGTCGACGTGGTGTCAGAAGGGGACCGCGACCGCTGGACGCACGATCCCTGGGGCGGCGGCATCGACGGCGGGTTCCTTTATGGCCGGGGCGCGACGGACATGAAAGGGGCGGTCGCGGCCATGGTGGTGGCGGGGGCACGCCTGGCCGCAGAGACCGGACGTGATCGCCGGACGATCCACGTGAGTTGCACCATCGCTGAAGAGTTGGTCGAGGGGCTGGCATTCGGGCATGTCTGCGATCGTCTTCGTCCGGATGCTGTCGTGATTGGCGAGCCGACGAATCTGACCTTGGCGATCGGTCAGCGCGGTCGGGGCGAGCTGTGTCTCGAAGTGCTCGGACGGGCGGGCCACTCCGCGTATCCGGAAACGGCCATTAACGCCTTGGAGAAGATGCTCACGATTCTGCCGGGCCTCCTGGCCGCCCCGCTGCCGCCTCCCCACGCGGTCGTTGGCCCGGCCCTGCTGGTTCCCACAGAGATCATTTCATCGCCGTATCCGTCCAACTCGGTCGTCCCCGAGCGTTGCCGGGTGACACTCGACCGACGGCTCCTCCCGGGGGAGACGCCTGAATCCGTGTTGGCACCTCTTCGGGAGTACTTGGCGGAAGCACGGCGACGCGATCCGGCGCTTCTCGCGACGATCGATGTTGCACAACTCGAGGCGCGCACCGACCGTGGCGCGATACTTCGCGGGATGAAATTTGCCCCGGGTTGGGCGCTGGCGCCGTCGTCACGGATCGTCGAGGTCGCGCAGTCGGCGCTCGCGGAGAGTGGCCTGGGTCCATGTGTGTCGGCGTATCTCGCATGTACGAACGGCAGTGCCGCCGCGGGTGAACGCGGCATCCCGACGATCGGCTTTGGCCCAGGGGACGACGCGCAGTCACATCAAACGGACGAGCATATCTCGATTACGGCGCTTGAGCAGGCGGTCGACGGCTACGCCGCGCTGGCACGATATCTGGCGGTCGCGGAGACGCTAGCGTAGCGACACGAAGCGACGACATCTCAGGGAGGGTGGGATGGACATGGCCAGCACGACCGGCATCACTCGTCGGAGCTTGCTAAAACGCAGTCTCATGACTGCGGCGGGGCTGAGTGTGGCGGCCCCGATCCACCAGCCCGTACCCGGGTACGCCGCCGGCGCGCCCGCGGTGAAGGGCGGGACTCTCCGTGTGGCTATCGATTCGGAGCCGCTCGGACCGGACCCGGCCCGCCCATTTTCCCGCGTTGACCGCTACGTTGATCTGACCATCTACGATACCCTCTTTACGTTCGACGAGAAACTCCGGATCCAACCGAGCTTGGTCGCGCGCTGGGAGACACCGAGCGCGACCGAATACCTCTGGCATCTGCAGCCCGGTGTCCGGTTCCATGATGGCACTCCATTTGACGCGTCTGCGGTCAAGTTCAATATCGACCGAATCCAGGACCCCAAGAATAACTCGCCGTCCCGCAGTCTCCTCTCTACGGTGGCGGGTGTCGATGTCGTAAATCCGACGACGGTGCATGTGAAGCTGACGCAGCCGAACGCTGGGCTCTTGAGCGTCTTTGCCGACATTCCCGGATTGATGGCGTCTCCTGCGGCCATGGCCAAGTCGGGGAGTGACTATCTGAATCATCCGATTGGCACCGGGCCGTTTGTGTTCGGGGAGTGGGTTCGGGACGAGCACCTGTCTGTGAAACGCTCACCGTCCTACTGGCGGCGCGACCCCCAAGGCGCAGCCCTCCCGTATTTGGACGGCGTGATGTTTCGGGCCATACCGGATATGCAAGCGAAGCTGACCGCGCTGCTTACCCGCCAGGTCGATGTGATCGACAGCATGCCGGTGACCGCCGTCGCCACGGTGAAGCAGCAGGCCCAGTACGTGCAAGCACCTCCGCTCGGCTACGTGTTCTTCTTCATGAAGGTTGACCAGCCACCCTTTAACGACGCTCGCGTGCGCCAGGCGTTGTGTTGGGCCATCGATCGGCCGGCCATCGTCCAGACGATCCTCCGCGGGACGGCCACGGTGGCCCAAGGCCCCCTCCCGCCAGCGTCGTGGGCCTACGATCCGCGCTTCACGGCCTATACGCCACGCGACGTCGGGAAGGCACGTCAGTTGCTCAATGCGGCGGGGGCGTCCACCCTCAACTTCAGCTTCCTCTACCCCAGTGAGGAGCCCTTCACCTCGGTGGCGCAGGTGCTGAAGAGCAACTGGGCGGAGGCCGGCGTGACGGCGAATCTGCAGCAGCAAGACTTCTCGACGCTGTTGCAAAACATGTACGCTGGCAAGTTCGCCGCTCTCATGATTGACTACAGCGGCCGAATCGATCCTGATGTGTCCGTGGGGTCGTTCTTCGCGACCGGCGGGCTCAACAATGCCGGCAAGTACTCGAACCCCCAGGTGGACCGGCTGCTCGCGCAGGCGCGCTCGACCAGCGTCACCACCGAGCGCGCGTTTCTCTATCGCGAGGTGCAGCGCATCGTAATGCATGATGCGCCGATCGGTCTCATTTATTACACGGCGCTCTCGAACGGCATCGCGAAGTCGGTGCGCGGCTACCAGTTGATGGCCGATGGTACGATCCGGTTGACGAACGTCTGGCTGCAGCGGTAACCGCCGAGCGCGGCGTCGATGCTCCGCTATGTCGCTGCCCGTCTGGCCGCCATGGTCCTGGTCATGCTGTTGGTCAGCGCGTGCGTGTTTGTCCTGATGCGCGTGCTGCCCGGCGACCCCGTGGTCGCCATGGTCGGCATGATGGACGTGTCGGCGTCGACGCTCGCGGGCATGCGGCACAGCCTGGGCCTCGACCGGCCGCTGCCGGTCCAATTTGTCGTGTGGCTGGGAAATGTCGCGCACGGCAATCTGGGAGTCTCCATTCGGAGCCGGGAGCCGGTCACCGGTGTGCTGCTGAGCCACGTGCCGGTCACGCTGGAGCTCGCGGCGCTCTCGCTCGCTGTGGCGGTGATGGTCGCGATTCCCTTTGCGATGCTGGCGGTGCGCCACCACGGCCGTTGGCTCGATCGGATGCTCACGGCAGGCTCGTTGGTCGGTGTCTCGTTTCCAGGATTCGTCCTCGCGCTAGGCCTGATCTATCTGATGTCCCTACGCCTTCGCTGGCTGCCGCCGACCGGATATGTCAGCCCTGTTGACGATCTCGCCGACAACCTGAAGCTGATGATCATGCCTACGCTGACCCTCGGTCTCACGTCGGCGGGGCTGCTCACCCGGCTGCTGCGCGGCCAGTTGCTTGAAGAGATCAGCCACGGCTACGTGCGCACCGCGCGGGCAAAGGGCGCGACCGAACGTGCGATCATGGTCTCGCACGTGCTGCGGAACGCCCTCGTACCGTTTACGACCGTGCTCGGGAACGAAGCCGGTGTGCTGCTGTCGGGGGCCGTGATCACGGAGACGATCTTCGCGCTCCCCGGCGTCGGTCGGCTCGCCGTGGAGAACGTCCTCAACCGCGACCTCCCCGTCATCCAGGGGGTCGTGCTGTGGTCAGCGTTGCTCTACCTGAGCATTAACCTCGCCGTGGACCTGATCTATGGCGTCCTCGACCCACGAGTTCGCTACGGATAAGATCGGTTGGCCGCGCGGCCGGTGGCTGCGGTGGCGCCACCGCGTGCCTGCGAGCTTTGGCGTCGCCGCCGTGCTGGTGCTGGTCGCGATTGGCGCGGCGTGGCTGGCCCCGTACAATCCGTATCAGGAACATGTCACCCTGCGTGACGCGCTGCAACCCCCCAGCCTCCATCACTGGCTTGGTACGGACCAGTTGGGACGGGACGTGTTCAGCCGTATCTTGTTCGGGGGCCGGGTGTCGCTTGGCCTCGGGATTTTTGCGGTGTCCATCGCCGCCAGCCTGGGGAGTGCGTCAGGCCTGTTCGGCGGCTACCGCGGTGGGTGGTGGGACCACGCGCTCATGCGGGTCGTGGACGCGCTGCAGGCCTTCCCAACGCTGATTCTCGCGATCGGGATTACCGCAGTCATCGGCACCGGCGTCGTCGGCGTGACGGTGGCCATTGGCGTCGTCACGATCCCGATCTTCGCGCGCTTGGCCCGGGCGCGGGTGCTTCAGGTACGTACGCTTGACTACGTCGAAGCGGCGCACGCCGTGGGCGCTTCGGGCGTGCGCACGATGGCGCGCTGCATTCTGCCGAACGTTGCCGGCCCGCTCATCGTGCAGGCCTCAGTGAGCTTATCGTTCGCCATTTTGATCGAAGCGGGCTTGTCTTTCCTGGGTCTTGGCGTGCAGCCGCCGACCCCATCGTGGGGCAATATGATCAACGAGGGCAAGGAATTCCTGGAACAGGCTCCGTGGCTCGTGTTCGCCCCCGGCGGCATGATCTTCGTCACCGTGATGACGTTCAACTTTCTCGGCGATGCGATGCGCGATAGGCTCGATCGGGCAGGCCCGGCGTAACGGCGCAGATAGCTATCAAACAAGCAGCGATGGGAGATGGAGACAGCGTGGAACGGTTCGCGAGCGGTGCTGGTGGGATGCGGGCGCCAGCAGGGTCACCGGTCCCGGGAGTGTTCCCCCCGCCGGAGTCGCTCCGCCCAACACTCGTCGGGAGCCGGTTCATGGTCTCGGCCGGCCACCCGCTTGTGGCATCTGTCGCGGTGCGTGTGTTGGAACGAGGGGGAACGGCCGTGGATGCCGGCGTGGCCGCCGGCTTGGCCACGAACGTGGTGCAGTCGGACATGGCGAACTTCGGTGGCATCGCGCCGATCCTGATTCGGCCGGCCGGATCCGGGACGGTGTGGAACGTGAGTGGCGTTGGAACCTGGGGGCGTTCGGCCACCGTCGACGCATTCCGCGAGCGGTTTGGCAGGGAGATGCCCCTCGGTGCGCCTATCGCTGTGGTGCCCGCGGCCCCTGACGCGTGGATCACAGCGCTGGCGCGGTTCGGGACATGGACCTTCGGGGACGTGGCAGCGCCGGCCATCGAGCTTGCCGCCGACGGGTTCGCGTTGGATGTGCGGACCGCGCGATCGCTCGAGATCCTGGGACGGGGGTTCAGCCAGTGGCCATCCTCAGCAGCGATCTACTGGCCCAACGGCCGGCCCCCGCACGCGGGGGAGTGCCTCCGCCAACCGGATCTGGCGCGATTGCTGCAGTGGCTTGCGGACGCGGAGGTTGGCCGTGATCGGGTATCGGCCCTGGAGCAGGTGCGGCGAGCATTCTACGAGGGGATGCCAGCAGAACGCGTTGTGTCCTTCGTCAGCGCCGAGGGAGGCTGGCTGACGCGGGACGACCTGGGGGCCTTCCGCAACGAAGTGACGTCCGCGCTCTCGCGTCAGTACGCCCGCTACAGGGTCTACACGAGCGGGTTCTGGTCGCAAGGGCCGGTGCTGCTTCAGGCGCTCGCACTGCTTGACGGCTTTGATCTTGCCGGATTCGGACATAACACGGCCGACTATCTTCACTGTCTGGTTGAGAGTCTCAAGCTCGCGTTTTCAGATCGCGAACGATACTATGGGGATCCGCAGCAGATGGCTGTAGACGGGGAGTGGTTGCTCTCGGACAGCCACGCCCGCGAGTTGCGGGACCGCATTCGCTCCACCACCGCGCTCCCCAACCTGCCGACGGTGCGTGCAGGGTTGAAACGGTGCGATACGACGTCCTTCTGCATCATCGATGCTGCAGGGAACGTGTTCAGCGCGACCCCGAGCGACACCCTGGACGGTGGCCCGATCGTGCCGGGGTTGGGAATCATCGTGTCGCCGCGGGGCGTCCAGAGCCGGCTCGACCCCAGCCATCCGGCGGCGATCGGCCCTGGCCGCCGCCCGCGCGTGACACCGGCACCCGCCCTGGCACTGAAACCGACGGTGGGCGAGCCCATGCTATGGGCATTCGGCAGCCCCGGCGGTGATGTGATTGTGCAGGCAATGTTGCAAAGTTTCCTCAACTGCGCCGTCTTCGGGCTCACCCCGCAGCAAGCTGTGGAAGCGCCCCGCGCAGCGACATTCAGCTTTCCCGACTCCTTCTACCCGCACACCGAGGTGCAGGGACGCGTGAGCGTCGAGTCTCGGATCGCCGAGCCGATTCGCGCCGACCTGGAAGCCCGGGGGCACCGGCTCCACGTCTGGCCGGATTTCGAATTCGACGCCGGGGCCGTGTCAATGGTGCTGGATCTTATCGAGCCATCGAAGGGGCGCGTCCTCGTGGGGGCGGCGGATCCAAGACGGACATGTTATGCGTTTGGCCGGTAGGGACGGCGGCCAGGGAGCGTAGGCGCCATGACCGCGAGTACTCCGGTGGCGTTTGAGAAAAAGGTGGTGATCGTTACGGGCGCCGGCCGCGGTCTCGGCCGTGCAATCGCGCAGCGGTTTGCCGAGCAGGGTGCGGCCGTCGCGGTGAGCGACGTCTCGGGCGAGGAATCCGAGACGGCACGCCTCATTGTCGGGGCGGGTGGGCGTGCGGCTGCGGCCCCGGCCGACGTGACACGGTCGAGCGACATTGAGCGGTTGGTGTCCCGAGTCCACGATGCGTTCGGCCGGATCGACGTCCTCGTGAACAACGCGGGGGTGATCATTAACAAGCCATTTCTCGAGCTCTCCGAGGGTGAATGGGATGTGCAGTTCGACGTTATGGCCAAGGGGACGTTCCTGTGTTCGCGTGAAGTGGCCCGGTACATGGTGCAGCAGGGGCAGGGCGGACGAATCATCAGCCTTGCGTCGAGCGGAGGGCGGCGTCCTCTCGCCGACGAGTCCGCCTACTGCGCGGCCAAGGCCGCGGTGCTGATGCTCACCCAGGTCATGGCGCTTGAATTGGCCCCTCACGGCATTACCGCCAACGCGGTCTGCCCGGGCATGATCGACACCGACATGCTGCGGAAAGCCTTGAGCGCAATTGCGCGACGCCGGGGAGTGGCGGGCCGGGTTGTCGAGGGCGAGAGCGTCCGGGAAGTCCCGCTCGGACGTTTGGGGAGTCCCGATGACATCGCCGGGATCTGCCTGTTCCTCGCGTCCGCGGCGGCGTCGTATGTTACGGGCGCGTTCATCGACGTGACAGGCGGATGGATGCTGCCGTAGGTCGTTCTCATCGATGCGGCTTGAGGGAACCCTTTGAGCGACGTGTGGCGAGCCCTGCCTGCGGCCGGGGCGATGGTCGCGTGGGGCGTCATGGATTTTCTCGTCAAGATGGTTGTCGACCGTATCTCCACGAGGACGACGTTGCTAGGCAGTCAGGTTGCCGGGATAGTCCTGTGCCTCGTCGTCATGCCCTTCGGCGCCTCACTTCCCATGCCGCGCGGCTCCCTATGGGTGCCGCTCGTGCTCGCGGGGTTGGCGTACGTTGTGGGCAACCTATCGCTCTTCGAAGCGTTCGCCCGTGGACCGTTGTCCATTGTGAGCCCGATCTCGTCTTCGTACGGAGCGGCGGCCGCCCTCTTAGCGGTCGTGGTCCTGGGCGAACACGTAAGCTGGCCCGGTGCGACGGCAATTCTCGTGATCGCAGCAGGGATCGTGTTTGCGAGTCGGCTCCCCGGCGATGGTGCCCGCGTCCGGCGAAGGGCGTCCGTGCCCGGGACGACCTATGCACTCGGCGCCGTCATCGTGATGGCGCCGTTCTCACTGTTACTCGCGCACCTCACGAAGGTCCTCGAACCGATCACGATCGTCTTCGCCGTGAAGCTTGTGGCCGCGGCCATCCTCGCCGGTATCGCTGCCCGCGCCTGGCGCGAGATACGAGGTGCGAACCTTGTCGTCGTCATCACGATCATTGGAGCGCTGGACGTTGCGGCGACATGGTGCTATGTGCAGGGGATCATGACCGCTGGGCTCTCGATTACGGCCCCTATCGCGGCGGGCTATCCTGTCGTAACGGTGCTCTTGGCACAACTCTTGCTCCGAGAAGGGTTGACGGCGATCCAGCGCCTCGGCGTGATCCTGGTATTAGGCGGGGTGACCGCCCTGAACGTTGTCGGCTAATGCCCGCGGGCGATCACAGGCGATCACAGTAGTTCGGAGGCCGACGCACATGCGCATCACATCCGCGGAGATCGTGGAAGTACGCCTGCCAACACGTCGAGGCCTGAAGTGGCGGGGGTTGGGCCGCGAGCTCGGCAATTATCTCATCATTCAAGTTCACGCCGATAATGGGATGGTGGGCTTAGGAGAGGCGACGGTGCTGCCCACGTGGGGCGGCGATCATCACCGTTACTATGGCGAGGATCCGACTATTACGGCGTATGTGCTCGAACGCTACCTGGTCCCACGTGTGGTCGGCCTCAGTCCCCTTGACCTTGTCACCGCGCACGAGGCAATGGATCACGCCGTGCGAGGATACCCGTACGCGAAGGCCGCGATCGACATGGCGCTCTACGATTTGGCGGGCCAAATGCTTGGTGTTCCCGTGTGCCAGTTGCTCGGAGGGCGCTACCGGGACACGGTTCCTCTCGCGCACATGGTCGGTCTCATGGAGGATGATGATGCGATAGCCGAGGCCACCGCCGCGGCGGCCGAGGGGATTGGGGCCCTGCAAGTGAAGGGCGGTGAAAGCCCCTCGCGTGACATTCGGTTGATTGGGGCGCTTCGAGCCCACCTGCCTGAAACGGTGCGGTTCCGGCTCGATGCGAATCAAGGGTACGAGGATGTGAAGACGGCCATTCGAGCGATTCGCATGATGGAACGAAACGGCCTGGAGATCATTGAGCAGCCGGTTCAGGGAGTCGACGCGCTCGGCGCCGTCACGGCGGCAGTCGATGCGACGGTGATGGCCGATGAGAGCTGTTGGTCGATCGCAGATGGGCTCCAAATCATACGGGACCGCGCGGCGGACGCTGTCTCGATTTATGTGGCCAAGGCCGGCGGACTTCTCCACGCCGCGGGCCTCGCTCAGACGCTGAGGGTAGCAGGGATCCCCTGCGATGTGAACGGCTCGATTGAGACCGGGATCGGAACAGCGGCCAACCTGCATCTCGCAGCGTCGCAGCCAGCGATCACGCTCCCATGTGTGATATCGGCGAGCGCCCCGGCTGGCCGCGCGTCAACAAACGTGGCAGGCCGATATTACGACGATGATCTCGTGCGGGATGGCTTCCATTATGAGGGCGGGGTGTTACAGGTGCCGACCGGCCCCGGCCTCGGTGTCGCGCTCGACGAAGAGAGGCTGAAAGGGTTTGCGACGCGTAGGTGGACCGTAGGTAAGTCTTGAAGTCTTATCTCGCTCAGCGGGGACAGCCCAGGCGCTTGAACTGCTTGCTGTAGAGCACGGGCTTACGACACCGCCGGGTCCTGTAGAGGGTAGCCGTCAATCTCGTGTTGGGAACATTCGTTCGGTATGCCATACTGGCCACAACTTAAACGTCGGGGTGGGTTGTGGTCATTGATGCGAAGGCCCCGCAGGTTTCAGCGCTCGCCGAGTCTCACGCGGCCGCACTCCAGGATTCCACGGTGCTGCTCACGCGCTTCTTTTTCGATGCCGCGAATGGTGTCACGGCCGGTGCTAGACTCCCCTTACATTAAGTTGCCCCAGGTGTGTGAGCAAGGGATACAGCGGCGCAACATTGGCTCGGCCGGCGCTCGAACGCTTGCGGGACCTGGTGGCCGACGGGACGGTGGAGCGGGTGCTGGTGTTTGCACCCGATCGGTTAAGTCGCAAGTACACGTATCCCTCATCGAGGCGTATCAAGAAGGATTCATGGACTTGGCCGAACTTCGCCAGCGGGGGCCCAAGCTACGGCAGCGTGAACGCGCATTGCAGGCGCAGACAGACGCGTTGGAAACGGAAGCAGTGAACGCCGTGCGTTATCTGCAGCTCCAGGAAAACTCAGGAGACGTTTCTGGAACGTCTGAGAACGGTGAGTCAAAACCCTCTTGGTCCCTGACCGCCAGCGGGTACTCCGGCTTGTCGTCAAGCAAGTGGAAATCAGCACCGACACGGTGGTGATCAAGCATTCGATTCCGATCCCCGGCCAACATCCGTCCGGGGATTATCCTTTGCGTGGGAGGAGTCATCGGTCCAGATCTGGGGTTTTGCCTCCGCCGGCACGATGCTTCCACCCCTTCAGCCTACGCCAAAGGCACGCCCCGGAGCCCCGCGAGACCGCACTAAGGTGGCGGCTGATTCTTGTCCCCAGCATCATGACCAGCGCCGAGAAATGTCCGGTCTTAAGAGGGACGCGGTAGTGTCCTCGCAGAAGCCACGGGCGGTTCGAGGAGCAGGGGGCCGGCCCCGTGGGGACGAAGGGCTGCGGGACCGGAGGGGGTCTGCATGGGATACGGGTTCGTGATCGCCGTTGTCGTCGTCGCCCTGTTGCTGCTGTGGAACGGGGTTAAGATTGTCCGTGATTACCAACGCTTGGTGGTGTTCCGCCTGGGTCGCAGCTTCGGCCCGCGGGGCCCTGGGATCGTCTACTTGATCCCAATCATCGACAAGGCGGTCTGGGTGGACCTCCGCGAGGCGTTCCTCGAGATCCCCGCGCAGACGTGCATCACCAAGGACAACGCCCCCATCTCGATCGATTTCCTGATCTACTGGAAGGTGTTCGACCCGCAGCTCAGCGTGATCCAGGTGGGCAACTTCGCCGGTGCCGCGCAGGGGATCGCCACGACCGGGCTCCGCGCGGTAATCGGCGACCTCAGTCTCGACGAAGCCTTGACGAAGCGGGACCAGATCAACCAAGTCATGCGCGCCAAGCTCGACGACGTCACGGAGCGCTGGGGCGTCAAGGTGACTACCGTCGAGATCCGAGAGATCACCCCGCCGAAGGACGTCCAGGATGCGATGACGCGGCAGATGTCCGCCGAACGAAGTCGGCGCGCACTGGTCACGGAGGCGGATGGGAAGAAGCAGGCCGCCATCACCATCGCGGAAGGGGAAAAGCAATCGGCGATCCTGAAGGCGGAGGGAGACCGCCAGGCCGCGATCCTCCGGGCGGAAGGGTTTTCGCTCGCTCTGGGCACGATCTTCAACGTCGCTAAGACCGTGGACACAAATACGATGAGCCTCCAGTACCTGGAGGCCCTGAAAGCCCTCGGAGCGGGCCCCGCCACGAAATTCGTGTTCCCAATGGAGTTCACCAAACTGCTCCAGCCGTTCGTGGATGGGGGGCGTTGGAGTGCGCCGCAGAGGACGCCGTAGCCGGCGAGCAAAACTACGGACACGCTCTAATTTAGTTCGCCATGAAAAACGCGGCCCGAACGTCGGATCGGGTATGGAGCGGGTGGTGCACTACGGGCAGGAGTGATCCTTTTCGCCCGAACCTACCGATTGGCATCGATTACCACCAGTCGATCCAGATTGTGGGTCAGAA
>JAJPIA010000050.1 GCA_021324975.1 Bacillota bacterium
CGCTGCGCTTGTCGGCTGATCTGTCGCGTACACCGCAGGACGCGCGCGGTTTGCGTCAGCACCGCGGCCTTCGCCTCGTCCGTGCGCATCCGGAGATTGCGCCCCACCGCGGCGAGCGCGCGCTTGATGCTCCGCGCCCGCGAGCGAAACGCCGCGCGGACCACCACGCCCTCGACATCGCATCAATCCGCAAGAGCGCATGCCACGCAAGCTATCTCCGTTCGTCCGCTCGCACCGCGGTCCGCGGTGCGGCCTGCAAAAATCCTCGGCACGATCCGGTAAACAGCCCCATCGCCCCCACCGCGATGGCGCGAACACCATGGGCCACGAGGGCCGCCGCCGTGGGGTCCCGGCCACGGTCGCCACCACTTTGCCAGCTTCCGTAGAGGCGGCGACCGCGCGCTGCGCGAGATGCTCCACCGATGGGAGCGACGAGTCCCCTCGGCCCACCTGCGACAAGGCGAGATCCCCGGGACGGATGAAGACGGCCGGCCATGCTTCCAGAGTAGCACTCGCCGACCGTTACGGGATACAGGAAGGACGTTTTCCGCGTGTAGAAGGTCTCGTGCAGCCGCTTCTCGAACCTCCATGGCCATCCGTGTACGAAATTCGTCATCCGTATGTCGGGAGCCGACGTGGTACGCACCTTGGACGATCTGGACCGCGGCATCGTCACCCTTCTGCAGGGGGACGCCCGTGCCTCAAACCTCTCGGTGGCAAAGCGCATCGGCGTCTCGGAGACGACGGTCCGCAAACGCGTCGCGCGCCTCGTCGAGACCCGGAACATCGATTTCGTGCTCGCGGTCAACCCCTCCATGTTCGGCTTCCAGCGTGTCGCCTTCATCGGCGTGCAGGTGGACATCGACCGGGCGCTCGGCGCGGCGGAGGCGCTGTGCCGGCTCGACGCGGTGAACTTCCTCGCCTACACTAGCGGGACGTACGACTTCCTGTTGATCGCGCAGTTCCGCTCGGACGACGACGTGGTCGATTTCCTCACGCAGCAGGTGGCGAAGATCCCCGGCGTGCGCCGGACCGAGACCGCCTTCGTCCTCCGTGTGACCAAACGGACCGCGCTGTGGGGCCTGCCGGGCCCCTCAGTCTCGGAGCCAGCCAGACCGCGGCGCGTACCGGCCGCCCGGCGTCGGACGCGGGCCCGGGCATGAGCAAGGCCTTCCGCGCCTTCATCTTCGAGCCCCGATCGCACCCGGCACTCGACATGCTGCGGACGATCGCGGAGGTGCGCCAGGGGCCCCCCGACCGCCGGATGGAAGACGTCGAACTGATCGACGCGGTCCGCGACGCCCACGCCGTCTTCATCACGTCCCGCGACCGGGTGACGTCGTCGATGATCGACGCCGCGGAGCATCTGCGGGCCATCGGGAAGTTCGGGGCGCGGCCGGAGAACGTCGACTGGGACGCCGCGCGACGGCGGGGCGTCCGGATCGTCTGGGCGCCCGAGGCGAACTCGGACAGCGTGGCCGAGTATACCGTGCTGCTGATCCTCGCCCATCTGCGTCAGTTCGTCCGCGCGGTCGAGCACCTTCGGAACGGCGGCTGGCGCAACACCTTGACCCACGGGCGGGAGGTTCGCGGACAGACGGTCGGGCTCGTCGGCCTGGGAAACGTCGGCTCCCGGGTGGCCCGGTGCCTCGGCGGGTTCCAAGTGCGCCTCCTCGGAACTGACCCGGCCGTCTCGCGAGAGCGGGCGGCGGCCATGGGGGTCGAGCTCATCCCGCTCCCGGCGCTGCTCGAGCGATCGGACGTCGTCAGCCTCCACGCCATGGTAACGCCAGAGACGCGCCGCCTGATCAACGACGACACGCTGCGCCTCATGCGTCCGCACGCCGTGCTCGTCAACACGGCGCGGGGGGCGCTCGTCGACGAAGCTGCGCTGCTGCGGGCACTGGAGGAGCGGCGCATCGGCGGCGCGTGCCTGGACGTGTTCGACCGCGAGCCGCTGCGGGTGCCAAACCCGCTGCTCGCCGCACGCCGCGTCATCGCCTCACCTCACATCGCCGCGAACACCGTCGAGGCGCAGGACCGGGAGATCAGCCAGACGATCGAGGATGTCATGCGCGTCCTGCAGGGGGAGGAACCGGTCCACACACCGCCCGCGTAGTGCCCGGAAGGCCCGGGCAGCCGGAATCACGAGGAGAAACCGGATGATGTACCGTCCTGAGGGGATCGTCGCGTCGCTCGTCACGCACTTCACCGACTCCGGGGCGCTGGACCGCCGCGCGATCGTGGCTACCGTCGACTTCTTGGCACGGCAGGGCACCCACGCGGTCTGCATATGCGGGGGGACCGGCGAGGCCCTCGCGCTGAGCGACTCGGAGCACGCCGCCGCGGTGGAGGCGGCGGTCGAGGGTGCCGCCGGCCGGTGCCGGGTCGTCGCGGGCGCCCTGTACGTTGACCCGGCCCGCATCGCGATCGCCGGGCGGGCCGCGGCGCGCGCTGGCGCCGACGCCGTGATGATCATCGCACCCTACTTCGTCCGCCCCTCGGCCGACGACATCTTCGCGCACGTGGCCCGCGTCGCAGACGCGGTCGAGCTGCCGCTCATCCTGTTCAACACGCCGAGCCGCGCCGGGCTGGACTTGGACGCGGCGCTGCACGTCCGGATCGCGACCCGGATCCCGAGGGTCGTCGGGTTCAAAGAGGCGAGCGGCAACATGGCGAAGTTCGCGCGGATCGTGCGCGAGAGCCCCGCGGAATGCTGCGTACTGCAGGGACTAGACGACCTCGTGCTGCCGTCGCTCGCGGTCGGCGGCAGGGGGGCGCTCATCACGCTCGGTGCCATAATCCCCCGGGTCTTCGTCAGGCTCTACGACGCGGTGCGAGGGAACGACCTGACGACGGCCCGCCGGCTGCAGCTGGCCGCGCTCCCGATCGTGGACGCAGTCTACCAGACGCCGAACCCGAGCGGCACGAAGCGCCTGCTCGACCTCCTCGGCCGCCCAGGTGGTCCGGTCCGCCCCCCGCTGCGCAACACGCAACCCGGCGGCGACGAGCACCTCGTCAATTTGCTGCCGATGATCCGGGCGCTTGAGCCGTCGGCCGTCGCGGCGCCTGCGGAAGGCGCCCGCCGGTAACGCCATGAGTATCGACCACCGTACGCCTCAGGGCGCGTCGGGCGTCGACCTGGTCCCGCTGGCGGCCCGGGTGCGGACCCTGCGCGCCGGCCGGGCGGGCCTACTCATGGACCTCGTCCGGCGGCGTCCGGACGGCATCGCGCTCGGGCGTGGGGACCCCGACCTGCCGACGCCCGCCCACATCGCCGCGGCGGGCCGCGAGGCGATCGCCGCCGGGCACACCAAATACACCTCGCTACGCGGGCTCGCAGAGCTGCGCCGGGCGGTCGCCGACAAGCTGCAGCGAGACAACGGGATCGAGGTCGACGCCGAAACCGAGGTCGCAGTGACGACCGGGACGCAGGAGGGCGTGTTTATCGCGCTGTGCGCGCTGCTGAACCCGGGGGACGAACTGCTGCTGGCCGATCCCTACTACAACTCCTACGCGAACATGCTGCACTACCTGGGCGCGCGGCTCGTGCCCGTCCCGACCTCCCCGGACGACGGGTTCCAGATCGATCCCGACGAGTTCGCGCGGCGCATCACGCCGCGCACCAAGGCGGTCGCGCTGCTAACCCCCAACAACCCGACCGGGACCGTCTACCCCGCCGACCGCCTGCGCGCGGTCGCGGAGATCGCCGCAAGCCACGGGCTCTACATCATCTCAGACGAACTGTACGAGTCGCTGATCTTCGAGGGCGAGCCGTTCAGCGTCGGATCGATCCCCGGCATGCGGGAGCGCACCATCACGATCAACGGCTGCTCGAAGGCTTACTCGATGACCGGCTGGCGGGTCGGCTACATCGTCGGGCCCCCGCCCGTCATTGATGCCCTCGTCACCCTGCGCACACGCTGACGATCTGCGCCCCGACACCATCCCAGCACGCTGCGGTGGCGGCGCTGACGGGGTCGCAGGACTGTCTGCGGGAGCGCCTCGAGGTGTTCCGGTGCCGCCGGGCCGCGCTCCTGGCGCGGATGGACAAGGCCGGGATTCCCTACGTCCGTCCCGGTGGGACTTTCTACGTCTTCATGGATGTCCGTCCCACCGGCCTGTCGTCCGAGGAGTTCGCCTTCGCGCTGCTCGAGCGCGAGGGGGTATTCCTTTACCCCGGAGCCTACTTCGGCGAGCGCGGGGAGGGGTTCGAGCGCATCTCGCTCGTCGTCCCCGAGGACACGCTCGTCGAGGCTGTCGACCGCATCGCGCGCGTCTTCGAGAGGCCGAGGTAGCGGCCGTGCAGCCGGCGCGCCTGCCGCGCGTACGCCTGGCGCCGCTTCCTACCCCGCTTGAGGAGGCGCCGCGCCTCCGGGCCGCGCTCGGCGCCCGCTGCCCTCGGATCCTCGTCAAGCGGGACGACCTCACGGGCCTCGGCATGGGGGGCAATAAGGTCCGAAAGCTCGAGTACCACCTCGGCGAGGCCATCGCGCAAGGATGTGACACGCTCGTCACGTCCGGCGCGATTCAGTCGAACCACTGCCGGGTGACGGCGGCCGCCGCGGCGCGCGCCGGCCTCGGCGCGTCCCTGGTCCTCCGCCCCGGCGAGTCGGAAGCAGTTCAGGGCAATCTCCTCCTCGACCGGATCCTCGACGCCCGCATCCGCATCGCTCCGGCGCCGACCGCCGCCGCGGTCGACGCGGCGCTTCAGGAGGAAATGGAAGCGCTGCGCCGGGCCGGGCGCCGCCCCTACCTGATCCCGAAGGGCGCCAGCACGCCGCTCGGAGCCCTCGCTTACGCCGAAGCGTTCATGGAGCTCATGATGCAGACGACGGACCTCGGCGCAGCCATGGATGCCGTCGTTTTCTGCACCGGGTCGGGCGGCACGCACGCCGGCCTGCTCGCCGGCACCCGGCTCCTCCAGAGCGGCGTGGACGTGGTGGGCGTCGGGGACGGGGCGAAGCGCAGCGAACTGGCGCCCGTGGTGGCGGAATTGATCGTCGGCCTCGCCGAGCGCTGCCAGGTGTCGCTACACGTCCCGGACGAGGCGATCACCGTGCTGGAGGACTACGGGGGCCGCTACGGCGTCCCGACGCCTGGCTGCGTCGAGGCCATCCGTCTGGCCGCACGGACCGAGGGCCTGATCCTCGACCCCGTTTACTCCGGGAAGGCGCTCGCGGGGCTGATCGACCTCGTCGGGCGCGACCGCTGGCGGGCCGACCAGACGGTTGTCTTCTGGCACACCGGCGGGCAGCCCGCCCTCTTCGCCTACGCCGACGATCTCGGCGGTGCCAGATGAGCCTGTCTGCGATGGCCGCCGGCGCCATGACCGTCGTGCGGCAGTGCGCCGCGGTTTCGCCCGGCGAGCACGTGCTGATCCTGACGGATGATGGGATGCCTCGAGCCGTCCCCGACGCGCTCGCGTTCGCCGCCGCCTCGCTCGGCGGCGTTCCGGTCGTGGTCGTGATGCCGCGCCGGCAGCGGCCAGGCCAGGAGCCGCCGCCCCTCGTCGCCGATGCGATGAAGCGAGCGCAGGTGATCCTCGCGCCGACGAGCGTGAGCGTGTTCCACACGCAGGCTTCCCGCGCCGCGGCCGCCTGCGGCGCCAGGATGCTGGCCCTCAGCGAGTGCCGCGAGGAGACGCTCGTCCGCGGCGGCATCCAAGCCGACTTCCGGGCCCGGGCCGAGGTCGCCGCCCGGCTCGCGGGGCAGCTTCGCGGCGAGGTGCTCGAGCTCTCGACCCCGGCCGGGACGCGCCTCCGCTCGTGCATCGGCGGCCGGACCGCCGTGGCCAACACCGGCCTCGCGCACCGTCCGGGGGAGCGCAGCGGGCTGCCGACGATCGAGGCGTACGTCGCGCCGCTGGAAGGCACCACGGAGGGTGTGGTCGTGGTGGACGCGAGTGGCGGGACGATCGGGCTCGTGCCGGTCCCAGTCGTCATCCAGATCAGGGAGGGCCGGGCCGTCGAGTTCGGCGGCGGGCCGCAGGCCCGGACAGTCGAGGGCCTCGTGGCGCAGGTCGGGCACCGGGACGCCGCGATGCTGAGCGAGGTCGGCATCGGGCTCAATCCCCGCGCCGAGGTCGTGGGACGCATAATCGAGGACGAGGGGACGTACGGCACCTGCCACGTCGCCCTCGGCAGCAACAGCCATTTCGGCGGGCGCGTCGAGGTGCCGTTCCACCTCGACCTGGTTATGTGGCGCCCGGACGTCAGCGTGGACGGCCGCGTCCTGATGCGCCGAGGGCGGCTCGTGGAGGAGGCCCAGGCATGAAGCGCGTGATCGACATCTCCGCGGCGTACCGGTCGAAGTCGCCGCTCGTGCAGGCGATCCAGGAGGGCGGGTTCCTGTTCGTGTCGGGTATGCCGCCGACCGACCGGGACGGGCAGACGGTCGGCGCGGACATCACCGCGCAGACGCGCCAGGTGATGTCGAACCTCAAGACGATCATCGAGGCGGCCGGGGCGACGATGGACGACGTCGTCCGGACGACGGTCTTCTACACCCACCGCGAGGACTACGCGGCTATGGACGCCGTCTATCGCGAGTACTTCCCCCGCGGCTTCCCGTCCCGATCGGCGCTGATTGTCGCCGGCCTCGTCCGGCCCGATTGGCGGATCGAGATCGACGCGATCGCCGCGATGCCGGACCGGACGCCGCGCGAAGAAAGCAGCCAGGATGCGTGACCGCCTCGCGCTCGCCCTCGCCGGCCGCCCCCACGCGCCGGTCGGCCTCTTCCCGACGCCGCTGCAGCGCATGCCTCGCCTCAGCGCCGAGTTGGACCGGCCGGTGTACTTCAAGCGCGAGGACTTGGCCGGCCTTGCGCTCGCCGGCAGCAAGATCCGCATCCTGCAGCACACGGCAGGCGACGCGCTCGCGCGTGGCGCCGAGCAGTTCGTCGCCGGCGGCTACGTCCAGTCGAACCACCCGGCGCAGGTAGCCGCGGTCGGCTGTGCGCTCGGCGTGCCGACGACGCTCGTGCTCGACGTTACGAAGGGCTGGGAGCTAGAGGGCAACATGCTGCTCTCCACGCTCATGGGGTGCCCGGTGCGGTACGTGCGGGAGGGGCGGTACGACGCGATCCGGGACGCCTGCCAGCGGCTCGTCGACCGCCTCCGGCGGCGCGGCCGGCGCGCCCACCTGCTGACGCTCACGCCCGAAGTCCACGCCCTGTCCGCGCTCGCGTACGCCGAGGGGATGCTCGAGATGGCCGGACAGCTGGAGGCCGCGGGCATACGTGAGGCCGACGTGTTCGTGGGGTCGGCCGGCCCCACGTACGCGGGACTGCTGCTCGCTGCCCGGGCGCTCGGCGGCGGCTTCCGGGCCCACGGCACGCCGCCCCACGGCCTCGGCGCCGATGCCCGCGAGCGCGTGGTGGGGGTCGCGCGGTCTGCCATGCAACTGATCGACCTCGACATCCCGCTCGGTCCCGACGATGTCTCGCTCGTCGGGCGCGGGGACGGGGTGTACGGGTTCACGTACCCGGCATCCGTGCAGGCGATCTGGCGCGTCGCCCAGGCGGAGGGCGTCTTCCTCGACCCGGTCTACACGGGCGCCGGGATGGCGGCGCTGCTCCGGTGGGCGCAGGCGAACCCGGGCGAGGGACCGCTTGTCTTCATCCACACGGGCGGGGTGACGACGCTCTTCGCCTACGAACGGGAGCTCATGGCGGGGAAGCGGATCCCGCCGCCGGGGCGGCGAGTGTACCGGCTCGGGACCAGGAACGGGGCAAAGCCGACCGCGTCAAAGAGAGCGGCTCGGACCGGCCGCCAGACAAGGAGGAGGGTAAGCCATGGATGAGCGGGTGACCTTGGCGGTGACGGATTTCCAGGCCGGCCGCTACACGCGCCGGCAGTTCGTTCGGAAGGTGCTGGGGTACGGCGTCGCGGCGTCCGCGCTGCCGGCGCTCTTCGAGATGGCGGGACGGCCGGAGGCCGCCTCGGGGCCCGGGGAGGCCCGGGCGGCCGGCGCGAACCGCACAATCGTCGTCGGCATCCCGGAGAACCTCTCCAACCCGGACCCGGTCATCCTGGCCAGCGCGGGCTACGGCGACATCAAGGTCGTGAACAACAACATCAACGAGCCGCTCGTCCGCTTCAAGACGGGGACGGTTGAGTTGGAGCCGTGCCTCGCGACCAGCTGGAACATCTCGCCGGACGGGCTGGTCTACACGTTCTACCTGCGGCGGACGAACTTCCACGACGGCACGCCGCTCACCGCGTCGGCCGTCAAGCTGAACTACGACCGGCAGATCGACGAGAAGAGCCCGTACCACTTCCCCGGCATCACGTACACCGAGATCGTCTTCAGCAACGTGAGCCGGATCGACGCGGTGGACGACCGAACGCTGCGGATCACCCAGTCGCGGCCGGCCGTGAACCTCCTTTCGGACCTGGCACTCTTCGCCGAGGGCATCGTCAGCCCGACGGCGCTCAAGAAGTACGGCAAGGACTACGCCCTGCATCCGACGGGGACCGGCCCGTACAAATTCGACCGTTGGCAGAAGGGTGTGCAGTTCGTCGAGGTCGCGAACGCGCAGTACTGGGGCGGGCGTCCATGGATGGACCGCGCGATTTGGAAGAGCGTCCCCGACAACACGGTTCGGCTGGAGCAGCTGCGGACCGGCGAACTCGACGTGACGACCGAGCTCGACTTCAAGGACGTCGCCGGGCTAAAGTCCGACCCCAAGTTCCAGGTTATCACCGGTAACTTCCTCGACACGCAGTACGTGCTGCTGAACGAGCACAAGCCGCCCTTCGACAAGCAGGAGGCGCGCCAGGCTATCCAGTACGCGGTCAACAAGCCGAACATCGCGAAGGCGGTATTCTACGGCGCGTACACCGTGGGCGCCGGGCCGGTGCCGCCGGGCCTCCTCGGCTACGACCCGAGCCTCGCCTCGATGTACCCGCACGACCCCGCGAAGTCGCGCGCACTACTCGACAAGGCCGGCGCCAACAACACCGCGCTAGTGCACCATTGCCCAAGTTCTGAGGCAGAAGCAGGAGTTTCGCTCATGGGCACGTATTCTCGGTTCCAAATTCATCGCAGCACACGTTGCAGCAGAGGTCATA
>JAJPIA010000018.1 GCA_021324975.1 Bacillota bacterium
CCAGCGTCGCGTTGCTCCGAGTGTCGCTTCGCTCCGTTCACGATCGCTGATCGACGCGTTCATGATGGAGCGAAACGACTGTTCACGATGAGCGAAATCAGCACCTTGCGGCGCGTGGAGTGGTTGCTGGCAGCCCTGCATCGGTTGGGAGTGTCCGAGCGGTGGCTCACAACGCTGGGTGTTCTCAAAGCAGCCGGTGGTCTGGGATTGCTCATCGGCATCGGGATCCCAGTGATCGGGGTCGCGGCCTCAGCCGGTCTCGTTCTTTTCTTTGCGGGTACCATGGCGACGGTGCTGCGTGCCCGCTGGTATGCGCATCTCCCCTATCCGGCCGTGTGGCTGCTCCTGCCCGTGGGCGCGCTCGCGCTGCGAGCAGCCACAGCATGAGTTCAGGAGCCGGTCGTCGAGCGCGTTATTCCGACAACACTTGAGACATCGCTCCCACGCAAATTCTCGAGAGACCGGGCAGGATTATGACACCTGAATCGCTAGCGGGACGCCGGGGTCAAGCAACCGCAGCCGATGTCCGATCCCAAGGGCCGAAAACGATCGCCCAAGATCGTCCCGGCTCTCGGAGACATACGTCCAGCCTTCATAGTGCACCGGCACGATCGAGGCGTCGTGAAACGCGTGCGCCGTCTCGATGGCGTCGTTCGTGTCCGTGATCGCCGGAGATGAAATCAGATGCGCTCTGGGGCGCGCGACCCGGTCCGCGAATGCCGGCCTACACCGGCTGTAACGGTCGGTGCGGTCGAGCTGGTAGGTCGACGTGAATGAGATCCCCGGGCCGCACCTCCCCACCGTGCAGAACGATCGCCATCACGCCGGCTTTGCGAACGAGAGCACCATGATCATCACTCGCCAGCGTCGCCGCCATGAGGCCGCGTTGTATTCTATCGAGTTGACCACAGGGATTGCGCAATCCGGTGATCTCGACAACTGCGCCGGCACCGAGGTGGAGGCGCGCTCCGGCGGGAAGATCAAGTAGCTCTACACCTCGAGTCGTGATATTCTCCCCCATTTGTCCGGGTACGAGGTCGAACCCCGCCGCGCGCAATTCGTCGTGCAATTCGCTGTGGATGAGATGCACCTGCCGAAGGTTGGGCTGGTTCGGGTCTCGCGCGACCCGTGAGCGATGCTTGACCGTCTCGCCAAGATGCGCATCGCCCTCGATGCCCAATCCGGGCAACAGTCGGATGACATCCCGGTTGGGCTTGGTCATAGTATGTCCGCTGCTCCGGCTCACTGCCACCACAATGCCGTGCGTCGGCACGTCTACCCCCCTCGTTGGCGTGCTCCGTTACCAGCGCCCCCGACACTTCGCTTACTTTGCAGGCCCTGTCTGAATTTGCGGCAGGCCGATGAACGGTGACCCCGAACCGGTATACGTGGGCAACTTTCCATCCCATTTTTGAATCCACTCGTCGGTCAAGATGAGCGGATTCAGTTGAACTCGACGTAGATACAGCGCCTTTGCCTGGCCCTCCGCTTCAGCAACTCTTTGTTGGGCGCGATATTGAACGGCTAGCAGATTGTTCTTCTCTTTCAGCGCGTTCTGCTCAGCCGTGACTTTGGCTTCAATCGCCTCGGTAAATGTCGGTGAAAACTGGAAGTCTGTAAACGCGGTGGCGACGATGTTGACATGATATGGTGCGACGCGCGCGGCGAGCGTATCATCGGCAAGCTTTTTGACGAGCGCGCGTGCCGTAATGAGTTGCTCGGCCGTATATCGCGCTTCACTCGACTTGATCGACTCTTGAATGTTCGGTTGAAGCACGCGGTCGACGATGTCGTTTTGCAGCACGGACACGACGTACACGACATCTTCAGGGTTGATCTGCCAGTTAACCGTGACACCCGTATGAACGTCCTGCAGATCCGCCGACGCCGCTTCGACCGACTGAGCGTGATAGGCCTGGATTTGGCAATTGACTAATACCACATGCTGAGCGAACGGCATGATCATGTATAGACCCGGTTGCTTTACCGCGCCGGTGGTCGCACCGAACTGGAGAACGACGCCGCGATAACCTGCGGGAACCGATCCGAACGCCTGTGTGAGCACAACAAGCACGACGAACGCGATGATGCCTGCGCCGACGAGCCTCGAATTTCCCATCGCGCCCCCCATCGCTCTTGGCGGTTGTGGCAAACGCGAACCGTTCATCGTTTCACGCTCCTCGCCAATCCCGCGTGGACCTGCCAGGAAACCACTCGGTACCCTTCGCTTCCTGGCAGCATGATTGTATCTGAAGATCCGCTTTGATGCCGGACTTCAGCCCCATGAAGTCGCATCGCGCCTTCATTAAACTGGATGAGGCGCAATTCGTGGGCGCGACTGTGGGCGACAACGTTTCTCGCCGATGGCGGCCGGGATGTCGATTTCACCGGTCCTCGTTCGACCACAGATGAACGCATGTAGATGAGGAAAAGGAGGGGCATTCATGTCTACCATCAGGCTTCACCGCGTGCTCCGTGCGACGCCCGATAAGGTCTATCGGGCGTTCCTCGATGCAGACGCAATGGCCAAGTGGCTTCCGCCGAACGGGTTCACGGGCAAGGTTCACCATCTCGATGCAACGGTCGGCGGCACATACAAGATGTCCTTCACGAACTTTGCCTCGGGTCGCAGTCACGCTTTCGGAGGAAGGTACGTCGAACTGGTGCCGGATGAACGCATTCGCCATACCGACACATTCGACGACCCGGACCTGCCCGGAGAAATGCAGACGACGGTGTCGTTGAGAAAAGTGTCGTGCGGTACTGAGGTGGACATCGTCCAAGAGGGGGTACCTGAGGCGATTCCGGCAGAGGTTTGCTATCTAGGCTGGCAACAGTCGCTCACCCTTCTTGCGCAGCTCGTCGAAGCCGATATCCCGGGCTGACGAGGACCCACGGACGGCATGCTCACGATAAGGTCCCATGACAGCCGCCGCCGCGCCTTTTGTGGCGGGCTCGCGGGCACGCTATCGTCGATCTCGACCCGAGCCTCGCCCGGGTCCAGGCTTCGGGCCTCGGCCCGCGGCTACCGGCGCCCGGCCTCCAAGATCAGATCGCTACTTACTTCGCCTGCGTGGCGCGAGCCCGCTTCAAGCGCTCAAACTCCCGGCGCGTCAGATCGCCGATCTCATACTGATGCCAAACGGCCTGAACGGGATCCACCCTGGCTGCGGCCTGGACTCTCGTGGCCATGCGAACCACCGCGGCAAGGATTGCCACGACTCCGGCGACAGACAGGACACCCCAGAACCATCCGGGACCAAAAGTATCCGGCCACATTGCGCACCCCCCGCTTACGTTGATAGATTGCTACCGCATGGTAATTGCTGACAGCCGGCGTCGCTATGAAGTGCGTCACACCGCAGGTGTCGCCTACTCCACACCCCGTGCTCCGGCGCACAGATCTGTCAATACGGCGGGTCTCGTCAAGGCCGGCGTTGGAAGCCATGGCGACCTCGACGTGCCTAACACGTACCACACCGAGCGTTTGAGCAGCGTTTGGCGAGGAGTTCCGTGGCGCGGATAACCACCAAGGAGAGCTGCGCAAATCGGCGAACGACGGGGAGCAAGCAACACAGGCTCCCATGACGCCTCGCCCTTGGAGACCGGCGTGAACTACGGGATTACGTTACCGACTGCGGGCCCGCTCGCAACACCCGACGCGCTCACCACCGTCGCGACCCGAGCAGAGGCACTCGGCTACACGTCGGTCTGGGTCACCGACCACATCGCGATGCCGCTTTCGATTCAGAGCGCGTACCCGTACACGGCCAACCGGCGGGCGCCGTGGGATCCGACCATTCCGTACCTCGACGCGTTCACCGCGCTCACCTGGGCGGCCGCCGTCACCCGGCGCGCCCTCTTGGGCACATCGGTTCTCGTGCTGCCCATGCGCCCGCCGCTCGCCGTCGCGAAGACCGCCGGTACGCTGGACTACCTCTCGGGTGGACGGGTGATCCTTGGCATCGGCGCCGGGTGGATGGCCGAGGAGTTCGAACTGCTGGGGCAGCCGTTCGGAGATCGCGGCCGCCGCACCGTCGAAGCCGTCCGGGTCTTGAGAGCATGCTGGGCGGGCGATCCGGTCTCGTTTGTCGGAGAGTCGTATCAGTTTGCCCCGTTTGCGATGGCCCCGAAACCGCCGCAAGGGGCACGCCTGCCCGTCTTGGGCGGCGGCGAGAGCGATGCGGCGCTGCGCCGGGTCGCCGAGGTGTGCGACGGTTGGCACCCGCTCGGGCTCGGCCCCGATGCCTTCGCCAGGGCACGTGCGCGCCTCGAGCGGTTCGTGGGGCGGGCCGGGCGGTCGATGGCGGAGATCCTTCTCACCATTCGGCCGGGTTTGGGCAACCCGCTTACCCCTGAACTGGTCTCCGGCTACGAGGCGCTCGGCGCAAGGTTGCTCGTCGCCGACGTGAACTACCGTCAGCTCACCCTGACCCAAGCCCTGGCGGAAATTGAGCGGTTAGCCCGAAGCCTTCGGCTCTAAGGCCTACCGACGCAGGAAGATCAAAGGATGCGCATTCGCGCGATCAGAGCGCATGGGATCTCCGTATAGTTCTTCCACGATAGACCACCGTCGCCGGCGCCTGGCGGAAATGCCGGCTCTTATCAATCGTTCGCTGAAGTCAACGGCCACCACGTGCGCCCCGGCGTCGGCCATCTTCCGGGAATAGATTCCGTTCCCGCACGCGAGGTCCAACACAACCTCGCCGGGCCGGAGGGCCAGGAGGCGCTCGGTTATGGGGACGATGATGGTCCGCTGGAACTCCAGTCCGTCATCGCCCGAATGCCGGTCCCACCAGTCCGCATTCTCATCCCAAATCTCCCGTGTCTGCCCGGTTAGGCTCGTGAAGCCACGCGGCGTTTGTGTGTCCGCCATAACGATCCCCCTGCAATCTGAACTAAGCGCCTGTGGGGTTCTTGGGCTGAGAATTTGGTGCGCGGGGAGAGCCTCGAACCGGCGTTCCGGCCGGCGGATTTTAAGTCCGCCGCGTCTCCCGGATCGCGACAGTCGCCCGCCCGATAATCGTTCGGGGCGCGGGGCACCGCCCCTCCCCCACCGGCCCGCCGCAGCGGCAGATGGCAACAGGCCGGGATCACGCCCACCGCCGACGCTACCCCCTGCCACTGCCGAGAAATGGCGCGTGGACGCGACGTAGCGTCTCCTTGACACCTCGATGTATATTGGGTAGGATAACCTGCAAATGCCTGATGACAAGTTAGGATCGGTCGAGACACCAATCGGCAAGATCACGACGCTGGCCGAGGGATCCGTGGCGCGTCTGTTCGACTTCCGCCACCACAACCGGCCCCACCGAGATCCCGACGGCGAAGTGTTTGATCAGCCCACGATCATCTTTACCGTCGGCGGCACGTGGGGCTTCCGCTCCATGGGCGCGGATAAGACAATCGATCGCAGGCTCGTCGTTCTCGGCCGAGCCGGGCAGGCGTACCAATGCCGTCACCGTGAAGAGATCCCGACCGATCATCACGCGGTGCTCCGGTTGGACGAGCGCGTATTGCGGGATCTCCTGTCGCGTTGCGTGTCGTCGCCGCTCTCGGAGAGGATCGGGCGCTCCCTGTTCCCGCGGACGGTGATCCCCAAAATTCCTGTGATCGCGAAGCTCGAGACGGCTCTCCTGATTGAAGCCCAGCGGAGACGGCCCGGACATCTGCTGACGATCGATCTCCTGGCGGTGCAGCTCCTGGTCGAGATCGCCCGCCTTACAGACCCGGAACTTGGATCGTGCACGCCAGTAGAGCGCGTCGGGGACAGGGACCGGGTCGAGGCTGCAAAGGACTACCTGACCGCCAACTTCGCCGGCGAGCTGAACCTCGCCACCCTAGCGCGGTCGGCCGGCTTGAGCCCGTTTCACTTCGGCCGGATGTTCAAGGCCTACACCGGCGTACCGCCGCATCAGTACCTGATGAGGATCCGCGTGGAAGAAGCGAAGCGTCTGCTCCGGGATTCGACGCGGTCGGTGACCGACGTCTGCTACGAGGTGGGCTTCCGCAACCTGAGTCACTTCATCGCCACGTTCCGCGCCCGCACCGGCGTGACGCCCGGCCGTTACCGGCGTCACTGATCCGGCCTCCGCAAGAATCCGGCACACCGGCCGCAAGAAACCGCAAGCGCCGCCCTCGGCAGCCGCGCTATCTTCAATCCGCCATAGTCGATGTACCCGAGAGGTGCCCAATGGCGGGGATCAAGGAACTGGTGCGACACCATCTTGTCAACGTGTTCGAGGAGGAAGCGTGGCAACCGCCGCTGTCCGCGGCGATCGCGGGCCTGAGCGCGGCGCAAGCGCGGTGGAAGCCTGCCCCGGAGCGCCATTCGATCTGGCAGATCGTCCAGCACGTTACCCGGTGGAAGCGGGCCGCCTATCAGGGTTGGCGCGGCGACGCCCCCGATCAGGCCGCACTGCAGCGGGAAGACTGGCGTGAAGTCGACGGGAACGCGGCCGCGTGGGAGCAGGACGTCCGCGCGCTGCACCAAGCCGCCGAGGACGTCAAAGCGTGGGTCGTTGGATTGCCCGAGAGCGCGCTTGCCACCCCGGCCGCGGGCGACGACATGCTCCTCGCCGTGCGCATCCAACAGATGGCGACCCACGACGCGTACCATGCCGGCCAGATCCGCTATCTCCGGGCGCTCCAGGGTTGCTAACGCCGCGGCACGCCGAGCGGACGCGCGTGAGTGTGCGCGGCGACGATTTTGCGGCACTTCGCCGGTGCGGGATAAGGGGGTCCCAATGATCGCTGACATCATGCCCTACGAAAAGCGGCGTGCGAACGTGCTGGGGCGCGCCATGGCGTACGTTGACACGGGACGGGGCGACCCCATCGTCTTTCTCCACGGCAATCCCACCTCGTCGTATCTCTGGCGCAATATCCTGCCGCGACTCGAGCGATCCGGACGCTGCATCGCGCCCGACTTGATCGGTATGGGTGATTCGGAAAAACTCCCTCAAACCGGACCCGGCTCCTATACCTTCCAAGACCACCGGCGTTACCTCGACCCTTTGCTCGCTTCGCTGGGCGTCGAGCGCAACGTCATCGTGGTCGGTCACGATTGGGGCTCGGCTCTCGCGTTCGACTGGGCGAGACGCCATCCGGGCGCCGTGCGTGGGATCGCTTACATGGAGGCGATCGTGCAGCCCGTGACGTGGGCACTTTGGTCGCCGGAGACCCGGTCTTTCTTCGAACGGTTGCGCTCATCCGAGGGTGAGCGAATGGTATTGGAGGAGAATCTCTTCATCGAATGGCTCCTGCCGCAGAGAATCATGCGGAAGCTCACAGACGTCGAGATGGACCAGTATCGCCGTCCATTCCGCGAGGCGGGCGAAGCGCGGCGTCCGACGCTCGCCTGGCCGCGGCAGTTACCGATCGAGGGCGAACCCGCGGACGTCGCGGAGATCGTGCAGTCGAACGGCGCGTGGCTCTCGACGACCCCGGTGCCGAAGCTCTTCGTCAACGCGGAACCGGGGACGATTTCGGCGGAGGAACGCGCCTTCAGCCGCAGTTGGCCCAATACGACGGAGGTAACAGTGAAAGGCCTGCACTACATCCAGGAAGACTCGCCCGCGGATATTGCCCGTGCGCTTGCCGAATGGTGTTCAGGCTTGGGGCCTCGCCCTATCTGCTGAGGAGGCTCGCGCGGGGAGGGTGGAATGCTGCGGCGACGAACCTACGCCCTAGCCATGGACGCGTCCAATCTCGGTTCGCCCCTCAGGATAGTCGATCGCATCGACGTCACGATTGTGATGGACAATTTCGTGGACGTGCTGATGGCGGGTGCGGAAGGCGTGCGACGATACGCGGTGCGTGATTTCGGCGACCGCGACCAACTCGTGGCCGAGCACGGTTTCTCGGCGCTCATCACCGTGGCGTGCGGTCGGGATCAATACTCCATGCTCTATGATAGCGGACTCACCCCGGACGGCGTGGGGCGTAATCTCGACGTACTTGGCATCAAGGTCAAGGAGCTGCGCGCCATCGTTATCTCGCATGGACATGCAGACCACCATGGAGGCCTGGAAGGGCTCTTCAATCGTTACGGCCGTTGCCGTCTCCCGCTCGTCATCCATCCCGAGGCTTGGCGCGAGCGTAAGGTGGTTTTCCCCAGCGGGGCGGAGGTGCGCCTGCCGTCCCCGAGCCGCCGCGATCTCGAGGAGGAAGGTGTCCAACTGATCGAGGAGCGCGGTCAGACGTTGCTCCTCGATGGGAGCGTGCTCGTTTCCGGGCAGGTCGAGCGGACGACCGAGTTCGAAAAGGGTTTCCCGATCCACTACGCGCACATGCCTGGAGGCTGGGAGCCCGATCCGCTGATCGTCGACGACCAAAACATCATCCTCAATGTGCTGGGCAAGGGGCTCGTTATCGTATCCGGATGTTCGCATTCCGGTGCCGTCAACGTTCTCCATAATGCGCAGCGCCTCACCGGGGAGACGCAAATCGCCGGATTCATCGGAGGCTTTCACCTCACGGGCGGCCTCTTCGAAGGGATCATCGATCCGACCGTGAACGCGTTTGTGGACGCCAAGGTGGCGCGGCTCCTGCCGGCGCACTGCACGGGTTGGAGAGCCGTGCATGCCCTCGCGCGTGCTATGCCGTCGGCTTTCGTCCAACCGGCGGTCGGCACAACGATTACGTTCTAAGTATTGGCAGGAGGGTACCTGCGCATCTCGGCTTCGTACGCTTCAATCCGATGCACCATGCCCTGACGGTTTCCTTCATTGGTGACCAGTGCGGTCGCCAGTGCCTGAGCATCTCTGAGTGACGTGTTCGCGCCATGCGCCCCGAACGGCGGCATCAGGTGCACGGCATCGCCGCATGGCTACGCTCCCCACCTTTCGGACGGCAGACGCAGCGCGGTGCCGGCCGCCGCTATCTTGTCAGGAGACCTTGCAGATCTTATTATGAGACCATGAAGGACATCAACGTCAGCGAACTCAAAGCTCATCTCAGCAAATATCTGCGAATGGCCTCGCGGGGGATTCAGATCGTCGTGAAGGACAGAGACGAACCGATCGCACAGCTGGGTCCGCCACCGGCGAAGCTATTGTGGCATGAGCGGCTCGCGCGGAGCAGTCGGCTCCGATTGGGGACGCAGAACTGGAACGCACTCACGATTTCCACGCTCGACCGTCAGGTGAACATTCAGGACTCGCTGCGCGCCGTGCGCGAAGAACCGAGTGAAGTACGTCGACGCTAGCGCTGTGCTGCGCGTGCTCTTCTCCGAGCCGGGGCCCAGTGTGCCGCTCGTTGGCGGTGATCGAGTGGTGTCGTCCCAACTCGTCGCAGTGGAGACTTTCCGAGCGGTTGATCGCGAGCGGCTACTAGGTCACCTCGACGACACCCAGACGGCGATCAAGCGCAAGGAGCTGGTAGATCTACTCGCCATGATGGACCTCGCACCGGTTGATGATCTGATCATCGCAGGAGCGAAGAGCTCATTCGCCGTGACGGTCCGCGCGCTCGACGCCATCCACGTCGCGACCGCGGAGATCCTGGCCGCGGAAGCGGAGGGCGACGCGCTAGAGTTCTGGACGCACGACGATCGCCAAGCGACCGCCGCGCTATCGCGCGGACTCACCGTCTTTGGAGTGTGACGTTCGAAAATGTGACATGGAGCCCGGTATGATCTCGAAGGATATACTCAGTGTGTGGATTGTCAGGACGCTCGGGGGCCTGAAGAAGGGAAGATGCGTATGACCCTCAAGGAGAAGCTCGACGCGATCAAGGCCGCGAGCAAGACTCGCATCCCACCCGAAGATCAAGCTGTGATCGAGCGATCCACCCAACGTCTCCGTGAGTCGGGGATCATGGATCGCGTCGTCAAGGCGGGCTGCCGCGCTCCCGACTTCACGCTGCCCGACGCCGCGGGGCGCGCGGTGGCGCTCGCCGACCTCCTCGCCAGGGGCCCCGTAGTGCTGAGCTTCTTCCGCGGACGGTGGTGACCATACTGCAACGCGGAGCTGGAAGCTCTGCAGGCGGCTCTACCCGACATCAGGGATGCCGGCGCGACGCTCACCGTCATCTCGCCTCAACTTCAACGGGCTCCGCGGGAAACCGCCGAGCCGGCGCCGCTCGCCTACACCGTGCTCCGCGATCAGGGGAACCGGGTCGCGGCCGCATACGGCCTTGTCTTCACCCTGCCCGATGACCTACGCCGCGTTTACCTCCAGCTGGGCATCGACTTGGCCAGGGCCAACGGTGACGATTCCTGGACCCTACCGATGCCGTCGCGTTTCGTGATCGACAGCACCGGCATCATCCGCGCTGCCGAGGCCAATCCCGATTACACCCACCGGCCCGAGCCGGCGGACACCGTCGCCGTCCTGCGGAGCCTCAAGAGTTAGCGGCGGCCTGGAGCGTGCGCAGGTCCTGACGATCGACGAGCTCGACCCGGACATTATCGGGATCGCGAATGATGCCGATGCGGCCGAGGCCGGTGCCGGCGGGCTTCGGGGTGCCCGGTTCGGCGCGGAAGCCGAATGCCCCGAGACGGACCCGGTGACAGGCTTCCGCCCTATCTGAGGTTACGAACGCGGACGAATTTCGACGCGTCGTCCCTCGGCGGCCGACAAATACGCCGTGTAGATGGTCTCAACGACGTCCCGCCCGAGACGCCCGTCGGAGCGCGGCGACCGTCCCGTGGCCGCGCTCTCGATGAAGTCCTGGACGGCATGAACGTGGCCCTGCATCCAATCCTCGTCGGGCGCCGGCATGCTCCACCCGGCCGTCGTCTCGAGCTTTTCCATGAGGTACTCTCCCTGGAAGACAGACGGGTCAGGCGCAAACGCGCGCACGAGACCCGTGTGCTCCATGGTGCACTGGATGTGCGCCGCGGACAGCAAGATCTGGAGGTTACTCTCCCGCCATCGTCAACGCCGGGTTACACCACACGATGCGTCACCTCGCCCTCGGTGATGTACCGCACCACGTTCTCGGCGCAGAGGTCAAGGCCGCGCGCGAGCGCCTCCGGCGTCGTCCCCGCCGTGTGTGGCGTCATCACAGCGTTCGTCAGCGTGAGCAGCGCACTGCCCGGACGTACGGGCTCCGCGCTGAACACGTCGAGGCCTGCCCCGAGCAACCGCCCGGTTCGGAGCGCGTCGACCAGCGCGTCCTCGTCCACCAAATCGCCTCGGGCCGTATTGATGAAGATCGCGCCCGGCTTCATCTGGGAAAATTCCGAAGGCCCGATCATCCCGCGCGTCTCAGGGCTCGAGCGCACGTGCAGCGACACCACGTCGGACTCGACGAGCAGGTCATGCAGACTGGCCACATAGCGGAACTGGCCGCGCCGCGCCTTCTCCGGATCCGGGTGCATGGTCCACGCGACGACCCGCATGCCGATGGCGCAGGCGAGCGCGGCGAATGCCGTCCCGATCGCCCCCGTGCCGACGATGCCGAGCGTTTTGCCTCGACAGTGGAACAGCATGCCCCGCGCCCATTCGCCGCGTCGTACCGACGCGTCCAGCGCGACCACACGCCGCCCCACAGCGAGCATGAGCGCCAGGCAATGCTCCGCGATCGCCTCCGTGGCCGTGTTCGGTGTATTCGACACGACGATCCCCAATCGCCGTGCTGCGGCGAGGTCCACATTGTCGGTGCCCGTGCCCCAGATCGCGAGGTGCTTCAATGTGCCGCACAGGGTCGCCAGGACCTCGGCCGGAAACTTGCAGTAGCCGCGGATGTTCACCGCGGTGTGCGCTCCGCGCAACCGCTCGACCAGATCGTCCGCGGAGGCGGGCGGCGTGGTAAACACGAGCGTCTCGCCCACGGCCCGAATCCGCGCCAACGCCGGCGTGTCCGAGATTACCGGCGGACTGTCATCGGGAATGACGATGCGCATGCATGCCCCCCTCGCCCTGGCCCGGCCTGCCGACGCACAGCAGTCGCGTCAGGTCGGTGATATCCGCGAGCTCCTCGAGCCGCCCCACGACCTCGGCGATCTCCCGCGCCCGATCGGAAGTCACCACGTCGCGCGTCAACCGCGAGAACTTGGCGACTCGCTCCGCTCGAGTCAGCGGGTGTTGCGGTGAGCCTTTGGGATGCGTGACGTCGCGGACGTGGTGGCGACCATCCACCGTCTCGATGTCGACCACCGATCGATACACCTCGGGATAGGTCCGGTCCAGCCCGGCGTCGCCGATCACTCGGATGCGGCGCGAGAGCGAGGCGATACGCTCATCCGAGCGCTGGTCGTGCAGGATGTCGTAGAATTCGACGACACCCTTGTGCGCGGCGAGCGCCAGCACGTATTGGGCGCAGTGCGAGCGCAGGGGATTGCCGTCGATGATCCGGTACCCCGATAGTGGGAAGCGCAGCGTGATGCCGCGGATCTCCTCCGGCCGCACGCGTTCCGCATTCAGGATGTCGAGCAGTCCGTCGAGGCCGGGGTGAATGAACGCGCAGCACGCATACTGCTTCTCGCACAGCTCCATGACCTTGAACTGCTCGCCCAGGTCGCGGAACAGCTCGTCTTCGTGCCACTCTCCCGTGAACGCATGGCCGAGCGGATACTTGCCTTCGAAGATGGCCGGGGGACCGCCGAATCCACACGACGCCAGATGCGCGGCGACGACCCCGCGCCCCGACGCGAGCCCCATGTTGTAGGGGCGGGAGTGCTCCGTAGGATCGCTCGCCCATGCGAGCAGGCCGGACGTCTCGGTTCCCGCCAACCCAAACGCGTGGCGGAGCGCCGCGCCCCGCACTTCAAAGAGGCGACCGGCCGCCGCCATGGCCCCAAAGGCTCCGGCGACGCAGGAGGGGTGAAACCCTCGAGCGTAGAGCGTCGCCGGGTTCAGCGCGCTGCTGACCCGGCAGGCGACGTCGATCCCCACGACGATCGCCGCAAGCACGTCGCGGCCTGAGGAGCGCATCCGTTCTCCGACGGCCAGCGCCGCCGGCCCAACGATGGCGATCGCGTGCATAATGGCCCCGGGGTGGTGGCTCTCGATGTCGCAGTAGTAGCCGAGGGTCCCGTTGACGAGGGCGGCCGTCGCGCAGCTGGTACGCAACGGGGTTCCGAAGATCGACGCGTCCGGGGTCCCTCCGATCTCTTCCACGAATCTCGCGACAACGGGCCCGATATCGTAACGCCCGGAGGTGGCGCTCAGCAACGCGCCGAGGCCATCGTACACGACGTCCTTCGTGCGCGCGAGCACCGTCGAGGGAATCTCGTCGAAGGCGAAGTCCTCGACAAACCGCGCGAACCGATCGGTTTGCTCCGCGTCCGGCATCGGCGACGAGTTGTTAATCATCGATGATCATTTTTGATGCGGTTCTGCTCAAGCCCTCCGCCTCCCTCAGCCGCCCGCGCGGCGGCACCGAGCGTATCATGAGGTCGCGCTGGATCACGATACCTCGCGGCACGAAGGCGCCCCGAGTCCGCGTCACGAAGAGCCAGGGAGCGTCGATGTCTCCGTCGCGGAGAGTGCCCATGGCAGCCGACCGCATCGACGAGCGGCGCACCGTCCTGCAGGCTATCGGCAACACCCCCGTCGTGCCCCCGGCGCCTGGCGGCGGAGGAAGGCATTTTTGCCGGCACCTCGACCGGCATGAATGTCGCGGGCGCCCTGCAGCTGGCCCGGGAACTCGGTCCGGGGCACATCGTGGCAACGGTCGCCGTGGACACCGGCCTCAAGTACCTCGCGGGAGACCTCTTCGACACGTGACCGGGTACGCTTAGCGTGACACTACCCCACGGCCATGTTCGTCCAGAAACCGTACGCACCGTACAGCCCGCCCTGGTGCGAATGTCTGGAGGTGCGCGGGGCGCTCCAAGCACGCGGGCGCCGCGCACGGGCAGCGCGCATAGAGCCGGCAGGTGTCCGGCGGGTCGATCGGTGCCTGCGGCTCGCCGCGCAGCAGGACGCGGGAGCGTTGCTCGCCGGGCGCGTCTCTCGGTGTTGCGCTCAGCAGGGCCTGTGTGTAGGGATGCGCCGGACGGGCGAACACCTCGTCCGTATTGCCGATCTCGACGATCTGTCCACAGTACATGACCGCCACCCGGTGCGCGAGCACGCCGACAAGCGACAGGTCGTGGGAGATCAGCAGATACGCCAGGCCGTGGCGTGATTGGATATCTACGAGCAAGCGCACGATCTGCGCCTGCACGGAGACGTCCAAGGAGGCGGTGGGCTCGTCGAGGATCAGTAACCGTGGCTCGGGTGCGAGGGCCCGGGCGATCGCCACCCGCTGCTGCTGGCCTCCCGAGAGCTCATGCGGATAGCGTCGCGCGACTTCTCCCGGTAGTCCCACAAGCTCCAACAAGCCGTAGACCCGCCGCTCTGCCTCCGGCCGGGACGCGACGCCCAGCAACCAGATCGGCTCGGCGATCTGGCGACCGACCGGCATGCGCGGATTGAGCGAATCAAGCGGATCCTGGTAGACCATCTGCATCCGCCGCCGCAACAATCGCAACTCTGCTTCCCGAGCCTCGGCGAGCCGTACACCGTCGACCGCGATGAGCCCGCTCGTGGGCTCCTCGAGCCGAAGAATGCAGCGGCCCGCCGTCGACTTGCCGCTGCCCGATTCGCCGACAAGCCCGACGGTTTCACCAGCCTCGATCTCCAAATCGAGGCCGTCGACCGCGTGCAGCGCGTGACGGCCGGATCCGGCGCCGCGCACCGGGTACCGTTTGTGCAGGCCTTCGACGCGCAACATCTACGCGACGCCCGCCCGCCAGCGATGGCACCGCACGATGTGGCCATCCGCCACGACCTCCGGCGGAGGCTCCGCGGCCGCGCACTCCGGGCCCGCCAAGTGACAACGAGGATGAAACGGGCACCCCGGCGGTGTCTGCCCAAGCGGTGGCACCCGACCCGGAATGCCGGTCGGGAGCGCGCGGCCCCCGGCGCGCACTCGCGCGGTCATGAGCCCACGCGTATATGGGTGCGCCGCGCGCCGGAAAAGCGCCTCCACGCTCGCCGATTCGACAATACGCCCCGCATACATCACGTGGACGTCATCGCATATCTCCGCGACCAGGCCGAGATCATGCGTGATCAAAAGAACAGTGAGTCCAAGCTCCTGCTGCAGGGCTCGCAGGAGCTCCACGATCTGCAGCTGCACCGTGACGTCGAGCGCCGTCGTTGGCTCGTCCGCCACCAAGACACGGGGGCGGCATGCCAGAGCGAGCGCGATCATCACACGCTGGCACATCCCGCCCGAAAGCTCATGGGGGTAGGCCCGCAGGATGCGCGTCGGGCCCGGAAGCCCGACGCGGGCCAACAGCGCTTCGGCTTCGGCCAGCGCCGCGCGGCGCGCCAGACCGCGGTGAAGGCGCAACACATGCGTGAGTTGGGCGGCAACCGGGAACACGGGGTTCAGCGACGCGCGCGGCTGCTGGAAGATCATCGCTATCCCGGCGCCCCGGACCCGTGCCATCTCCCGCTCAGGCAGGTCGAGCAGTGAGCGGCCGTTGAGGTGCACGTCGCCCGCCTGAATTCCGGCGGTCGCGGGCAACAGGCGCATGATCGCGAGCGCCGTCAGCGTCTTGCCGCAACCGCTCTCGCCGACCAGTCCCGCCACGGTGCCGGGCCGGAGCGCGAAGCTGACGCCGTGCAGGGCCGGTACCGTCCGGCCGCGCGTCTCGAACGCTACCCGAAGATCCCGCACGTCGAGCATGGTCAGCGCCGTTGCGGGTCCAACAAATCCTGCAGACCATCCCCGACCAGATTGAACCCCATGACCGCGAGCGCGATGCACATGCCGGGAAAGAACGAGATCCACCAGGCGCCCGCCGTAATGCGGGGCACCCCCATCGCCACCATCACACCCCATTCCGGCGTCGGCACCCGCACGCCCAGGCCGATAAACGAGAGTCCGGCGGCCGTCAGGATGGCCCAGCCAGACTGCAAGCTCGACTGGACCACCACCGGAGTCAAACAGTTCGGGAGCAAATGCACGGTCAGCACGCGCCATGGCGGGTTGCCCGCGGCCCGGGCCGCCGCAGCGTACGGCGCGTGCTTGACGACCAGCAAGCGCGCCCGCATCAGCCTCGCGTAGATCGCCACGTTGATGAGCGCAACCGACACGATCAGATTCCGCAGGCTCGGACCAAGCGCCGCGGCGACGCCCATCGCCAGAATGAACGAGGGAAATGCCTGCAAGACGTCCATGGTTCGCATGACTCCCTCGTCGATCCAGCCACCGCAGAATCCGGCGACAGCGCCGAGGGCGCATCCCGACAGGAGCGCAACGGCAACCGCGCCGAGCGCGATCAGCAAGTCGATCCGGCCGCCCCACAGGACGCGCGACCAGAGGTCTTCGCCGAAATCGTCGGTCCCCAGCACATGCCTCGGGCTCGGCGGCAACAGCGCGTCACCGGGATTCGTCGCGAGCGGCGAGGCTGGGGCCAGGACCGGCGCGGCCAGCGCGGTGGCGGCGATCAGCGCTAATAGCAGCACGCCCGCGAGCGAGACAGGGTGGCGGCGAAGCAGGTACGCCGCGTCAGCGAACACGCGTCGCCCGTCTCTCGCGCGGGCATCCGCCGGCCGCGATCACGTCCGAATTCTCGGGTCCAGGATCGCGGAGCAAACGTCAACGACGATGAAGATGACCAGATAGACGACCGTCGCGTAGAGAATGAACCCCTGCGCCGCGGGGTAGTCGTTCCCGCTGATCGCGTTGAAGGCATAGCGTCCCATCCCCGGCCACGCGAACAGGGTCTCGACGAGGACCGAGCCTCCCAGCAGGTACCCGTACACGATCGCCAGCATGGTCAGCACCGGCAACATCGCGTTGCGCAGCGCGTACGTCCACACCACTCTTCGCCAGGGTATGCCGAGCGACCGGGTCGCCCGGATGTGCTCGGCTCCAAGCACGTCGAGCATGCTCGTCCGTGCCACGCGGGCGAGGGGTGCGACCGCCGCGAGCGCCAGCACCGCCACCGGCAGGATCAACTGGCGCGCCGCGTCGCCCAGGACGGCCCAGTTTCTCGCCAGGGCGCTGTCGACGACCATCCATCCCGTCACGGGTGGCGGCGGCGTGACCAACGCCGGAAGCCGCCCGATGGGCGGCGGCACCAGGTGCCATACGTAGAAGCAGAGGTAGATGAGCACGAGGCTTACCCAGAACACGGGCAGAGCCAGACCTGCCACCGCGAGCACGCGTGTTGCGTGGTCGATCCACGTGCCGCGATGGACGGCGCTCCAAACGCCCAGCGGCACCCCGACCACCACCGCCAGCAGCATCGCCCAGGTGGTCAGCTCCATCGTCGCCGGAAAGAAGGACGCCAAGTCGGCGGCCACCGGGCGGCTCGTCACGAAGGAGGTCCCGAGATCGCCGCGTGCGAGGCCGCCGAGATACGCAACGTACTGCGTCCACAGCGGGCGGTCCAGCCCGTAGTGCCGCATCAGCGCCTGCCGCTGCTGGGATGTCGCCATGGGGCCCGCGATCTCATCGATGGGGCTGCCGGGAAGCACGCGCGTCAGCACAAACGTCAGCAGGGTCACCCCGAGCAGGACGGGGACGGCGAGCAGCAGCCGGCGCGAAACGATGCGAAGCGGGCGCGTGGGGTGCGGTTACTCCTTAGTCATATAGTAGTACCGCACCCGCACGTCCGCCGGATAGAACACCACGCCGCCGATCGTCTTGCGGGTGGTGAGGACGAGATCAGGCTGGTACAGAAAGACCCACGCCGCCTCCTCGGTCGCGATCTGCTGAATCCGTCGTGACGCCGCCGCCCGCGCCTTGAGGTCGGTCGAGATCATGTTCTTGGTGATAAGATCGTTGACCGTGGCATTCGCGTAGTTGGTGTAGTCGCAGCATGCGCTCTGCATCAGCCAGTAGAGGTGATAGAACGGGTCGTTGTTGATCGAGTTCCACCCCGGATGGTGGAAAAAGACCAGGTCGTGCCGCTGCAGCGCTGCGGTGAACGCCGCGCCCTGCATCTCGTTGATCGTCACCGTGATGCCGGCCTGGGCCAGCCCGCTCCGGAGCCAGACGGCGATGCCTTTGGACTCCGCGAGGTCGGCGCGCGAGGTGAACGTCACGCTGAGGCCGTTCGGATACCCGGCTTCCGCGAGCAGCGCTTTGGCCTTCGCGGGATCCGTCCGGTACGCGAAGTACTGATCGGTGTGCGTGGGCATGCCCGACGGCACCGGGCTGGTCAGCGGCCGCGCAAAGCCCACCATGACGTTACGGATGATCGTGTTGTAGGGTGTCGCCCAGGCGATGGCCTGACGCACCTTGACATTGTTGAACGGCGGGACCTTCGCGTTCATCCCGAGGAACGAGGTGATCCGGGTCGGGAAGCGGTACACGGTGACGCTGGGATCGTGCATAAGCTCGACCTCATCGAGCGGCGCGAGATCCCGTGCGATGTCGACATTGCCAGACTTGAGGAGCGCGAGCCGCGTCGACGGGTCGGGCACGATCCGGAATACCACCCGCGCGATCCGAGCGGGCGGCCCCCAGTAGTGCGGGTTCCGCGCGAACGTGAACTGCACGCCCGGTTCCCACGACTCGAGCAGGTACGGACCGCTCTCCGTGCCTTTGGTGTTCGATTTGAGCCACTCGTGCGCGGCCGGATCGTCGGCGGTCATGTGGGGCCGGACGACGCGCGGGTTCAGGATGGCGTGCCCATACTGGGACATATTGCCGAGCACCAGCGTGTTGGGATCGGCGATATCGAACTCGACGGTATGATCGTCGAGCACCTTGACCGAGCCCTTGTCCGTGATCTTCGCCATCCGGGTGAGGGCGGCGGTCGTCGCGTTCTGATCGAACAGGCGATCATATGTGAATTTCACCGCGGCCGCGTCCAGAGGATCGCCGTTCGAAAACTCGAGCCCGCGGCGGAGCGTGACCACGAGCTTGCGGCCGCCGTCGGTGAACCGGTACGCCTCGGCGAGGTTGCCGACGAAGGCGTTTGGATCCCCGATCATCTGCCCGTTGGGCTGCTTGACGAGCTTGTAGTCGATGAGCCAGGAGTACACGTTCGTCAGCGTCTCGAGCGTGAAGCTGTCCGACGAAGCATTGGTCGGATCGAGATTCTGCATGTCGCGGGAGACCGCGATCACGAGCGTGTCGGACCCGCCGGCGGGCGCCCCTACCGACCCTGCCGGAATCCCGCCGAGGCCCGCAAGCGCGAGGACGACTGCGAGGGCGAGCCGCAGTCCAAACGATCGCATCAGCATCCTCCCCCCCTTGTACCGCGCGTGTTGCTTCCACGGCCGGCGAAGCACCTCCTAGCGTGCGGCCCCGCTGGCCCCGCCCGGGATACCCTCGACCTCGAGCAGACGACCGGGTGGCGGACCGGGACGCGCGGTGCCGCGGTCGACCCGTACCACCGGCCGACGCGCCAGGTCCCGGCGCCTGGCATCGGTGGTGGCGGCGTCGACCGTGAAGCTGCCCGCGTGGACGGCGACGCCGTACTCCTCCCACGCCTGCTCCAGCGACACGAAGCCTCTCCGCACGTCGCGCGCCACGTGATCCGGCTCCCGCTCCCAGGGTGGCCCGAATCCACCTCCGCCCCCCGTGCGCACGATGACGCGGTCCCCCCGCTCCAGACGAAGGTTGTCGTACTTGGTGGGCAGCCGGAACGTGCGCCCCGCGCGCACGAGATAGGCGTCGCCCGGCACGCCGGGCCGGCCTCCGTCGAGGCCCCAGGCGGGATGGGTCTGCCGGTCGTCGAGCCAGGACAGGTACGCCTCCTCGGCGCGCAGCTCGAACGAACGAATGACGCCCAGGCCGCCACGGAACCGCCCGGGCCCGGCGGTGTCGCAGCGGAGCGCCGTCTGTTCCACGAGCAGTGGAAACGACGTCTCCAGGAACTCGACGGGGGCGATCACGAGGTTGGCGTTTGGACACACAGCGTCGATCCCGTCGGCGTCGGGACGGCCTCCCCCGCCCCCCGCGATGCATTCCATGGACACGTACAGCTTGCCCGTCACCGGATGCGTGCCGCGGAACATGTACGTCGGGATCGTACCGTTGCTGCACGCCGGCACGCTGCCCGGAAACACCTGGCTCATCAGCCCGCGAAAGGTGTCCCGGTAGATCATCGAGCTCGTGAGATGCCGCGCGCCGACCGCCGCCGGGTACGCGGGCGACAGGAGGCTGGGGTGCGGGATCGTCACGTGAACGAGATCGAAGATGCCGTGGTTCGGGCTCGTCTCCGGATCCATGCCGAGCTGCGTCCCGACCCAGTTCAGGAGATATCGCCACATTTCTAGCGTGACGCGGTTCGGATTCAAGATCAGATTGATCGCGCCCTCAGCCTGACCCGCCGTGCCCGTGTAGTCCAGGTGCAGCCGCCCGTCCCGCCGTTCCAGCGCGACGCAGAGCCGCACCGGCCCGCCGCGTACGCCGTCGTCGTCCAGGTAATCCTCGAACGCAACGCGCCCGGGCGGCAGCCGCTCGATCAGCCGCGCCATCGCGGCGCGTGCGCGGTCCGCGTAGAGGTCGAAGCATGCCAGCAGCGTGTCGAGCCCGAACTTCGCCACGAGCTCGTGCAGCCGCCGCTCGGTGATCGTGCACGCCGCCGCCATGGCGAGTGTGTCCCCGACCATCATCTCCGGGGTCCGCGAGTTCCGCGCGAGGATCCGCATGACCGCGTCGTTGAGCACGTTGCGCGCGTAGAGTTTGACCGGTGGAATCTGGATGCCCTCGTGAAAAATCTCACGCGAGGTGGCGGGCAACCCGGACACGGAGATCCCGCCGATATCCATGTGATGACCCCAGATCACGGCGAACGCGATCAGCCGGCCGCCGGCGAACACCGGGCGGCACAGCTGCGTGTCACCGAGGTGCGTCATCTCGCCGCGCGAGAGGTACGGATCGTTGAACACGAACACGTCGCCCTCGTGGATCTCGTCGAGCGGAAACGCCTCGCGGATCAGCGTGCCCGACATCGGCAACCCGTGTACGAGGCGCCCGTCGGCGCCAAGTGTGGCGATGCCGAAGTCGTAGATGTCGCGGATCACGATGGACATCGCCGTGCGGACGATTGTGGCCTCCATCTCCTTTTCCATGGAGTACAGGGCGTTGTCCACGACCTCGAGCGTGATCGGGTCCACCACGATCCTTACGCCTCCTCCACGATGAGGTTCAGCGAGGCGTCTGCGCGCGCGACTTGGCCCGGGAGGATGACGCTCGTACAGTCCAGTTGCTCGACGATGGCGGGCCCCGTGATCCGCGCGCCGGCGCCGAGGCGCCCACGATCGTAGCACGGGGTCGGGATGAAGTCCCCGCCGAAGTACACCCGGCGCACGCCGGTTCGCGCGTCGCCGGCGCACGCCGCCGTCGGGCCCGCGGCGGCACGGACGGGCGCAACCCCACCCCGTCCAGCGACGCTGAGCGTGACAATTTCCACCGGCACCTGGTCGCGCCAGTCGAACCCGTAGAGCCGGCGGTGTTCCCCGTGAAACGCCTCGACGACGCGGGCGAGGGATCCCGGATCGAGGCGGCCGGGGCCGGCCACGGTGACCTCTGAGGCCTGCCCGATGTACCGCAGCGCTACCCCGAACGTGAGCGCCCGCGCCTCGGGCGGGATCGCCTCTGACTCCAGCCAGGCCGTGGCCTCGTCGCGGAGCGCTTTCAGGATCCGGTTGACGGGTGCAAATTGCAGGCCCGCCACGCGGTGAATCAGGGTGCGTGCGAAGAGGCACGCGACATCGGACACGAGGGCGCCCACCGCGGAGAGCACGCCGGGGGTCTGCGGAATCACGGCCGTGCGTGCGCCGAGCAAGCGGCACAGGTCGCCCGCGTGCACGGGGCCCGCGCCCCCGAAGGGAATGAGCACAAAATCGCGGGGATCATACCCTCGTTGGACCGACACCACACGGAGCGCGCCGAGCATCTTCTCGTTAGCGATGCGGACGATCCCTTCCGCGAGCGCCAGGGGCGCCATGCCGACCCGCGCCGCGAGCGCTTCCATCGCCGCGCGGGCGCGGCCGACGTTCAGCGTCACGGCCCCGCCCGCCAGCACCTCCGGAAGGCGCCCCAGCACGAGGTTCGCGTCCGTAACCGTTACGTCGGTCCCACCGCGGTCGTAGCACACGGGACCGGGTTCCGCGCCGGCGCTGCGCGGCCCAACATGGAGCGCGCCCGTCGCCTCGAGCTGGGCGATCGAACCGCCCCCGGCTCCGATCGTCACCAAGTCCGTGATCGGAATTTTGACCGGGTACTCGCCGATCGTCGCCTCCGTGCGGAGCCTCGGCATCCCGCCCGCGGCGAGCGAGACATCGGTCGAGGTTCCGCCCATGTCGAGGGAGATCGCGTTGCGGTAGCCCGCGAGCCGCGCCACATAGGCCGCGCCGCTGACCCCCGCGGCCGGACCCGAGAGGACCGTGTTGACCGGCTGCCTCACCACCGCGTCCGCGCTCATGAGGCCCCGTCGGACCGCACCACCGCGACCGCGGGCGTGAGGCTCTCCGCGCCCAAGCGGCGCTCCAGACCGCGCACGGCTCGGGACATCGCGGGCATGACATACGCGTTGAGCACCGTCGTCATCGTGCGCTCGTACTCGCGGTACTCCGGCAGCACGTCCGACGAGAGCGTGACCGCCATGCGCGGTGCTTGGTCGGCGATGAGTTCGCGAATGCGGCGCTCGTGGGCCGGGTTGGCGTAGGAGTGCAGCAAGGCGACCGCGACGCACTCGACGTCCGCGTCGATGAGCTCCCGGATCGCCGCGCGCGCCGTGGGTTCGTCGAGCGGCCGCAGCACCGCGCCGTCGGAGAGACACCGCTCGTCCGCCTCCCGAATGCGCTCCAGCGGCACCAGCCGCTCGGGACGCCGATACCGCAGCTCGTTCGTGAGGCGGCCGGGGATGTTCGCCCGGCCGATCTCGAGGATGTGCCGGAATCCTCTCGTCACGATCAGCCCGACCCGGGCCCCCGCGAGCTGCAGCACCGCGTTGGTGGCGACGGTGCTCGCGAACAGCAGATGCGAGACGTCGCCCGGCGCGGCGCCGGCCCGGTGGAGCAGCTCGCGGATCCCGGCCATCATGCCGATGGCAGGGTCCGCGGGCGTTGTCCGGGTCTTGGCAATGGACATCTCCCCGGTCCCGGCACGCAGCACCGCAAGATCGGTGAATGTCCCGCCGACGTCGGCGGCGATGCGAAGATCCCGCGAGCCTCCCGTTGCTATGGTCGTCCCCTCCCGCGCCGGCGTGCGCCAACCGGCGGCATGGCGCCGATGCCGGCCAGCCCGAATCCCATCCTCGGACGCGTAGAGCGCTCCGGCGGCGTGCAGCTCCCGTAGCCGGCCGTGACGAGCTCGGATGACAGCCCGCTCTCCCGGCGGGCGATCACGGACTGCGTCGTGATTTCCGCGGTGCGTTGTGCACGCCTGCCTGGATGGCTAGAGCGCAGAACGCGTCATCATCACGTTCAACATCGCGCGCCACGCCTTGTAGAGCAACGTCCCGCTCACGTATCGCGCATCGCGGTGCAACAGCAGCGGGAGCAGATTGCGCATGCTGCCGTGCGCGTCCGTCACCCAGACCTCGGTGGCGCCGCCCTCGAGGGCGCCTGCCACGGCGGCGTTGACCTCCTCGGTCATCAGCTGGCGCGCCCACTCGTACTCGGCGGCGTTATGCTGGATTCCGGTCAGGGCCGCTCGATCGGGATTGACGGTGTGTGCGCGGTCGACCACGCCGGCGGTACCCTCCATATCGGCGGAGATCAAGACCTTCACGCTGCCCTCCTCGACCGCAGGATTTGATCAGCCGCCCGGCCGCAGACGGTCGGCGAGCCGGTCTCCCAGCAGGTTGAGCGCGACGCCGAGCCACAGAAGCGCAACACCCGGGGCCACCACCATGGCCGGCGACGTCAGCAGGAAGTCGCGGCCTTCCGCGATCATGAGCCCCCACTCGGGTGTCGGCGCCTGCACGCCCAGACCGAGAAAGCTGAGCGCACCGCCCAGCAAGATGTTCAGCACGGCGTCCGACATGGCAAAGATGATGCCGACCGTGATCACGTTCGGCAGCAGGTGACGCCGGATCACCCGCAGGTCGGACGCGCCGATGGCGGCGGCGCCTTGGATGTACTCGAGATTCTTCACGGTCAGGATCTCGCCGCGGAACAGGCGCGCATACGATACCCATCCCGCCAGGATCATGGCGAGGTACATGTTGCCGAGCCCGGGCCCGAGCATGGCCACAATCGCGATCACGAGCACGTAGAATGGAAACGCCATCGACACATCGACGATGCGCATCAAGATCCCGTCGACCAGCCCACCGTAGTACCCGGCCGCCGACCCGATCACGACGCCCGCGACGAAGGTGGCGCCCGTGGGGAGGACGCCGATCTGCAGGTCGACACGCGCCCCATACAGCAGGCGCGTCAGGATGTCGCGGCCGAAGTTGTCCGTCCCGAGCGGGTGTGCCGGCGACGGGCCCTGCAGGCTCGCGGCAAGATCGGTCTTGATGGGATCGTAGCGGGCGAGCTCCGGGGCGAAGGCCGCGACAAAGACGATCGCCGCGAGCATGGCCGTGCCCAGCCCGACGCCCGCGGACAGGCGGACGCGCCGGCCCGCCCGGCGGGTGGCGCCGCCGGGCCCGACGGCCACGCGGGCGCCGTCAATCATATCGCACCCGCGGATCCAACAGGGCGTAGGCCAGATCGGTGAGCAGGTTGACCAGGATGACGAGGCTGGCCAGCGTCAGGGTGAGGCCCTGAACCATCGGGTAGTCACGGGCGAACGTCGATCTGATGAGCAGGAACCCGGTCCCGGGAATCGCGTACACCGTCTCGGTGACCACCGCGCCGCCGACGAGAAACCCCAGATTGATGCCCAGGATGGACACCGTGGAAATCAGCGAATTCCGCAGGATGTGGCGCACGAACACCGTCGTCGAGCGGAGGCCCTTGGCGCGCGCCGTCCGGATGTAGTCCGTGCGCAGGACATCGAGGATGTTGTGGCGCAGGGTCCGCACCAGGATGGGACACAGCGACAGGGCGATCGTGAGCGCCGGGAGGAACAGATGCCACAGGTGCTCGCCGAACGTCGCGCCGTATCCCCCGACGGGGAACCACCGGAGGTCGATGCTGAAGAAGAGCAGCAGCACGATCGCCGCCCAGTAGTTCGGCGTGGCGAGCGAGAAGAGCACGCCGAGCCGGACCGCCTGGTCCGCCGCCCGTCCTCGGCGTAGCGCGGACCACGTCCCGAGTGGCAGTGCGACCGCGGCGGCCAGCACGGTCGCGTACACGGCCAGAAACAGCGTCACGGGAAGGCGCCCCAGAATGATCGGGAACACCTGGCTGCGGTAGATGAGCGATTCGCCAAGACGTCCGGTCCCGATGTTTCGGAGAAACAACAGATACTGCACCGCGAGCGGCCGGTCCAGACCGAGCTGATGCCTGAGCCGCGCGACGTTTTCGGCCGTCGCGCGGGTGTCCAGCATGATGGTGGCGGGGTCGCCCGGGATGAGGCGCAGGAGAAAGAACGTCACGACGGTGATCCCGAACGCCACCGGGAAGAGGAGCAGTAGCCGGCGGGTTAAATAGCGCCCCACCGGGACCTACGCGACCGCGCTGCCGCCTATTTGCTCACCCACGTTTCCCACAACCGGTAGTTGGCGGTAGGGAGCTGCATGAAGTCGTGCACGTGGTCCGACAACGCCGTCCGGTTGTCCGCGTAGTACAACGGCACCGCTTCAAACTGGTCGTACGCGATCTTCTGGATCTCGAAGTACATGGCCTTGCGCTTCTCCGGATTCATCTCGGCTTCCGCGGCGGCGGCGAGCTGGCTGATGCGGTCGTTCTTGAAGCCGACCCACTTCGCCACGGCGCCGCCGGCGTAGTCGATCCCGAAGGCCACGAGCTCATCGGGGTCGATCACGTCGCTCGTGTAGTAGCCCTTGGCCATGTCGAAGTCGCCCTTGTTACGCCGCGCCCGGAGGGCGCCCGGGTCCAGCGCCGTGACCTTGAGGTCCACGCCGATCGCCTTCCACTCGTCCTTGAGGATCGTTGCGATCTGGCTGGCTTGGTTGTCGCCGGCCGTCACCAGGATCTCGGCGCTGAATCCATTGCCGACGCCGGCTTCCTGCATCAGGGCCTTCGCCTTGGCCGCGTCGTACGGGTAGGGCTTCAGCTGGTTGTTCCAGTCCAGCATCGGCGGCAGCATGCTGGTGGCGACGCGGCCGTAGCCGAAGAGCACCGACCGGAGGATCGCCTGCCGGTCCACGGCATAGTTGAGCGCCATGCGCACCCGGAGGTCGCTGAACGGCTTCCGCGCATGGTTGTAATAGATGTAGTCGTAGCGCATCTGCGGAAATAGCTTCACCGTGACGCCGGGCACGCTCCGGAGTTGGGCCACCTGGTTCGGCGGCACGTTCGTGGCGATGTCGAGCTCACCGCTGCGGAACTTCAGCATGCGGGTATTGTCGTCGGTCAGCACGTCGAAGCGCAGCTCGTCCAGGTACGGATAGGGTTTCTGCCAGTAGCGTGGGTTTCGCCGCAGCATGACATGGTCGTTCTTCACCCACTCCGCCAGCGTGTATGGGCCGCTCGCCACGGGGTGGTCCCAAAAGCTCTTGCCCTGAGCCGTGAGCTGCTTTGCGGACACGATCGAGGCCGCGTACAGCGACGCGTACGCCAGAAACGACGCCGACGGCTTCTTCAGCGTCACGACGAGCGTGTGGGGGTCGGTGGCGACGGCGTGGTCGATGAGCGCAAAATTGTCCTCGAAGTTGGAGTCCTTCGAGCCGGCCCGCTCCAGCGCGACCCTGGCGTCGTCGGCCGTGAGCGGCGTCCCGTCCGAAAACGTCACCCCATCGCGGATGTGCAGCACCCATGTTTTCCCGTCTGCGCTGATCTTCCAGCTGTCGGCCGCGTCGGGCTCGATCGTCGTTCCGTCCTTGCCGGGCCGCACCAGCTGATCGTACACGTGCAGCATCGTCCAAATGGACATGTTGTCGAAGGGCACAATGGGGTCGAAGCTCGTCACGTCGCTGTCGGCCAGGCTCATGCGCACGGTGCCGCCGGCCTTGGGCGCGGATAACACCGGGATCGCACCCAGGGCCACCACGAGGCAACTGCTGAGCACGATCCGGTAGAACCCTGTCCAACGCATGACCCGTCCCCCCCTTTGGCGTTGTCCTCCGGCGCAGTGTTGATCCTGGGTACGCCGTTGCGGGGGACGGGTCCTGCGCAAGGCGTGCGTGTTTCGGCACGGATGCCCGTCGCCACAGGGCGCCGCGGGCGGGCGTCCTGGCGGCGCCGCGCGCGACCTATCCCTGAGCCGGCGGGCCCCGGCGGCCCGCATGAAGGGGTCCGGGGACAAAAATCGAAATTCCGACGGAGACGCCGGCCGTCAGCTGGGATCCGCAAGCCCGAGACGCGCGAGCGCGCGGACAGGATGGATCTCGCTGCGGCCATTATTATTGCGGAGGTGCGGTGTGAGACCGAGGGTCTTTGTCAGCCAGCCGATCCCCGAACCCGCCCTGGACATGCTGCGCGAGGTCGCCGAAGTGAGCGTGTTCCCGCGTCTCGACCGCAACATGAGCGAAGATGAGTGGATCATGGCCGCGCAGCGCTCAGATTACCTCTTTGTGATGGGCGGGAACATCATCACCGCGAACGTCATCAAGGCGAACCCGAAGCTCAAAGGCATCGCCATGGTGCACCGCCGGCTGCCGGTCAACAATTCGATCGACCTCGATACGGCGCGCGCGCTCGGCGTGCCGGTGATCTTTCAGTATCCGTGGGAACCGGTGTACGACCGGATCGCCGAGGCGACGTGCGACTTGACCATCGCCATGATCCTCGACCTCGCCTACCGGATGTCGGACGCCGACCGCTACACGCGCTCCGGCCGGACGCTGCAGGAGCACACGATGGCCCTCATGGGCATCGGCGTGACGGGGAAAATCGCCGGGCTCCTCGGCCTCGGCATCGTTGCGCGCAAGATGGTGCCGCGCCTCCGCGCGCTGCGCATGCAGGTGCTGTACACGAAGCGGACACGGCTCGCGGCGGAGGAGGAGCGCGAGATCGGCATCGAGTGGGCCACGCAAACCGACATCCTGAAGCGCAGCGATTTCGTGTGCCTGGAGTACGACTACAACCCGAACAATCACAAGATCATCGGCGAGCGCGAGTTTGCCATGATGAAGCCGACCGCGTACTTCGTCAATACGGCGCGTGGCCGGCTGGTCGACGAGCCCGCGCTGGTGCGCGCGCTGCAAAACCGCACCATCGCCGGCGCCGGGCTGGACGTCTTCTGGCACGAGCCGCCGGGGTCGCCCGAGATGGCGCCGAGCCCGGAGTTCTTCAAGTTGGACAGCGTCACGCTGGCGCCGCACAACGGGGGCGCCACGTGGGACGCGCGCGCAGAGCTGACGAAGGCGACGGCGCGGCAGATCATCGCGCTGATCCAGGGCGAGCGTCCCGAAGGCCTGGTCCTGGACTAGCATCGTGGAATCGATCGACGTTCACTTCCACGTGGTCCCGCCGCGCTTCGTCGACGCGGTGCGGCGCGGGACGTTTGCGGACGTCGTCGAGCTGCGACGCGACGGCGACGCGGAGCGGATGGTGTACCATGCGCCGCCGGACGTCGTCCTGGAGCCGGGCACGACACTGCCGCGGCATCTCTACGACGAGCAGATGATCCTGGGTGCGCTCGACCGGCGCGGGCTGGACGCGGCCGCGCTGGGCCCGTCGCCCGAAGAATTCTACTACTGGGCGCCGCCCGCGATCGGGGCCCGGATCGCGGCGACGCAGAACGACGGGATGGCGGAACTCGTGCGCTCGCAGCCCGACCGATTCGTCGGCCTTGCCACGCTGCCGATGCAGGATCCCGCCCAGGCCGCCGCCGAGCTCACCCGCGCGGTCACCGAGCTGGGGCTGCGCGGCGCCGAGATCTGTACCCACGTCAACGGCCGCGATCTGGACGATGCGGGCCTGCGGCCTGTGTACGCGGCGGCCGAGCGGCTCGGCGCCCCCCTATTTCTGCACCCGCAGAACTGGGGCGACATGCGGCGGTTCGAGGACTATGCGCTGTGGAATCTCGCCGGCTTTCCGCTGGAGACGGCGCTTGCGGCATCGCGCCTCATCCTGGGGGGCGTGTTCGAGGCGTTCCCCCGGCTCCGCGTGATCCTGGCGCACGGCGGTGGGTATCTGCCGTACCAGGTAGGGCGCCTCGACCACGGCTACGCCGTGCGGCGCGAGGTCAACGAACGGCTGCCCCGTCGACCGAGCGACTACCTCACGAATCTCTACTGTGACAGCCTGACGCACAATCCGATGTCCCTGCGGTTTTTGCTGGACCGCATGGGCGACGGCCACGTCGTCATCGGAAGCGATTATCCGTTCAACATGGGGGACGAACGGCCGGTGGAAACCGTGCGGGCCCAACGGCTGCCCCGGGAGACGGAGGCGAAGGTTCTGGCGAAGAACTTGGCCGGACTGCTGGGCCTCGGCTGAGCCGTCGGAGACGGTCCCTCGGCATCGGCCGGATACTGCACGTCCCATCACGGTCGGGGGGGTATCGAATGCGGAGAACGTCGGTCGTATCGGTGGCCACGCTGGTGGCGCTCGCGCTTCCCGCCTTGCTGCTGGCGGGGAGCGGCACTGCCGCGAATTCTGCCCCGGCGGGGTTCCCGACGGGGTCCGTCACGCTCACGATGTTCGGGAGCGACGAGGCGCCCTCGTTCCAGGTCGAGGAGCAGCTGATCGGGGAGTGGCAGAAGCTGCACCCGAACGTCACGGTGCAGGCGCAGCAGGCGCCGCTCGGGCCCTCGTTCGAGAAGTTGTCGACCCAATTGCCGACAGGCGGCGGGCCGACGCTGTTCGCCGTCTTCGAACCGTGGATCGAGGGCTTCTCCCCGTACATGGCGCCCGCGATCCCCGCGGCGTTCGGTGTCGGCACGGTGAAGCAGATCTACGATCTGTATCTCCCGCACTCGCTCGACGCGCAGAGCCGGCAGGGCCAGATCTACTGCCTCCCGAGCGCCGCGCCCGCGTGGAGCCTCCTGGTCAACAAGGCGGAGTTTACGGAGGCGGGGCTGAGGATCCCTCAGGATATCCCGCATACGTGGACGCAGGTCGCCGCGCTGCAGAAAAAGCTGACCAAGTATGATGCAAGCGGGCAGCTCAGCCGCCGGGGCTTCGGGATCCGCTATACCGCGGGCCCGCAGTGGTACGCGATGCTGTTCGTGGCCTCGATCGAGTCGCAGGGCGCGTCCGTGCTGGACAAGGACGGCAACCCCCTCCTGACCTCGCCCGCCGC
>JAJPIA010000053.1 GCA_021324975.1 Bacillota bacterium
AGGCGGTCGAGCCACTGCGCCCGCTCCGCCTGGGCGTCCTTGACGCGCACGCCGACCGCGTTCCAGTAGGACAACAGGGCCTGCGCGATCTCCTGATCCTGCGGTCCCGATCCGGGGTTCCAGATCATCGACGTGTCGAGGCCGCCGGGATGTCCCGCGGCGGCGAGGAGCTGCTTTGCCTTCGCGGGATCGTAGGCGTACGGCCGCTGCGGCGCGTACCCGAAGACGGTGGAAGGGATCGGCGCCGTCATCGGGCGCGCGATGCCTTTGAGCAGCGTGGTGAGCATCGTCCGGGTGTCCAGCGCGTAGATCATCGCCTGCCGCACGCGCTTGTCCGTGAAGGGGCTGCGCTTGATGTTCATCCAGATGAAGTAGTATCGGTACGACGGCGTCGTCTGCAGGTGCAGGTCCTTGTTGCCACGGAGCGTCGCCAGCTGATCGGGCGGCAGCCCATAGGTCAGGTCGATCTCGCCGGTGATCAGGGCCGTCACCCGCGCGGCGATTTCCGGGATGTCCCGAAACCGCAGCGTCTTGACGCCGGGCGCCGGTCCCCAGTAGCTCGGGTTCGCGTCCAGGACGAGCTCGCTGTCGGGCCGGTACGACATTATCCGAAACGGACCCGATCCCACGGGCCGGTTGAAGAACCCGGGGTTGTTCATGGAGGCCGCCGGGAGGATCGACAAGAGCGACAGGTTTGCGAGCATTGTGCCGACCGGCGTTTTCGTCTTGATGCGGACGGTCGCGTCCGCGGGTGCGTCGACGCTGCCGATGGCCGCCCACAACGGCGCGAACGGGCCTTTTTGCGCCACCATGCGTTCCAGCGACGCCTTGACGTCGCGTGCCGTAAGAGTGCCGCCGTCATGGAACCGCACTCCCGGGCGCAGCGTGAAGACCCAGGTGGCGGGATCGGGCGTCTCCCATTTCACCGCGAGCGCGGGCCGGTAGCCGCGGGTGCGGGGATCGTGGACCACGAGCGTGTCGAAGACGTGCGCCGAGACCACGCGCACCGACTCCTCGGCCGCCTGCGTGCCCATGGGATCGAGACCGACGATGCGCGCCGGTAGCGAGACCCGAAGCTCCCCCGCCGGTGCCGCGGCGGCCGCGTACGCCGCGCGGACCGGTCGGCCGGCGGTGGTGAGGAGCGCGCCACCCGCGGCGAGGGCCGCATTCCCGAGGAAGCGGCGCCGGCCGAATGTGGGCCGTCCGCCCGCCAGTGTGTCGCCTGCCATCACCGCACCTCCTGTCCCGTGCCACCGTCGCCCAGCTGCTCGAGCGTCGCGAGCACGGTACGCATGCCTCCCAGAATGTGATCGCGCATGAACACGGTCGCGGCGTCCCGATCCTGCCGGCCGAGATGCGCGAGCAGCGTCGCGTGGGCGTCAGGATCGGGCACCGATAGCCGGCTGGGATCGAGCAGACGGGAGCGATAGTATTCACATTGATCCGCGAGGTTTTCCAGGAGTTGCTCGAGTCGCGGCATGCCGGCCGCGCTCCGCACGTGCCGGTGAAACGCGCGGTCCGCCGCCCGGAGTTCCTGGATCGCCCGCGGCAGCTCGGCGCGCCGCTGCCGCACCGCGTCGTTGAGCCGCGCCGCCTCATCGAGGTGCGCCGGGGAGATGCGCGCCGCGACCTCGCCCGCGGCCAGCGCTTCGAGCGCCGCACGCATCAGGTAGATCTCGCGCACGCCGTTCGGGTCCAACCGCGCAACGACGGCTTCCTTGTGCGGCGTCAGGCGGACGAATCCCTCGCCGGCCAGGCGCTTCAGCGCGTTGGCGATCGTGATGCGGCTCACGCCAAGGTCGGCCGCGATCCGGCTCACGACGACCGGCTCGCCGGGACCCCATCGGCCGTGGATAATGGCCTGCCGGATCGACTCGTACGCCGCCTGCTCTCGGGTCTTGAAGTCGAGCACCGGCTGATCTTGCATGTTGCATGCATTATGCAATAGGCAGCCGATTCCCTGCGAGGGAACGCGGGAGGAGGCCCGCGGCGCTATACAGTAGTGCTGGAGGACCCCAATGCGGCTAACCAGACGACGGTTCCTTGCGCTCGGCTTCGCGCTGTCCACGGCAGCCGCGTGGGTGGGATGGCGGTCTACCGCGCGAGGGCCGGAGCCGAGCGCTGAGCCGGTGCTTGGGCAGGAGCCGCCGGGACCGCTGGGGAGCCGGGCGATGGCCGCGCTCGTGGCCGCGGCCGGGGCCGTGACCGGATATGCGATCGATCCCGCGCACTACGGGGAGTACTATCGTTGGCGCGCGGAGCACCTCCGCGGCTATCGCGTTCTGTATGAGCGCTTCGGCAGGGACGCCGATCGTGCCGCGCGCGAGTTGGGAGCGCGTTCCTTCGTCGCGGCGACGCGCGAGATACAACTCGACGTGCTCGGACGGGCCGGGCGCGGAGGCCGTCCCATGACCGTCTGGGAGCGGTTGCGCGCGGACGTGTCGGGGAACCCCTGGCCGCTCTACGAACGCTTCGTCGTGCGCGAGACTCTGGCGCTGTTCGCCCGTACCGACGCCTGGATCGCACTGGGATACCGAGGCTGGCCGGGCGTGCCGAAGGGGTTGGAGCGTTACCGGCTTCGGCATGCCTGAGCGCTCCGTCGCGATCGTCGGCTCCGGCGTCGTGGGGACCGCGATCGCGTGCGAGTTCGCGGGCCGAGGGTACCGGGTCGACGTATTCGAAAAGGGCCCGCCGTACCCGTACCCGCACACCCCGCAGTTTCAGGACCGCTTCTTGCACGGGTACGAGAATCCGGCGCACCTGCCGGCGGCGGGCATCCAGGGACTCTCGCTCACCGGCGACTATCATCGCGACCTGGACAGCGAGCGCTACGCCGTTGCCGGCGGCTCGGCGACGCACTGGGGCGCGATCGCGCTTCGAATGCGGCCGCCGGACTTCCATACCAGGAGCGGCTACGGGTACGGGGACGACTGGCCGATCGGCTATGACGAGCTGGAGCCGTATTATTGCCGCGCCGAGGCGTTTCTCGGCGTGTCCGGCACCGACGCGGACAACCCGTTCGCACCCCGCCGGTCCCGGCCGTACCCCCTCCCGCCGTTCGAGCTGAGCTACGGAGACCGGATCCTGGCGACGCGCCTCGCCGAGCGCGGCATCGCCCTCCACACGACACCGCAGGCCGCGACCCGCCGGGCCTACCGGGACCGGCCCGGCTGCCAGAACTTTGGAGCGTGCGATGTCTGTCCCATCGGCGCCCGCTACTCGCCAAACTACGATCTGGCTCGGGCGATCGCGACCGGGCGGTGCACACTGCACACCCGCACCGCGGTCCGGCGCGTGGTCGTCGATCGGGGCCGCGCCCGGGCGCTCGTCGTGCGCGCGGTCGACGGGATGGTCGACCGGGAGCACGCGGCCGGCGTGATCGTCGTGGCCGGCGGCGCGATCGAGAACGCGCGCCTGTTGCTGCTCTCGTCGCGGGAGCGCGCACCGGACGGCGTGCCGCTCAGCGAGACGGTCGGGCGCTATTTGACGTTCCACCATCTGTGGACCGCGCGCCTGCACTACGCCGAGGCGCTCTACCCCGGGGACGTCGGGCGGTTTACGGGGCAAAGCTACCAGTTCATCGACCCGCCGGGCCGCGGCCGGCACGGCGCGGTCAAGCTCGAGTTCTCCTCTAATATCGTACCGCCCCCGGAGCGCTCCCTGGACGAGGCCGCGACCGGCGCCGAACTCGTGGAGATCCTGAGGCCGACGCGGTCGCAGCGGATGCTGACCGTGCACGCGGAGTCGGTGCCGGATGGGCACCGCACGGTCACGCTCTCGGAGGCACGAGACCGGTTCGGCGACCCCTACGCGCACGTGCACTACGAGCTCGCGGACTTCGATCACCGGACGTACGCGTTCGGAAGCGGGCTCGTCGAGCGGTTCGCCGCGGCGACGCGCGCCACGGGTGCGGAGTTCGAGCCGTTCGAGAGCGTCTATTCCGGCTGCCACCACATGGGCACGTGCCGGATGGGCCGTGGGCCCGGCGACAGCGCTGTGGACGCGTTTGGCGCCGTCCACGGGGTCGGCAATCTCTTCGTCGCCGGCGGCAGCGCGTTCGTGAGCCCCGGTGCCGTAAACCCGACGCTCACCATGGTGGCGCTGGCGCTGCGCACCGCGGACTACGTGACGACGCGTCGGGGCTAGCACACCGTTGCGGTATTTCGGCAAGGGTTGGAGCCGGGCCGACCTGACCTCCGCTCCACTATGCCCACGGCGTGAGCTAAAGCGCCGCCGCCGACAAATCCGTCCATTCGGTTCGTCAGCAGCGCATGGTAGGTAAGGCCACGCACATGCGCACATCGCGGGCGTGGAACGCCCTGGGCCCACGGGCGTGAACCAGTACGCGCCTACGGCGTGGGCCAGGACGTCCGGCCAGGTCCGCTCGGCTCCCTCTACCCTCGTCGCACAGTAGCGACGAAGCACTAATCCGGTAAGCGTCTCCGGCGACCGCATGTCGCCGCGCCGCCGCGTACAGGATTCGCGCGGCAGGCTCGCGTAAGTGGAGGGTGTCCGGATTTAAGCGGGCGGGTGCGTTGTCGATGTCGCGGTGCGTGGTCGGGCGGGTCCCGGAGTTGCCGCCCGGGAGCCGGAAGATCGTTACGGTCGGCGGCCGATCGATCGGCGTGTTCAACATCGCCGGGCGCTACTTTGCCTTGCGCAACCGGTGCCCGCACCAGGGCGCGCCGCTGTGCCTCGGCAAGATCAAGGGGACCACCTTGCCCGGCAAGCCGTATGCGCGCGTGTACGCGCGCGACGGCGAGATCATCCAATGCCCGTGGCACGGCTGGGAGTTCGAGATCGAGACGGGGCGCACGTATTTCAACCCGCACCGAATGCGGGTCAAGACGTACGATGTTACCGTGGAGCGCGTAGAGGTGGAGCGCGTAGAGATGGAAGACGTGACCCTCGAGACGTTCCCGGTGACGACCGAAGGCGACTTCGTGATCCTGCATGCCTAGCCCCCTGGGAGGGATCGCCTGTGAGCGCGGCGCGTGACCTCATCATCGACTGCGACGTCCACAACCGGTTCAAGGATCGGAGTATGCGCGAGCTGCTGCCGTACCTGCCTCGCGTCTATCAAGAGGACGTGAAGCAGTGGGGCATCAACATGCCGAGCGGCGGCTACCCCAACGGCGGGGACCGCGGGTATCGGGCGGACTCCTGGCCGCAGGATGGGCACGCGGGGTCGAGCGTGGAGCTCATGCGCGAGCAGCTGCTCGAGCGGTACCACGTCGAGTACGCCATCCTGCTCGGCCAGGAGCTGCGGCCGCTCGGGACGCTGCCCGACGCCGACTACGCCGCTGCGCTGGCGCACGCGTACAATGAGTTTCTCATCGAGCACTGGCTCGCGGCGGATGCGCGGTTTCGGGGCGCCATGCTCATTGCGACGCAGGACGTGCCGCAGGCGGTGAAGGAGATCGACCGCATCGGGCGGCATCCCGGCATCGTGGAGGTGCTCGTGGCGAACGGCGCGCGCCTGCCGTACGGGAACCGGTACTATCATCCGATCTTCGAGGCCTGCGAAGCGCTTGGGTTGCCGTTCGCGCTCCACACGGGCAGCGAGGGCGCGGGGATCAACGGGCAGCCGTCGGTCGCCGGATACGGGTCGTACTATGTCGAGAACCGTCAGGTCCGGCCGCAGGGGTACATGACGCACCTCACGAGCATGATCTTCGAAGGCGTCTTCGAGCGGTTCCCCAAGCTGCGCGTGGTGTTCATCGAGGGAGGCTATGCGTGGCTGGCGCCGTTTTTGTGGCGGCTCGACGCGGACTATCGCGGGTTGCGGGATCAGACGCCGTGGGTGCGCCGGCCACCGAGCGAGTACGTGTGGGAGCACGTGCGCTTCACCTCGCAGCCGCTGGAGGAACCCGAGCGGCCGTCGCAGCTGCTCGAGGTGCTTGCGTGGAACCGGGCGGACCGCACGCTCATGTTCGCGTCGGACTACCCACACTGGGACTTCGACTCCCCGGTGGACGCGTTCCCGCGGCTGGCGGACGACCTGCGGCGGCGCATTTTCCACGACACCGCGGCGGAGCTCTACGGGTTCGCCCGGCGCGACGCGGCCACGCCCTCTCCGAGCGTCGCGTCGCCGGGCGGCGGCGGGAGCTAGTTAGTTCGCCATGAAAAATGATGGCGCAACCCGGCATAAAATCTGGGTTTCTTCGCTGCGCGCGCGACAAAACGATAGGATTCCCATCCGACGAATCGAACTGA
>JAJPIA010000049.1 GCA_021324975.1 Bacillota bacterium
GGCTTCCGAACGGGCAAACCCGCCGTGAGGCGGGGACGCAAAGCCGCGGGACTTCCACCGAAGTCGGCCGGGCCGCCGAAGAGCCGGAACCAGCCCCGAATGGAGGAGTACCGTCATTCGCGGCTGGTCGTTGTTTGTCTGCGCGCTCGCCATACTCGCCGGCGCGCCCGCGGCGCGGGCGCCGCGGGCCGGGCCGGATTCGGCGCCGCGGGTGCTGGGGGGGGAGCCGCTCGCATACGTGCTTCCGTATCATGTCCAAGCGGCGCCGTTTCGCGCCGATCTCGCCATGACCGTGCTCAACTTGCTCAACGAGACGCGCGTTGCGGCTGGGCTCGTGCCGTTGATGCCCCACGATACCCTTCAACGCGTTGCTGAGGCGTACGGCGAGGATCTGTTTGCGCGCGGCACGCTCACGCACACATCGCTGGATGGTAAGACGCCGCGAGACCGCATCGTGGGGGCGGGCGTGCGCGTGCGGATCGTCGGCGAAAATCTCGCCTACGCCGACGACGTGACGGCGGCGCACGACGCCCTCATGGCGAGCGCGCCGCACCGGGCCAACATCTTGTATCCGGCCTACCGGTTCGTCGGAGTCGCGGTGCTCGACGGGGGCTCCGACGGGGTGATCGTCGTCGAGGACTTCACCGATGACAGCGTGTCCCACCCGCTGCAAAAGTGGTGGACGGATCGCGCCACGGTCGCGGTGACGCCGCCGTAATCGCTACCGCGCGAGGGCGTCCCGTACGCGGCCGCGCCGCCCGAAGCGCCGCCTGACGCGCGTCCACTGCACCTCTATGCGTTCCGCGACGAGCGCGCCGTAACCCGGCGACGCCTCCCCGTCGGTCCACCAGAGCAACGTCTGCCGTGCCAGCGCCTCGAGCGGGGATGGACGCCGGAACAGCGTCGCGCGAATCCGCCGTTGCACCAAGCGGTCCACCGCGGCGCCTCGCCTGGGACGGAGCGCTTCGATGACCCGCTGCGGGACGCGAACGCCGAGCAGCGCGCGGGCCGCGCCGAAGCTGAGCCGGAGCGGCCCGCGGAGGTGACGGCCGCCGCCGGCGCAGGCGATGACGCGATCCCAGTCCACGGGCTTGCGGCGGACGATCTCCGCGATGTCGCACAGGTAGCGAAGCATGGGCTTGCTCTCCCAAGCCTCGCGGACCACTTCGACGCTCGAAGCCACGAGCAGGTCCTCGGGCGCCGGCACCAACGCAACGGCGGCCCCGACGGCGACGCGCGAGGCGCGCCCAAAGACGGCGCCATAGTCGAGCTCGATCGCGTGAAACGGCTCCGCGTACTGCCAGTGAACATCCACGGGGAGCTTGCTCCATGACGGCGTGAAATAGCAATGCTCGTAGGCGTGGGTCCTGAGCGCCGGGCCCACGGCCGCGTACCCGGCCGCCTGCATCACCCCGGCGACTGCCTGGACGTCGCCGGGACGGACGAGCAGGTCGAGATCCGTAAACGGGCGCAGCGCCCCGTCCTCGTACGTGAACCGGGCCAGCGCCGCGCCTTTCAGCAGCACCGCGTCGATGCCGGCCGCCGCCAGCGTTTGGAGAAGCGCCTCGAGTTGAGTGTACGCCGCCGCGGTACGATCGGCGCCCTCGCGGCGCAACCGCTCGAACGTCGGCGTCAGGGCTTCCGGGGCCGCTGGATCGGCGCACAGCCGGTCGCCGACGAGGGACGCGACGCCTTCGCGGAGCGCCAGGCGCAGAACCGCGTTCCATTCCGCCGCCGCCGGCGGGCCGGACGGCCTCCCCGTTCGCAGGATGGCGAGCAGATCGCGTTCGGCCTGCCGCAGCGGATCGCGGGCGATCACGCGCTGAAGGCGCCGGAGCGCCGGATTTCGTGGAGCGCGAACCGGCACACGAGCACCGCAACCGGAAAGAGCCCCACGGCGAACGCCAGCAGGGCCGCCAGGTCGCCCGTCAGCTCGGCCGGGCCGGCGCCCTGGATCGCGGCCAACCGGAGCGCGCGCAGGCCGTGCGTGAGCGGGAGGTATTCCGCCGCGCGCCTGAGCGCCGGCGGCAGCACGGACGTCGGATAGAACACACCGGCCAGCAGCACCGAGACGCTGGCCAGCGTTCCGGTCAACAGGTCAGGGCGCCTAAAGAGCAATACGAACGCCGCGGCCAGCATGCCGAGCGGCACCTGAGCCGCAGCGGTCAGCCCGGCGGCGCACAGAACGCCGACCGGGTTCGCGTGGGCAAGATGGGTCGGGAAGACGATGCTGGCCAGGGCAAAGTAGACGCACGCCTGCCCGGCGGCGACGAGGATCGCCCACAGCGAAACACCGAGCGCCATGGCCGGAAACGAGGCCGGCATGACGAGCAGCGTTTCGATGGTGCCGCCCAATTGTTCGTTGCGCACCGCGGCGGCGCACGCGCCCATCATCGCCGAGAAGAACGTGGCGGCGGCAACCCCCACGACGACGAACGTGAAGTAATCGCCGCCCGGCGCGCTTAGTGCCGGCACGGCACCGAGGTGGATCAGGCGCCCGAGATAGTACAGCGTGGGAACCGCGAACCCGACCGCGACCACTTGCCAGGCGAGCGCGAGGCGCGAGCCGCTCGCGAGCAGGTAATCACGCCTCAGGCACGCCAGGATGGAGGCCGTCATTGCGGTCTCCCGAGGAGCGTATGGTAGCGGCGCGTGAGGTCCCCCGGGCCGTCCATCGACACGGCTTCCCGCACGGTCCCCCCGGTGAGGATCGCGGCACGGTCGGCGAGCACCTCGGCCTCCTCCAAGTTGTGCGTCGCCATCACCACGGTCCGATGGTGTTCGCGGGCGAGCTGAGCCACAAGCGTGCGGAACCCCGCCGCGGCGACGGGATCGAGGCTGCGCGTCGGCTCGTCGAACAAGAGCACCGGCGGGTCGCCCAACAACGCTCTTGCGATCGCCAGTCGCTGCCGCAAACCGGTCGAATACCGCCCGACCGGTTCCCGCGCCATGGGAAGCAGGTCCACGCGCTCGAGAGCCTCCGTCGCCCGGCGCCGGCCTGCCGCGGCGTGCATTCCGAGCAGGCCGGCGAAGAACTCCAGATTTTCGAGCCCGCTGAGCCGCCAGTAGAATCCCTGGTCGTCGCCGGCCGCGCGCCCGATCAGGCGCTTTACCCGAGCGCTCTCCCGTGCGACATCGAATCCACCGATGAGCGCCGAGCCCTCAGTAGGGAGCAGGAGCGTGGCGAGGATCCTCAGAAGGGTGGTCTTGCCTGCGCCGTTCGGGCCGACGAGCGCCAAAACTTCACCGCGCCCCACGGCGAGGGTAATGCCCCTCAGCGCTCGAACCGATCGGGCTCCGGTCCGCGGCCGAGCGGCAAGCGCCCACGCTGGTCGGCGGAAGACTTTGCCGAGGTTACGAACATCGATCATAATGGCCGTGCGGCGGGTCGCGCTGCCGACCGCATGACCGTCCGCCGGCAGTCAAATGATACCAGGCGGCGCCAATCCCGGCCGATTGATCTGGGGAATGATGGGAAGTGTCAAACAGATAAGCGGTGCCTGGTCCTTTGAATGAGCAGGACAACTGCCGGGTGTGTGTAAAATCCAATTGTACGGCGATGTTTGGCACAGTCGAGGCGCGAACCGTGCGGCCCACGCCGCCGTAAGGGGGACGGGGGAGACCGAGGGATGCTGGGTTTTCGTGGCGGGGTAACGGTTCAACCAATCCCATTCGACCTCGGGGTCGTGTCGTCGTTCTCGCCCGCACCACCCGGCCCGCCGCCTACACCACCGGGCCCGCCAAGCGGCGGTGGGGGTGGCGGCGGTGGGGGTGGCGGTGGTGGGGGAGGGGGCGGCGGCGGTTCGAGCTTCCCGGTCGCTGCCGGACTGTTGCCGTTGCTCCTCGGTGGGTTGCTCCCATTGCTCGCCAGTGCGCCCCAGACCACGGCTCCCGTGGCGGCTGTTATTGCACCGGTGCCCGCTGCCGGACAGGCGGCACCGGTTGCCGATGCCGCGTCCGCGACCACGCCGCCTGCGGCCGCAAGTCCGGTTGTGCTGGCCCAGGGACCGCGAAGCGTCGCGCCTCCCCACAGGCCGGTTGCCGCGGTTGCGAGCCCGAGCCGTCCGGCGCCGCGGGTGCTGCCGTTTACCGGCGCGAACCTGTGGCTGCCGTTCATGGCCGGTGCGTTGCTGATCTGGGCCGGGATCTGCATGCGAGTGCTCCGGCGGGGTCTCCTCACTCGGGGTGTCGTCGCGCCCGATGATGACCCGCGCACACCGACGTCAGGCTAGACTCCTCGGCATTCTCTCCATAGTCTGCCTGGCGGCAGGCGTTGCCCTCGTGTTTCTGCCGGGCCTGTGGATCGCGGGTACGGGTCTCGGCGTCGGCGGCGCGCAGATCACCGCGCTCGCGGGTTGGGACCAGGATGGCGGAGCGTTTCATGCTTCCCCCGCCGACGCGCTCGTGATCGAAATCCCGAGGCTGCACGTGCGCCGATACGTCCCGGACGGTGCGACGCCGGATCATCTTCGGAAATACGGCGTGGGGCGGATCTCGTGGACCAGCTGGCCCGACCGGGGCGGGTTGGTGGGGATCGCGGGACACCGCACGACGTACGGCGCGCCGTTCTTCTGGATCAACCGGCTCCAACCGGGAGATTCCATTTTGCTCGACTACCACGGCAAGCGCTACGCCTACGACGTGGTGCGGCAGGTCACGGTCCTGCCGGAGCAGTCGGACGTGCTCGACAGCAGCCCGCTTCAGCACGAGGTCGCGCTCGTGTCGTGCACCCCCTGGTACAGCGCCGCGTTTCGCCTCGTCGTCTTTGCCGACCTGTCCCAGGTGACGGCCCTTGCGCGGGGCCGCACCGCGCCCTAGGGACGCCGGCGCCCAACCCGTCCCGACCCCGTGACAGCCAGTAATCCGGTTCACGCGCCCGACGCGGCGTTCCTCGCGGCGGCGCTCGACGACGAGATCGTGCTGCTCGATCTGGCGCGGGGACAGCTGGTTCTGCTCGACCGCGCGGCGGCGCGGGTGTGGCGCGCCTGCGGCACCCCGGAGGCTGCCGGCACGCGTCCGGAACGGCGCACCATGGGCATCCTGCGCCGCCTGGCGCGGGCCGGTGCCGTGGTGCGTCACGACGGCCACCGGTGGGTGCAGGCCCGCGTCCGATGGATCTGACCCCCGTGCCGCCGCTCGATGCCGGCGGCCGCAAGGCGGCGAAGATGCGGCTCGCGCTCGGAAGCTGGACGCTGCATCTCGCCGGCCCCCCGTCGGCGCTGCCGGCGGTTGGCGCGGTGCTGTCCGGGCTTCGCGTGGACGGCGAGGCGCCGCCCGCCGTGACCATCGCGCTGTCGTCCGATCTACGATCAGCGACCGGTGCCATCGGGACGCGGACGCTCTGGACGCTCGCGCTGCCGCCGTCCGGGTGGCTCGGCGCCGTGGTCGGGCAGGCCGTCGCGACGCTCGCAAATGTGCTGACGCGGCTGCTGTTCATTCACGCCGGCGCGGTCGCCGCGGACGGGCGGGGCTGCGTGATCGTCGGCGAGAGCGGGGCCGGCAAGACGTCGTTGGTCGCGTCGCTGACCCGGGCCGGCGCGACATCCATGGCGGACGACCTCGTCTTGCTCGATCCGGAGCACGGGACGATTCTCCCGGTGATCATCCCTCTCGGCGTGAAGGCATGGACGGCGCGGGCCGCGGGCACGCTCCCGGCCGGCCGGGAAGTCGCGTGCGAGGGGGGGACGCGCTATTGGCTCCCGGACGCGCGCGCCCACACCCCCGCCCGGGCCGCGGCCTTCGTGTTCGTGGGACGCGGCGGGCTACCGGGGGTGCGCCCGCTCACGAGAGGCCAGGCGCTGCTCGCGCTGGCGCAGCACACGTCCTCGCTGTCCCGCCGGCACCGTCTCGAGGAGGCGTTTAGCGGCTTTGCCCGGGTGCTCGCCGCGGCGCAGTGCCTGACGATCGGCGGGCGGCGCCCGGCCGCCTTGGCGCCGTCGGTGCTGCGGTACCTGCGCGCCGGCGCCGCGGCCCGGTGATCGATCGGGCCGTCGCTAGGCGGGTTCCCAGCGCTGTCCTCCGGACGCCGTACGGACGATCCGTCCCCATGCCGGGAATTGGTCGTGGGAGAACACGAGCAACGCCGGGCGGTCGGTGACGTCCGCGATGATGCGGTCGCGCGACGCCTCGAGCGCCACGGCGTCTCGATTCGGCGGAGTCCAGTCGAGGTGCTCGACCTCGCACGGATGGTGAAATAGATCACCCAGATAGTAGAACTCGCGGCCGCCGGTCTGCACATGGACGGCCAAGTGGCCGGGAGATTCGCCCGGCGTCGGCACCAGCAGCACGCCCGGGACAAGCTCGCGCGCGTCCTCCACGGGATCGAGGAGACCGAGATCGTCGATCAGCCCGAGGCGCGCGGCGTGGTCGGACCCGGCGTCCGCGCGTGCGGGGTTGCCCTCCCAGTCGGCCAGGCCGATGAGGTGGCGGGCCCGCGGGAATCTCGCGACCAGCGAACCGTCGCGTTCCAGCGCGACCCCGGCAAAGTGGTCGGCGTGCGCGTGCGTAATCACGACGTGCGAGACCGACTCCGGACGCTCCCCGATCCGCTCGAGGGCCGCCGCGAGGCCCGGCGATCGTGTGAGCCCGGGCCACTTCTGCGCGAACGCGCGCTGCCACGCCGACGAGGGGTCGTCGAGCCCCGGATCGATCACGATCGACGCGTCGCGGATGCGCAGGTGCATCGCGTTCAACCCGAGCCGGACCTTCCCGTCCGCCCCGGCGTCCGGCATGGCGCGCCGGCGTTCCGCCTCGGTGATCGCAAACCGCGGAAGCCATTCCAGCGTGCCGTCCGAGATCACGGTGACGGTCGCTTCGCCGATGCGGCGTGTGGCGACGAACTCGGACATGGTACACCTCCCCGGCGCGGGTGCGCCGTTACGCGCCCGGCTGCTCGCTCGCGCCGGTGTCCGTGGCGGTGCCCGCGCCCTCCCGGAGCAATTGATACAGGACGATGGCGCCGAGGGCTCCCAGGCCGAGGTTGTTGATCTCGAACGCGCCCGCTTTGATGTCCGCCCCGCTCGCCGCCAGAATCAAAGGGATCGCCGCCGTCGCGAGGTTCGCGCGGTTGGAGAAGTCCACGCGGCCATCGACCCAGATCTTGCCGCCGATCGCGGCGATCAAGCCGAAGAGGTACAGCTCGATGCCGCCGAGCACGCTGAGCGGAATGCTCCCGACCAGGCCGCCGAACTTCGGCACGAACCCGAGGAGGATGGCGACGATCGCGGCGGTGACGTACACCGTGATCGCAAATACGCGCGTGATGCCCATGACGCCGATGTTCTCCGCGTATGTCGTTTCCCCGGTGCCCCCGAACAGGGCGCTCACCATCGTGCCGATCCCGTCCCCCATGAAGGTTCGCCCGAGGTATCCGCTCAGGTCGCGCTTCATCAGACCGCTGATCGCGTACACGTGGCCCGTGTTCTCGGCGATCAGCAGGATCGGGACGAACCAGAACAGGCTCAGCGCCCGCCAGGTGAACTGCGGCGGAAAGCTCAGCTGCGGATGGCCGAGCCAGGCGGCCCCGCTGACGAGCCCCCAGTTGACGTGGCATCCGGCCGTGGCGGGCGCGCATGCCGGATCGATCAGGGCCGCGATGTACCCGACGATGATCCCGATGAGAATAGGCAGCAGCCGCAGGAATCCGTGGAGGTACACGCTCGCGAGCACGGCGGCGAGCACGGTGATCGTGGCCGTGACGAGGTCCTTGGAGTAGCTGCTCCAGGCCACCGGCGCGAGGGCCAGCCCGATCACGGCGACCACCGCCCCCGTGACCACCGGCGGCATGAAAAATCGCACGACGCGCGTGCCGGCCCGGTGCACCACGAACCCGGCGATGAAATAGAGCAGGCCCGCAATGAAGATGCCGCCGAACGCCAGCGGCTGATTGTGGCCGGCGCCGCCCTGGATCGCCAGGATGGAGCCGATGAACGAGAACGACGAGCCGAGGTAGCTCGGCACGTTCCCCGCCGTCACGACAAGGAAGATCAACGTCGCGATGCCGCTGAACAACAGCACCGTATTGACGTTGAACCCGAGGATCAGCGGTACGACGACGGTGGCGCCGAACATCGCCATCACGTGCTGGATGCCCATCAGGACGGTCTGGCCCCAGGGCAGACGATCCTCGGGGTAGTAGATGGGCTCTTCGCGGACGAGAGCGCGGGCACCCACTGCTGTCGCCATTGTGCGTCCCCCCTTGTGCGCGCGCCTCACCGCGCGCGCCGCGAACGCATCCGCTGGTGAGTTCGTGGTTCCGGTCGTGGGACCTCCGCCCGTAGCCGGGCGGGGCCGATCGACGCCCGGGCAATAGTCGGCCGAGCCGCTCGGCGGCGACCGGACCGCTAGCGTCATCGCATTACTTCGGCAACGACTGGTGCCGGGCGGACCTGTCCTCCGCTCCACTGGGCCTGCGGCGCGAGCCAAAGCGCCCGACGCCTGGCCAATGCCGTGCCTTCGCTTCATCCGCAGCGCAAGTAAAGTGATGCCACGCAGCTGTGAGGATCGCGGGCGTCGCACATGCGAGATGAGGCACTGGGCCTGCAGCAGGGGGAACGCCGCGCGCGATGGAAGCTACGGGCATGGCGCCTACCTCTACGCATCCCGCGGTGTTCGACGGCCACAATGATACCGTGCTCAGCCTCGAGCGCACGGGGCGCTCATTCTTCGAGCGGTCCCCGGAGGGCCACATCGATCTGCCCCGCGCGCGCGCCGGCGGGCTCGGCGGCGGAATCTTCGCCGTGTACATCCGGGACCCCATCGCCGTCGATCCCCAACGGCTCGATACCGTCATGAATATCTACGGCGACGAGCGAACGTGGCCCGAGCCGATGCCGCTCGAGTACGCCCAGTCGATGGCGCTCAATCTCTTGGGGCGGTTGCTGAGAGTCGCCAACGCCTCGGACGGGCAAGTCGCCGTCGTCCGGGCGGCCGCGGATCTGCAGCACTGTTTGGACCGCGGGATCTTCGCGATGCTGCTGCACTTCGAGGGCGCGGAACCGCTGGATCCGGACGGCCACGCGCTCGAGGCGTTTTATGCCGCGGGCGTCCGATCCGTGGGCCTCACACACAGCCGCCGCAACCGCTACTGCCAGGGGGTCCCGTTCAAGTTTCCCAGCACGCCGGATCTCGGGCCGGGCTTGACCGACGAGGGTCGGGTGCTCGTCCGCCAGCTCAATGCCCGGCGGGTCATGATCGATCTCTCGCACCTGAACGAGCAGGGATTCTGGGACGTCGCGAAGCTGAGCACGGCCCCGCTCGTCGCGACGCACTCCAACGCGCATGCGCTTTCGGCGACCCCTCGGAACCTGACGGACCGGCAGCTCGACGCGATCCGGGACTCCGGCGGCGTGGCGGGGCTCAACTTTCACGTCGGCTTCCTGCGCCGCGACGGCGGGCGCGACGCCAATACCCCGCTCGCGACGATGGTGGATCACGTCGCGTACATGGTCGAGCGGATGGGTATCGATCACGTGGCGATGGGGTCCGACTTCGACGGCGCGACGATGCCGGCGGATCTCGGGGACGCGGCGGGGCTGCCGAAGCTCGTCCGGGCGCTCGAGGAGCGCGGCTTCACCGGGGAGGATCTGCGAAAGCTCCTCCACGGCAACTGGGTTCGCGTGCTGAGGGAGACCTGGGGCGCCTAGCGGCGCGCAGACCGCCTACCTAGAGTGCGCCGTTGCGGTTTTCCGGCAAGGGTTGGAGCTGGCGGCCCCAACCTTCGCTCCACGCACGACGCCTGGCAAATCCGTCCATAAGGGTTCTTCGTCGCACATTAGCGACGAAGTACTAGGCGCGCTTGAGCTTCTCCCGGTACTGCTGGCGGAACTTCGCCACCTTCGGTGCGATCACGGCGCGGCAATACGGTTGGTTGCCGTTGTGCGCGAAATACTCCTGGTGGTAGTCCTCGGCCTGGTAGAACGCGGTAAACGGCTTGACCTCGGTCACGACCGGCGCGCGCCACAGCTCGGCGCGGGTGAGCTCCTGGATGACCTGCTGCGCCGTCGCCTGCTGCTCCGGCGTACGGTAGAAGATCGCGGAGCGGTACTGCGTCCCGACGTCCGGGCCCTGCCGGTTCGGCGTCGTGGGGTCGTGGGTCGTAAAGAACACCTGGAGGATCTCCTTGAGCGAGATCACGGACGGGGCGAATGTGACCTGCACGACCTCGGCGTGGCCGGTGGTTCCGGTGCAGACCTGTTCGTAGCTCGGGTTTGGAACGGTGCCGCCGGAGTACCCCGACTCCACTTTCTCCACGCCCCGCAGGTCCGAAAACACCGCCTCGGTGCACCAAAAGCAACCCCCGCCGAGCGTAATGACCTCGTTGGTATGTGCGTGCTCCACGGCCTGGCCTCCAGAGTGTGTCTCGGCAGTCCACCTGCCGGGTACTGCCGTCCCGGTGAGCCGCCGCGTCCATTGTAACGCGCGGTCGCCGTGTTGTGACGCCCCGTGCGGACCCAACCTCTACGAGGTCGGCGCGATCCCGTAGAGCGCCGCCGCGTTGTCGTGCAGCAGGAGCCTGGCCACGTCCCGGCGCTCCACCGCCGGGAGAAACCCGCGTGCGCCGATGAGATCGGCGGCGGCATTGAGCGCCTCGCGCGCGTGGCGCGCCCCCAGCCAAAACAGCTCCGGGATCGAGAACGCGTCCGTGGCCGCCAGGATCTTGGTTGCGGGCGCCATCGCCAGCGCCTCGGCAAACGCGTCGGGCGCGCCGTGCGCGAGAAACGGCACGGTCAGCGACAGGTCGAGATACACGTGAGGATACACCGCCGCGAGCCAGGCGGCTTCGCTTACGTACGGGTGGCAGTGCAACAGGACGAACGAGACGCCGCGGAGCGCCGGATCCTCGACGACCGGCCGCAGCCACGCGGGGTTGGCGAGCCGCAGGTCCAAGTCACGGTCCCCGAAGCCGGTGTGAATCTGCACCGGCAGGCGCCGCCGCGCGGCCACCTGGAGCGCCCGGCCCAACAGCACATCCAGGAGCGGTTTGGACTCCAGGCGGCGCCGCCCCGCGCGAAAGACGCCCTGTGTGTTGTGAAACGCCCGCTCGAGCGCGTCCCCGTCCCAGTGCTCGAGCGCCAGCCCCGTGCGGTACGCAATGATCGATTTGAGCGCGCGCAGATCGCCGTTCGCGGCGGTCTCGACCTCCGCCACGAAGCGGTCCTCCAGATCCGGCCAACTCGACGCCTCGGGTATGAGCCGCTCCGCCAGCGCCTCCAGCCGCAGCACGGGAAACGCGGGACAGGGGAGGAGCCTCCGCAGCGACTCCAGATCGAAGTGCGCGTGCGCCCGCAGGCCGAGATCGACCAGCACCCCGGCGATCGCCGCGTCGGTGAACATGTCGCGCGCCAACTGGCCGAGCGGCCGCTCCCGGCGGGCCTCGAACACCGCTTCCTCGGCGGGCGCGCACCCAAAGAAATCCGCGAGGTCTCTGATCGCCCGGCGGTAGAACAAGCTCCACGGCACGTGGCGGTCGATGATCTCGCCGGCGTCGCTTTCGGTGAAGCAGGCGCGAAACTCGCGTGGCGTGGCGGGCTGGGCGCGCAACAGGGAGTGCGCGTGCTGGTCCAGGAGCGGGATCTCGGCAAACGGCACGGGCACGTCAGTACGCGAGTAGGTGGGCCCGGACCTGCGCGTCGTACGGCAGGTCGCGCAGCGCGTTCGACTCCGCGCGGCGCACCGCTACAAACGATTGCGCCAGCGGCGCCCCGAGCACATCGAGCAGCACGGCGTCGTCGTGGAGCGCGTCGACGGCCTCGTCCAGGCTTCGCGGTAAGGCGCGCACCCCGCGGGCGGCCCGCTCGGCGTCCGACAGGACCGCCGGGTCTCCCTCCGTCGGGTCGCCGCACGACAGGCCGCGGCGCAGGCCGTCGAGGCCCGCCGCGATGACCCCGGCCAGCGCGAGGTAGGGATTGGCGCTGCCGTCGACCGTCTTGAGCTCCAGGTTGAGCGACGACGGGCCGCGGCGGGGTGTGATCACGCGCAGGGCGGCCTCCCGGTGATCGATCCCCCAGCAGGCATACGCCCCCGCCCAGGCGCGCGGCTGGAGGCGCGCGTATGAGTTCACGGACGGCGTGGCGAGCGCGCACAAGCCGGGCAGGTGGGCGAGCACGCCCGCGATCCAGGCCGATGCGGTTCGCGAGAGCCGCGCCGGGTGCCGCTCGTCATACAGGAGGTTTTGATCGCCGCGCCACAGGCTGACGTGCAGGTGGCACCCGCTCCCGGCGGCGCCGGCGAGCGGCTTCGGCGCGAACGACGCGAAGATGCCGTGCCGGAACGCGACGCCGCGCACCGCATCCCGGAGCAACACATGCCGGTCCGCCGCGGCGAGCGCCGGGGCATGCCCGATCGACAACTCGAACTGGCCGGGGCCCGATTCGGGATGGACGAGGGCCGCGTCGAGCCGCATGGCGCCCAGCGTCTCCACGAGGTCGCGCAGCAGGTCATGGGCCAGATCGTGCGCGGCGGTCATCGCGAAGTTGGTCCGGTCCAGGGGTTCGTACTCGGTGCCCGCGCGCCGGAACAGATAGAATTCCGGTTCGTACGCCGCGCGGACCTCGACGCCGTCCGCGGCGGCCGCAGCAACCGCGCGCCGCAGGCAGGCGCGCGGGCAATGCTCCCACGGCGCCCCCGTCGCCGTCACGAAATCGCCGAGCAGCGTGGCGCAGCCGGGACTGTAGGGCAGCACCGTGAAGGTCGCCGGATCCGGCACAAGCCACACTTCGCCGACGGGCGCCAGGCCGCTCGCAGAGAGGACGGTATCGGCCATGAGCGGGAGCGCCTGCTGCGCGACCGTGAAGCCGACGCCGTACCGGAGCGCGTCCTCCACGCCATGGAGAGGGACGGCTTTGGCCCGCACCAGGTTCGCGTTGTCGCAGTACGCGACGCGCACGAGCACAACGCCCGCAGCGCGGGCTTGGTCGACGAGGGAGGCCATGGCCTCGTACGGATTCGCGGCGCCGGATCCGATCCCCCGCGTCTCCAAACCCGCGGCGGCAGGGTCCGCCGCCGGGTACCGTTGACGTGCGGCCGGGCAGGGGGGAATAAATGAAGGTAGATTTGCACGCCAGTTCCGAGGGTGCCGTCATGCCGAGGCCGAATGCCAAGGTGGTCGCTGCCGTCGTTGCTGTGGTGCTCGCGGCCGGCGCGGTCGTCGCGGGGCCGTGGCACCCCTGGGCCACCCGCACCGCGCACGGGCCGGCCACATCGTCAGGTCCCCAGGCAGCTCCCGGCGGGACGGGTGATGTGACGGCGCGCACGGCTCCGGCGCGCCCATCGCCGCGTGGAGCGGGCTCGGCGCATCCCCCGACACCGCGCGGGGCCGCACCCATCCCGTTGCGTTCGCCCGGCGCGCCGCAGGCGCCGGCTCACCAACGAGCCGCGGGGACGGCACCGCAAGTCTCGCCCGGTGCACAGCCCCAATCGCGGAGCGGGTGGCCTCAGAGTACCGCGGTCTATCCGTCGGCGCCGTATCGTCCCGTCGCCGCCCCCCAAACCGCACCCCGCGCGGCGGCGGTGCGCGTTCGGCAGGCGGCGCCCCGCGCGGTCACCGGCGCCGTCAGCATTCACATGACGTTCCGGCGGGAGTGGCATCCACTCCGGCTCGAGGTCGGCCCGGCGTCGACGCCGCCGCCCGTGACGTTCGTCTGTCCCTCGTGTCCTCCGTCCGCGGCAACGACCCGGGATTACTCCAGCGCCAAGCCGGCCCACCCGTCGGGCAGCGCGACGACCAGCAGTTACTGAGCGGCGCGGGCCCGGTCACGGCTTCGGAAGCACGTGACGAGGTGATCGTCCACCAGACCCACCGCCTGCATGAACGCGTAGCATATCGTTGGACCCACAAACGTGAAACCCCGCCGCTTCAGGTCCTTGCTGAGCGCACGTGACTCCGGCGTCTCCGCGGGGATGTCCCTGAGTGAGCGCCGGCGCTTTCGAATCGGTGCGCCGTTCACGAACCGCCACAGGTAGGCGTCGAAGCTCCCAAAGGCATCCTGGACCGTGAGGACGGCCCGCGCGTTCGTAATCGCCGACACGATCTTGAGGGAGTTGCGGATTAACCCGGCGTCACGCATGAGCGCCCCGCGCCGGCGCGCGTCGAACCGCGCGACGGTCGCCGGATCAAACCCCTCGAACGCGGCGCGGTAGTGGGGGCGTCGCCGCAGGATGGTGAGCCAGCTCAAGCCGGCCTGCGCCCCCTCCAGCACCAAAAACTCGAACAACGTGCGATCGTCGTGTACCGGGGTGCCCCATTCGCTGTCATGGTACGCCGTCATGAGGGGATCACCCGTGGCCCAGCCACAACGCGTCGGCATCGATATCGTCCCTCTTCGGCTCCGGCCGGTGCGCGATCCCGGCCAGGCGGAGCGCTTCGCGCGAGACGGACGCTGCCCCGGCGGCGGTCGCCGTCACAGCAATCGCGGCGCGCCGTATCTTCTGCCGGACGCCGTCCCAGCCCTCCCGGCCGGCCCGCGCAGCCGTTTCGCCGCAGTCCGCAAGACGCTGCGTGGCCGCGGCAATGGTGCCGAGGCTGTCGGCGATGCGGTCGAGGCTCGTGGCGAACACCCGTAGCTCGGCGGCGAGCCCGGCGACGGATGTCGCGATACGCCCCTGCATCGCCGCAGCGCGAAGCGCGGTCCTCCGCATCTGCGCCAGGGTCCTCCCTGCCGCGCCCAGCGCGACCAGGATCCCAACGGCGGTGATGGCAGCGGCAATCCCCGGCATGGCACGCACGGCGCTTCTCCCGGTGTAGACGTGAGCGGGCGCCACGTCCGGCCGTCCGCGCCGGAACGCCGTCGCACCCCGGTACGGATTGTTCCCCGCGGCGCAGCGTCGGTACCCGGGTCGCGAACGGCCGCACCGCAGTCAGGCCTCGCGCCGCCGTGACTGCCGTTTAGTCGCTGAGGGACGTCGCCTCTCGGGCCCAGGAGCAGGCGTCGTCGTTTGCGCCACGGAACTGATCGTCACCTCATGACCGCGCTCGATCTCGCGCTCGTCTTCATGCTGGTGGCGGCGGCGGTTTCCATTCTGACCGAGTCGCTCCGGGTGCCCTATACGACGGCGCTGGTCGTCGCCGGCCTGGTGATCGGCAACATGCATCTCGCCCCGCCCGTTCCGGTGACGCCCGAGGTGCTGCTGACCTTATTGATCCCGCCGCTTCTGTTCGAGGGCGGCCTGCGTCTGCCGCCCCGGCATCTCAGGACCTACTGGGGCGTCATCGCGTTGCTGGCGGTCCCCGGCACCGTGCTGACCGCGGTAGCGGTCGGTGCCGCCGCCGTGGCGGTGTTTCACCTCGATTGGCGCAGCGCGGTCGTACTGGGTTCGATCATCGCGGCCACGGATCCGGTGAGCGTCCAGGTGCTGCTCCGGGAAGCCGGGTTGGGGCTGCGTCTCGGCACGGTGCTGGATGGCGAAGCGGTGCTCAACGACGGCGTCGCGATCATCTTATTCATGATTCTCGGTGCCCGCACCGCCGTGGAACCGGCCGGCGCCGTCGTGCGGTTCCTGTGGCTGTTGTGCGGCGGCATCGCGGTCGGCGCGCTCGTGGCCCTGGCGACCGCGTACGCGATGGGCCGCACGCGGCGTCCGCTCGTGGAGGCCCTCGGGAGCCTCATCGCCGCGCTCGGGGCGCTGCTTGCCGCGGGCGCGGTGGGCGCCAGCGGCGTGATCGCCGTCGTCACCGCCGGGGTGGTGTTTGCGAGCCAGGGCATCCGGCACATAACGGACATCGGCCGGGAGACCGTGAGCGTTATCTGGGACATGATCGCGTTTCTCGCCAACTCGATCTTGTTTCTGGTCATCGGGCTCGAAGTGCCGGCGGCGCTCCTTGCACGCTACTGGACGCTCATCGCGGTCGTCGTCGTCGCCGCCCTGGCGGCGCGGTGGCTGATCGTGTACGGTGCCGTGGCCGTGGGGCAGACGCAGACACGCCTGCTGCCGAATGCGTGGCGCCCCGTGCTCGTGTGGGGCGGACTTCGGGGCGGCGTCGCCATCGCGCTGGCGCTCAGCGTGGACGCCGGATTTCCCGGCCGGGATGAGATCGTCGCCGCCGCCTTCGGGCTTGTCGTGTTCACCCTGCTGGTCCAGGCACTGTCGGTGCCGTACGTCATGCGCCGCGCCGGCGTGCTCCCGGCGGCCCACTCACGAGATGCTTGAGGCGTGCGGCTGCTCGTGCAACGATCCGCGCGGGCCGTTACATTGAGCGTCGAGCGATGCCGGTCACGCCCGGATCGACCCATCGGGGTCCGCTCCCGGAATTCGATCGCAAGAAACGGATAGCACGCTACCGCCTGCGGCCGTAGCATGGGATCGGAGGTGGAGGGAGATGGCGATGACGATGACACTCGCAACAACGACGGATTCGAGGTGGCAGGCCGTACTGTCACGGGACCCTCGTGCCGATGGCGCGTTTGTATTTGCGGTGCGGTCCACGGGAATTTACTGCCGTCCGACGTGCCCCGCGCGGCGCCCCGGCCGTGACCGGGTGGCATTTTTTGGCAGCCCCGCGGAAGCCGAACGGGCGGGGTTCCGCGCGTGCCGGCGATGCCGGCCGCAGGACGCCGAGCCGGCGTCGATGCAGCTGCGGATGGTCAAAGACGCCTGCCGGTACATCGAAGCACAGGCCGGTGACGGCGGCGTTCGCCTCGCGGCGCTGGCGGGTCATCTGGGGCGAAGCCCGCACACGTTGCAGCGCGTGTTCTCACGCCTCGTGGGGATTACCCCGCGGGAGTACGCGGACGCGTGCCGCCTCGACCTGGTGCGCGCGCGGTTGCGGGCGCAGGAGGCGATCGCCGCCGCGCTGTACGCATCGGGCTTTGGATCCAGCAGCCGCCTCTACGAGCGCGCGCGACGAGATCTCGGTATGACGCCGGGAGCGTACCGCCGCGGCGGGCACGGGATGCAGATCGCGTACACGATCGTGCCGACGCCGCTCGGACACCTGCTGGTCGGAGCCACCTCCCGGGGGATCTGCGCGGTCTGCCTGGCGGCAGACGATCGGACGCTGGAGGCGGCGCTGGCCGCCGAGTACCCCATGGCGGGGCGCCGGCGGGACGACGCCGGCCTGCGGGAGCGGGTCGCGGCGATCGTCGACCATCTCGCCGGCAGGCGGCCGCACCTTGCGTTGCCGGTCGACATTCAGGCAACGGCGTTTCAGCGGCGCGTGTGGACGGAGCTGCAGAAGATTCCCTACGGGGAAACGCGGTCCTACGCCGACGTCGCCCGCGCGCTGGGCCGGCCATCCGCTGCCCGCGCGGTCGCCCGCGCGTGCGCGTCCAATCCCGTGGCGCTGATCGTGCCCTGTCACCGCGTCGTGCGGTCGAGCGGTGAGCCCGGGGGGTATCGGTGGGGCGCCGAGCGGAAGCGCGCGCTGCTGCGACGCGAGCACGAAGCGGCGGGGCGCTCCCCCGGTGGCCGCGCCGCGGCTGCGCGCTGAGCGCGGTGATTCGGGTTCTGCACAAGGATTCCGCGCCGGTCGAGAGGAATGCCTTCGCGCACGCTGCTGTAGTGAGGAGGCACGCGCAGTGCGAGCGGCGGTCTTCTATGAGGTCGGGAAGCCGCTGGCGGTGGAGGAGGTAGAACTGGCTCCGCCGCGCGGCGGTGAGGTGCTCGTGCGGATCGCCGCGACCGGCGTGTGCCATAGCGACCTTCACTACATTAAGGGCGACCTCGCGATGCCGCTGCCCGTGGTGCTCGGACACGAGGCGGCGGGGGTGGTGGAGACGGTGGGGCCCGGTGTCGAGTCGGCGCGGCCCGGCGATCACGTCGTGCTCCTGTTTGCGCCCGCGTGCGGGCATTGCCGCTACTGTGACGGCGGGCGCCCTCATCTCTGCGAGATGCGGTACCGGGTCCGCGGCAAGATGCCGGACGGCACGTCGCGCCTCCGGCTCGGCGACCAGGAGCTGCATCACTTTACCTGTGTGTCGTCGTGGGCCGAGCAGGCCGTCGTGCCGGAGTCGGGCGTGCTGCCGATTCCAAAAGACGTGCCGCTCACGATCGCGGCGCTGCTGGGGTGCGCCGTGACGACCGGCGTGGGTGCCGTCGTCAACACGGCCCGCGTACGCCCGGGGACCAGCGTGGCGGTGTTTGGGCTCGGCGGTGTGGGATTGAACGTCGTGCAGGGCGCCAGGATCGCGGGCGCGGTGACGATCGTGGGGGTGGATCTGCTCGACCATCGATTGGAGGCCGCGCGTCGCTTCGGCGCCACGCATACGATCAACGCCCGCGCCGGCGACGCCGTGCAGGCGGTGCTGGATCTAACGAACGGCGGCGCGGACTACGCCTTCGAGGTGATCGGCCGCGCGGCCGCCGTGCGGCAGGCCGTCGACAGCGTCGCGCGGGGCGGTGTTGCGGTTGCCGTCGGGCTCCCGCCGGCGCGCGAGGAACTGGTGTTGCCGGGTCCATCCTTTGTCCTGAACGAAAAAACGCTGCGGGCGTGCTTCTATGGGTCGGCGCGCCTGCGCGACGACATCCCGAGGCTGCTGTCCCTCTATGGCGCCGGCCGGCTGATGCTCGACGAGCTCGTGACCGCGTCGTACCCGCTGGAGCGCGTGAACGAGGCGGTCGAGACGCTCGACCGTGGCGACGGGCTCCGCAGTATTCTTCAGATGTCCGCGGCATGATGCGGTTCGCGCTTCTGTGGTTCGCGCTCGCCCTCGCGCTGGCCCCCGGGCAACCGGCGCGCGCGGCCGCGGGCCGGCATCCCCTGCGGCCGCCCAGCGCCGCGGGCGAATCTCGCGCCGCGCCGGCGCCGGCGTCCGTCCTCATGGAGGTCTCGACGGGGCAGGTGCTCGCCTCGAGCGGCGCGCATCGCCGCCTGCCGCCCGCAAGCCTCGACAAGCTCATGACGCTCTACCTGGCGCTGCAGGCGATTCGAGACCATCGGACGACGCTCGATACCGTGGTCACGATCAGCGCCGACGCCTGGCGCATCGGCCGGACCGCGGAGAGCAGCCGGATGTTTCTGAACGTCGGCGACCGTGTGACCGTGCGGGAGTTGCTGAGCGGGCTCATGGTGGCCTCCGGCAACGACGCGGCGGAAGCGCTCGCGGAGGTCGTAGGCGGATCCGCGGAAGAGTTTGTGGCCATGATGAATGCGGAGGCGGCACGGCTCGGCCTGCACGACACGCACTACGCCAGTCCGCACGGGCTGCCGGCGCCGGACGAGTACACGAGCGCGTGGGACGTGGCGCTGCTGAGCCGGCGCATCCTGCTCGATTTTCCGGAGGTCGTGTCGATCACCGCTGCGCGCTACGAAACCTACGGCGGGATCAAGCAGGCCAACTGGAACAACCTCGTATTCAGGGATCCGCGCGTCGACGGGCTGAAGACCGGGCACACGAGCGCCGCCGGCTACTGCATCGCGGCAACGGCCCAGCAAGACGGGATGCGCCTGCTCGCGGTCGTGATGGACGCGTCGACGCTCCAGCGCCGTACGGCGGTCGCGGAAGGATTGTTTGCGCAGGGGTTCAACCGCTATGCGCTCGTCTCCGTGCCGTGGGAGCGAGTCGTTCCCTCATCGTTTCGAATCTACGGCGGCACCGTCGCCAACGTCCCGCTCGCGACGCCGCATCCCGTGACCGTGCTCGTGACGAGGGGCGGCCGCCCCTCGTTCTCGATCTCAGAGAGGATCACCGCACGCCCCTTTGCGCCGCTCGCGCGGGCGCAGCAGGTGGGGATGCTCACCGTCGCGCTCGACGGGCGGGCGCTCGTCACCGCGCCGCTCGTCGCCGGGCAGGCCGTCGCCCGCGCGGGCGTGCTGGGACGGTTCTGGGGATACGTGCGGTACGAGTTCGGCGCGATCTTCCACCGGCATCCCAGGTACTCGCAGGGCACCTACACACCGGCCGCTTAATTCGCCCGGACGCGCCGCGCGTCGCGTGGCGTCGCTGGACGCATCCCGGCGCGTAGATTTTCCGTCTTTTCGGCGCAAACGGCGAAATCTCCGCAGGAGTGAACCAGCGCGGTCCCGAAACTCGGCGAGGTATTCAGCGGTGATTACTTCGATTACGTCGGCCCTGCGCGGGGATTGTAGGAGTAGCTGGAGGTGTCGCGTGGAAAATGAGGCACGATCGGAGGACAGCGCCGGGGCCGCGCAGGAGCGCCGTGCTTGGGCCGAGCCGCTCCTCGCCGGGGTCGTGGTATCGCTGATCGCCGAAGCCAAGGAAGCCGGGTGGAGCGGGCGGCTCGAGTACGTCGTGGAGATGTGCGTACAGGAGATGACATCCACGCTCGGGATGTCGCATGACGAGATCGTGGACGTGCTGATGCGCTGGTCCGGGGAACTCGGAGAGGAGTTGAGCCGGGACGATATCCAAAAGGCAATCGAAGCATAACCTCACCGCGCCGCCTCGGCGCGCCGTAGCCGCTCCCCCACGCCGCTAGGCCGCAGGTTTGGCCGCCGGGCGCAAGAGGGTAAAACGTCGGCGCGATTGGCGAGGGTAGGAGGTGGGGGGCATGTTCCTGGCGGGACTCCTGGTGCTGCTCGGGATCGCGCTCTGGGCGACCGGGCATTTGATTCTGCGGTAGTAACCGGCCCCCGGAGACGGCCGGCGGTCTCCGGATCACGGTGGGGACGTGTGATCTAGAGCGGTCTCGGACGGTTTGGGCTGCAACGCGGAGCGGGCGCTGATGCCAAACGCCCGCTCCGCGCTTTTCCAGTAGATCTGTTCGAGCACATCCTCCGGTAAGTCGAGGCCTCGCAGCATCGGGATCCCGTCCGCGTCGGGATCGGGAATCGGCGAGGGGCACACCAGGTCCGTTTCCCAGAACATCTGATGCACCCAGTAGCGCACGGTGTACCGCACGGGATCGGACTCCTTCAGCACGACCTGGTCGGTGCCAAAGCAGATCCGGTCGGCCCAGCGCCTGAAGAACGCCCGCGCCGCCTCCCGCTGCCTGCCGAGCTCCCGCACGATCCACTTGGTCGCGCTGGTGTCGAGATAGAGATTTGGGTAGCGTCCGAGGAGGTCGCCGAGGTGATCGAGGTGTTCCGGATCCCCGCCCATGTGCGCCGCCAAAAACGGCGTGCGCGGGAACTGCCGGAGGCGCGTCTCCAGCATCGGGTACTGCTCCAGCTTCGTGCCGTATTTTGCCGGGTCGTACTTGCGCTCGAACCACCGGTCCGGATCGCTCACGTGTACCAAGACGCCCAATCCGCGATCCGCGATGGCCTGAAAGACCGGGTCGAGCCGTGGATCGTCGAGCAGGAGCGGCAGGCGATCCCGGACGCGGGGAGCGAACCAGAACTTGATGAGCGGTGCACCGGACGCGTGCGCCCGGGGAATCAGACGCAGCATTCGCCGCTCGAAGGGGACCGGCGACTGCCATTGCTCGCGCGCGGCGATGACGATTTCGTTCGGATAGCGCTCGCGAAGCTCGCTCCCCTCCTCGAGCGTCGTGATCGCGACGATCGGACCGACGCCGTAGATCCGCGCCGCCTCGATGAGTTCGTGATTGACCGCCGCTTCGGTCATGTGCGTGTGTATGTCCACGATCGGTCCGGGCACTTTATGCGGTGGCGGGGTGCGAAAGCCCGCGGCGTTGGCTTCGTCAAGCGATTGTCCGTGCATCCCACGCTCCCCGAGCTGCCATAGGATTCCGTTGCAGAGCCTACCAACCCACTAGCGATAACGCCGCGCAACGCGGCGGGCTTCCAGGAGGACTTTCATTTTGGCGAGCGGAAAGCCTCGCCCATGAGCACGACGCAGGATGCACGCGGCGCGCGTGTGATCGTCGACACCAACCCGGCCGACACAACCGACGTGCTGGCGGAACTGGCCCCGCAGACGCGTGGGGACGTGGAGCGCGCGGTGGAACGGGCCAAGCGCGCCTATCCCGGATGGCGCGCCACGCCGCCTCCGGAGCGCGGACGTGTGCTGGCGCGCGCGGCGGCGCTCGCGCGTGAGCGGCTCGACGACCTGGCGCGTCTTCTCACTCGCGAGGAAGGCAAGATTTTGAGCGAGGCCCGGGGCGAAGTGCTCAAAGGCATCAATCTGCTCGAGTGGTACTCGGGCGAGGGGTTTCGGCTCGGCGGCCGGACGCGCCCCTCCGAGATGCCGACGACCTTGTTGTGGTCGATGCGCCAACCGCTCGGGGTCGTCGCCGTCATCACGCCCTGGAACTTCCCCTGGGCGGAGCCGGCGTGGAAGGTCGCCCCGGCGCTCGTGGCCGGCAACGCCGTGTTGCTCAAGCCCGCGTCGTTGACGCCGCTCGTGGCGCAGCGCTTTGTGGAGATCCTCGCGGAAGCGGGACTGCCGGACGGCGTCCTGACCGTGCTCGTCGGCGCCGGCGGCGACGTGGGCACGGCGCTCGTCGATCATCCCGAGGTCCGGGCGGTATCGTTCACGGGTTCCTGCGACGTAGGCGGCGGCGTCTATGCGCGCGCGGCCGGCCGGCTTGCCAAGGTGACATGCGAGATGGGCGGCAAGAACGCCGTCGTCGTCATGCCCGATGCGGATTTGGATCTCGCCGCGGCTGGGATCGCACAGGGAGCGTTTGGAAGCACCGGCCAGCGGTGCACCGCGACGAGCCTTGGCGTGCTGCATCGCGACGTGGCGGTTCGAGTGGGCGATCTCGTCGTCGACCGGGCGCGGGCGCTCCGGATAGGCAACGGGCTCGAGGACGGCGTCACGATGGGGCCGCTTGTGGACGGCGGGCAACTGCGTACCGTGCTTGGATACATCGAGCGGGGCCGGCACGAAGGGGCGCGCCTCCTGACCGGCGGCCACCGGCTGGACGACGGACCGTGCGCGCGCGGGTTTTTCGTGGAGCCGACCGTGTTTGGCGACGTCGGGCCGTCCCACCGGATCGCGCAGGAAGAGATCTTCGGACCCGTGCTCTCCCTCGTCGAGGTCCGGTCCCTCGAGGAAGCCCTCGAGGTCGTGAACGGCCTGCGCTACGGCCTGACGTCGTCGATCTACGCGGGCGACGCCAACACGATCATGCGGTTCGTGGACGACGTCGAGACCGGGATGGTGCACGTCAACTCGCCGACGGTCGGCGGCGAGGCGCAGATCCCGTTCGGCGGCGTGAAGTGGAGCGGGGTTGGGGGCCGGGAGATGGCCGAGGAAGGCCTCGAGTTCTTCACCGAGCTCAAGAGCGTTTTCTTCGACTACACAGGGCGCGCGCGCGCAACCAATATCTACTGACGCCCCGGTGCGGCAGGCGATGGCGACGGCCGGCGAGGGAGGCGTGGACCGCGGGGTGGAGCGCGCCGTCGACGCGGCGCTGGCCGCGATCGACGACCGGTATCTCATAGACCTGGCGCGGCGCCTCGTTGCGGTGCCGAGTGTGTTTCGCCCGGGCGAGCCCGGCGAAGCGCCGGCGGCGGCCCTCGTCGAGCGCGAACTGCGCGCGCTCGACCTCCACGTGACCGTCGAGGAGGCTGCGCCCGGCCGCCCCAACGTCGTCGCGGACTGGCAGGGCTCCGTGGCCGCTCCGGTGCTCATCTTCGAAGGGCACACCGACGTCGTCACCGAGGGCGATCCCGCGCAGTGGTCCGTGCCGCCGTTCGCCGGCATCGTTCGCGACGGCCGGCTCCACGGGCGCGGGGCGGCGGACATGAAGGGCGGCATCGCGGCGGCGATCACGGCGGTGCGCGCGCTCCGGGAGGCGGGGGTGCGGCTCGGGGGAGTGGTGCGGCTCGCCTTGGTCGCTGACGAGGAAGGCATGATGCTCGGCATCAAGGCGTTCGTCCGGAACGGCTGGGCGAACGGTGCGCTCGGCGCCATCATCTGCGAGCCCGAGGCCAACCGGCCGTGTCTCGTGCAAAAGGGCGCCGTCCGGGCGGCGGTTCGGTTTCATGGCCGTATGGCGCACGGCGCGATGCCGCGGAGCGGGATCAACCCGATCCCGGCGGCGGCCGCCCTGATCGGGGAAGCGGCGGAGCTCCAACGGGCGTACGTCGCGCGGCACGGAGCGCACCCGCTGCTCGGCGAACCCAGCGTGACGCCGACCGTGTGCCGCGCCGGCGATCTCGCGCAACTCAACGTCGTGCACGCCGACGCGCTCGTGGCGCTGGACATCCGGACGATTCCGGGCCAAGTACACGAGACGATCCGCGCCGATTTGAGCGATGCGGTCGAGCGCGCCGTCGCGAGGGTGCCGGGCTGCCGCGGTACCGTGGAGATCGTCGAGGAGCGGCCCTGGACGGAAACGTCGCCCGACGCAGCCGTGGCCCGCGCGGTCGAGCGGGCGTGCGAACGGGTGCAGGGTCGCCGTCCGGATCCCGGGGGCGTGCCGGGGGCCACGGACGGCACGTTTCTTCACGCCTGGGCCGGCGTACCGATCGTGACGATCGGGCCGGGCGACGTGACGATCCCGCACCAGGTGGATGAGTTCGTGGGGCTGGACGCGCTCGGCGAAGCCGCGCGCATCTACGCGGCCGCCGCGTGCTATTGCCTCGGCATCCGGCCGTGATCGGCGAGCCGCTCATCGTCTGCGACGGCGTGGAATACGGCTACGGCGAGGCCCAGGACGGCCTCGCCCTGCGGGGCGTCTCGCTGCAGGTTTCGGCCGGCGAGCACGTTGCCATCATCGGTCCGAACGGTTCGGGCAAATCCACGCTCGCCCGCCACCTCAACGGCCTCCTGCGCCCGTGCGCCGGCACGGTGCGGATCCGGGGGATGGACACGCGCGATCCGGCGCACACCCGCTACATCCGCCAGACGGTGGGCATGGTCTTTCAGCATCCCGACAGTCAGATGGTGGCGACCGTCGTCGAGGAAGACGTCGCCTTTGGTCCCGAAAATCTCGGCGTGCCACACGCCGAGCTCCACACGCGGGTTCGCGAGGCGCTGGAGTTTGTGGAGATGTGGGACTATCGCGACCGGCCGCCGCACCTGCTCTCGGCCGGCCAAAAGCAGCGCGTGGCCATCGCGGCGGTGCTGGCCATGCGGCCGGCGTGCATCGTCTTGGACGAAGCCACCTCGCTGCTCGATCCCCGCGGCCGCGCGGATCTGGGGCGTCTCGTTGCCGGCCTGCGGCGCCAGGGGACGGCCATCGTGTCGATCACGCATCTCATGGACGAGGCCGCCGTCGCCGACCGCGTCGTCGTGCTCGGGGGCGGATTGGTCGTCGCGGCAGGGCCCCCGCGCGACGTGTTCGGGGACGCCGAACGCCTCGCCGTGCTCGGCCTGGACCTGCCGGCGGCGACCGCGCTCGCGCTTCGCGTGCGGCGTGAGATTCCCGATTTTCCGGTAGATCTCATGAGCGTCGACGAGATCGTCGATGCCGTGGCCGGCCGCGCCGCCTCATGACGGCGTCCCACGGGGTGACGTCCGCCGTCGGCGCGCGCGCCGCGACCGGCCGGGCGGACGAGGCGCTCATCCGCGTCGAGGACCTGTGGCACACGTACATGGCCGGCACCCCGTTTGCGCAGGCTGCGCTCCGCGGCGTGACGATGTACGTGTGCCCGGGCGAGGTTGTGGGCGTGATCGGGCACACCGGGTCCGGGAAGTCCACCCTGATTCAATACCTCAATGGGCTGCTCCGTCCGAGCCGCGGCCGCGTCGTGGTGGCCGGGTACGAGGTGGGGCGCTCGAACTCCGGCATCGAGGCGGTCCGGCGGCTCGTCGGGGTCGCGTTTCAGGACCCTGAGGACCAGGTGTTCGAGCCGCTCGTCGGCGACGACGTCGCGTACGGGCCGCGCCAGCTCGGCCTCGCGGTGGACGAGCTCCGGGCGCGCGTCCGATGGGCGATGGAGGCGGTCGGGCTGCCGTTCGACGCGTTCAAGGACCGCTACACCTATACGCTGAGCGGTGGCGAGCTGCGCAGGACGGCGCTTGCCGGCGTGCTGGCGATGCGGCCGCGGGTGCTCGTGCTGGACGAACCGACCGCCGGCCTCGATCCCGTGACGCGCTCGGATGTGAGGGAGCGGCTCCTGACCCTGTGCCGCCGGGACGGGTTGACGCTGGTGCTCGTGTCACACGATATGGACGAGATCGCCGGCCTCGCCGACCGCGTCTACGTGCTGCACGCCGGCGCGGTGGTCGCCTCCGGCCCGCCGCGGGAGGTATTCGCGCGCCCCGACGCGCTCGCTCCGTACGGCCTGCTCCCGCCGTATCCTACCCAGGTGTGCATGCGGCTCCGGGCGCGCGGCATCCCGGTGCGCGGCGACGCGCTGACAATCGAGGAAGCCGGAGCGGCGATCGCGGCGGCGCTTCGGGCAACCCGGTGAACGAGTTCGAGCTGCTGCGCAACATCACGATCGGTCAATATCTGCCGGCCGATTCGTATCTCCACCGGCTGGATCCCCGGGCGAAGATCCTCGCCGCGATCTTGGTGATCGCAGCGGTCACCTTCACGCCGAGCCTCGTCGGGAACGCGTGCCTGCTCGCGGCGGCCCTGGCGCTCGTGCGGGTCGGCCGCATCCCGCTCGCGTACGCGCTGCGGGGTCTCGTGCCGGCGGTGCCGCTCCTCGTCCTCCTCGCCGTGATGCAGCTCTTGTTCTTCGGCCGCAACTACGACCCGACGAGCTCCGTGGTGTTTCAGTGGCGCTGGCTTGCCGTCACGATCGTCGTCACGGCGGCGGTCCTCAAGCTGGTGGTCGTGTCGGCCGCGCGTTTCATCGAGTTGCTGCTCGTGACCAGCGTGTTCACGCTGTCCACGAAGACGACCGAGTTGACGCTGGGCATCGAGAGCCTGCTGCGCCCGTTCCGGCGGCTGCGCGTGCCTGCGCACGAGCTTGCCCTCGTCGTAACGATCGCCGTGCGATTCGTGCCGACCCTCGCGCTCGAGGCAGAGCGGCTGATGAAGGCCCAGGCTTCCCGGGGCGGCCGGTTCGGCGGCGGCCGGTGGCATTTCGTTACCCGCGTGCGCCAGCTGCTGCCCATTCTCGTGCCGTTGGTGACCTACGCGCTTCGGCGCGGCGAAGAGCTCATCGTCGCCATGGAGGCGCGGGCGTACACAGGCGGCACGGGGCGGACGGCCTACACCGTCCTGGCGAGCGGGCCCGGCGACTGGCTCGCCGTCTGCATCGCGGCCGCCTTTCTCGCGGCTATGCTGCTGGCGCCGTTTCCCGCGTGACCGGGGCAGGGGGGCCGCCAGCGTCCGGGGAATCCCGTGGTGCGGTTTGCGTTCGGAACGCATCGGCCGGGCGAAAAAGGGGGGCGATCCATGCAGGACGCGGGACGGGGTGCTCTCTCCATCCGAGGGATCGTGATCTCCGCGGTGCTCGCGGCCGTCGCGATCCTTCTCGGCGCGACGCGGGTCGGATTTATCCCGACACCGACGGGCATCGCGGCGACGATCATGCACGTGCCGGCGATCATCGGCGGCGTCCTGGAGGGCCCGGTCGTGGGCGCGATCATCGGCACGATCTTCGGCGTCTACAGTTTCTTCTACGCGACCGTGCCGATGTTCAAAGACCCCATCGTCGCGATCGCGCCGCGCATCTTCATCGGCATCTTCGCCGCGTGGACGTACTGGTCGCTGCGGCGCATGAGCGAGTTGTGGGCCATCGTGCTGGCCGCGATCGTCGGCACCGCGACGAACACCGTGCTGGTCCTGGGCTTCGGAGTGGCGCGGCACTATCTGCCGGCCAAGGTGGCGTGGGTGGTTGGGATCACCCACGGGATCCCCGAGGTCGTCGTCGCGGTGATCCTCTCGGTGGCGGTGCTGCTCCCCTGGAAACGGGCGCACCGAGGCCAGGCCCGCGCGCGCGTCTGAACCGACCGACGATAGCGCTGGTGCTTCATCTGGTATGTGCGACGAGGGTAGACGGGGCCGCCCGGCGCCAGCCCTTGCCGAATTAATGCGATGACGCGCTAGCGGGCGCGCGCGTTCTCTGCGGGGTAGCCTGCGACCCGGCGGAGCGCGAGGTGGACGGGCCACATCACGGGGACGCCCAGGACGATCAGCAGGAGCTCGCTGGCGAGGATCGGCAGCGCGATCGGCTCCAACGGCGCGTGCAGGACCGAGGACAACATCGTCGAGACCGCGGCGGCCGTCACGACCGCGTAGACGGCGGCGCCGAGATAGGCGTTGACCCGGCCGGCCCGCCAGCAGAGCCACGCGCCCACCAGGTTGGCGCACGGCATCCAGACGAGCTCCCAGTACCACGGCCACGGGCTGCCGAGGTTGCCCAGCAGATTGCCGAGGACAAACGCCGGGATGAGATCGGGTTCCCAGATCACGAGCGGCTTCAGCGTCTCCGCGAACCGCAGTTGCAGCGGGCCGTAGGAGGCCGGGGCGAGCGCTAACGTGGTCGCCGCGTAAGCCGCCGCGACGACCCCGACGTAGGCAACTTTGACCGCCGGCCGCCTCACGAGGTCACGCCCGGCCACCGGATCTTGACGACGGTGTGGACCCCTCCGCGGACGCGGTAGTCGAGCTCCAACTCCATCCACGAGGGGGCGCAGGCGGTCACGAGATCCCCCATGATGCGATTCGCCGCATGCTCCTGGTAGATGCCGACGTTCCGGTAGGTGAGCAGGTAGTATTTGAACGAGCGCAGCTCCAGGACCCGATCGATCGGGAGATAGCGTATGCGGATGGTCCCGAAGTCGGGCAGGCCGGACCACGGGCAGACGGCGGTGAACTCGTCGGTTGAGATTTCGATCGTGGCCGGAGAACCGGGATACTCATAGGGGAACGTTTCCAGGACGTCGGGCCGCACCGACGACGGTGGCCGGATCTCGAGGTCTGGCCGGTCGGTGCCGGCCTCCGCCGCGGGGCCGTGGGCTACGGCGATGCGGGATTCCTCTGGCACGTCGGGCACGGTCCGGCTCCTCTAACCGACAAATTGAACCCGTTGGCGTTGTATGGTAAGATATTAGCAGAAAGCATGTTCAATCGCGTCCTTTGACGGCGGGAGGGCGACGCGCTCTCCCGTTCTGCGTGCCGCCCAGATCGCTGCGGGCGCACGACGCAAAACCCACGAGGGGCGTGTGATCACATGGCGGTGGAGTCTCGCACGGCCGGATTTTCCGGTCTGGTGGATGCACGGATTCAGCGGGCCATCCAGGAGATTGGATGGGCGGCACCGACCCCGATCGAGGCGCAGGTGATCCCGAGCCTTACGATCGGGAGAGACCTCGTCGGTCAGGCCGACCCTGGCTCGCGCACGACGGCGGCATTTGGGATCCCCATGCTGCAGCGCCTCGACCCGCGGAGCAAGGCGGTCCAAGGCCTGGTGCTAGCCCCGACACGGGAGCAGGCCAGGCGCGTGACGAGCGACCTGTCCAAGCTGGGGGTCCACACCCGGCTGCGAATCGTCGCCGTCTACGGCGGCGAGCCTATGGCGCGCCAGACGCAGCGCCTGCGCGAAAAGCCGCACATCGTGGTGGGGACCCCGGCGCGCGTGCTGGAGCACCTGGGCAAGGGGACGCTGACGCTTCGCAGCGTGCACATGCTCGTGCTCGACGACGCGGACCGGATGCTCAAGATGGGGCTGCGATCCGAGGTCGAGCAGATCCTCGTCCGGACGCCATCCACGCGGCAGACCGCCCTGTTTTCGGCCACCCTCCCGGACCCGATCCGCGCCATGGTCGGCCGGTATCTGCGCAATCCGATCTGGGTGACGCCTGGTCCCGCGAACGGCGCGCTCTTTCAGGACGCGCAGCGGCGAAACCCGCGCACGGCCGTGTCGTAAGACCGACGGTTGCGGGCCGGTTCCACCCGCCCCTATAATGGGGCTACCTGATCGCTCCGGGGCGGGAGCGGGGAGGAGCCGCACGTCAAGAGTGGATGAACTGGTCTCGGAGGGCGATCGCTTCGGGTTCTGGCGGTTCGCCCGCCACGCATTTTTCACCGAGATCAACCGGTGGCTCGTCCAACAGGTCGCGCTGCTGGGTCCGCGCGTTGTCGATCTCGCGTGCGGCCCGGGCGCCATCACCGAGCTTATCCTGGCGACCGTCAAAGAGCGGAGCCGCCTGCTGATCTACGCCGTGGATCCATCGTTGACCGAACTGGACCGGGCCCGCCGCCGGATCGCGTCGGGCCTGGTTCGATTTATCCAGGGTGGCGCGGAGAACCTCAGCCGTCTGGTTCCGCAGGTCGACGTGGTCATCTTTTGCAATGCGATCCATCTCGTGGCGGACAAGAGCCGGGCCCTCGGTGAGATCCGCCAGGTCTTGGGGCCGGGCGGGACCCTCGCCTTCAACACCACCTACTTCAAGGGATGCTACGTACCGGGGACGGAGCGGTTTTGGCGGTACTGGGCGCTTCGCGCGGCACAGTACCTGCGCGACCGCGGCATCCCCGTGCTGCGGGCCGCGAAGACGCCCGCGATGCGATGGTTCAGCCCGGAGGAGTACGGCGCGCTCGCGGCGTCCTCGGGTTTCGTCGGGGCGTCGTGGCAGCTCCATGAAGCCACGCTCTCGCCGGAGAGTCTCGAGGATATCGGGCAGTTTTCGATGTTCATCCAGGGCGCGCTGCCCGGCGTGCCACTCGAGTGCGGCGCCGAGGCGCTGCGCGAATCCGTGCGGGTGGCAATGGCGGACGCCAACCTCACGGGCGGCGTGCCACGATACTGGCTGCAGTTCATCGCGCACGCCCCCGTCTGATCGAGCCCGGGTGGCACAGAATCTGTCCCGCGTGGCGGCAGATTGACTCTGCGGTGGGTCATGCGCCACCGGACGAGCTACAATAATTGCGGGGTTCGCGCATCGGAGGCGCGGGCCGTTTTTTGTTGAAAGTAACCATATGGGATACCTCAGTCATCTCGAGTGCACAGCATGCGGGGCAACGTACTCCGCGAACGAGCTCCACACGGTCTGCAAGGCCTGCGGCAAAGTGCTCTTCCCCCGCTACGATCTCGAACGAGCCAAGTCCGCCGTCTCACGCGCGGCGATCGCCGGCCGGGCGCCGACGATGTGGCGGTATCACGAGCTGATGCCGGTCTCGGACCCCGGCCACATCGTGACGCTCGGCGAGGGGATGACACCGTTGCTCCCACTGCCGCGCGTCGCGCAACGTCTGGGCCTCCGCCAGGTGTGGGTCAAGGAGGAGGGCCTCAATCCGACGGGGTCGTTCAAGGCCCGCGGGCTCTCCGCCGCCGTCAGCAGAGCCAAGGAGCTGGGCGCCCGCGCCGCGGCGCTGCCGTCGGCGGGCAATGCCGCGTCCGCGGCCGCGGCGTACTGCGCGCGGGCCGGATTGGACTGCTACATCGTCATGCCGGTGGACGCACCCCATACGAACAAGGCCGAGGGCGACGTCTACGGGTCCCACACGTATCTGATTCGCGGACTGATCAATGATGCGGGCAAGGTGATCCGGGACGGCAGCCGGGAGCACGGGTGGTTCGACATGTCGACGCTCAAGGAGCCGTACCGGGTCGAGGGCAAGAAGACCCTCGGTTATGAGCTCGCCGAACAGCTGGGTTGGAGCCTGCCCGATGTCATCATCTACCCCACGGGAGGCGGCACCGGCATCGTCGGCATGTGGAAGGCCTTTGCCGAGATGGAGGCGCTCGGCTGGATCGGCGCCCACCGGCCGCGCATGGTCATTGTTCAAGCCGCGGGGTGCGCGCCGATGATCCGTGCCTATCGAGCGGGCACCGACCACGCCGAGCCCTGGGAACGGGCGGAGACGATTGCGGCGGGGCTGCGGGTGCCGCTCGCCATCGGCGACTATCTGATCCTCGGGGCCGTCCGCGAGAGCGGGGGCGACGCGTACACCGTGACCGACGACGAGATCCTCGCGGACATGCGCGACCTCGCCACGACCGAAGGTCTTTTTGCCTGTCCCGAGGGCGCGGCGACCTACGGCGCGCTCAAGGCAATGGTGCGTGACGGCAAGATCGGCCCCGCGGAGCGGGTGGTGCTGTTCAACACCGGCGCCGGGCTGAAGTACGTGGACCTGCTGCGCCCCGAACTGCCGATCGTCGACGCGGACCACCCGATCGTGGTGGCGCGCGGCCGGTGACGCGGCGCGCGGCCGCGCATCGCGAACGGGCGCCGCGACGGTCGACGCAGGCCCCGCCGTGGGACAGTGCACGGCGGGCCGCGGCGTCGCTCGTGGTGTTCTGCGCCGTGCTCGAGGATCGAGCAGGCTCCGCGTGGCGGGACCTCGTCACCGCCATGAGCGGCGGGCCGGAGCGCGCGGTGGCGGTCACCACCGCGTACGCACTGTTATTTTCGCTGCTCGCCGACGAGGCGGAATTGTCCACGACCCCGCTCATCGGAGACGCCTGGCAACACCACCTGCTGTCGCGCCTGCTCGACGCGGACACGCCGTTTACCCGCAAGGCGGAAGCCGGCGGTTGGAGCGCGATGGGACCGGCGCTCGCGACGCAGGCGCGTGCGGACCTCGCGGCGCTCGAGCGTTGCTACCGATTGACCGGGGCGACGCTGGCGGCCGCGGTCGCGCGGATCGCCGGCGTGCCGGTGACACCGTGGGATCAGTTCCGTCCGCTGGGCGGCGGACCGGCCGCCAGCCCGCGTCTTGGGCTCATGCGGCGATTTCACGCGACGCGCGGATGGGACCGCCTGGCGCAGGCGCTCGCGGACCACGTTGCCGAGCACGGGGCGGGGATGTTCGGGCGCTACCGCGCCTTTCGGTGGGTCGGGGGCCGCGGCGGCCGGCTTGAGGGAATCCGGCATCCCGACCCGGTGGGTCTTGACGACCTCGTCGGATACGAAGTCGAGCGCCAGCCGGTCGTGGACAACACGAGGCAGTTCGTCGCGGGCGGTCCCGCGAACAACGTGCTCCTCTACGGCGACCGCGGGACCGGCAAGTCATCGACCGTGAAGGCCCTGCTGAATGAGTACGGCGACCTCGGGCTGCGCCTGATCGAGGTCGCGAAGGAGGACCTTGGCGATTACGCGGCGATCCTCGGCGCGCTGCGGGGACGGCGGGAGCGCTTCGTGCTCTTTGTCGACGACCTGTCGTTCGAGGAACATGAGACGCAGTACAAGGCGTTGAAGGCCGCGTTGGAAGGTGGCCTGGAGGCGCGCGCCCCGAACGTCATCCTGTACGCGACGAGCAATCGACGGCATGTAGTGACTGAACGATTCGCGGACCGTCACCGTGCCTCGACCGACGACGAGGTGCATCCCGAGGACACGGCCCAGGAAAAGCTCTCCCTCGCGGACCGGTTTGGAATTCACGCGCCGTTTCTCGTCCCCGATCAGGAACGGTATCTGCGCATCGTCGCGGAGCTGGCGGTGCGCCACGGCCTCCGGGTTCCGAGCGGCGAATTGCGCCGGCGGGCGCTCGTATGGTCGCAGTGGCACAACGGCTTGTCGTGCCGGACCGCGCGTCAGTTTATCGACGGTCTCCGCGGCGAGGCGCTCCTCGCACAAGCCCCGTCGAACGGGCGGGCCCGGCGGGCCGGGGGACGGCTCACGCCCCGGAACGGATCTGCTGCACGAGCTCGATAAGCGTCCCGCCGGTGCCGCGGGGATCTAGGAAGACGCTGAGCACGCTGCCGGCCTCACGGCGCGGCCGGCGGTCCAGCAGGGCGACGCCCCGGGCGTCCAGCGCGGCGATCGTCTGAGCCAGATCCGCGACCTCCAGGGCGACATGGTGGGCCCCCTCGCCGTGACGCCGCAGTGCCTCGGCAAAGGGCGAATACGGATCGAGGGGCTCGATCAATTCGAGCCGGGTCTCGCCGGCATCCATGAACGCGACGCGCCAGGCCCCGGGTCGCTCTTCCACGGCGACCGGGGCGAGGCCCAGTCCCCGTTCGTAGGTGTCCGCCGCCAGCGACGCGTCGCGCACGACGACCCCCACGTGGTGGATGCGGAGGATCCCGGGAAGCGTGTGTTCGGGCGCGCCCGAGTCGGGCACGGCGTACCTCCTCGCGCAATAGATGTCCAGGCGTGCCTTCCTATCGTGCGGACAGGAGTCCTTCCGGCGTCGGACCGCGAGGGATGGGCGTGCCGAGGGCGAAGCGGGATACGATGTTGCCGCGCGAGGCACCAGCGACGTTGTGGGAGGGAGCCGTGAGGCAGGCGGCATGGGGCCGGCCCGGGCAGCCGGTGGGGGGTGGCTCGTGGCGTTGAAGCCGGCCGATCTCAGCCGGATGCGTGTGCTCGATCTCTCGCAGAACTTCAGCGTGGACTCGCCTCCGTTTGCGTTCTACGAGGGCCCCACGGTGAAGTGGGTCAAGAAGATGGCGTTCGAGGGGGTCAACGCGCAACTCATCAGCAGCACAAACCACATCGCGACGCATCTCGATTCCCCGCTGCACTTCAACGACCCCGGTCCGGACGTGGCGGGCATTCCGCTCACCGAGTTGCTCGGCCCCGCGTGCATCGTTGACCTCACCCAGTTCGGTGTGGGCGACTACGACATCTACGGTCCGGAGCACATGGAGCGCTGGGAGAAGCGGTACAAAACCCGCATCCAACGGGGCGACATCCTCGTGATCCACACGGGCTACCACCACTACTACAACGAGGACTGGTACAAGGTCCGCAACCGCGACAAGCCCAACCTTCCGCGGGCCTTCCTCCGCCATCCGGGACCGCAGGCGGAGTTTTGCGACTGGGTGCTCGACCGGGGTATCCGCTGGCTGGCCGTCGACGCGATCTCGACCGACCATCCGTTCAATACCAATGTGCGGCGGGCGCGTCCCGATCTGATCCCGGAGGTGGAGCGGAAGCTCGGCATGCCGATCGACCAGGCGTTTCCGTGGCCCCACGCCTATCAAGCCACGCACACGTACCTCTTCCCGAAAGGCGTGTTTCACGTGGAAAACGTGGGTGGGATGATCGACGAGGTCCTCAACATGCGCGTGTGGTTCGGCGCGTTTCCGTTCCGCTTCAAGGGCGGGGAAGCCGCGTTCTGCCGCTGCTTCGCCTTCGTGCAGAAGTAGGCGCGTCGGTGCATCCGCTCGACGATCTGACGGTGATCGACATGACACGCGCCCTGGCGGGGCCGTACTGCACGATGATGCTCGCCGATCTCGGAGCGCGCGTGATCAAGATCGAGACCCCGGGCGCCGGCGACGACACGCGCGGCTGGGGGCCGCCGTTTGTCCGCGGGGAGAGCGCCTACTTCATGAGCGTCAATCGCAACAAACGGAGCGTCACGCTCAACCTCAAGGCGGACCGGGGACGGACGTTGCTGTGGAAGCTGCTCGCCGGCGCGGACGTGCTCGTGGAAAACTTCCGTCCGGGCACGATGGATCGCCTCGGCTTCGGCTACGAGGCCGTCCACGCCGCGCTGCCCCGGCTCGTGTACTGCTCGATCTCCGGGTTCGGCCAGACCGGGCCGTACCGCGAACGGCCGGCCTACGATCTCATCGTGCAGGGCATGGGCGGGCTGATGGGGATCACCGGCGAGCCGGACGGCGCCCCGATGCGCGTCGGCGTGGCGGTGGCGGACATCTGCGCGGGGATGTTCGCCGCGTTCGCCATCCTGGCCGCGCTCCGCGCGCGCGAGCGGACCGGCGCGGGCCAATGGGTGGACGCGGCGATGCTCGACGGCCAGGTCGCGTGGATGACCTACATGGCAGCCAACTACTTCGCCACCGACCGGGATCCCCCACGGGTAGGGTCGGCCCACACGAACCTCGTCCCGTACCAGCCGTTTGCGACCCGGGACGGCTTTGTCAACGTAGCCGTGGGCAACGATGCGCAGTGGCAGCGGTGCTGCGGGGCCCTGGAACAGCCCCTCGCCGCCGATCCGCGGTTTGCCACGAACGCGGACCGGGTCGCGCACCGGGCCGAGCTCATCGCGCTGCTCGCGCCGGTGTTTCGCACCCGCGCGACCGCGGAGTGGGTGACCCGGCTGCTGGAGGCCGGCGTGCCGGCCGGCCCGATCTCGCGGATGCATGAGGTGATGACGGACCCGCAGGTGCAGGCGCGCGACATGGTGGTCGAGGTCGAGCATCCGCGCGCCGGGCGCGTGCGGGTCACGGGCGTCCCCGTGAAGCTCTCGGCGACGCCGGGCGCGGTCCGGACCCCGCCGCCGGCGCTGGGCGAGCATACCCACGCCGTGCTGCGCGAGCTCGGCGTGGGCGACGAGGAGATCGCAGCGCTCCGCACGGAAGGGGTGATTTAATCATGTTCCGCCGCCGCGCCGCCGCGCACCCGGTCGCCTGCCCTTCCTGCGGCCTCGAGCACACGCGCGCGGCGCTCGAAGAGCGCCAGTACGCGTGCGCCGGCTGCGGGCGGTTGCTGGCGATGCCGTCCGCGGCCCGGACCGCGTTGCTCGCGGATCCCAGGACGTTTCGCGAGGTTGACCGCCATCTCATCTCGGTCGACCCGCTGAGCTTCATCGACCGCCGCCCGTATCGCGAGCGGCTGCAGGAGGCGCAGCGGCAGACCGGGCTGCGCGAGGCCGTGACGACCGGATTCTGCCGTATCGGCGGCCGCCCAGCGATGCTCGCGGTGTTCGACTTCGAGTTTCTGGGCGGCACGATGGGCTCGGTCGTGGGGGAGAAGGTGGCGAACGCGTTCGAGCATGCTACGCGCCGGCGCGTTCCGATCGTCTGTGTCGCGGCGAGCGGCGGCGCGCGCATGCAAGAGGGCATGCTGTCCCTCATGCAGATGGCAAAGGTGTCCGCCGCCGCAGCGCGGCACGACCGCGCCGGGCTGGCCTTTATCTCCGTGCTCACGGATCCCACGTTCGGCGGGGTGACCGCGAGTGTGGCCTCCCTCGGCGACGTGATCCTCGCCGAGCCCGGCGCGCAGATCGGCTTCGTGGGGCCGCGGGTTATCCAGCAGACGAGCGGGCAGGCGCCGCCTCCCAATTCCCATCGGGCCGAAACGCTGTGCCGCAATGGGTTGCTGGACCTCGTCGTGCCGCGCCCGCAACTGCGCAAGACCATCGCGTACCTCGTCGGGCATCTCAGGCCGTTGCCCCCCGCGCGCGGGCGCGCGGGACGGCTGCCGGCGGGCGTCGAACGCCAAGCGCTGCCGGCCTGGGAGGAAGTGCGCCTGGCGCGGCACACCGCGCGCCCCACGGCGCTCGACTATATCGAGCGCGTGACGACCGGGTTCGTCGAGTTGCACGGGGATCGCGAGGGCGGCGATGATCCGGCGATCGTGGGCGGACTCGCGGAGATCGACGGGTTGCCCGTCATGATCATCGGCCACGAGCGCGGCGGCACGCCGGAGGCGCTGGAAGCCCACCACCGCGGCGCCGCCGGTCCCGCCGGTTACCGCAAGGCGCTCAGGCTGATGCAGCTCGCCGCGAAGTTCCACATCCCGGTGGTGACGCTGATCGACACGCCGGGCGCCGACTCCACCTATGAGGCCGAGCGGCAGGGGATCGCGCAGGTGCTGGCGCGCTCGCTGGCCGCCATGACGGTGTTGCCGACGCCCATTGTATCTGCGATTATCGGTGAAGGGGGCAGCGGGGGGGCGCTCGCTCTCGGCGTCGCGGACCGCGTACTGATGCTCGAGCATGCCATTTACTCGGTGATCTCGCCGGAGGGCGCGGCGGCGATCCTGTACCGCGACGCCGCGCAGGCGGCCTCACTGTCTGAGGCGCTCAAGCTGACCGCGCACGACCTCCGCCGGCTGGGGGTCATCGACGTGGTCGTGCCGGAGCCCGAGGGCGGCGCACATCTCGATCACGCCGCCGCGGCCGCGGCGTTGCGCCGGCACGTGGTCGCGTCGCTCATGGCGCTCCGGCGCGTGCCGCGGGAACGGCTCCTCGCGGGACGCTACGCCAAGTACCGCCACATCGGCCGCACCGGCGTCTACTGGCGCGAGATCGTGCGCGCCGAGATGCAGGACGTTCTGGACGCCATCGCGCGGCGCCTGCCGAGGGGCGAGGGACCGTCGCGCCGGACTAGCGCGCAGCGAGGGTAAAGTCTCCATGCCGGCGCACGCGATGACGGCCGTGCGGAGCCTACTCGGGCGGTTGACCCGGGAGCTGGGGATCGATCTGGGGACGGCCAATACCCTCGTCTACCTGCGCGGCGAGGGGATCGTGGTGCAAGAGCCCTCCGTCATCGCCCACCGGACCGATCGGAAGCGGGTGCTCGCGGTCGGCGACGAAGCCAAGCGCATGATCGGCCGCACCCCTGCGGAGATCGTGGCAACGCGGCCGCTTCGCCACGGCGTGATCGCCGACTTCGACATTACGGCGTCGATGCTCGGCTACTTCATCCGCCGCGGGCTCGCGGGCCACACCTCCCGCCGCCCGCGGGTCATCGTCGGGATCCCGTACGGGGTGACCGAGGTCGAGAAGCGGGCGGTGCTCGACGCGACGATTCAAGCCGGGGCGCGGGAAGCCTACCTGATCGAGCAACCCCTTGCCGCGGCGATCGGCGCGGGACTGCCGGTAGGGGAGCCCGTCGGCACCATGGTCGTCGACATCGGCGGCGGGACCACGGAGGTGGCCACGATCGCCCTCGGGGGCATCGTTACCGCCCGCAGCATCCGCGTGGCGGGTGATGAGATGGACGATACGATCATTCAGTACGTGCGCAAGGCCTACAACCTCCTGATCGGCGAGCGCACGGCGGAGGAGATCAAAATCACGATCGGCTCCGCCTGCCCGCAGGACGAGGAGCCGACGATCAAGGCGCGGGGGCGCGATCTCATCTCCGGCCTCCCGCGCACCCTCGTGCTCACGAGTGCGGAAGTCCGGGAGGCCTTGGTCCCGCCGGTGCAGACGATCATCGAAGCGGTGCGCATGACGCTGGAGCAGACCCCGCCGGAGCTCGCGGCGGACGTGATGGACCGCGGCGTGCTGCTGACCGGCGGCGGGTCGCTGCTGCGCGGGCTCGGCACGTTGCTCGCCGACGACCTTCGGATCCCGATCCGCCCGACCGACAGCCCGCTCTGCGACGTCGTGGTCGGGACGGGGAAGGTGCTGGAGCAGATGGAAACGCTCCGCCGGGTGCTGCTCACGAGCAAGCACGTCTAGGGCGCGCCCGTGCGCGGGAAGGCAGGCGTGGCATGCACGAGGGCATCGAGGCCGGACGCGCGGAGGGACCGGGGCTCACGCCGCTCGAGGTCGGCGTTCTGTGCGGGTTGGTGGAGGGGCTGGGCGATCGCGGCATCGCGGCGCGACTCGGCCAGCCGGTGGCCGCCGTGAAACGCCACGTGCGGGAGATTCATCGCAAGCTGTTCCTCCGGCCGGAGGCGCTGGTCGCGACGTCCGGCCCCGTGGAGCGGGAACTCTTCGATGCGCCCGAGCTACGCGAGTTGGTGGCCTTGGAGATCGAGCGACGCTTCGTGGACGCGATCGCGGCGTCGCTCGGCGAGACCTCGGGCTGGTCCGCCTCGCGGGCCGCGATGCTGGCCGACTACCGGCAACGGCTCGTGGACCTCGACGCGGCCATCGAGCAACTCCGCCCCCGCATTGAGAGCGAGCGGCGCCGGTTCGCGGCCCGCGTGGCGGAGCCGCGGCCGGTCCGGCCCACGGCGCCCGCGCGCAAGGATGTGCGCGCCGCGGAACCGTCGGTGCTCAGAGGGCTCGTCCGCGGTTTCGCCGAGTTCGTAATGGCGGGGGCCGCCGGCCGGGAGGACGCCGTTCTCGGCTACGTGCGCGATGTGGTCGGCCTCGAGCTCGCCCACCGCCGGCGCACGCGCGAGCTGGACCGACGCTGTGCCGAACTCATGCGACGCTGACGCGGTCAGGCGCGGGCGCTGTCGGCCGCGGGCGGACTGGACGGCCGCGCATCCATGTTCGGCAGCGCCGCCTCGGCGAGCGGTGGGAACCGATAGATGGCGCTGAGCGCGCCGAGGAACCCCGCCAGCATGTCCGCTCCCGACGTCTCGCCCACCTGGGTCACGGCCCGCGCCGCCGTGGCCGCGGCCTCGGTGTCGCTCCCACCCAGCGCCGTGAGCAGCGGCTGCCACCGCTCCGCAACCTCGCCCGCGTGCGCGGCCCGCAGGTAGGCCGCGCTGATCTCGTGCGTCCGCGGCGCGGCGGTTTCGACGACCTGCTCGGCGATCTCCCGCAACGCGGCGTCCGGGCGCCGCTCCTGCGCCAGCGCGAGCGCGAGCAGCACACCCGCGAGAAAGTCATCCCCGGACGGGGTCAGCCCCGGACCGAGCCCCGCGAGTGACGCCGTGACAACCTTCAGACGCCGGCGGTTGCGCTGCGCGAGCCCGTCGACCAGGCCGGCGATGAGCGCGTGGCTTCGCGGAAAGTGCGCAACATCGTGCATGTTCTCGGGCAGGTCTTCCTCCCCGAGGTACGGGAGTAGCCGCGCGAGGCTGGCGGGCGACGCCGCGTCGACCGCCGCATGGTACACCGCGGCGAGGCCGCCCGACAGGACGAGGTCATCCGCGGCGAGGCCCGGGTACGCCTTGGGATCCCACAGTGTCCCGGCGCCGAGGCCGATGCGGACCGCGTCGCCGAGGTTGAGTCGCGCGCCGTCCCCGGTGACCGGTGTGCCGGCCGCCAGGTCCTGAAACATCGAGGCCGGCCCGGCCGGGATCACGATGCTGAACGGGCCGTTGCCGAGCGGTTGCTGCACGACGACGTACACGGTGCCGTCCTCGTCCAGGACATAGCAGCTCCGCGGGTGCGCCGCGAGCACCTCGCCGCTCCAGCCGGGCTCGCGCATGACGCGGGCCACCCGCCAACTCATCGACACAGCTTCGAACTCGTGCGCCATACGTGCACCTATTATGGCATGCGAGCGACCGCGATGCACGACCCCGCCGCGGTCGCGCTCGCGTTCGCCCGTGCCCTGCGCGGTCATGGGACGCCTCCGCGGCCCGGGCGCGCGCGGAGGGACGTCATGGGCTACGGGTGAGCTGCTGCTCGAGGCACTTGAAGAACTGCCCGATCAGCATCTTGCCGACGCCGCCCAGCATCCGCTGCCCGACCCCGGCGATGATGCCGCCGATCTGCATGTCTCCCACCCACTTGAGCACGGTATTCTCGCCCTGCGCCTCGAGATCGACGATCCCTTCGCCTTTCATGAAACCGCTGCCGCCGCTACCCTCCAGCAGGAGCTTGTAGTGCGACGGTGCCTGCTTGTCCGTGATGGACAGCGTGCCTTTGTAGCTGCCTCGGACCGCGGCGATCCCGATCGTCAGCGTGGCTTCGTACCTGTCCGGCTCCAGCTCCTTGAGCTCGTGCAGCCCCGGCGTACAACGGCGAAGCGCCTCGGGGTCGTTGAGCATCTTCCACACGGTCTCGATCGGAGCGGGAAGCGTGTTGGTCCCTTCGAGTTTCATCGATCCCTCCGGGCCTCGACGATGAGCTGCCGCAGCCGGCTCGGGCTGAGCGGCGCCTCCGTGATATGAATTCCGAGCGGAGCCAGCGCGTCCTCCACCGCCTGCACGATGACCGCGGGCACCGGGATCACGCCCGCCTCGCCCGCGCCCTTGACCCCGAGGGAATTGAGCGGCGACGGCGTCTCCACGTGCTCGATCTCGAGCGGCGGCACCTCCACGGCGGTGGGGAGGAGATAGTCCATGAACGTGGTGCTGAGCGGCTGCGCCTCGTCGTCGTACGCGAGCTTCTCCCAAAACGCGCCGCCGAGCCCCTGCGCCACGCCCCCCTGGATCTGGCCGTCCAGGATCACGGGGTTGATCACCCGGCCGCAGTCGTGGACGACGACGTAGCGCTCCACGCGGAGGAGGCCCGTCTCCACGTCGACGGCGACGATGCACGCGTGGACGCCGTTGCTGAACGCCCCTTGGGAAGGCGCAAAGTAGCGCGCGGCTTCGAGGCCAGGCCCCTCCCACTCCTTGGGCATCGTGAAACGCAGCGGATTGGCCGCGCGGGCGAGTTCGCCCAATGTGACAGATCGCCCGGGCACGCCGCGCACGAACGCCGTGCCCTCCCCGAGCTCAATCTCCTCGGGCGGCGCCTCGAGCAGGGACGCCGCGACCAAGCGCGCCTTGGCCGCGACGGCCTGGGCGGCCAGGGCGACGGCGTTGCCGGCGACCGTCGCCGCGCGGCTCGCGAATGTGCCGGTGCCCCATCCGAACAGGGCGGTGTCCCCGGTGTGGACGGTGATATTCTGCGGCGGCACGCCGAGCACGTCGGCGGCGATCTGCGCCAGGGAGGTCATGTGCCCCTGTCCCTGGGTGCCGACGCCGGTGGCAATAAACACGCGCCCCGAGGGCTCGACCGTCACGCGCGCCCCCTCGTAGGGGCCGATGCCGGTGCCCTCCACGTAGCAGGCAATGCCGCAGCCGAGCCACCGGCCGCGGGCACGGGCCGCCGCCTGCGCCGCCGGCCAGCCGGCGTACCCGATACGGTCGAGCGCCCGCTCGAAGCACGCCGGGTAGTTGCCGCTGTCGTATCGGAGCGGCGCGTTGTCCTGGTAGATCAGCCCCACCTCGTACGGGAACTCGTCCGGCTGGATGAAATTGCGGCGCCGCACGTCCGCGCGATCCAGGCCCAGTTCCCGCGCCGCGCGGTCGAGCAGCCGCTCCATGACGAAGACGCCGTGCGGCCGGCCGGCGCCGCGATAGGGGCTCACCGTCGTCTTGTTGGTAAACACCGCGCGGAACTCGCAGTGATAGTTGGGGATGCGGTACGGCCCGGGCAGCGTGGTGCTCGCCACGATCGGCACGATGATGCCGTACGGGATGTAGGCGCCCGCGTCGTAGAGAAAGACGGTACGCACGCCGAGGATGCGCCCCTCGGCGTCCAGCGCGATCTCCGCGTCGTGGATCTGTTCCCGCTCCTGGTTCGTGGCGACGAAGTGCTCGCGGCGGTCCTCGATCCATTTCACCGGGCGCCCGAGCCGCATCGCCGCGAGCGGGACGAGGATCTCCTCGGGATAGAACATCATCACCTTCGATCCAAACCCGCCGCCGACGTCCGGCGCGACCACGCGGACGTTCTGCTCCGCCAGGCCGAACATCGCGGCCAACCCGTTGCGGATCGGGATCGGCGCCTGGGTGCTGTCCCACACATCCAGGCGCCGCGCGCGGGCGTCCCACGCGGCCACGACGCCGCGCGTCTCCAGGGGGCACGCCGCACCGCGATCGATCCGGAACCGCTCGCGTACCCGGTGGGACGCCATCGCGAATGCCTGCTCCACGTTCCCCACGCGTTGGGTGTAGTGCGCGCACACGTTGGAGTCCATGTCCGCGTGGACCCGCGGCGCGTCCGGCGCGGCGGCCGCCTCGAGCGACGCCGCCACGGGCAGGGGATCGTACTCGACCTCGATCAGGTCGCAGGCGTCCTCGGCAAGGTACCGGCTCTCTGCCACGACAAAAGCGACGGGCTCGCCGACGAACCGGACCGTGTCCCCGGCGAGCGCGCTCTGGGTCTTGTGGTGCAGAAGGGCGGGATGCGGGATGAGTCTGGGCAGCGGCCCGCCGAGCGCCCCGAGGTCGGGGTGTGTCAGCACGGCGACCACGCCGGGGGCGGTACGGGCGCGGCCCGCGTCGACGCGCCGGATGCGCGCGTGCGCGTGCGGACTCCGCAGCACGGCCGCGTGCGCCATGGCGGGGAGATGCACGTCGTCAACGAAGAGACCACGTCCGGTGAGCAGCGAAGGGTCCTCGTTGCGCGGCACGGGAGCGCCGACGTAGCGCGTGCTCATAGGAGGGTGTACGTTTCGATGATCCGCAAGACGATTCCTATACCACGCTGGTGCGCCGCCGCTCGCCCCGCGGCGCGCCGGGCGCCGCGGACGGCGCACTTTGTGTATCTTCTGCGCTGCGGCGACGGGACGCTGTACGCGGGGTATACGCGGGACCTTGCCCGCCGGCTCGCCGCCCACCGGGGGGGACGGGCCGCCCGGTACACGCGCGGCCGGGGACCGTGGGAGTTTGCCGCGGCGTGGCGGTGCGACACCGCCGGCGCCGCGCTGCGGCTCGAGCGTCTGCTGAAGCGGCTCGACCGGGCGGGGCGCCTGCGCCTGGCCGGCGGCGCGCCGCTCGGCCGCGTCGTTCCCGCGGCGGCCGCGTGTGGCGCAAGGCGCGTCCGCCCGCCCGGGACTCCGCGGGCGCGTCTGCTCGTTATGCTAAAATGTAGAAGTTTGAGAATTTCAGGGCCATGAGCGCGTGACATCGGCGCGGCTCATTTTACCGCGGCGCTGCGGCGTTGTGCGTGCCGCATTCCCAAAGGTGAGGTGAAGGTTCCGGATGGCGTCCGCACCCCGGCCGGCGACGTTCGGCGGCATCCCGCAGATCCTCGACGTGCTCAAGGAGCAGGGGTACATCGCGGATCGCGCGCTCGCCACGTCCGTGCATCTCAGCATCGTGTTGAACAAGCCGCTCTTGATCGAGGGCGAGGCGGGCGTCGGCAAGACGGAGGTCGCGAAGGTGATGGCCCGGGCCCTGGGCACGGATCTCATCCGGCTGCAGTGTTACGAGGGCCTGGACGTCCACACGGCGCTCTACGAGTGGAACTATCAGCGCCAGATGCTGCGCATCAAGCTCGAGGAGGCGAGCCTCCGGCCGGTTGAGGACAAGGAGCACGTCATCTTCAGCGAGCCGTTCCTGCTGAAGCGGCCCCTGCTTCAGGCGATCACCGCCGAGCGAGCCCCGGTGCTGCTCATCGACGAGGTGGACCGCGCGGACGAGGAGTTTGAGGCGTTCCTCCTCGAGGTGCTCTCCGACTTTCAGGTGAGCATTCCCGAGATCGGGACCATCACGGCGCGCCAGATCCCCTACGTCGTGCTGACCAGCAACCGGACGCGGGAGTTGAGCGACGCGCTCAGGCGGCGGTGTCTTTACCTCTGGATCGATTACCCGTCGTTCGACAAGGAGCTGCGCATCGTGCACTCCAAGGTGCCGGCGATCAACGACCGGCTGGCGGAGCAGATCTGCGCGTTCATGCAGCTGGTCCGGACCGTCCCGCTGTCCAAGGTGCCCGGCATCGCGGAGACCATCGACTGGAGCGCCGCGCTGCTGGCGCTGCATCGGGACCACCTGGACGCGCAGGCCGTCGAGGAGACCCTGGGTTGTCTGTGTAAGGATCAGGAGGACCTCGTGCGCGTGCGCACGCAGTATCTTGCGCCCATCCTCGACACGGTGCGCACGGCCGGTCTCGCGACCGATGGCTGGAACCCCGAGCGAATCGCGTCCCTGGCCGCCCAACTCCCCAAGACCCGCTGACGCGGGCGGCGCGCCGTCCCGGGCGCAGCGGATGCGCCCCGGGAATCTCGGCGCGAACGTCACGCTGTTTGGACGCCGCCTGCGGGACCGCGGCCTGCTCGTGGGGGCCGCCGAGATCGGCGACGCGCTGCGCGCGCTGACGGCCGTGAACATCGCCGACCGCGAGGAGGTGCGCGTCGCGCTGCGCACCGTCTTCGCGTCGTCCGCGGCGGACCTGCCTGTGTTCGACGAGGAGTTCAGGCGCTTCTTTGCGGAGGCTGCCGCGACGGAGACGCCCCCGCTGCCGAACGCAGACGACGACGGCGCGCAGGGTCCGGAGGGCGCCCCGGGCGAGACGGAGCGCGCCGAACTGAGCGTCACCGAGTGGTCGGGCGAGGAGCAGTCGCCGGACGAAGAGCGGTCCGTGCCGGCCTACAGTCCCGCGGAGGTCAAGGCCCGCAAGGACTTCAGCGCGTTTTCCGCCGACGACCTCGCGGCCATCTCGCAGCTCATCATGCTCATCGCGCGGCGCATCGCCACCCGGCTGTCGCGCCGCATGCGATCGGCGCGTCGCGGCACGCTCGTCGACCTGCGGCGGACGATGCGGCGCAGCCTGCAGTTCGGCGGCGACGCGGTCGAGCTGTTGTGGCGGCGCCGGCGGGTGCGCAAGGCGAAGCTCGTGCTGCTCTGCGACGTCAGCGGCTCCATGGACATCTACAGCCGCTTTCTCGTGCAGTTCGTCTACGCGCTCCAGGACGCGCTCGGACGGGTGGAGTCGTTTTTGTTCAGCACGTCGCTGACGCGCGTCACGGACGCCCTGGACCGCCGGGACATCCAGAGCGCGCTCGCGGAGGCCTCCCGGCGCGTGCCCGACTGGTCCGGCGGCACCAAGATCGGCGCGAGCCTCAAAACGTTCAATGAGCGTTACGGGGCGCGCCTGCTCGATCCGCGCACGATCGTCGTTATCTGCAGCGACGGGTGGGACACCGGCGACCTCGAGATCCTGGTCGACGCCATGCGCGCGCTGCGGGCGCGCGCCGGCAAGGTGATCTGGCTCAACCCGCTCCTCGGCAGCCCGGGCTACGAGCCGGTGACCCAGGGGATGAGTGCGGCGTTGCCCTACGTCGACGTCTTTGCGTCCGCGCACAGCGTGCGCAGCCTGCGCGAATTGGAGCGCCACCTGCGGGGTCCCCGCCCGTCGTCACGGGCGCGGGCCGCGGCATGGGCGAGAGATGCTGGAGGAGACCGGCCATGAGAGAGCTGCGGGACATCTTGAGTCGCGTCGCATCGCTGCGCGCCCGCGGCGGATCGGCTGCGATGGGCACGGTGGTCCGCGTGCGGGGATCCACGTACCGGCGCGAGGGCGCGCGACTGTTGATCCTGCCGGACGGCAGCACCGAAGGATCGATCAGCGGGGGATGCCTGGAGGGTGACGTTGCTGAGATCGCGCGGGAGGTGCTTGCGACCGGCCGGCCGCGCCTCGTCAGCTACGACCTGACGTCGGACGACGACGCCGTCTGGGGGCTTGGGTTGGGCTGCAACGGCGCGATCGATGTGTTCATCGAGGCGGTGGCCGATGCCCGCGCCGACGAAACCGTGGCCGTGCTCCGCGACGGCGTCGAGCAGCGGCGGACGACCGTGCTCGTGACCGTGCTGACCGCGCCGGCCGGCGGCCCCGCCGTCGGAGCGCGACTCGTGCTCGCCGGCAACGACGATCGCCTGCGGGGTACGCTCGGCGATCCGGGGCTCGACGCGCGGGCGCTCGGGGCGGCGCGCCGGCAGCTCGCGGACCGCCGCTCCGCGGTCGTGGCGCTCGAGACGGCGGCGGGCACTGCCGAGGTGTTCGTGGAGGTCGTCGCACCGCCGTTGCCGCTCTTGATCTGCGGCGCGGGCCACGACGTGGCCCCCGTGGTGCGGATGGCGCACCAACTCGGCTGGTGGGTGATGGTCGCCGACAGCCGTCCGGCGTTTGCGACGCGCGAGCGGTTTCCCGAAGCGGACGAGGTCGTGCTCGCCGCGGATGCCGAGGTTCCGCAGAAGGTCCGGATCGACGGCGACACGTTCGTCATCCTTATGACGCACAACTACCTGCACGACTTGGCGCTGCTGCGCGGTTTGCTTGGGTCGCCCGCGCGATACGTGGGCATGCTCGGACCGAGGCGGCGGACGGAGCGATTGCTGGCCGACCTCGCCAAGGAGGGGATCACCCTCGACGACGCGGCGCGGGAGCGCCTGTTTGCGCCGGTGGGTCTGGATCTCGGCGCGGAATCTCCCGAGGAGATCGCCCTGAGCCTGCTGGCCGAGGTGCTCGCCGTCCGGAACGGGCGGAGCGCGCTGAGGCTGCGTGACCGGCGCGGACCCATCCACGAGACCGGTGTGAACACCGGTGCCCGCGCTCCGGTGCGAAACGCGGTCGTCTGCCAGGAATAGCAGGCGCCGCGCCGCATCATGATCGCCGCACTTGTGCTCGCCGCGGGCCGGGCGGCGCGCATGGGATCGCCGAAGCTGCTGGCGACGCTTGACGGCCGCCCGCTCGTGTACTGGGTCATCGCGGCCGCGCGCGCGGCCCGATGCGACGATGTGGTCGTCGTGGTCGGGGCTCAGGCGGATGATGTCACCGCGGTCGCGGTGCGGGCGGATGCCCGCACCGTGCTCAACCCGCGGTATCGCGAGGGCATGGGCACCTCGCTGGCGGCCGGGATCACCGCGCTCCCGGCGGACTGCGACGCCGCCGTCGTGCTCCTCGGAGATCAGCCGTTTGTGACGCCGGCGATGATCGACGCGCTCATCGCCGTGTACCGCACCACGCGACGCCCGTTGGTGACGTCACGCTACGGCGGCGTCCGCGGCGCGCCGACGCTTGTGGGCCACGTGCTGTTCGAGGAAGCGAAGCAACTCGGCGGCGATGTGGGCGGCCGCGTGCTGTTTCAGCGCCATCCGGACCTCGTCACCGATGTCGACCTCGGTCCAGGACCGGCGATGGAAGACGTGGATACCCCGGACGACTTGGAGCGGGTGCGTCGCGTGTGGGCCGAGCGCCGGAGCCAGGATCGCGCGGGACGAGACTCCTAGGCGGTCGCACAACAACGAGGGACGCGGCCCGCGCTGCCGCGGGCGGCGTCCCTCGTCGCGCCTGCTATCTGTAGAGGCGACCGCGAATCGCGGCTACCACTCGTCGTCGCCCGGCGTTCCCCAATCGTCGTCGTCGTCCTCGACGATCTGGCTGCGCGGATCCTCGTCCTCTTCCAGCCAGTCGAGATCCTCGTCGTCCTCCGCGCGCACGGCAGGCAGGTCTTCGCGGCGCAGCTCCTCCGGGTCCGGCCCGTGTGCGATGCCCGGGTTCGCCGTCTCGCGCGTCTCCGGACGCTTCCGTTCGACGGTTCCCCGGCTCGCCGGCTTGGCCGCGCGGGCGCTGGCCGTCTTTTTCCCAGTCCGGGTCCCCGCGCGCGACGTCGACTTTGCCGCGCGCGGGGCGCCCGCCTTGCGCCCGCGTGACGCCGTCTTCCGGGTCATGCCATCACCTCCACACCTGAGATCACGCTTCCACACTCAAGATCACGCTTCCGCACTCAAGATCACGCTGTATATTATAGCCAACAGGTCAAGCGTTTCTGGGTGCCTTTCCCAAGCGCGCACGCACGACCCCGGCCACCCGCTCCAGCTCGCCGGCAAGCTCGCCGGCATCGAGGCCGGCGACGGCCGGCACCGACACCCACACGTCGCGCGCGACCGCGCCCGGTTTGGAAGCGCCAACCTGGACGACGGGCCGGTCGGGGTGGTCGTAGCCCTCGAGGAAGACGCAGTCGGGCGGGGCGCCCCGTGCGCTGCGGCAGAGCTCGATCACGAGGCGTACCGCGCGGTCCGGACCGGCGATCTCGCCGGCGATCCGGAGCATTGTTTCTTCCGGCCCCACGACGGCCACGAGCATCGGCCCCGCGTCCCACAGGCGCCCGCTGTCGCTTCCCGGCCGGTCGGCTGAGAAGCCGTGTGCCGCGTGCTTGACGGCGGCGGCCGTGATGCCCCACGCGTTGAGACGGCGCAGCACGCCGTCCAGGACGGTCGTCTTTCCACTACCGGACTCTCCCACCACCCCGATGACGAGCGGCGCCGGCTCCGAGCGAGGCACGGCAAGCGCGTTCGCGGTCTCCGGCTGATCGAGCAGCAACGCCGGCACGCGCGACCCCGATGGGAGCGGCGGGGTGCCGGGCGCGAGCAGGGCGAGCGCGTTGGCGTCGAGGATCGCCGCGTAGTTGCCGACGCTGCTCCCGTCGAGGATCGAGATCTCGGGCGGGCCCTCCGCGGGCTCACGGACCTTGCCCCACAACGCCCGCTGACGGTCCGCCGCGCGATGCAGCGGCGTGGTCAGCGTGACCAGGCGCACCGGCCGGACCGCGAAGCGCCGCCCCGCAAGGCGCAGGACCGCGGGGCGACCGAGCAGGTGGTACGCGGCGAAGCAGGCCACCGGCGTCCCGGAGAGGCCGAGGACCCACCGATCGTCGAGGCGGGCCGCGAAGAACGGTCCGCCCGGCTTGAGATCGACGCGGCCCACGATCCGACGCGCCCCCAGATCGAGCCACGTTCGATGGACGGCATCGTACCGCCCGACGGACACGCCGCCGGTCGAGACCACCACGTCATCGCGCGCGACCGCGCCCGCGAGCGCGGAGCGCAGGGCGTCCGGATCGTCTCGGACGACCCCGCGATAGGTCACGTCGCATCCCAGGCCGGCGAGCGCGCCGCAGAGCGCGATCGAGTTGCTGTTGATCACGCGCCCGGGCGCGAGTGCGGCGGCGTCCGGGGCGGCGTCCTCCAACTCCGTGCCGGTCGCGACGACGCCGACGCGCAACCGGCGGCGCACGGCGATGGTCTCCACGCCGGAGGCCGCAAGCGCCGCCGCCGCCTCGGGCGTGATCACGGCGCCGGCGACCACCAGCGGAGCGCCGCCCCGGATGTCTTCGCCGGGCTCGGCGATGTTGCGGCGGCCCGCCGGGGAATGGTCGATGCGTATCGCGGCGCCTTGCGGCCGCACCGCCTCGATGGGGAGGACGCGATCGCCACGCGCGGGCATCGGCCCGCCGGTCGTGACGCTCCAGGCTTCTCCCCTCGCCGGTCCCGCCCCCGGGGGAGCGCCCATGCGTACGGCTCCGGAGACGCGCAGCGATACCGGGCGCTCGACCGACGCGTCGCGGAGATCGTCATCATGGCAGACGTACCCGTCCATGGCCGCACGCCGGAAATGCGGCACCGGAACCCTCGCCGCGACGTCTTCCGCCGCAACGCGGCCGGCCGCCTCGCGCGCCGGCGCCCACTCCGCCGGGACCGGGACCGCTTCCGCCAGCAACAGGTCGAGCGCGTGGCCGAGCTCCATGGGCTGTACCTTCCACGACCGTGAAGCGACGCCTTCACGCCCGCGCGCGCGTCCACGTATCCGCACGTGGCGGTGTCCGCGCGTGCCGCGTAGCCGTGTGCACCGCCTCCGCGCGCGCTGCGCGCTACCCGGGCGTGGCCCCGTCGACGATCCGCCAGGTGTAGGTAAGCTCGGCCGCCTTGCGCAGCATGGCCGACACGGAGCAATAGCGATCCTGGCTGAGTTCCACGGCGCGCCGAACCTGCTCCGGCTTGAGTCCCTGACCGGTGAACACGTACTCCAGGGCGATGCGGGTGAATACCCGGGGATGCTCGTCCGCACGCTCACCGGAGACGCGGATCTCCAGGCCTTCGAGCGGCGCGCGCATCTTCTCCAAAATTGACACGACGTCAATGCCGGTGCAGCCGCCGAGCGCGATGAGGACGGTCTCCATCGGCGAAGGTCCCGCGCCGCCATGCTCCGGGGTCGTGTCCAAGGTGACGGTGCCGCCGGACCCGGCCGTGGCGCCGAAGGTCAGCCCTCGGTTCCAGCGTATGGTTGCCTGCATCGATCCCTCCCATGAGAACGCTCGTAAACGCTCGCCTTCGATTCGAATCCGCGCCCCGCGGAGTGGGCCGTGGCGCCGTGCGCGGGTTCGTCGGCGGGGGCGTCCGCCCTCCGAGTGTACCAGGAAAGGGCTTTCCCGCGGGTGAAGGAGGGACGCGGGCACGCGTGAGGAGGCGCGCATGGAGATTCATGTCGTGGGCATCGAGAACCCCGGCGGTCTCAACTTGATCCTGGGACAATCGCACTTCATTAAGACCGTCGAGGACCTCCACGAAGCGCTCGTGGGGACCGTGCCGGGCATCCGATTTGGCGCCGCGTTCTGCGAAGCCAGCGGCGAGCGTCTCGTGCGTACGACCGGTACCGATCCCGAGCTCACGCAGCTGGCGGCGCGCAACATGCAGGCGGTCGGGTGCGGCCATGCGTTTCTGATCATGTTGGGCAACGCCTACCCGGTCAACGTGCTGGACGCCGTGCGTCGCGTCCCGGAAGTCTGCCGCGTGTACTGCGCCACCGCGAACCCATTGCAGGTGATTGTCGGCGAGACCGAACAGGGCCGGGGTATTCTCGGCGTCATCGACGGCCAGCCGCCACTCGGCGTCGAGGGACCCGACGACATCGCCGCCCGCCATCAATTGCTCCGCAAGATGGGGTACAAGCTGTGACCCGTTCGGACCCGGGCGACGTGGCGCCGGGCGTGACGGTCTCGGACACCGATCCGCGCGACCGCCTGAAACGCGACGCAGCGATCCACGCGGTCGCGGTGGAGGTCCGCGACGGTATGGTCGTGGGCCTGGGGACCGGCACCACCACCGCGTTCGCCATCGAGGAGCTCGGGCGGCTCGTGCGCGAGCGCGGGTGGCGCATCCGCGGCGTGCCGACCTCCGAGCAGGCCGCGGCCCTCGGCCGGCGTATGGGCATTGTCTTGACCACGCTGGACGAAACGCCGGACGTGGTGATCGACGGGGCCGACCAGGTGGACCCGGCGCTTAATCTGGTCAAGGGCGGGGGCGGCGCGCACGTTCGCGAGAAGCTGCTCGCGCTCGCTGCCCGTCGCGTCGCGATCGTGGCCGATTGCCACAAGCTGGTGGAGCAGTTGCACGGTCCGATTCCCCTCGAGGTATTGCCCTTCGCCGAACCGTGGGTGACGCGCGCCCTCCCGGACCGTTGGCCCGGCGGCGTGGCGCGGGTTCGGCTGCGGGACGGGCGGCCGATGCGGTCCGACAACGGCAACCTGCTCATGGATCTCCAGTGCGGGCCGATCGCGGATCCGGCCGCGGGCGCCGTGGTCCTGGACGGCGTATCGGGGATCGTGGATCATGGCCTGTTTGTCGGCCTCGCCGACGTTGTCTACGTGGCCGGCGCCAACGGTGTGCGCGCGCTACCCGGAGAGCGCCGGCGTCCATGACGCCGCTGGGGGGGCCGTGGCCCGCCATCTTTCACCCCTTCGCGCAGCGCCTCCTGGGGCTGCCGCCCGGGACGCTGCTCGTGCTCGTGGTGTGGACCCTCGTCTGGAAGGGCCTCGCGTTGTGGCGCTCCGCGCGGGCGGACCAGCCGGTGTGGTTCGTGGTGCTGCTCATCGTCAACACCGTGGGCATTCTCGAGATCCTCTATCTCGTGTTCTTCGCGCCCCGCCGGCCGCCGGCGTCCACGCCGGCGCCGCCCGTCCCGGGCGGGGGCCAGGGGGCCGCTTCCTCTGCGCCTGTGCCGAGTGGTTCGGATCGGTAGGGCCTCCGCGTTCCGCGCGGGCTGAGGAAGGATCAATGGGGTACGCGCCCATTGAGCACTACGGCGTGGTCGGCGATCTCCGCACCGTCGCGCTGATCGGCATGGACGGGTCGGTCGATTTCATGTGCTTCCCGCGGTTCGATTCGCCAACCGTTTTCTGCGCGCTCCTGGACGACCAGTGCGGCGGCCGTTTCGCGATCCAGCCCGTGCTCGGCGATGCGCAGCCGCGCCAGCTGTACCTGCCCGACTCCAACGTGTTATTGACGCGGTTCCTGTCCGAGTACGGCGTGGCTGAGATCTCGGACTTCATGCCCGTGCGGGATGGGGCGGATGTCCGGGCGCTGGTGCGGCGGGTCAAAACGATCCGCGGCGACATCCGCTTCCGGCTCGTCTGCGCGCCGCGCTTCGACTACGCGCGTGCGCACCACCACGTCGAGGCCGCGGGATGCGAGGCGCTGTTTACGCCCGACGGCGGCCACCCGCCGCTCCGGCTCCGCAGCGCCGTCCCCCTGGAGGTGCGGGACGGCGCCGTGGCCGCGGAGTTTTCGCTGCGCGCCGGCGAGACCGCCGCGTTTGTGCTCGAAGACGCGTCGCTGGGGCCGGACCGTCCGACCGCGAGGCCCGCGTACGTGTCGGAGGCGTTCAAGCGCACGCTCAACTTCTGGCGCGGGTGGACGGGACGCTCCACCTACCACGGGCGGTGGCGCGAGATGGTGTACCGATCCGATCTCGTCCTGCGCCTCCTGGTCTCGGACCCGCACGGCGCGCCCGTGGCCGCGGCCACGTTCGGGCTGCCGGAGCGCGTTGGGGGCGAGCGCAACTGGGACTATCGGTACACGTGGATTCGTGACGCCTCGTTCATTCTCTCCACGCTGGTCCAGGCCGGCCATCGGATCGATGATGCCGACGCCTTCCTGCGGTGGATCGAGGCCCGCTGCCGCGAGGCCGGCGGCCCCGAGCCGCTTCAACCGCTCTATCGCGTAGACGGCGGCGCGCAGCTGGATGAAGAAACCCTGCCGCACCTCGAAGGCTACCGTCGCTCCGTCCCGGTGCGGATCGGCAACGACGCCCACGCGCAGCGGCAACTCGACCTCTACGGTGAGTTGCTCGACGCCGTGTGGATCTTTCACCGCCACCGGGCGCGCATCTCCCGTGACCTCTGGGCGGCGCTCCGGCGGATCATCGAGTGGGTGTGCGCGCACTGGATGGAGCCCGACGAGGGGATCTGGGAGGTGCGGGGTGGGCCGCAGGAATTCTTGTACTCCCGGCTGATGTGCTGGGTGGCGCTCGACCGGGCGCTGCGGCTCGCCACCGGCGACGGGCTGCCGGCGGACGTGGACCGGTGGCGGCGGGTCCGCGCGGAGATCGCCCGAGACATTCACGAGCAGTTTTGGAACCCGCACCGCCGGGCCTTCGTGCAATCCAAAGGGTCGACGGCGATGGGCGCGGCGACGCTCCGCATGCCCCTTGTCGGGTTCATCAGCGCGACGGATCCGCGCTGGCGATCGACGCTCAGGGCGATCGAAGAGGACCTCATCGACGACTCGTTCGTGCACCGCTACCGCGTCGAGCAGGCGCCCGACGGGCTCAGCGGTCACGAGGGGGCGTTTTGCATCTGCTCGTTTTGGTACGTGCAGTGCCTCGCGCGCATGGGCGACGTCGAGCAGGCGCGGCTGATCTTCGAGAAGATGCTGGGCTACGCGAATCACCTGGGGCTCTACGCCGAGCAGCTCGGTCCACGGGGCGAGCACCTCGGAAACTTTCCGCAGGCGTTTACGCACCTCGCGCTCATCACCGCCGCCTACGACCTGAACCGGAGGCTCGACGCGGCCGGCCGGTCGGGCTGATGCCGCGCTCGCCCTTCTCGCCCTTCTCGTCGTTCTCGGATGAGAAGACGCGCTCTCGGTGGCGGCGTCCGCGGCAGATCCGCCGGCGCGGGCGCGACGGCTGACTACCGGGGCAGCCGCGGGTCCAGGACGTCGCGCATGCCGTCGCCCAGCAAGTTGAACCCCAGCACGGCGAGGGAGATCGCGACCCCGGGAAAGATCGCGGTGAAGGGTGCGGCGACCATGAATTGGCGCGCCTCGTTCAGCATGCTGCCCCACTCCGGCGTCGGCGGCGGCGTGCCGGCGCCGAGGAACGACAAGCCGGCTTCGATGACGATCGCGCTCGCAAACCCGACGGTGACCTGCACGAGAATCGGCGCGACGCTGTTCGGGAGCACATGCCGCCACAAAATCCCCCAGTCCGTGCGGCCCAGGGCCCGCGCGGCGTCGACGTACTCCTCGCGGCGGCGCGCGAGCACGGCGCCGCGGACGACGCGGGCCACAACCGGGACGTAGACCACGCCGATGGCGATGACACCGCTCGCCGTCCCGGGTCCGAGCGAGGTCACCAGCCCGATGGCGAGCAGGATCGCGGGGAAGCCCAGGATCGCGTCCATCGCCCGCATCGCCATGGCGTCGAACGGTCCGCCGAGAAACCCGGCCGCGGCACCGATCGGCAGGCCCGCGGCGGTGGCGAGCAGCATCGACAGCAATCCCACCAGGAACGAGAGCCGCGCCCCGTAGACGACCCGCGACCACTCGTCTCGTCCGAACTGGTCGGTGCCGAACCAGTGGGCGGCCGACGGCGGCTGGAGCGCGTCGGTCATGTGCATGCCGAGCGGGTCCGTACGGGCGACGAGCGGCGCGCCGGCCGCCGTGGCGAGCAGGGCCGCGACGAGGACCGCCCCCAGGAGGCCCAGCCGGTGCCGCAACAGCGCCTTCCAGCGTCGCGTCGCGCGCATTAGTCGTAACGGATGCGGGGGTCCAACAAGGCGTAGGCCACGTCGACCAGGACTTGAATCACGGTGGCCAGCGCCGCCACCACGAGGATGATCCCCTGGAGCACAGGGTAGTCCCGGCTCTGGACGGCCTGCACCGTGAGCTGTCCCACCCCCGGCCACGCGAAGATTTGCTCCGTGATCACCGCGCCGCCGAGGAGCACGGTGACCTGCAGGCCCAACACCGTCAAGGTGGGTAGGATGGCGTTGCGCAGCACGTGTCCGGCGACGACGCGGGAGAAGCGCAGCCCTTTCGCGCGCGCGGTGCGCACGTAATCGTGCCCCAGCTCCTCCAGGATGCCGGAGCGTACCATCCGCGTGAGCACCCCGGCGAGGCCGAGCCCGAGCGTCGCGGCAGGGAGCACGAGATGGCGGAGTGCATCGGCGGGATCGTGCAGCAGCGGCGTGTACCCGATCGAGGGGAACACGCGCCAGTGCAGGGCAAAGAGCAAGATGAGGAGCACGCCGAGCCAGAACGACGGGATCGACACGCCCGCGAGCGCGATGCCCATGGCACCGAGATCCCAGCCGGAGTTGCGCCGCACGGCGGCGAGGATGCCCGCCGGCAGCGCGATGCCGAGGCCGAACACCCCCGCGGCGGCCGTGAGCTCGAGCGTGACGGGGAGCTTCTCCCTGAGGATGGCGGCGACGGGCGCGTTGGTTTGCACCGAGCGTCCCAGGTCGCCGTGCAACGCCCGCCCGATCCACCATCCGTACTGCGCGAGCACCGGCCGGTCCAGGCCCATCGCGTGCCGCAGCGCCTGCTTCGTGGCCTGGTCCACCTCGGTGCCGAGCATCGCATCGACCGGGTCGCCGGGGATCAGGTGCACGAAGGAGAAGACGATGACCGACATCAGCGCGAGGGCGATCGCGAGCGCGAGGAGCCGGGCCTGGAGGTAGCGGAGCACCGAGCGGGGAGGGGGCGGGCGCGTTCGCGCCCGCCCCCGGCACGCCTACTTCGAGAGCCAGACGTCCTGCACGCCGCCTCCGGCGTAGGACAGCGCGCCGATGACCTGCGGCGCGAAACCGTGGACCGTGGACCGCCAGCCGACGCCGGAGTCCCCGCTGCCGAAGATCAGCATCGATGCATCGTCCTGCATGGTTTGCACCACGCGCACGTAGAGCGCCCGCTGCGCGGTGGGATTCGACTGGGCGCGCGCCTGATCGAGCGCCTGATCCAGCGCGGGATCGCTGATGAAGCCGCCGATCGACCACGCGCCGCCGCCCGTGTGGAGGTAGCGATAGTA
>JAJPIA010000040.1 GCA_021324975.1 Bacillota bacterium
GAGCCCCAGATCGCGGACCTGCTGCGCTCGTACCTGCAGCGCGAGGGGTTCACGGTCGAGCAGGCGGCGGACGGGGAGGCGGCGCTCTCGGCGGTGTCGCGCCTGCGTCCCGATCTGGTCATCCTCGACCTGATGCTGCCCCGCGTGGACGGCCGCGAAGTGTGCCGCCGGATTCGCGCAGAGAGCACGACGCCGATCATCATGCTGACGGCCCGGGACGAGGAAACGGACAAGCTCCTCGGGCTGGAGTTGGGCGCCGACGACTATGTGACCAAGCCGTTCAGCCCACGCGAAGTGGTGGCGCGTGTGCGCGCGGTGCTGCGCCGCGGCGCGCGGGAGGGCGGCGCCACCGTGGTCCGCGTGGGCGATCTGACGATCGACCTGCGCGCCCACGAGGTGACGCTCGCCGGCCGCCGCGTGGACGTGACGCCCACCGAGTTTCGGCTCCTCGAGACGCTGGCCAGCCACCCGAACCAGGTCTTTACGCGCATGCAGCTGATCGATCGCGTCCAGGGGCATGCATTCGAGGGGTACGAGCGGACGGTGGATGCCCACATCAAGAACCTGCGCGGCAAGGTGGAACCCGACCCGCGCACGCCGCGCTATATCTTGACGGTGTACGGCGTGGGGTACAAGTTCGCGGGGGACGACCGCCGTGCGTAGCCTCCGCGCGCGGCTGAGCGTCGCGTTTGTCGTGATCGCGGTCCTGACGACCGCGCTCAGCCTGACGCTGGGGACGTACACGTGGCGCACGCTGTTCCGTCAGTACGTGGAGCAACGCCAGCAGGCGGCGCACACGCACCCCGGGACGGAAGAGCCCCCGCGTCACTTCGGCACGCGGGAGCGCGCCTTCCAGACGCGGGTGCGCGAGGCCATCTGGGGCGGCACGGCGGCCTCGGCGGGCATCGGTGTGCTGCTCGCGCTGTGGCTCGCCGGGCGCATCGCGCGGCCGGTCAGCGACCTGACGCGTGCGGCGCGGGCAATCGCCGGCGGCCGCGGGGCACCGCCCGTCGCCGTTTCGGGCCACGATGAGATCGCCGAGCTGGGCCGCGCGTTCAACCGGATGGCGGCGCAGCTTGCCGCGGACGAACAGCAGCGGCGCCGGCTGTTCGCCGGGATCACGCACGAGCTGCGCACGCCGCTCGCGGTGATTCAGGGCACGCTGGAGGGCATGCTCGACCATGTCATCGAGCCGACCCCGGAGCGGATCGCCGGTCTGCATGGGCAGACGCTGCTCCTGGGGCGGCTGATCACGGACCTCCGCGACCTATCCCTGGCGCAGGCGGGCCAGCTGGAGCTGCACCCGCGCCCGGTGGACATGGCGACGCTCGTCTCCGATGCGATCGAGGCGTTCGCGCCGTCGTTTCAGGACCGCGGCATCGCGGTCGAGCTGTCCGTGCCGGAAGCGCTGCCGCGTCTCGATGCGGATCCGGATCGCCTCCGCCAGGTCGTGCAGAACTTGGTGGACAATGCGCTGCGCTACACGCCCCGGGGAGGCACGGTGCGGATCACGCTCGGCGCGGACAACGGCGACGTGCGGTTGGCCGTCGCCGACACGGGGCAGGGTATCGGCTCCGGCGACCTGCCGCATATCTTTGAACACTTCTATCGGACCGACGAGTCGCGCGCGCGGAGCAGCGGCGGGACCGGCCTGGGCCTCGCCATCGTGAAGTCGCTCGTGGAGGCGCATCACGGCCGGGTGACCGTGGACAGCCGGCCGGGAGCGGGCAGCACGTTCACGGTGACGCTGCCCGCGCCGCAGCGGGAGGGAGCATGAGGCACTACACGCTTGCGTTGATCGTGGCCGGGGCGCTCGTGGCCGCCGGCCCGGCGCTGCCCGGCGGGGCGGCGCTGGCGGCCGGGATCGCGGCCCAGGGCCAGAGCGCGCCACCCGCGGCGCCGGCTCCCCAGCCCGCGACACCGGGCACCCAGCCTGCAGCCGGGTCCAGCCTCACGCTCGACCAGGCGATCCAGCAGGCGCTGGCGCAGAATCCCCAGATCACCGCGGACCAGCAGGCGCTCGCGGCGGCGCAGCAGGGCGTGACCGTTGCGCACACCGGGCTGCTGCCGACGCTGTCGGTGTCCGGGAGCGGCAACTACGGCACGACGTCCTCGACCACGATTACGCCCACCGGCGTGGCGCAGGTGCTCCCGAGCGTGGAGGGGACGGGCTCGGTGTCGGTCATCGGCTCGGTGCCGCTCTACGACGGCGGGAAGACCCAGGCGGAAGTCGCCTCGGCCGAGGCGGCGGTTGCGATCGCGCAGGCGACGCTCACGCTGACCCAGCAGAGCATCGCGCTCCAGACCGCGACCGCGTTCTTCAACGTGCTGAACGCCGAGCGGCAGACCGACGTCCGCCAGGCCCAGCTCAAGCTGGCCCAGGATCAGCTCGCGCAAACCCAGGCCCAAGTGAAGGCCGGCGTGGCGGCGCAGTCCGACGTGATCCAGCAGCAGTCGCAGGTCGCGCAGGCGCAGGTCAACGTGCTGGCCGCGCAGGCGCAGATCGCGACGAGCAAGGCGTCGCTGCAGGCCCTGCTCGGGGCCGAGGTCTCGGCCCCGGTCGAAGTCTCGGCGCCGACCACGCCGCCGACGTCGGTCGGCGTCACGTCGGACGCGGTGCTGCAGCGCGCGCTCTCGAACCGCCCGGAGATCGCGCAGGCCCGGGCACAGGTGCAGTCGGCCCAGGCCGGCCTGACGCTCGCGCAGGTCAGCGCCGGGCCGCAGCTGAGCCTGGGCATCAGCACCGCCTATACCCCGCTCAGCACGAACCCCAATCTCACGAACGGCGTGGGGTACGCGCTCAACGGCAGCGTCAGCCTGCCGCTGTACGACGCGGGCAAGGGCAAGGCGGAGGTCCAGCAGGCGCAGGCCACGCTGCAAAGCAACCAGGCGTCGCTCGCCGCGGCGCAGTTGTCGGTGCGGCAGGACGCCTACACGGCGTATCTCAACGCGGTGCAGGCCGCGGCGAACGTGACGGCGACGCAGGTCGCCGCCACCGCCGCCGATCAGGCGCTCCGCGTGGCGCAGGGCCAGTACCGCGCCGGCGTCGGCACCATCGTGAACGTGACGACGGCCGAGGCGAACGCGGCGCAGGCCGAGGTCAACGCTGTCAGCGCCGTCTACAGCTACGAGACCGCGCTGGCCACGCTCCTGCACTCACAGGGATTGCCGATTCAGAGCAGCGCGCTGTCGCGCGGGGGGACGTCATGACAGGAAGAGGCGGACGGGTGGGGCGGGTCGTGGTGTGGGTGCTGATCGCGGCGCTCGTGGCGGGCGGCATCGCCGCCGGTTACCGGCGCGTCGCCGCCCAGCGGACGTCGGTGCAGTACGTGACGCGGCCCGTCACCTACACGGACATCACGTCCACGGTGAGCGAAACCGGCACGGCCAACCCGGTCAACGTGATCCAAGTGGGCACCCAGGTGTCGGGGACGATCGCGGCCCTGAACGTCGACTACAACTCGCGCGTGAGGCAGGGCCAGGTGCTCGCCACCCTCGACCCGACGAGTTTTCAGGCCGCCGTCTCGCAGGATACCGCGAGTCTCGCCGCCGGCCAGGCGACCGCGAACGCGGACGCCCAAACGGTGCAGCAGAACCTCGCCGCGGTGCAGACGGCGGGGGCCACGCTGGCCCAACAGCAGGCGTCCCTCCGGAGCGCGCAGGCGAACGTGGCGAAGGCGCAGCAGACGCTCAACCTGGCCAAGGTGACCGTGCAGCGAGACGCCGATCTCCTCAAGCAGGGATACATCCCGCAGAACCAGATGGACACGGACCGCACGGCGCAGGCCACCGACGAGGCCGACCTGGCCGCGGCGCAGGCGGCCGTGCAGGTCGCGCAGGCGCAGGTGCGGGCGGCGACGTCGCAGCTTGAGAGCGCCCGCGACCAGGTCGCCACGTCGCAGTCGCAGGCGGCGGCCGCCCAGCATCAGGCAGCGGCGACGGCCGCCCAGCTCCGGCAGGCGCAGTACAATCTCGGGCAGACGGTCATCAAGAGCCCCGTGGACGGCATCGTGATGGCGCGCAACGTCAGCATCGGCCAGACGGTCGCCGCGTCCTTCTCCACGCCGACCTTGTTTACGATCGCGACGAACCTCACGGACATGCAAGTGGACACGTCCGTGGACGAGGCGGACGTCGGCAACGTCAAGACCGGGGATACCGCGCAAATCACGGTTACCGCGTTTCCGAACGTGACCTTCAACGGCACCGTGCGGCAGGTGCGGGTCAACCCGACCGTGAGCAACAACGTCGTGACGTACGACGCCGTGGTCGCCGTCCACGACACGTCGGGCCGCCTGCTGCCGGGGATGACGGCGCAGGTGACGATCGACACCGGGACCCGTAGCCACGTGCTCGCGGTCCCAACGGCGGCCGTGCTGTACCGTCCGCTCGCCCCGCGAAGCGGCGGCGGCGCGACCGCGGGCGGTCTCGTGCTCGCGCAGACGGGGACCGGACAGCAGCAATCGTCGGGCTCGCCGGTCGCGGGTGCCCCGGGGTCGACCGTCACGGTATGGGTGCTCCGCGGGAGCCGCCCGACACCCGTCCGCATCGTGATCGGCCAGTCGGACGCGCAGAACATTGAGGTCGCCAGCGGCGATCTCCGGGAGGGTGATCGCGTCGTCATCGCGCAGCGCCGCGGCGGCGCGCCCGGCGCAGGCCAGTTCCGCGGGGGGCAGAGTGGCGGCGGTGAGGCGCCCGCCGGAGGCGGGGGCGGTGGCGGCCAGGGGCCGGGCGGATCACCGCCGGGAGGCTCGCAGTGACGGACGGCGCGCTCGCGCGCGGACGTGCGACGGAAGCCGCGCCGTCCACCAGGGAGCCGCTCATCGATGTGCGCGACATGACGAAGGTCTACGGGGAGGGGGACACCGCGGTGCGTGCGCTCCGGGGCGTGAGCCTCAGGGTGCAGGCGGACGAATTCGTCGCCATCATGGGCCCGTCGGGGTCCGGCAAGTCCACGTTCATGCATCTCTTGGGCTGCCTCGACCGCCCGACCTCGGGCTCGTACCGGCTGGCCGGCCAGGAGGTGTCGCGCCTCAGCCGCGACGAGCTCGCCGCCGTCCGAAACCGCCGGATCGGGTTCGTGTTCCAGAGCTTCAACCTGCTGGCGCGGACGACGGCCCAGGAGAACGTGGAACTGCCGCTGCTGTACGCGGGGGTGCCGCGCGATCTGCGCGTGCAGCGGGCCCGGGCGCTGCTCCAGCAGGTCGGGCTCGGCGACCGGCTCGGCCACCGGCCGAGCGAGCTGTCCGGCGGCCAGCAGCAGCGGGTCGCGATCGCCCGCGCGCTGGCGAACGGGGCGCCGTTGCTCATGGCGGACGAGCCGACCGGCAACCTGGATAGCGCGAGCAGCGCGGAGATCATGACGCTGTTCCGCGAGCTCAACCGGCGCGACGGGATCACCGTGGTGCTCGTGACCCACGACGTCAGCGTCGCGGCGTGGTCTAACCGCGTGGTGACGTTTCGGGACGGGTTGATCATCGACGACCGGCCGTCCGCCGAGGCCGTCCCGAGGCGGGTGCGCGAGAGCATGCTCGGGACGGCGCCGGCGCTGGAGGCCCGCCCGTGAGCATTGTCAACTTGCTGCGGATCGCCTGGCAGGCCCTGCGGCGGAACATCACGCGCTCGATCCTCACGATGCTGGGGATCATCATCGGCGTGGGGGCCGTGATCACCTCCATGGCCATCGGCGCCGGCGCGCAGGCCGCGGTGCTGGCGCAGATCGAGAGCCTCGGCGCCAACCTGGTCGTGGTCATTCCCGGCGCGATCACGAGCGGCGGCGTGAGCCTCGGCACCGGGAGTCGCACGACGCTCAAGCTGCCGGACGTCGACGCGATCGCCTCGACCGTGCCCGATGTGGCCGGCGCGGCGCCGTACTCGCAGACGAGCGCCCAGGTCGTCGCCGGCGGCATGAACTGGTACACCGTCATCGGCGGGACGACCCCATCCTATACCGGCGTGCGCAGCTGGTCCGTCGCCCAGGGCCGGTTTTTCACCAGCGCCGAGGTCGATCAGGCCGCCAAGGTGGCCGTGCTGGGCAACACGGTGCAGCAAAACCTGTTTCCCGAAGGCGGCGCGGTCGGCTCGATCGTGATCATCAAGAATGTGCCGTTCAGGGTCGTCGGCGTGCTCGCGCCCAAGGGGCAATCGGGATTCGGCCGGGACCAGGACGACACCGTGATGGTCCCCATCACGACGCTGCTGGACCGGTTGACCGGCCAGACGTGGGTGCAGAACTTCTTCGTCTCCGCCGTCACCCCCGAGGCCGTGCCGGCGGTCGTGGACGCCACCGAGCGGCTCCTGCGGCTCCGGCATCACCTCACCGTCGCGCAGCCGGACGACTTCACGATCCGCAATATCGCCGATGTGCAGCAGGTGCGCCTCGCGACCTCGCAGACGCAGGCCCTGCTGCTCGCCGGCATCGCCGTGGTCTCGCTCGTTGTCGGCGGGATTGGGATCATGAACATCATGCTCGTGTCCGTGACGGAGCGCACCCGCGAGATCGGGCTGCGCATGGCCGTGGGCGCCCGCGGCCGGGACATCCTGCTGCAGTTCCTCGTGGAGGCGTTGACGCTGGCCTGCCTCGGGGGGCTCATCGGGATCGCGATCGGGGTCGGCACGGCGCAGGGCAGCTCCGCGCTCGGCCACTGGCCGGTGATCGTCTCGCCGTTTTCGATCCTGCTGGGGTTTCTCTCGTCGCTGCTCGTCGGCGTCGTGTTCGGATTCTATCCCGCGCAGCGGGCGGCCGCGCTCGATCCGATCGTCGCGCTCCGCTACGAGTAGCGCGCCGCGGCCCGCGCGGCCGCGCCCAGGGATGGGCGGGATGTCCGCGCGAAGACCGTAACGTGCGTCTCCTTCGAGCGGTGCTCGCGGGCTCGGCCCTCTCGGCCGGCGTCGTGGCGGGGGTCGTGTCGCCGCCGGCGCGACCGGCGGCGGCGCCGATCCAGCACATCATCGTCATCGTCAAGGAAAATCACACCTTCGACAACTATTTCGGGCAGTTTCCCGGGGCCGACGGGGCGCAGACCGTGCCGGTCGGCGGCCACCCGGAGACGCCGCCCGCCGCGGCCGACCGCACGCCCGGGCTCGACAATACTTTCGAGGCCGCCCACGAGGCGTACGATGGGGGGCGGATGGATCGCTTCCCGCTCGTCCCGGGCGCCGTGCGCGACGGCATACCGCTCGCGTTCAGCCAGTACCGCGAGGCCGAGATCTCCGCGTATTGGACGTACGCGCGCGAATTCGTCCTCTACGATCGGTACTTCACATCGGTCATGGGGCCCAGCACGCCGAACCACCTGTTCTTCGTCGCCGCGAGCTCGGGGGGCGCGATCAGCAACCCGCGGGGCGTGTCGCTGTACCTCGCGCCGTGCGCGATGCCGTTCGGCAAGATCACGGTGCTCGATGCCGGCGGCGCACGACGCAACGCCCGGCCGTGCTTCGACCTGCCGACCGTGCCCAATCTCCTCGCCGAACGGGGCATCACCTGGCGGGGCTACGGGTTCTGGGTCATGAACGAGTTGTCGCGGATCTACGCGAGCGACGCGCTCCGTGCGAAGCTGCGCGGACCCGGGGAGTTCGCACGGGACGCCCGCGCCGGGCGGCTCCCGGCGGTTTCCTGGGTGTTTGGCCTTCGCGACGAGCACGCCCCGGAGAGTGTGTGCGACGGCATGCGCTGGACCGTGGATCAGGTAAACGCCGTGATGGCCGGAGCCGATTGGGCGTCGTCGCTCATCATCATCACGTGGGATGACTGGGGCGGGTGGTACGATCACGTCCCGCCGCCACAGGTCGATGCGTTCGGCCTCGGGTTCCGCGTGCCGACGCTCGTGATCTCGCCGTACGCGCGGCGCGGCTACGTCTCGCACGTGGTGACCGAGCACGCGTCCGTGCCGAAGACCATTGAGACCGTGTTCGGGCTGCCCGCGCTCACCGCCCGCGACCGGCAGGCGGCGCCGTTGCTCGACGGGCTCGATCTGGCGGCCGCGCCCCGTCCGCCGGCTCCCCTCGCCGTGCCGGCCTGCGGCCGGTAGCCGCCCGCCCTCCCGGCGGGCGGTGTGAGGCGCCGCGGCTCGGCACGCGCGGTGACGGCGGATCCCGCCTTGCAACTTTATTCATGAATCAGTATAATTATTCGGATGCTGGCACTTACGGGAGGCGGTGATGGCGGTTCGGGTCAGCGTGGTCGGGGCATCCGGGTACGGAGGAGCGGAGGCGGTGCGCCTGCTGGCCGCGCATCCCGACGTGCGCCTGTCACGCGTGACGGCGGAGACGCGCGCCGGGCAGCCGGTCGCGGAGCTGTTTCCCAACCTCCGCGGGTTCGTCGATCTCGTGACCGAGCCCCTGGACCCCGGCGTGCTGGCCCGCGAGTCCGATCTCGTGATCGTGTCGCTGCCGAGCGGCAAGTCCATGACGGTGATCCCGGAGCTCCTCGAGCGGGGCGCGCGCGTGATCGACGTCGGCGCCGACTTCCGGCTGCGCGACCCGTCGCTGTACCCTGACTGGTACCGGTTCGAGCACACCGCCCCACGCTACCTCGCCGAGGCGGTGTACGGCCTGACGGAGTTGCGCGCCGGGGAGATCCGCCGGGCCCGGCTCGTCGCCAATCCGGGATGCTACCCGGCGGCGGCGCTGCTCGCGCTCGCGCCGCTGGTGCGCTTCGACGCCGTGGCGCCGGACGGGTTGGTGATCGACGCCAAGTCCGGGGTCTCGGGCGCAGGCCGCGGCGGGGCCGCCGGCGGGCACCCGTACGCGGAGACGAACGAAGACGTGCGGGCGTACGCCGTGCCGCGCCACAATCACACGGCGGAGATCGAGCAGGAGCTGAGCGCCGCGGCGGCGCGCGCCGTGCGGGTGACGTTTGTGCCGCACCTGGTCCCGATGACCCGCGGCATCCTGGTGACGGCCTACGCCCGGCTCGTCCGGCCGCTCGACGCCGCGCGGCTCCACGCCGCCTACCGCGACGCGTACGCCGGGGCGCCGTTCGTGCGGGTGCTTCCGGAGGGGGCGCTGCCGCAAACCAAGGCGACGGCCGGGACCAACTACTGCGATCTCGCCGTGCGTGTCGACGAGCGCACGAGCACGGCGATTGCGATCGCCGCCCTCGACAACCTGGGCAAGGGAGCCGCCGGGCAGGCCGTGCAGAACATGAACGTGATGTTCGGGCTCCCGGAGACGGCGGGGCTCCGCATCCCCGGGTTGTACCCCTAGAGCCGAAGGAGGGATTCGGGCATGAGCCAGCGCGTGACACGGCTGATCCAGGGGGGCGTGACCTCGCCGCAAGGGTATCTCGCGGCCGCCGTCCACTGCGGGCTCAAGCCCCAGAAGAAGGATCTCGCCCTGGTCTTCTCGCGCTCCCCGGCCGCGGCGGCCGGCATCTTCACGACGAACAAGGTCAAGGCGGCGCCGGTGCTGCTGGACGCGGAGCGGATTCGGTCGGGGCGTGGCCAGGCCGTCGTGCTGAACGCCGGCAACGCCAACGCCTGCACTGGCGAGCAGGGGCTCCGGGACGCACGGGAGATGGGGCAGCTCGCCGCGCAGAGCCTCGAGATCCCCGAAGATCTGGTGTACGTGTGCAGCACGGGCGTGATCGGCCACCCGTTGCCGATGGAGGTCCTTCGGCACGGCATCCCCGAGGCGGCGCGGAGCCTCGGGCCGGACGGCAGCGAGGCCGCGCAGGCGATCATGACGACGGACACCGCGCCGAAGAGCGCCGCCGTGCAGATCGAGGTCGGCGGGCAGATCGTGACCCTGGGCGGCATGACGAAGGGCGCCGGCATGATTCACCCGCAGATGGCCACGACGCTCGCGGTGCTCACGACCGACGCCGCGGTGGCGCCGGCCGTGTTGCAGGCGGCGCTGCGGCGGGCGGCCGACGCGTCGTATCACCGGCTGACGATCGACGGTGACCGCAGCACGAACGACACCATGCTCCTGTTCGCGAACGGCGACGCCGGCGTGCCCGAGATCACGGGGCCGGGCGAGGCGCTCGAGGCGTTCGAGGGCGGGCTCAC
>JAJPIA010000092.1 GCA_021324975.1 Bacillota bacterium
ACGACAACGGGCCGGCCTCTTTCCCACTCTGGGAAGAAACCGGCCCGCTCTCTTATGGTGGGCCCTCGTGGACTCGAACCACGGACCTCACCCTTATCAGGGGTGCGCTCTAACCACCTGAGCTAAGGGCCCCATCCCGTGCGACGTCGTCATCATACTGGAGGGGCGGAGCGAGCGTCAACCGCGGCACACCTCCGCTCCTGCGCGATCACCAACGTGCGAGCGGCGACGGCGCCACCCACGCCGGGCGCGGTGCCCACGACGGCACGTTGAGATCGCGATATCCGCCCAGGTCGGCGATCCGCGTCCGCCCCTGCGCCCATAACGCGGGCCCAATCTGAACGTAGCCGTGCGCCGCCAGCTGGGCGCGCAGGGCCTCGTCGATCGCGTAGTATGGCTCCTGGCCGTGAGCGTAGTCGTTCAGGACGATGTAGTCGTACTGCTCACCGTCGATCTTCCAGCGCACGTCGCCGCCCGTATAGTCGATCCAGTGCGGGTCCCCGCCCGCGTAGAACATCGTCTGCGGTGTGTCCACGATGGTACGGCCCGCGGGGAGCCTCGATACCATGCGCGCCGAGTAGAATGGCGCGGGATCGATCGGCGCCGCGTGCGGCATCGTGGCCCGCGCGATGCGGTCCGTCGTGGGATCCCACAGATCGTACGCCACCGTGAGTCCCACCACCACCGTCAGCGCGGCCCACGTGAAGCGCGGCAATGACGCGCGGCCGGGCGGCCGGCAAAGGCGTGTGCGCCACAGCGCCAGGGCCGCGGGGACGACGAGGGCGTAGGCGATCGGCAGGTCGTAGTACCGGTTGACGAGGCTGTCCCACGGCGCGATCACGTACGGTAGGAGCCACGGCGCGCACCAGACCCACAGCCAGGCGAATCGAGAGCGCCATCGGACCGCGATCCCCAGACCGGCAAGGAGGCAGAGAAACAGCGGCACGAACAGGTGCGCTTCAACGGCGAGCGGGATCTCCGACAGGGCCTTGAGTACCCCCGTGGCGGTCCAGTCCCGGTGGAAGAACTCGCCGCCGGGCTCGTGCGCGAGCCAGTTGGCCACGATCCACGCGGCGCTCGGCAGCGCCGTGAGCCCTACAAAGGCGGCCGCGCCCGCCGCCGCCGCCGCACGGGTGGGACGAGCCGGCCACCAGAACAGGAGGAAGACGGGGTAGAGCAATGCCGTCGTGAACTTGAACCACACGGCGACCAGCATGCAGATCCCGGCCCCGATGAGATCGCGGACCCGGTGGTCGTCGCGGTACCGGAGCATGAGAATAGCCCCCGCGAGCGCGCAGCAGATGCTCGGGGTGTCGAGTTGCACGTTCTGGGCAAAGTACACGAGGCCTGGCGCCACCGCCGCGCAGGCGGCGGCGATGACGGCGATCTGTTCGCTTCGTGTGACGCGGCGGACAAAGATCCCGAGTAGGATAATCGCCGCGACCCCGCTCAGGACGATCGGAAGCCGCGCCGCCCATTCCACCGGGCCGAAGAGCCTGAAGGACGCCCAGATGAGCCAGGGCACCCCCGGCGAAAACGTCCGGTCGATGCCGAGCTCGTTGTGCTGGCTCCACAGCCCGTAGCGGTCGAAATTGAGCGCGATCATCGCGTAGTGCCCCTCGTTCCAGGCCATGAGCCGGTTGAAGGGGCGTGTGATGTGGGCCGTGCGCAAAACGGCGCCGAGCACCGCGCACGCCGCAAGACCCCACGCGTACGCGCCCGCGGGCAAATGTACGCCCTCCCACGGCGCGCGCGCGCTCAATTCTGCCGCGCGCGGCTCCGGTGTGCTGCTGCCCGCGCGGGCGCCCCCAAGCGCGGACGCGGTCGAGCTCACGCGCCGAGCCAGATGCGGGCGATCTGCCGGCGGCCGACCCGGACGAGGAGCCCGCTGCCCTCGGCCGGGGGCGGTCCGCCGGGACCGGCGTCCGGCACGCAGACCCGGAACCCTCCCTTGCCGAGATCCTCGAGCACGCCGAGGCCGATGAGGCGCGCGGCATCACGCGGCAGACGGAGAGGTTCCTCGATGCCGCCGTCCGCGTTCGCCGGGGGCTGCAATCCCACGCCGCCCTGCCGGATCAACCGGCGGGCGTCGCTGTTGGACGCGGCAAACCCAAGCTCCACCAGGAGCGGCTCCAGCCGCACCCAATTGGGCTCGTCCAGCGCCCCCTTGTTCCTGAGCGTGTCGCGAGACAGCACCCGCGCCGGGACGCTCGCGGGAAGTTCGTGCTCCCGGAACACGCGGGTGAATTCGTCCGCGGCCGCGCGCGCGGCGGGCTCGCCATGATACCGTGCCGTGATCGCTCCTGCCAGCCGCTGCTTCGCGTCGCGCGGGTGGAGGTCGCCGGCCCGCAGCGCCTGCTCCATGCTGCGAATCTCGTCGAGCGGCACGAGCGTGCAGTACTCGAAGTACGGGATCATCAGGCTGTCCGCGAGCGACATCACCTTGCCGTACATGGCGCCGGCCGGGTCCGTGATGCCGATCGCGTTGCCGAGGCTCTTGCTCATCTTCTGGACGCCGTCGAGTCCGGGGAGCAGCGGCGTCAGCACGACGACCTGGGGCTCCTGGCCGAGCTCACGCTGCAGCTCCCGCCCCATGAGGTTGTTGAACTTCTGGTCCGTGCCCCCGAGTTCGACGTCCGCCTGAATCGCCACGGAGTCGTAGGCTTGGCAGAGGGGGTAGAGGAGCTCGTGCAGGTGGATCGGCAAATGCTCCCGGAACCGCTTCGCGAAGTCGTCCCGCTCCAGGAGGCGGTGCACGGTGGCGCGGCCGGCCAGCCGGATCACGTCGTAGAACGTCATCGGCCGCAGCCACTCGCTATTGAACACAACGCGCGTCCGCGCCGGGTCGAGAATCAGGCTGTACTGCTCGCGGTACGTCGCCGCGTTGCGTTGCACCTCGTCGGGGGACAGGGCCGGCCGGGTCTCGGATTTGCCGGACGGGTCCCCGATCAGCCCCGTGAAGTCCCCAATGACGAGGATCGCCTCGTGCCCGAGGTCTTGAAACTGCCGGAGCTTGTGCAGCACCACGGCGTTGCCGATGTGGATGTCGGGCGCCGTGGGATCGAGGCCGAGCTTGACGCGTAACGGCCGGCGCTGCTCGAGCTTCTCGAGCAGGGCGCTCTCGGTGATGATTTCGACCGTGCCGCGGCGTAGCTGCTCGAGCTGCTGCTGGGGGCTGGGCATCGTCACGCCGGTGATTATAGCATCGCGCCGCGGATCGTCGCGCCGCGGATGCCGCCGATCACCGTGTCACCGCGCCGCCGTCCACACGGTACAGCCCTTCGCTCTCGCAGGCGGCGTGCCAGGGTGCGTCGAGCTCCTCGGTCTCCAATTGGAGGGTGGTGTGGTTGACGCCGAAGCGCTCGTGGAGACGGCTGCAGAGCGCGACGAGGATGCGCTGACCTTCCGCGGCGTGGCGAATCCGCACGTGGCCGCTCAGCGCGGGGACGCCCGCGGTGAGCGACCACGCGTGCAGGTCGTGCACGTCCACGACGCCCGGGACATCGCGCATCGCGGACTCCACCGCGGCGAGGGAGATGCCGCGGGGCGTGCCCTCCATCAGGATCTCGAGTCCTTCCTTGATCAAGGGCCACGAGCTCGCGACGAGCAAGGCCGCGATGCCAACGCTCACGAGAGCGTCGGCGCCGGTCCACCCGGTCGCGAGGATGACCAGGCTCGCCGCGATCGTGCCGACCGCCGCCCCCGCATCCGCGAGCACATGAACGAACGCCGCGCGTGCGTTGAGGTTCTCGGCGCCGGCCGGGGCCAACAGCATGGTGCTCGCGAGGTTGCCCGCGAGGCCGACCACCGCGACGGCGAGCATGCCCGGGGCGAGCACGTGGTGCGGGGCCCCGAGGCGGCGGACGGCCTCGTACACGATCGCGCCGGCGATGGCCCACAGTGCCACGCCGTTCGTCACCGCCGCGAGGATCTCGGCGCGGCGGTAACCGTACGACATCTGCGCGGTGGCGGGCCGGAGCGCCAACCAGCTTCCCGCGGCGCCGAGCGCGAGCGCCCCCACATCCGCGAGCAGGTGGCCCGCATCCGCGAGCAGGGCCAGGCTCCCGGTGACCCATCCGCCGACCGCCTCCACCAGCATGAGCGCGAGCGTCACGGCCAGCGCGAGGCCGAGCGCACGGATCGACCGCGATCGTTCGGTTCCCTGCCCGGCGTGTAGGTGCGTCGCCCGTTCCTCCATCGTTGCCGCCGCTATCGCTCCGCGAGGTCCACGATCGTGGCTCCCGAACCGCCTTCCGCGTCCGGCGCGAGGCGAAACGCCGCCACCCCGGGATGATGGGCAAGGTACTCGTGGACCGCACGGCGGAGTGTGCCCGTGCCTTTGCCGTGCACCACGACCACGCGGGGCAGGCCGGCGAGCGTGGCATCGTCCAGGTATTTGTCGAGCTCCGCGAGCGCCTCCTCTGCTCGTTTCCCCCGCAAGTGCAGCGACATCGGCACCGAGAACATCTTGGCCGAGAGGCCGCCGGAGCCCATCGCGGCTCCCGGGACCCGTAGAGGCTCCTGGGTGTCGCCGGCCGGCGCGTCGAGCCGGAGGTCGTCTTTCGGCACGCGTACCTTGAGCGGACCGACCTGCACTTCCACATCCCCGCGGGCGTCGGGGAACGCCTGCACGACTCCCCGCCGACCGAGCGACGCCACCACCACGGCGTCCCCGGGTCGAAGCTCGGCCGGGGGCGCGCCCGGGGCAGCCGCGCGCGTCTCGGCGGCGTACCGTTGGGAGACGTCCCGGAGTTCCCGCAGGTACGCGCGCACGCGCGCGGCCGCATCCGGGGCCGGTCCGGTGGGGAGGGTCGCGAGCAGGCGGTCGAGCTCGTCCCGCGCCCGCCGCTGCAGCGCGGCGAGCTCACTCCGGAACCGCTCGAGCGCCCGCCCGCGGTCCATGGCGAGCCGCTCGGCCTCGGCGTGCGCCGCCGCTTCGCTCTGTCGGAGGGCCGCGCGCTCGCGGGTGAGTGCCTCACGCTCACCGGCGACGCGGTCCCGTTCCTCCTCCACCCGCCGGATCACCTGCGCCAGGTCCGCGGCGTGCGGCGCCAGATACTGCCGGGCGCGGTCGATGATCGCCGGCGCGAGGCCCAGACGCGCGGCGATGGCCAGCGCGTTGCTGCGGCCCGGCGTGCCGATGAGCAGCCGGTACGTGGGCCGGAGCGACTCCTCATCGAACTCGACGGAAGCGTTCTCCACGCCCTCATGCGTGAACGCCAACGACTTGAGCTCGTTATAATGCGTCGTTACCGCCGTACACATGCCGGCGTCGTGCAGTGTCTCGATGAGGGCGCGCGCCAGGGCGGCGCCCTCGGCGGGATCTGTGCCGGCGCCGATTTCGTCGAGCAACACGAGCGCGCGCGCGGCGCCGGGGGGCCCCTCCGCGAGCGCCGCGAGGATCTCCACGATCGCGACCAGGTGCGACGAGAACGTCGACAGGTTTTGCTCCACGCTCTGCTCGTCGCCGATGTCGGCAAAGACGTGCGGGAACACCGCGAGGTCGCTTTCGGGCGCCGTGGGGACGTGCAGGCCGGCCTGCGCCATGAGCGTCAGCAGCCCGAGCGTGCGCAGCGTGACCGTTTTGCCGCCCGTGTTGGGGCCGGTGATCACGAGCGTCCGAAACGCGCCGCCGAGCCGGACGTCGATCGGCACGACGGCGCCCGTCAACAGCGGGTGCCTGGCCTCCCGCAGATCCAGCCGCCCCTCCGCGTTCAGCCGGGGTGAGGCGGCGGCCATGGCCGCGCTCACCTGCGCCTTCGCCGCGGCGAGATCGAGGTCGGCGACCCGCTCCAAGGTCTCCCCGATCGGCTCGCCGGCCGCGCCGACCTCGGCGCTCAGCGCCGCGAGGATCCGGGCGATCTCCTGCTGTTCGGCCGCTGCGAGCTCGCGCAGGCGGTTGCCGAGGGGTACGGCCGCGAGGGGTTCCATGAAGACCGTCATGCCGCTGGCCGACTGGTCGTGCGCTACGCCCGGGAACTGCTCGCGAAACTCCGCGCGCACGGGCACAACGTAGCGCTCGTTGCGGATCGTCACGAGCGGGTCCTGGAGCATGCGCGCGAGGGCCGCCGTCCGCAGCACCTGCTCCATGCGTTCCCGAAGGCGCGCCTCGCCGGTCCGCCGTTCCCTGCGGATGCGGGCCAGTTCGGGGCTCGCCCCATCCACCACGACGCCCTCGTCGTTGAGCGCGCCCGCGATCTCGGCCTCGAGGTCGGTGAAGATGTCGATGCGCTCCGCGATCTCGCTGAGCGCCGGCGTGTCGTCGCGCCGCGAAACCACGAATCCCCTGAGCGTACGGGCGACGGCGAGCGTGTCCCGGATGTCGAGCAACTCGCGAGGGGCAAGGACGCCGCCGATCTGCGCCCGATGCGTCGCCGCACGGATGTCGCGGGTTCCGCGCACCGGCAGCCCGCCTGCCTGTTCCAAGAGCAGCCGTGCCTCGGTCGTCTCCCGCTGGCGCTGCTCCACTTCGTCCAACCACGGCACCGGCGCGAGCGCGAGCGCCCGCTCCCGTCCCATCGCCGACGCGCACGCCGCGGCCAGCCGCTCCAGCACCGCGGGCCACCCCAGCACGCGCAGCGTCCGCGGGGTCATGCCAGGGGCACGGGTGCAGGCGCGGACCAGAGATCCAGGCACGTGGGAACGACGTCGGTGATGGCGCCGAGCCGCGATGCCAGGGCGTCGCGGCCGGCGCCGACGAGCAGCGCGGGCACCGGGTTGAGCGTGTGGGCGGTGGTACGGCCGTCCTCGAGATTGCCGTGGTCGCTCGTCATCAGGACGAGCGTCTCACCGAGGTCGAGCGCGTCCAGGGCGGCGCCGAGCATGCGATCGTATCGCTCGATCACCTCGATCGGCTCGCCCGCGCGACCGTGCGCCGCGAGGTCCGTCTGGAAGAACTCGAACACGGTGAACGCCTCCGCGCGGACGATCGCGGCGAGCCGGTGCCCCGCGTCCTCGGGGGTCACGAGGGGGATCTCGAGGCCCTGGCGGCGGAGTCCGGCGTTCGTCAGGTCGTGGTACACCGCCCGCCCGGCGCGGAGGTCCGCGAGATCGCGAAGGCGGACGCCGGCCTGGATCGCGTTGAGGGTGATCGACGCGTGACGCAACCGCCGCTGGGCCACCGCGGCGAAGTACCCGTCGGTGTACGCGTTGGCGAGGGCGGCCTGCACACCCGCGCCGTGCAGGCGTACGAAGAGACCCCGGGCGGCGAGCAGGTGCCGTAACGACGGCGTCGGGTACGCGGTGAGGTGCCGGCCGAGCAGCGCCGCGGCGTTCTCGCCGCTCAGCAGGGCAGTCTGGCCGGTCGCGCTCTGTGGCAGGCCGGGAACACCGAGCCGCGCGTCGAGGGGCACGAGCGTTGCGAGGTCGGTGCGCACCGCCTCGCGGCCCGCCAGCGGCCCGCCGAGGAGCCGGCGGAGCGTCGGCGTGGCGGCGCGCGCGAACGGGTTCGTGGCAGGGTCACGGTCCCCCAGGCCGACGCCGTCCACGAACAACAAGAGGATCCGCCGAGGCAGCATAACCCAATGGTACCGCGAATGATCCTCGCTAGCCATCGCCCTCCCTCGCGAGCCCTTTTCGTCGCCGTTTCGAGGGATCCCATGTATCGGCAGGCGCGATTCACGCCTGCCGCCTGGCATACGGGAGATCCTGGGAAGAGTTCAAGGTCGCGCCGCACGAGGATGCGGAGGGAACACGTGCACAACCGCCGAAGCCGGGCGTCGGGTCGCAACGACGACGCGGGGGTCGGGGCAGATATTGGCAATCACCCGCCGGTTTCTCGAACGCGTACGGGAATATCACGACCACATCGCCGGTGAGGAAGCCGGCCGGATTGCCGCCGCGGCCCGCCTGATCGCCGACTGCATTGCGCGCGGCGGTCTGCTGCGCGTCATCGGCCCCGGCGGGCACTCCATGCTCGCCGCGGAGGAGTGCGTGTACCGCGCGGGCGGCCTCGTCCCCATCGACGCGATTCTCGACAACGGCATCGGTGTGAGCATTCGCAAACTGCCGTCGTCCCGCGCGCCCCGACGATGCTCAACTACGTGCGCGCGTTCCAGACGGCGCCGTTCGCCCGGTTCTTCCTGAACAGCCTCATCATCACGGCAATGTCAACCGCCGTGATCGTGGCGACTTCGACCGTGGCGGGATACGTGTTCGGCAAGTTCCGGTTCCCCGGCGACACGCCCATCTTCATGCTGTTCCTCGCTACCGCGATCTTGCCGCTCGAAACCTACATGGTTCCACTGTATTTGACGATGCGGAACTGGCACTGGATCAACACCTATCCGGGCATGGTCGCGCCCTACCTGGTGATGAGCTTCGGTGTGTTCATCATGCGACAGTATTTCAGTACGGCGCTGCCCGACGAGCTACTGGACGCGGCACGGATCGACGGAGCGTCGGAGTGGCGGATGTTCGTCCGCATCGCGGTGCCCGCCGCAGCGTCGCACATGGCCGCTGTGGCGATCTTCGCGGCGATCCAGGCATGGACCGGCTTCATCTGGCCGCTCATCATCGCGAGTTCGCAGGACATGTACACCATAGAAGTCGGACTGGCGTTCTTCCAACAGCGGTACACGATCGACTACGGTGCCATCACCGCCGGCGCGACGGTCAGCGCGCTCCCGATCATCGCGGTGTTCCTCGTCTTCCGACGGCACATCACAGAGGGCATCGCCTTCAGCGGTTTCCGGTAGCATGCCCGAAAGCGACGCGATCCCGGTGGTACGGTATGGTCCTGTGTCTCCGTGGCGTTATCGAGGCGACGAGGGGTGCGGCGTCGGGATCCACCACTCCTCGCCCCGTGGCGTCGTCACGTACTCGGGCCACCGAAGATCCACGGGCGCCACGAACTCGCGGGGCAGCAGCGGGGCGACCCAGCGCGCGCCGGCGACCCCGCCCCCGGTGCGGTCCTGGAACTCCGCGCGCGCGTTGGCCAGGCGGCCGGGGTCGACGAGGAGCTCGACCAGGCTGGCCGCGATCGTTCGTCCGGCCGTAAACGTCATCGGGTCGATGCACGCCGGGACGCCCCCGAGCGCATTCGCGGCCCACGCCGGATATTCGTAGCCCGGCCGCGGCGGTCGCAGGCGGGGCCGCCCCGTGAATAGCCGCGCGGTCGGCGCGTGCCACGTGTACTCGACGTAGTCATCCGAAGTGAAGTGGGTTTGCCAGCCGGGCAGCGCCTCACGGAGTCCGGCCTCGTACTCAGCGGGCGGCGTGAGGCGCTGGCTTGTTTGCACAAACGGGTCTTCCATCGGGGCGATGCCCAGCGACTGCTGGATCGCACGGCCAAACCGGCGCGCATCCTCGCCCCACGCCGGAGGACCGACCAGTTCGAGGTTGCGGTAGACGATCTCCGCCAGCGCGCGGTTCGGGAGCCCGACCCGCGTCTTCGTGATCCAACGCACGCTGTGACGGCAATGCGTCGCCGCCGCGGCCTGTGCCGCGTTGGCGTCGAGCACCCGCGCGACCTGCTCCTGGATGCCGAGGCTCGGCGACCGCCAGGCGTACTGGATGGCCGCGTAGCGCGGCGGCAGGTTGTCGGACGTGCATTGCCCGCCGACCATCATGAACTCGTTGAGCGTCCACGTTCCGGTGTGAGGAAACATGGCCTCCTTGAGATACTTCGTCGTCGTGTACATGAGGCACGCCGCGTCCAGCGCCCCGGGACACCGGGCGGCGGCGTGGGAGTGACGGTACGGCAGCAGCGCGTGGTCGATCCACGTTTCCGGCTCCGCGCACTCGAACGCGTACTGCGCGCTCCAATAGGCGCCGCACTGCGTCTCCCAGGCCACGGTGTTGTACGGGTTGGGATGGTACGCGATGTAGGCGTCGGCGCCGTCGTAGTATCCTTTGGCGGCGTGGACCGGCTTGGATCCGCAGACCTTCTCGGCCGGCTCGCCAAAGAAGCGGAGCGTCCCGCGCAGACCGTGCCGCTGCATCGCCGCCTTGGCCGCGAGCACGCCGGTGAGGGCCGCCACGCCGAGCGCGGAGTGTGGATCCGTGTGCCCGGCCGCGTACGGGTGCACGCCCTCCCGGGGAGCGGGGCGGGAGACGGGCTGCTGCGAATTCTCCGGCACCGCATCGTACTCCGCGTAGGAGCCGAGGACAGGCGGGCCGTCGCCAAACGTGGCGAGGAACGCGGTCGGCATCCCGCCCGTGCCTATGTCGACCCGAAATCCTTCTGCGTGGAGGAGCTCGCAGTACGCCCTCGCCGACCTGTACTCGCGCCAGGCCGGCTCCGCATAGTGCCAGATTTCCTCACAGAAGCGCGACAGCCTCGGTTGATGCTCCGCCACCCACGCCAGGGCGGTCTGCTGCTCGGGCATGAGCGTCGCCATTGCTCGCCTCTTTCTCGCCGTGGGCGGTAACTCGCCGGGGCCCCGCGACCCGAGCGGCCGTGTCCCTCGGGGGACCATCAGGGAGTGCGCGTTCGCCGGCCGGAGAGGGCGTCCCTTTCGAGCGGTGCGCCGCGACGGCACCCCGGCGTGGTCCATGCGCGCGCGTGGCACCCGGCAGAAATCCCGCATCGTCACAACACTCGAACGACGCGCGGCCGAAGCAACGCGCCAATTCCAGAATCGGCGACGGATCGAACGGACGAAGCTCGAATCGAACGCACATTCAGCCGTCACAAAACCGCTTGGGAAGGCACTTAGCCGTCTCACTTTGGTATGTATCTCACGGGTAAGGTCAGGTTGGTCTGCACCGACACACCAGGGGGGAACCAAGGATGCCGGCGGCGCGAACGCTCAAACGCTTGTTCCGAGCACCGGGTCACGGAACGCGTGTCATGCGGGAGGCTCATGGGCGGCGCTGGTCCGGGGGCTGCCAGACGGGCTTCACGCTGGTGGAAATCATGGTGGCGCTCGGCATCCTGGCCCTCGTTGTGGTGCCGCTGATGGCCGGTTTTGATTGGAGCATGGGCCAGGCCTCGCAGACCAACCAGTTGACGGCCGCAGCCAACATTGCCCGCCAGGCGCTGGAGACGGCGCGCGAGACGACCGCTTCAGGCACGTTTCCGGTGTCCGCCCAAGCCCGCGCGGCGGTGTCCGGCACCCCGTATCAGCTTCAGACGACGGTCTCTACGAATGGCACCATGAACTTTGAGACGATTACCGCGAGCGTGTACGCCGGCAGCAGTTCAACGCCCGCGGTGACGCTCACCACGGTGGTGGGTCCGTGAGCGTTCCTGCCGCCGGCCGGCGCGGCGTTCGAGGCGTCACCCTCGTCGAGATGATAGTGGCGATGGCGGTGTTCTCCATCGCCGCGGGGGGCATCTTTGCCCTCCTCAGTACCCAGGCACAGTCATCCAGGCTGACCGACAACTTCTTCCAGGTGCAGCAGAACGCGAGATACGTGCTGGACCGCATCGTCGAGGAGGCCCGCTGGGCCGACTACATCACGGTCACCGGGAGTTCCGTCGAGATTCACGTGCCGGCCGGCAACCCCGCGTCGCCGTCGGGGTCGGACTACTGCGTCACGTACGCGCTCAGGGGGACCACGGTCACCCGCGCCGCCGGGCCGTCGAGTGGGGCCGCGCCGGCCGCATCCGAGGTGGGCGCGGACATCACGGCGTTTAGCCCGACCTGGGGCAGCAGCGAGCTCGCGCTCAGGGTCACGACGGCGGTCGGCGCACAAACGCGGACCTTCACGACGACGGTCTTCCCGCGCAACACGCTCCAGGCGACGAACCCATGCAGTTGGTGAGCGGCACCGATCCGCACGAGGGAGGGGAATCGTGAGATACGCGAGCTCTGTGCTGCGGCGACGCTCCGTGCTGCGGCGACGCCGGCGCCCCGGCAGCGTTCCTGCGGAGGGCGGACTGGCGCTCGTGACCGTGCTGGCGATCATCTTCGTGATTTCGGCGCTCGTGCTCCTCGTGCTCGATTTGGCGGGAAAGGAAATCATTATGAGCCGCGGCCAGCGCGCGGCCACGGACGCCATGTACCTCGCGGACGGCGGCGCCACGGTCGCCCGCGAGGCCGTCTACCAGCTCGTGGAGGGACTGCAGAATGCCCAAGCGGTCGCGGGCGGGCAGACGCAGCTCGCCAGCGACCTGGCCACGATCTACGCGAACAACGCTCCGCTCGCCATCCTGAACTACGCGGGATTCAAGAGCAGCTCGAACACGTGCTGCAACACGATCACCAATGCGAACTGGAACAACACCTGGACCAGTGGGTCGGCTCCTGCGACCTATGAGGTGGTCAGCCAGGTTGCGAACTACCCGACCATGTACCTTGCGCTCTACACGGGCGATCAGGTTCAATCGCTCGGGGACGGCTCATACACGGCGAAGGTCACGATCACACCCCGGCAGGTCGGGGGCGTCTACATCACGCAGTCCGGCCCTCCGACCGCCCAGTCCTATCGGTTCTACTTCACGTACACGGTGCTGTCCCGGGGCGTGTCCCTGCAGGCGACGCGCCAGGTCCAGGTGCAGAAGGACTTTGATGTGATGATCGCACCCGGCAGCTTCGCCGACTACGCGTTCTTCTCGAACTTCTTCGGCCCGCCGCCGAGCAACGGCCAGTGCACGAACGATGGGTACTTTACGACCGGCAACGTCTTCAACGGGCCGGTGTTTACGAACGGCGAGTTGTGGCTGGCGGGCAACCCCGTCTTCGACAGCTCCGTGGGAAGCGCCAACTACAGTTTCACCTACCAGAACGGCCAGTGCGTGGCCACCACGCAGGCGTCTCAGGGTTACGTGCATTTCTACAACAACGGCAACCCGCAGGACATCGCGGATTGGTGCTCCCCGCGGCACACGGGGAGCAATCCATGTTCCGCCGACAATCCAACCTATATGCAGGGCGGGGCAAATTTCAACCGGCTGGCGAACATGGTGCCGATGCCAGGCAACGCCTACAGCCAGATGCGTGCCGCGATCGGCGGGAATTCCGGGGATACGTCGGCCGTAACGAACCAGGAGATCAACCAGGACCTTGGTCTGTGCTCGAACACGTGCAGCACCAACCCTCCGCCCAACGGGGTCTACGTGCCGGCGGCGGGGTCGCCCGCGACCCTCAGCGGTGGCATCTACATCCAAGATAGTAACCTCGCCGGCATGAGCTTCTCCATCGACGGGAGCGGTAATCAGGTCATCACCGTGACCCAGACGAACCCCTCGGCCCGGGTCGGTACCCAGGTGGTGACGATCACCGTCAATCAGACCACGAATCAGACGACGGTCGCGACCGCGCAGACCCTCACGGGGGGCGGCCAAAGCACCTCCACGACGACCTACGCCGGCCAGCCCAACGGCATGATCTACACGAGCGGCAGCATCGCCGCGCTCGGCGGGCGGACGGAGAACACGTCGTCATCGTGCCCGGGGGACAGCAGCGACCTCGGTCAGAACCCTAACAATACGAGCCTGGTGGGCTCGTGCATCCAGTCGAACACGGCCCTGGACGTCGCCGCCGGCGGCGACATCAACATCAACGAGAATATCGTCTACCAGACTCAGCCGCCGTCCAGCGGCGCCCAGCCCGGCAACATCCTCGGCATCTACTCGGCCACAGGCAACGTCATGGTGACCCACGCTCCCCCCGTCCTGACGACGGACGCGTTCGTGATGTCCGGGGGCGGCCAGATCGGCGTGACGAACTATGGGTCGGTCTACTCGAACACCGGCAGCTCCACGTGCGGCGGGCAATCGCAGCCCGAGGGCGGCTGTTGGAACGACCTGGGGGGCCAGATCTCGTACTACGCCGGTTACACCGGGACCTTCAACGGCAACGGCCTCGCGAGCGGCTACAACCAAAATATCGTCTTCGACTCCCGGCCGCTCAACGGGCAGGCGGTGCCCCCGTACTTCCCTGTGGCCTTGCAATATACCGCGACGATCAATAACCTCTTCGACACGAGCGCCAATCGGGCCAATTGGCGCGAAGTGTACTGAGGGCGCGGCCGTGCTTCGCATGACCGGCGTGATGAAGATGCGTCTAAGGCATGCGGCCCGCGGCCGCACCGACGGGCTCAGCCTGGTCGAGCTCATGGTCGCGCTCGCGATCATCGCCGCCCTCCTGGTGGCGGCGATCCCGCTGCTCCAAGGATATCAGGCGTCCCGCAACCTCGACCTCGGCGCGCAGCAGCTCACGGCAGCTCTCCGCGCCGCCGCGGATCGCGCGCGAACCGAACACTACCTGACGTTGGTGTTTTTCACCACGGCGAGCGGGACATACACGGTGCAGACGCTGTCGCCGACCGGAGGCGCCGTGGCAAACCGGTGCGCGATCCCGGTCGCCGGCACGTGGTCGACGGTTGAGACAGACCAACTGCCGTCGGGTCTCGCCGTCACGAGCGCGTCGTTCCCGTCGGACGAACTACTGTTTACGTGTCAGGGCATGCCCGACGACAACACGGGAACGCCGTACGCGGCGGACCAGACGATCGTCATCGCGAACAGCGCAGGCTCCAGGACGATCGCGGTGCGCGTGAGCGGGGAGGTGGCGTGCCTCGTCGCCGCCAACGGCAGCCCCTGCACGTACTGACCTTTCTCGAGCCGCGCCCCGTTGTGGTCTCGACCGCGCGCGGCGGGCGCCGCTTGGACCTACTCACTCCCACTCGAGCCGCCTCCGCACGGCCCGTGTTATCGATAGCGCCGCACGCGGCGTCGTCGCGTATCCTGTCACACCACGCACTCCTTACTTTGATCTCCAGCGCGTGTCAAACGGACGAGCCGCGAATCGAGCGCACATTCCCGCGTCACGAAACGTGTCTGCGCGGCACATCGCGCGCTGAATGTGGTATGTATGTCACGGGTGCGATGCGTGCATGACCGACGTCGAGCGAGTTCGCCTCGCTCATGTTCCACAACAGGTGACGCGATGAGAGGGTTTGGGTGGCGCGGTGTACGGCAACGCCGGCTGGCGCCCGGGAGCACGACGGGCCGCGGGGCGCCCGCGGGCCATGTCGGTCAGATGAGCCCTGCGTTCGAGGACGGCACCACGACGCGGTATCATCAATGGCTGCTCAGGCTGTCCGCGGTGGCGGCATACCGGCCGCTCGTCACGCACGACGCACGGCTTTCGGGCGCCGGACCGCGTACCGCCGCGGCCCAGCCGCGAGCGGACGCCCCGCGAGGCTCCTCGTAAGTACGACTCTGCGCCAGCGTTCGGGGCAACAACGGAGAGGGTTGGACGTGACGCGATTGCGTTCGAGACACACCCGTTTGGATCCGCGCCCGGTCCCTGCCATCGTCCAAGACCTCCGCGCGTGGTGCGACGCGGCGGGAGTCAGCCGTTCGGCGATCGCCATGGAAGCCGGGGTGAGCGCGTCGCACCTGAACCAGATCATCAACGGCCGGGCGCGGCCGAGTGCCGCCCTCCTGCAACGCATTGCCGAGGTGCTCAATCGCCGTAAGGCGCGCGGGCGGGGGCGTCGCGGCACCCCGTAACGTGCATCCGAGCGGGGCCGGACGTCGTGGAGCCAAGCACCTGTCCGCAGCTACCCATGACCGCGACGCCGGAGGCGTCCACCGGCGCTCAGCAAGATGATCGCGGAGAGCAGCGCGGCGGGCACCAACGTAACGAGATAAGGCGACCACTGCCAACCAACAAGCCTGACCGCGCCGTGCAGCAGTAATTCCAGCATGGCGTTCTCAGATCTCCTCGTGCGCGAGCAACCCTCCCAAACACACGTGCTTGCGCGCCGGTTGGTTCACGCGCCCGTGGCCGACGCACCCCGGAGTCGCCGCGCCGGGCCGGCGCCGGGCGGATCCGCGGTTACCAGTACCGGAGAGGGTTGGCGGCCAGGCGCCCGGCGGCCGTCAGCAAGTGTGCGGCCGTCACAGGGTGCAGCCTGAGCCACAGGGTGCCGGCGCACACAATCGTGGCCACGCAGGCCTGCGCGGGGGGAAGCAGCCGCCAGGCCACGACGACCACCACCCCGACCATGAACCAGTTGAGCGACGCCGGCGGCATCGTTGTTCCCTCCCAAGCCGTCCTCTGGTAGGTAGGTACGTCCGGCCGGACCGTCCGGTTCGGACCGGCGGAACACGGCGTCCGCGGCGAGCAGGTCCCGGGCGACGACGCGCATAGGCTTCCGCGTGTTGCGGCTGCTGCGCTGCAACAGCCCGTACGCCTCGTCCTCGGCCACGCCCACGCGCGCCGATCCTCCGTCAAGCCGGGGAGCGGGCCCAGCGCGGCGTAGCGCTTAGGGTGCGAGCGTGAGGAGGGTGGCGCTCGCGCCGTCGAGCGTGATGGTGGTTCTGCCTTCCGGTACCGCCCATGGGCTCGCCGCCCCCGGGGTCAGCGTTCCGTCGGGAGCGACGGCCGCTCCGTCTAACGTGACGCCGTCCGTGGCCTCGAGCGCGGGCCCCCGCAGCCGCGTGATCTCGCCCGATCCGTCGGGCCCGGCGTCGATGACGCGCAGCCGGACCGTCGCCGGCTGCGGTCCGAAGTTGACGAGGGTGATGCGCGTCGTCCCGTCGGCGCCGCGCGTGGCGTACGCCGTGACGTATGGATTGGGGGTGACTTTCGTGGGAATGAACCGGCCCTGCGCGGCGAGGTGGAAGAGCAGGAGGGCGTAGTAGTTAGGTTGGACCCCGAAACGGTCGGCTTGAGCATCCGCCAGCGTGGCGGCGCAGATCGGCGTGTACCCGCCGCAGTGTTCCAGGGTCGCATGCAGGTTGACGCCGATCACGCCGAGCTGGGCGACGCGGAACAGGTAATCGATGGTCCACAGCGCGCCCGCCAGGGTGTCGCTCACCCCGTGCTTCCCGCCGCCGAACACGGAGTTGGTCTCCGTGAGCCGGAGCGACTGCCCCGCCTCCGTCACCGTCCGCACCCACCCGCCGATCTCCTCGATCTCGCGGGCGCGAAGCGTCGCGGAGACGAGGTTCGGAATGCTGGCATATGCCGGCGACAGGGGGTCCGTCACCGGGGCCCCCAGCGGGTAGTGGTGGGACGTGGCAAACATGATCTCATCGTGCTCCGCATCGGCGAGTTGGCGCAGGATCTCGACGCCGGCCGGCGTGCCCGCGATGCTCGGGCCGACAACGCGGGCGCCGGGAACTCGTTGCCGAACAGCGCGAAGGTAGGCTTGCCATTCGCGCAGATAGTCCGGCACCCCGTACGAGGACGGACGCAGCGCGCCCGCGTATGTGCGGACGTAGAGGTCCGGTTCATTGCCGAATTCAAAAGCCAGGAGCGACCGCGCACCCAGTAACGCCGCCGTAGCCGCCTCGCTGGCGGCCGCCTCGGGGTCGTAGTGCCCGAGATTGAGGCCCAGCAGCACGCGCCAGCCTGCTTTCCGCGTGAAGTCGAACATGCGTCGAAGGTCGGCCGCCGTGACCGTCGACGTGGCGCCCTCGAAGTTGCCCGCGGGCGCCCAGGCGGACTGGTCGAGCGTGTTCCCTCCAAAGCGCACGATGCCCGGGCCGAGGTTGGTCAGCAATTGGGCGAGCACAGGATGGTTCGGTGCGAACACGCCGGTGTCGAGCGCAGAGGTCTCGAAGCTGAATCCGAGAAAGGCGGGCGGTATGCTGGTGCCGAGCGGGATCCCGCTGACGAGCACCGACGTCTCGCCGGGACGGGTGGAGTCTGAGGGATCGCCCGTCGCGGGCGACGGCCTCCCGCTCAAGCAGACCGCGAAGGCCAGAGTCACGGCGGCCGCCGTGCCACGGCACCATGCGCTCGCGCCCATGTATGCGTTCCCTCCCACGGCGGGCAGCGCTTTGCGGCCCGGCCGGCTTCTGCCCGCCCCTGCGCACGTTGCGATGTCGAGTGGTTGCGAGAGGAAGGGGCTCTTGCGCCGGTCGGGCGCGACCCCGTTCCGCAAGAACGCCGCGCACGCCGGCGAAGTTCCCACGCGGCGCGCATGCCGAGTAGATGGTACCATGGCGCACGCGGCGCAGGCAGGGTAAAGAGGCGACGGAGGTTCGATGGCGAGGAGGACGCCGATGCCACGCCCACAGTCCGAGGCTCCAGACCTTCACGCGGCGCGCCGCGATGCGAGACGAGCAAAGCGGCAGGAGATGCGCGTATCAGGACGATCGGTTCGCGTGCTCGCCCGGCTGGCCGGGCGGCGCGCGCCGAAGAAGCCGCGGCGCCGCCGCAAGTGACGGCGCGCTTCGCGGAACCGCGCCGTGCCCCGACGCGGACCGCGCGTCGTTTCAGGGTTTGGCGGATGGGTAGCCTATTAAGTAGAACCGCGATGGACGCAGACAGCTTCTGAGACATCACCATCGCCGGGATACGCGTATGCCGGACAAGGTGAGATACACGGTAGACCATGGCGAGATCAGACGGTGGGTCGAGCGCCGAGGCGGCAGGCCGGCGACCATCGGCGGGGTAAGCCGGCGGCGCCGGGCGTCGAGCCTGCGCATCGACTTTCCGGAGTATCGCATTAAGGCGGCGCTCAAGCCGATCACATGGGATGAGTTTTTCCACGCGTTCGACGCCGCGCACTGGGGTTTCATGTACCAGGAGGAGACGGGTCCGGGCCAGTTGAGCCGGTTTTACCGGTTTGTACGGCGCGACCACGAAGCGGCCGCGGCGCGCTGACGCGGGGCCCTGCTGGGCTGTCGACGCGTGCTCCTCCGGCCCCGGACTGAGGATCGGCGGTTCTAAGGGGGTAACGCGCCTTATTCGTTCATGAGCGCGCGCAGCCGCAAGAGCGCCCGGCGCTGGATCCTCGACACCTGCATCTGAGACACCTGGACCCGCTCCGCCACCTGGCTCTGCGGGAGCCCCTCCTTGAACCGCAGCGCCAGAACGGCGCGTTCGCGATCCGAGAGGTGGGACCACGCGTGCTCCAGCGCGAGCACGTCGTCGGTGCGGGCGATCCCGGGATCGTCGGCGCCCAGCTGCTCGAGCCGCTGCATCGAATCTTCCTGTGCACGATCCGTCGGGTCTTCGTCCAACGACACCGGCGCGTACGCGTGGGATGCTTCGAGCGCCTCGATCGCGACGTCGAACGGAATCCCCGTGTGCCGGGCGAGTTCCTCGATCGTGGGCGACCGCCCGAGGGTTTGCCTCAAGACCTCCACCGCCTGCATGAGGCGGTAGTTGAGCTCGCGGTGCCGCCGCGGGATGTGAATCGTCCACACCTTGTCGCGGAAGTAGCGCCGGAGCTCGCCGATGATCGTGGCCGCGGCGTAGGTGCCAAAACGCACTCCGCGCGTCGGATCGTACCGGTCGACCGCGTTGATCAATCCGATCTGGGCGACCTGCACCAGGTCCTCCAAGGGCTCCCCGCGGTCGCGAAACCGGCGCGCAAAGTAGGACGCCAGGTGCTGGTGCGCGAGCACCAACGCGTCGCGCGTGGCCGGATCGTGCGTCTCACGAAACCGGGCAAACATGGCGTTCACCTCGGCTTCGGAGGGGCCGCGGGACTTACGCTTGCGCGGACGATCGTCGACAGGGGCCGCATCGCCGCGCTGCACGGACCGGAACATCGCAAAGGAAGTGGTCATCGGCTTATGACTCCGAATCGGGAATGATTGCGGCGGGCGCGTCCTCGATGCGCCAAGCGTCTACAGTCTTCTACACGTGGAATTACGCTATTCCGTTTCAGTAAATTTCTACCCGCGTCGCGACAAACACGAAACGCGCGCGAGACATGCTGCTCTCCACCGCGCGCGGCATGCACGCCCGTGCCACGCCCGGTCTCCCTGGGCACAACTCCAGTAGGTCCGCGGATGCGGCCGGCAACGCGAGGCCGGCGCGGCCGCGACCATCGGAGGTGACGCATCTTGACCGGTTCCCGTGCGCGTCTTGGAATCCTGATCGCGCTCGCCGCGGTGGCGGCGGCCGTGGCGGTCGGCGGCGCGCCGGCGGCCGCGCAGACCACGCGGGCGCCGCTCGTCACGAGCGTGACGACGATCTCTCCCCTCGTGGCGCTGATCGCGGGGCTGTTGATCCTGATCCTGCCGCGTCTGTTGAACTACATCGTCGCACTCTACCTCATCGTGGTCGGGGTCGTCGGGCTGTTCGGGCGGTGAGCGGCGCACACCGGCACAGACCATCGCCGAACATCGACAACAACACGCTAGTGAAAGTCGCGGCTGCGGAGCGCGGGCGGCCGTCGGCGCACCCGCGGAGCCCACAGCGTAGCGGCGACAATGTGCACAACGTCGTGTTCGCGCTGGATCGTACCGGAGACGCCGAGAAACGTCGCCGTCTTGGCAAGCGGCGCAAACCGCTCGAAGACGCGGGCCCACACGACGATGTTCACAAACCCGGTCTCGTCCTCGAGCGTCATGAACGTCACACCGGCCGCGGTCCCGGGCGTCTGCCGGCAGATCACGAGCCCCGCGTAGCGGACGAAGCGGCCGTTGGGGAAGGTGCCGACCGTGCGTGCGTCCGGGAGACCGGCGGCCTGGAGCTCTTCCCGGAGCGGCTGGAGCGGGTGGCCCCGCGGGCTGTGAGCGGTCGTACGGTAGTCCCAGGCGATTTGCTCGCGGAGATTCAGGGTCTCCAGCGCCGGCGTGGGCTCGTGCATCCGCAACGGCAGCGTGATGTGGCGCCGGCGTGCCAGGCCGTGGACGCGCCACAAGGCAGTCCGGCGACCCACTCCAAATCCCTCGAACGCGCCCGCCTCCGCGAGCGCGGCGAGCGCGCCTCGGTCGATCCGCGCGCGCCGCACGCAGTCGTCGAGCGAGGCGAACGGCGCCTCGTCCCGGGCGCGTACCAACCGCGTCCCGTCGTCCTCGCTGAGCCCGTGGACGTACCGCAGCCCCATGCGCACGGCCATACCGCAACCCTGCGGCAGTGAGGGAGTGCCGGCGTCCTTTTGCGACGGAGAAGGAGCGCCGGGGGCCTGGACGGAGCGACTCGGCATCATTTCAGCCGTCGGAGCGAAGGGAAGGGCACCGGCGCTCCCGACTTGAGGAGCAGGAAGCGGGTCCCAGGCGCCCCCAACGTGAAAGGCAGGCAGCGGCTCCCCTGCGCTCCCGACTTGCGGAGCAGGGTGCGGGTCCCCGACGCCCGCAGCTTGAGAGGCGGGGAGCGGCTCCCCCGCGCTCCCGACCTGAAGGGCAGGGGGCATGTCCCCGGCGCCCCCGGCGTGAGAAGCGGGGAGCGCTTCGAGTGTGCAGTCCCACCGACTCCAGCGAACGTCGATGGGCCGGATCACGATCCCGTGGCGTTTGGCGTCCTCGACGATCGTGGCCACGCTGTAGAAGCCCATCGGCTGCGCGTTGAGGAGCCCGCAGGTAAACTCCGCGGGGTAGTGGCACTTGAGGTACGCGGTGGCGTAGGCGATCAGCGCGAAGCTGGCCGCGTGCGCCTCCGGGAAGCCGTAGTCCCCAAACCCGCGGATCTGGTCGAACACGCGCTCCGCGAACTCGGCGGGAATGCCTTTCGCCGTCATGCGGGAGACGAGCCGGTCGCGGTGTCGCTCGATGCGGCCGGTCCGGCGCCAGGCCGCCATGTCGCGCCGCAGCTGGTCCGCCTCGCCCGGTGTGTAATCCGCCGCGACGACCGCGAGGCGCATCACCTGCTCCTGGAACAGGGGCACGCCGAGCGTCTGGTCGAGCACCGGGACGAGCAGCGCATGCGGATACTCGACCTGTTCCTCGCCGTTCCGGCGGCGCAGGTAGGGATGGACCATGCCCCCGGTGATCGGGCCGGGACGCACGATGCTGATCTCGACGACGAGATCGTGAAAGTTGCGCGGCCGCAGCCGCGGGAGCATGGCCATCTGCGCGCGGCTCTCGATCTGGAACACCCCGATCGTGTCGGCGCGGCTCGCCATCGCGTACGTCGCCGGGTCCTCCGGCGGTAGCGTGGCCATGGAGTATGCGATCCCGCGATGCTCGTGCAGCAGTTTGAATGTCAAGTCCAGGTGGGTGAGCGCGCCGAGACCGAGCAGGTCCACCTTGAAGAGGCCGAGCGCCTCGAGGTCGTCCTTGTCCCACTGGATGACGGTGCGGTTGTCCATGGTGGCGTTTTCGATGGGGACGATCTCGTCCACCGGATGGTCGCCCAGCAAAAACCCGCCGGGATGGATGGAAAGATGGCGGGGCAGCCCGATCAGCTCGTTGGCGAGCCGGAGGAGATGCCGGTGCGCCGGCGCATCCGGATCCAATCCGGCCGCCCGCAGCGCCTCCGCGGGGACCTCACCGCCGTAGTCGAGCAGCCGGGCCAGCCGGTCGACGGCGGTCTCGGGGATGCCGAGCACCTTGCCGAGATCCCGCACCGCCGACCGGGGGCGATAGCGAATCACATTGGCCACCATCGCCGCGTGCGAGCGTCCGTACCGCTCGTACACAAACTGGATGACTTCCTCCCGGCGGTTGTGCTGAATGTCCAGGTCCACGTCCGGCGGCTCGGCGCGCTCCCGGGAGAGAAAGCGCTCGAACAGCAGGTTCGACCGCACCGGGTCCACCGCGGTCACGCCGAGGCAATAGCACACGGCGGAGTTCGCGGCGGAGCCGCGTCCCTGGCAGAGGATCCCGTTCCGGCGGCAGAACTGCACGATCTCCCACATCGTCAAAAAGTACCCGCCGTAATCGAGCTCGTCGATCAAGGCCAGTTCCCGTTCGATCTGCTGCAGGACTTCGGCCGTCAGCGCACCCCGGTACCGCTCCTGCGCGCCTTTGAAGACGAGATCGCGGAGCCAGGCCTGGGGCGTCAGGCCCTCGGGGATCCGCTCCTCCGGATAACGATAGCGAAGCTGGTCGAGCGCAAAGCCGCACCGCGCCGCAATCTCCTCGGTGCGTTGCACGGCCCCCGGATCGTCGTGGAAGAGCATGGCGAACGCATGCGGCGAGAGCAGGGCGTGCTCGGCGTTGGGCTTGATCACACACCCGGCGTCCGCGAGTTGCCGGCCGTGACGCAGGCAGACGAGGGCATCCTGCAACGGCCGGCGGGCCGGCGTATGGTAGAGGACTTCGACGGCGGCCGCCACAGGGAAGTTGTAGCGGGCGGCGCGCCCGCGTACCCGCGCCTCCTGCCGGGGGTCGGTGTCCCGGCGGTGGCGGGTGACGAGCGCATAGGCCGCATCGCCGAACGCCTCTTGTACTACCCCGGCGGTCGCGTGGGGGTCCTCCTCGCCGGCGAGCCGGCTCCGATCGCCTCCCCAGAGTGCGAGGAGGCCGTTTGCGTGCGCGCACACCTCGTCCCACGTCACGGTGCACTGCCCTTTGGGCGACCGCAGCCGGCCCCGCGTGAGCAGCCGGCAGAGGTTGGCGTACCCGCCGCGATCGCGGGCGAGGAGCACGATCATCGAGCCGTCGATGAGCGTGACCTCGGCGCCGGGGATCAGGCGGCAGCCGGTTTCGCGCGCCGCGACGTGTGCGCGCACCACGCCGTACACGCCGTCGCGGTCAGTCAGCGCAACGGCGCGCAGCCCGAGGCGGTGCGCTTCATCCACCAACTCCTCGGGCTGCGATGCTCCCTCCAAAAACGAGAACGCACTCTTGCACCACACCGGCGTGTACACGGCTCATTCCACCCGCCCGTGAAGAAACCACCGCCGGCGGAGGCGATCGTGGTACACCCACATGAGATCGCCGCGCCGGGTCTGCGCGAAATGGTAGGCACGGTCCACCTCGCGGATCCACCAGCCGCCGGAGACGATGTAGGGGCCGAGGAGGTCCTCGACCGCGCCGTACCCGGTGCCGAGAATCAACCAGCCGTCGTGCTGGCGCGTCGCGGGCGCTGCCGGCTCGGGGTGCGCCCAAATGCGCCGGACGAGCATGCCCGGCCGTCCGGGTGAGGGGAAGGGAGGCGTGAGCGCGCGCACCGGTTCCCACGTCACACGGGCCTCGGGGAGGTGACCGTCGCGAAGCCGGGCACGAACCACCGCCTGTTCGCCGAACTCGGCCCGGAGTCGCGCCAGCGCGCGGTTGCCTGCGGTGAGATCACGATGCGGGTGGCTGCCGAAGAACCGAAGCTGTTCGTGCGTCGCCGGGACCGCCACGGCCGTGAGGTCGATCTCGACGATCCCGGGCACAGCGTCGTCTGCGTGGACGCTCGCCCGATCTTCCAAGCGCAGCCGGACCAGCTCGAGCACCTGCACGGGGTCGAGCGTCGGCGCGGCCGGCCGGACCTGCTCCACACGCGATCCGTATCGGTCGAGCTCGAGCCGGATCTCGAGCGCGGCGAGCGCCGTGCCCCGCGCGGCCAGCGAGGCGAGCATCGGATCGAGCATCTGCTTGAACACAAACAGGCAGCGGGACAGATCGGTTTCCGGCTCATCGAGCGTGCGATGGGCGCGAACAGGCACCTCTTCGGCAGCCGGCCGCAACTTCGCGTGCGATTCTCCGGCTGCTTGGTGCAGCCGGTACGCCTCCACCCCAAACCGTTCCAGGAGCCCTGCTTCCGGGAGGCGCACGAGGTCGCGGACGGTCGTCACGTTGAGCTTGACGAGGATGTCCCGGATCTCCGGAGCGAGCGCAAGATGCGCGAGCGGGACCTCGAGGGCCGCCGCCCGCTCTTCGCGGGGTTCACGAAAGCTGCGCGTCCCCCGGGTGGTGTGTGCGACGGCATAGGTGCCAAACCGGGTGAACCCGATTACCACGGTCGCCTCGAACCCGAGGGTGCGAAGGTCGGCGCGTACCGCTTCGGCCCATCGTGCCGGCGACGCATAGAGGTGTTCGAGCCCGGTAAGACCGATCCAAAAGATCCCCGGATCGTCCGCCGGTTCAACGTCGGGGGCGAACCGCCGGAGCCGGCCGGTTACCCGGTCGCGTGCCTGCGCCAGGCTGGTAGGGGAGACACAGCCCGCGTTGAGCGCCGGGGCGAGCGCCAGCGCGGCGGCAAACCGCATGCCGGGGCGCACGCCGGCTCGGCGCGCGTGAAGATCGACCCAGAGGATCGGGCTCTGCGGCCGCTCCTCCTCGAGGACGGCCGCGGGCGTGCCGCGCCATGCAGGATGATCGAGGAGAAGTACTTGCAGCGGAAACGCGTGGAGGCTAACGCAGGCCAGCCGGTCCACGGCAGACCTCCTCAACCGTCCAGGGGCCCCGGCGCTTGTCCTTTCCGACGCGCAGGGTGCAGACGAACGCATCCGCCGCGAGGCGCGCGCGTGTCGTGCTGCCGTGCAAGGCGATCAGCGATCCCAGCGAGGGGGCGCCGGGAGCCTTTTGGGTCACGAATACGATCGCCGTGTGATGGTGCTGCGCCAATCCCGCGAGCCGGGCGAGCACGTGGAGCGGCAGCGCGGCGGCGTCCTGCAGGTCCACGATCAGCAGCCCAAAGGCGCCGGACCGTGTAAGCCGGTCGGCACTCCGCGCCGCGGCCATCGTGTCCGGCACCCGCACGACCACCAGCGACGCGAGGTCCACGCCGTTCTCCGCGACATCGGGAGGGAAAAATGGACGATCTGCGGGGGTGATCCACGCGGCGAGTTCTCCATGCCGCTGAGCGTCGAGGACGAGGCGTGTGGCCATCGTCAAGCCGGCAGTGGCTCCAAGCCCCGAGATTTCGCTCAACTGTCCAGACAGCGTGTCGAGCCTGAGTGCTCCGGATGGCGCCGGTACGCCGGCCTGTCGAAGCGACGAAGATCGTCTCACGCTGTGGGCTCCCGCCGGTGGTTTCTTATATCGTACATATGTTCGATATATTGATCAAGGGGGGCGAGATTCCAAAGATGCCATGGCGTGGATCAAAAGCGCTCCACACACGACCGGCATGTTAAGAGGAATCTGTGAAAAATGCACTGAAACGAAGGGCAAACTGTACCTAATGATGCCCGTAGCCCGCGAGGGTTCCAGGCTCATTCGGTGACGTACACGCTCGGCAACAACGACGCCAGGATGCATGGACGGGGGTGAAACCGAACCGGAGCGCAATCCGTGGGATGTAGTGTCCGACAGACGTAGACGGATACACTATAGAGGAGGGATAAGGATGGCACGGCAAGCAGCTCGACGGTCTCGCGCGCGATCCGACCGGTCAATGACCCGACGCCAGTTCTTGTCCACCGCCAGCGCCGGCGTCGCCGGCGCGGCACTCCTTCCCCTGACTGCGCCCTGGACGGCAGGCGCGGCGCCGGCCCAAATCCGCGGGAGCTCGCTACGGATCCTGACGTGGAGTCATTTTGTTCCCGCGTACGACACTGCTTTCGATAAGTACGCGAACGACTGGGGCGTCGCCAACGACGTCACCGTTCGCGTCGATCACATCAACATCGACGACCTCCCGGCGCGCGTCGCCGCCGAGCTCTCGGCGGGGGCCGGGCACGACATCATCCAGCAGAACGGCGTGATTCAGACGACGCTCTATTACCAGCACTGGGTCGACGTGAGCGACGTCACCCAGAAGCTCGGCCAGGATGCGGGGGGCTGGCTTCCCATGGCGGAGAACGTCGCCGCCGTGAAAGGGCAGTGGTACGCGGTGCCCGAGTTCTACATCCCACAGCCGATCATGTGGCGCGCGGGCGACTTGTGGAAGCAGTACAATCTGCCCGAGCCGACTACGTGGGACAATTTGCGCACGGCCGCCCGCGTCGGCAAGAGCAAGGGCCACCCCGCCGGGTTCGCGATCTCGCATTGCAACGATGCGAACCACAACTGGCGCGCCGTCTTTTACGCGTTCGGCGTCCAGGAGGCCGACCCGACCGGGAGGGAAGTCCGTTGGGACTCCAAGGCGCTCCGGGACGCGATGAAGTTCAGCCGGGCGCTGTGGTCGGAAGGGATGACCTCCGAGGTCTTCTCCTGGGACAACGTCTCCGACAACCGGTATCTGGACTCCGGCGTGGCGATCTACATCCACGACGCGCTCTCGTCGCTGCGATCGATCCAGGACTCCAATCCGACCCTATACGCCAACTGCAACGTCGGCGTCCCCGGGGCCGAGCCGATCGGGTCGGTCCGACGGGCCGCCGTCGTGGACCCCACGATTCTGGCCATCTGGAAGTTCTCGAAGAACATCCCGGCGGCAAAGGCCTTCCTGGAGCACTACGGCGCCGATGTGAACTTCTCGCTCACGGCGAGCAAGGGCTACAACATGCCGTATCTCAAATCGTGGTACAAGAAGCCCATGCCGTCGCTGGGGAGCGACCCCAAGGTGACCATTCTTCAGGACTGGGACAAGGTGGCCCTGGTGTTCGGCTACCCCGGACCCGCGACCGCACCCGCGGCGGAAGTGCTGTCGACGTTTGTTCTCCCCGACATGCTGGCGCGGTACTGCCACAGCAACGACTTGGAAGGCTCGATCAAGTGGGGGGTCGGTCAGATCAAAGGCATCTACGCGAAGTACAAGTCGTGAAAGCGGCGGGGCCGGGGGCATCTCCGGCCCCGGCCTGAGGCGCGGAGCGGCGACGGCCGAGCGCAGAGGCTGGGATGGCAAACGCCGAGTTGGTGACCGGGCCGTTTGTGCACACGCGGCCGGGCGCGTTTACGCGCCAGCGGCTGCGGTTCGGGTACGGGATGCTCGCGCCCGCCATCCTGTACATGGTGGTGCTGGTCGGGGTTCCGTTTCTTTGGTCGCTCTACCTCAGCCTGAGCGACGCCACCGTGGGCAACTCGGTCGCCCAGTTTGTCGGGCTGCGGAATTTCGCCGCCGTGCTCGCGGACAGCACGGTCCGCCAGGCGCTGCGCAACACGATCGTCTTCACCGTCATCGCGGGGATTTTCAAGGCCGTGCTCGGCGGCCTCCTCGCGTTCCTGCTCATGCAGGACATCCGCGGGAAGAAGGTCCTCCGCTCGCTGCTGGTGATTCCGTGGACGCTCCCCGTCGCGATCAGCGCGCTCGCGTGGAAGTGGATGTTCGACCCCCAGTTCAGCGCCATCAACTACGTGGCGACGCGCCTGCACCTCATGAGCGGCTGGCCGAACTGGCTCGGCGAGCCTGGATTGGCGATGGCGTCAGTCATCATCGTGAACGTCTGGCGGGGGTTCCCGTTCGCCGCGATCGTGCTGCTGGCCGGGATGTCGGCGGTCCCGCTGGAGATCCTGGACTCGGCCAAGGTCGACGGCGCGAACTTCTTTTTGCGGTTCCACTACATCATTGTGCCCATGATTGCGCCGATCTTGTTCGTCGGGCTCCTGTTCGACACGGTGTTCACGCTGACCGACATCAGCATCGTCTTCTTGCTGACGCAGGGCGGGCCGATGAACACGACGGAGATTCTACCGACCCGCGCGCTCGAGATCGGCATCGAGGCCGGCGCGCTGGGCCGGGGGGCCGCGATCGCGCTCCTGCTCTTCCCGATCCTGTTGCCCGTCGTGTACTTCCTGCTGCGGTTCCTCGGGAGGCGGGAAGCGGCATGAACACCGTCCACACGCTCGGGCCGGGACTGCCCGTCGCGCAGCACGCCACGCGGCAGGCCCACGCCCGCGCCGCGCGGCGGCGGCTCCTCGTGTACCTCGGGCTGACCCCCTTCGTGATCATTGCCGTGTTCCCGGTCTTCTGGATGGCCATCACGTCGTTCAAGACCGACGCGGATCTCGTCAATCCGGCCGTGTTCCCGTTCTGGTTTCACCAGCCGCCGACGCTCGAACATTTCACGTACCTGTTTCAGCACACGTACTACGGCGACTGGATCTTCAATACGCTCACCATCGCCGTGCTCGTGTCGATTATTACGCTGCTCACCGCTGTCCCGGCCGGGTACGCGCTGGCCCGCGTCGCCCTTCCCGCCGCGGAGAAGCTCGGCATCGGCATCTTCTGCGCCTACTTGATCCCGCCGATCCTGCTGTTCATCCCGCTGTCGCGGATCGTGGCGCTGACCCACCTGATCGACACGAAGTGGGCGCTCGTCGTCATCTACCCCACGTTCACGATCCCGTTCTGTACGTGGCTGCTGAGCGGGTTCTTCAAGACCATCCCGGCCGAGATCGAGGAGGCGGCCCAGGTGGACGGCTGCGGGAGGCTCGCCGCGTTCGTGCGCACGGTGGTGCCGGTGAGTTGGGCCGGGATGCTGACCGCGGTGATTTTCGCGTTCACGCTGTCGATGCAGGACTTCCTGTACTCGCTCGCGTTTGTGTCCGTCTCCGATCAAAAGCCGATCCCGCTCGGGGTCGCGACCGATCTCATGCGCGGCGACGTCTACTTCTGGGGGTCGTTGATGGCCGGGGCGCTGCTGGTCGGCGTGCCGGTCGCGATTCTCTACAGCTTCTTCCTCGACCAGTTCATCACCGGCATTACGAGCGCGGCCATCAAGTAGAACGCCCGCGGCCGGGGGCGTGGCGTTGAACGTCGGGCCGTACGCGAGCCGTCATGCGCCCTCGGTCATCGCCGCCGTCAAGCCGCGCACGTACGAGCCCGCAAACAGCGCCCCGATCACCACCACGGGAAGGCCTCCGAGGCTCACGCCGGAGACGACCGTGAGGTCCTCGAGGCTCACGTCCATCGTCGCCATCCCCGCCGCGATCGTCTGATGCCACTCGTTGGGCAGGAAGACGCCGGCGAG
>JAJPIA010000059.1 GCA_021324975.1 Bacillota bacterium
CTCGTCGCGTCCTTGAACTCCCGCATGGCCTTGCCCACCGCGCCGCCCAGGCCGGCCAGCCGGCTCGGGCCGAACAGCAGGATGATGATGGCCAGCACGATGATCAGTTCCCAAAACTTCGGCCCCATTGTTGCGCACCTCCGCGGCTCGATTATAGCACCAATGAGGGAGCGCCCGCGGCCGGCCGGCGGTTCCGTTCGTCGCCACGTGCGAGCGGGTAGGTCCCGGCGGCCCTCGCGCGTCGCGGCCAGGTCGGTTAGAGCATCGGGTGCGCCGTGATGATCGCGCGCGCGATTTCGACGAGGCGCTTGTTCTCGCGCTGGCTCTGAATTTGCATCCGGCGGAACGCCTCCGCCTCGCTGATCCGCAGCCGGTCCATGAGGATCCCCTTCGCGCGCTCGATGATCTTGCGCGCCTCGAGCGCCTCGGACAGGGTCGTGACCTCCTTGCGCAGCTCCTGGAACTCGCCGAACCGCGTGCGGGCCGTGAGAATCGCCGGCAACAGGTCTTCCTCCCCGACCGGCTTCACGAGGTACGCGAAGACGCCCGCGGCCGCCGCGCGCTCGATGAGGGTCTGATCGGAGTAGGCCGTGAGCAGGATGATCGGCACCGCCCGCGCGCGGCTGATCTCGCGCGCCGCCTCGATCCCGTCCATCTCCGGCATCTTGATGTCGAGGATGACCAGGTCGGGCGCGGTCTCGCGCGCGAGCGCCACGGCCTCGCGTCCCGTGGTCGCCTCGCCGACCACTTCCATCCCGAGCGTGGCAAGCTGGGTCCGGAGCGTGATCAGCCGGATCGCCTCGTCGTCGGCGATGAGGATCCGAGAGCGCGCGGTCATCGCCGGAACGTCACCTCGGCGATGGTGCCCCCGTCGACCCGCATCTCCAGCCGCCCGCGGAGATCGCGGGAGACGAGCGTCCGCACGATCGACAGGCCGAGGCTCTCGACCCGCTGCGGGTCCAACCCCGGCGGCAGCCCGACACCGTCGTCACGCACCGCGACGGTGACGGCCCCCCCCTCCTCGCGGAGCGACACGCGCACCACGCCCTCCGCGCGCCCCACAAAGGCGTGCTCGATGGCGTTCGTCAGCAGCTCGCCGAGCACGAGGGCCAGCGAGGTCGCCTGCTTGCTCGGCAGGAGGATCCGCGGCCCCTCGACCTGCACCTGGAGGCGGGTACCGGGCGTCCCCAGGTCGCGGCACACGGTTTCCGCGATCGCCTCGACCAACTGCCGGGCGTCGGCCTCGCTGATGTGGTCGAGCGACAGCAGCCGGTGGACGGTGGCGATGCTCTTCACGCGGGCCAGGCTGTCGCGAAGCCGGCTCGCGACCTCCGGCGATCCCGCCTCGCGCCCTTCGAGGTAGAGCAGGTCCGCCAGCGTCTGCAGATTGTTCTTGATGCGGTGGTGCATCTCTTGGAGCAGGGTCCGGAGCTGCTCGTTGCCCGCGACGAGCTCCCGCTCCCGCCGCTGGATCACCTCGGCGCGCTCGTCGAGGTACGCCTGCCCGATCGCCAGCATCTCCAGGTCGATCGCCTCGTTGATCCGGTCCGCCGCCCGCATCACGTCCCACGGAAACGCGAGCCACAGCCGCCGGCGCAGCATGTGCTGAATCTCCCGCAGCACGGCGAGGCGAAACAAGGCCAGGGCCTGCTGGATCTCCTCCAACGAAAAGCCCCGCCGCAGCTGCTCGCCGGCGACCGCGCGGGCGGTCTCGTACACGGCGTCGCGGGCCCGTGCTTGCTCCTCGGGCGTCCATGCGCGTGTCACGCCGAGGAGGACGCGCAGGCCCTCGGCTCCCCACGCCGCGGTCTCGGCGGCGTCGCGATACCGGGGGACCCGCCGCCGGAGCGACTCCTGCCACCTGGCGATGATCGTGTCGTGTGCGCGCGCGAGATGCGCGCTCGTGGCCTGCACCGCCAGCCGAAACAGCACGTCGCCGAGGCGCCGCCACGGCCGCAGGGCCTCGGGCAGGCCGGAGCGGAGCCGACGGGGCGTGGGGACGGCAAACGTCCGGCGGGTCATGCGCCGTGCCGCCCCGCTAACGCGTCCTCACCGTGACGAACTCCACGAGTTCCTCGAGGCTGTCACGGGCGGGCGAGTTGTGCAGCGCGCCCAGCGCGGCCGCGGCCTGATCGGCGCGCGACCGGGCCACGCCGAGCGCGTAGTCCACCGCGCCGCATCGCGCGAGGATCTCGCGGACGTCCTGGGACAACTCGCCGCCCAGGTCCCCGTTCGTGCGCATCAGCACCGCGGCCAGGTGTTGCCGGTCCGGCTCCGGCGCTTCCAGGAGCGCGTAAATGATCGGCAGCGTCACCTTGCCCGTCTGGATATCGCTGCCGATCGGCTTGCCGAGGTTGGACGGGTTTGCCGTGAGATCAAGGGCGTCGTCGGTGATCTGAAAGGCCATCCCCCATTCGAGCCCAAACGCGGCCAACGCGCTCGCCTCGGCTTCACCGGCGCCCGCCGTCATCGCGCCGCACCGGCAGGCGGCGCTCATGAGCTGCGCCGTCTTGCCCTCGATAATGTCGAAGTAGATGGTCTGGTCGGTGTGCGGCGTATTGCCGTACTTGATCTGCTTGATCTCCGCCTGGCTCATGCGCACGGTCGCCCAGGCCATCGCCGCGGCCAGATCGGTCCGGTGCAGCCGGGCAAGCAGATGAAACGCTTTGCTGAAGAGATAATCGCCAAGCAAGACCGCAACTTGATTCCCCCACACCGCGTTCACGGTCGGCTGGCCGCGCCGCAGGTTCGCGGTATCGATGACGTCATCGTGGACGAGGGAGGCGACGTGGATCAGCTCGACCGCGCCGGCGATCTCCAGGCGCGCCGCGCGCTCCGGCGCGCGGGCGCCGCCGTCCGCACAGGCCCGCGCGCTGAGGCACACGAGGGCCGGGCGAATCATCTTCCCGTGGCTCCGCAGCACGTGCGCGACGAGATCGCCGATGAACGGGTCGTCGCTCACGAGCTCCGCGCGCAGGAGGCCGTCGAGCGCTTGCAGGTCCTGCTGCACAGGCGAGTAGATCCGCGTGAGGTCCATCGGGTGGTGTGTTCTCGTCCCCGGCCGCATTTCCCTCGGCTGGAGCGCCCGCGCCGTCCTCGACGCCTTCCGCACGCGGCGCATCGTGAGAGCACGACACGCCGCCACGATCGTCGGGGTGGGGTGGCGGCGTGCGAATGGGCCGGCGAGGCGGGAACGGCCCTCGTGCTCCGGACCGCGGTTATACGTCGGCGACGGTGCCGTAGAACGAGATGAAAAACAACAGACCGAACAGCAACGCCCAGAACGCGAGGTATCGCCAATACACGATGGGGGCGGTCGGCCCCGCCGGGGTGCCGGGTGCTTTGCGTTCGGCCATTACGTTCCCTCCCGTCCGGCGGGCGCACCAGACTGGCCGCCCTGCGGCGCGGGCCCCGGGGTTGACGCCGCCGGACCCTGGCCCGTCGTCGCCGGCGCCGGCTTCCGCGCCGGGAATGCGGGGCCGGGCATGCCCGCCACGCGCTCGCTGAACGCCCGGACCGCGTCCACGAACGCCGCCCCTGCATGCTTGCCGTAGAACAGCGCGCCGATGCGCTCGGGATTGACCTTTTGCCGCTCGAGGCGCCGCCGGAGCTGCTCCACACGATCGCCGATCAGGTTGTTGCCGTAGCGGTTGAAACAGTCGCCGAGCGGGCACCCACAGACAAACACGCCGTCGGCGCCGTTGCGCAGCGCAAACTCGAGCCATGCCGGCCGCGTAAACCCGGAGCATGGGATCTTGATCAGCGTCACGTTCGGGAGATCGCGCATCGTCCCGTCGTCGCGCACCACGCCCTCGGACGCAACCGCCCAGTCGCAGAGAAAGCCGACGATCTTGGGGCCGCGGCGGCCGGTCGCGGGTTGTGGACGGTCTGCTAACTCTGGCATGCGGTCAGCACCCTCTCGTGGATGTCTTTTTGGAGCAGCCGCGGCAGCTCCAACGCCTCGAACGGGCACGCGCCGACGCAGATGCCGCACTCCACGCACCGGGATTCCAGGATCACCGCCCGCAGCTTGCGCGCCTGCGCCGCCTTGGTCACGCCGGGACTGGGGCTCGGCACCATGACGATCGCGTTGTACGGGCAATCATAGTAGCAGAGCTCGCAGCCCGTGCAGTTCGCGTCGATGACCTGCGCCACGCCCGAGTCCTTGAGGCCGAGCTCGCTGCGGGTCTCGGGCAACTGGTACGGGATGTACAGCCCGTAGCCGATGAGGACCACGGCCAGGGCGATCAGCACGAGCGGCGGCAAAAACCGCATGGCCCAATACGGCGTGAGGAACAGCCAGTCGACGGCCAGCGTTTGCGGCCGCTGTGCGACGACCGCCGGCGCCTGGCTCGTCACGGGGACGAGTCCCGTCAACAGAACCACGAACCCGAGCGCGAACAGCGTCCACACGGCGGGCGGCCAGACCTTGGGGTGCCGGATCCGGGTGTAATGCCACAACAGAAATACGTAGAGGCCGACGGCGGGGCCGATGTGCAGGAACAGGAGGCGCGGCAGGAGCAGATCCGTCAGGCCGGCGCCGCCGAACAGCGCGTGGCGCAGCCATCCGCCGACCAGCGGGACCTGGGCGGCCGCGTTCGCCGTCATGGCCACGAGGGCCTCGCTCCGCTGGTCCCACACCAGCATGTATCCCGTGACCCCGATGAAGCCCGTGAGCGTCAGCAGCATCATGCCGCTGATCCACGGCTCGTCCCGGGAAAAGCGGAAGCGCTCCGTGAACCAGTTGCGAAAGAGGTGCAGCAGGATCACGATCATGAACCCGTCGGCCGAGTACCGGTGGATGCCACGGATGATCTGCCCGTAGGGCACGTCCGCCGTGAGAAACTGCACGGACGTGTACGCCTGATCGAACGACGGCGTGTAATAGAGGAAGAGAAAGATACCGGACAGGACGAGCACGGTGAGAAAGAGGTTCGAGAGGCCGCCGGTGTAATACAGGGGGTTGAAATCGTCCGGGTACACCCGCGCAATGAGGGTATCCAGCCGCAGCGTGACGGCCAGCAACCCGGCCAGCAGCCGCTTATACACTCGTAAACCCTCCCTTGCGCAGGCACAGCAGGATGAACGAGTACGCCAGCAAGATCACGCCGATGAGCGCCCCGCCCAGACGGTGATGGCCCGTCAGCTCGCCCCAGACGATCCCGACGGTGCACACGAGGCCCACCGCGGCCAGCACCACGATCCAGAGGACGTACGTGGACGCCCGGTCCGTCATCGCTACCTCCCGCTCCGCCCCGCCGGCGGGATCAGAGGCCACCCGTCCCGGCGGGCGCCGCGCCGCGCGAGCAGCCACTCGTAGAGCGCCACCTTGCGGCGCACCTGGCCGGCGGCACGGTCGACCTCGTACAGCAAGAACCCCAGCCACAGCATCACGAACAGGAGGACGGCGCCGAGCACAACGACCGCCGCGGCCGCATCCAGGCTCCCGCCGGCGCGCCAGGTCCGCCACGCCGCCAGGAACTGGCTGAGGCCGAGCGTCGCCGCCGCGAGGAGCACGCAGAACAACGCGTTCCGCCGCATCGTCTACCCCGCCCCGGGGATGCCGCCCGCCGTCCTGCGGTCCCGATCCCGAACCCGGTGGAACGCGCGGCTCGCCGGCATCGGCTTACGACGCCGCGGGCCGGGGTGCCGGCCTCGACGCGCCCGCGGGCGCCGCCGCGGCGGCGGCGGCACGCTGCGCCTGCCGCCGCCGGTACGCGAGCTCCCACAGCAACGCGGCGAACAGCACGATGACCGTAATGCCCCAGATGTACGGCGGGTCGCGCGAGATCACGGCGATGTTCAGCATGATGAGCGCGCTGAACCCGATCCAGTAGATGAGCGCGAGCAGGCCCACCACGAAGAAGAACGGCCGCCGGGTCGGCAGGGTCTCTTTGGTCCGGTCGAGGAACGGCACCAGCATCCCGTACCCGATGAGGAGCGCCGGGGCGACGCCCGCCCACAGCGGCGGCATGTACTTCACCACCTGGTAGAGGGCGAGGAAGTACCAGTCGGAGAGTACCGGCAGCGGCGTGCGGTTGTTGTTGGCCCATTGGCCCAGGTCCGGCAGGTTGATGAAGCTCACGAACGCCAGGAAGGCCAACACGAGCACGATCACAAACGCGGAGACGTTGAGGCGCCGCCGGCGCGTGCGGTAGAACCACGTCTCGGCCACGATGGCCAGCACGATGGAGATGCCGAAGTGGATGGAGTAGAAGCGGGTGAGCGTCCCCTGGCCGAGCGCCGGGCCACCGAGGAAAATGTAGGCGATGGCGTGGCCCAGCCCGAGGTTGCCGATCAACGGGATGTCATCGTAGTAGGTCGGCACCGTGAGGATCACCTTGGCCGCCCAGAACGCGCGCTGGTTCCACTCCAGCGTGTACCCCGTCACCCCCGAGATCATGGCGAGCACCAGCGCGGAAAAGAGGATCATCCACGTGAGCTCGCCCGGCTTCTTGTACTCCCCCGCAAAGTACATGCGGTAGATCCTGAGCGTGATGCACGTGATAAGCATGTCCCCGCCGTACTTGTGAAGGCCCCGCACGGCCCACCCGAAGGGGATGTCGTAGGTGATGTGCTCGATCGAGCGGTACGCCCCCGTCGTCGTCGGGATGTACCAGAGCATCAGCACGATTCCCGAGACGATCACAATCATCCAGGACAGCCAGACGAGGCCGCCCAAGATGTACATGGGATTGTCCTGGCGCGCCGTCTGCGTCTCGTCCCAGAGGTCCAGGCGCTGCTTACGGTCCTGGTACCACTCCCTGAGGTTTGCGAGCACCGCCTCCACAGCCTACCTCCAGCCCCTCGCCGTGCGCGCCGAGGACGTGCGGTAGCGACGACGCGCGCGCATCACGTCTCCCGCGGCGGCGCGGCGGCGCCGGCGACGGCGCCGGGCGCGCACTTTGCGATCGCGCCGACCTCGGCGCCGGTGACCACGATGTCGTCGCCGTGGACCTCGAACCGGAAGTATCGCGCGCCCCGCGGCGCGGGCCCCGAGATAACGTTCCCGGGATTGTCCGGGTACTCCGGGTCATAGATGCTGAAGTGGCACGGGCACGCCATGAGCGCGTGCTCCTCGAACCCCGGCGGCCGGAACCCGCCGTAGCCCGCCGACACTTCGTGCCAATCGGACACGTAGTTGTAGATGCAGCCGAGGTGCGGGCAGATTCGGGAGAACAGCACGATGTCGGTCTCCCCCTCGAAGCCCACGAACCCCTCGCTGTTCACGAACTTCACCTTCTTGGGCAGGCGGATCGCCACCCCCGGGACATTGCTCGCCTCCTGCCCCTCCGGCGTGTACTGGACGAACTTCTGCACGTACGTGAAGTAAAATGAGTCCCACGGCTTGGCCAGCTGGGACACCTTGCCGACCACCTGTGCGCCGCCCTGCGGGAGGTCGGGCGTGATCGTAAAGATGCCCCACGGCTTGTCGTTCGGCTTGAGGAAGCGAAAGAGCGGCGACAGCACGGCGATGAGCGCCCCCACCACGGGGATTGCCGTCAGCGCCTTGAGCACGCCGCGCCGGTCGAGCTTCATGCCGCGCCCCTCCTCCCCCCCCAGGCCGTCCGCCCTACTTGATCGGCGGGTGCTTGTAGAAGAACGTATAGATATAGTCCACGACATCGTTCAGCTGCTCGGAACTCATCTTGCCCCGAAAGCTCGGCATCGGCCCGCCGCCGTCGAGGACCGCATTGGTCAGGTCCGCCCCGTTACGTTGCACCATGTAATTGATGTCGGTGAAGATGCCGGGTCCCTTACCGTGCGACCACGACCAGAGCTGCGCGGCCATCTCGGCGCCGCGCGGCCCCTTGCCATCGCCGTTCGTGCCGTGGCACTGCGCGCACTGCGCCTCATAGATGCGTTTCCCCTCGCTCAGGCCCTGCGGCGTCGTGCGGAACATCATCTCGTAGACGTTCGCGTCCCACCGGTCCTGGTTGGAGAGCGTCTGGGCTTTGTTGGCGCCGAACGACGCTTCGGGCCCGAACCCCGGCATCGCCGTGTACGCGCGCCCGTTGGTCACCGTCTGGAACATGATCGCCGGGGTGATGACGCTCTCGAGGTCGCGGTTGTGAAAATCCGCGGGCTTGCTCGGCAGCGCTGCCCGGTGGACGGCGATATGGAACAACCCCGTGACCAACGCCAGCACGTCGTGCTGGGGCTCCACGAGGGTCGGCGCCATCGGACCGTTGCCCCGCCCGTCCGTCCCGTGGCACACCGCGCAGTTTGCGTCGAACACCTGCTTCCCGTGGATCGCGTTCGGGACGATCGGCCGGTCGTTCTCGTCGGCGACGAGCGGGGTCTCGACGTCCTGCGTCGGCGGGAGCGCAAGATCGAGCCCGGGTCCCCGCAGGCTCGTCTGCGGCTGGCACCCGGCGGCCAGGACGGCCGCGGCGATCACCAGCAACGTTGCGGCCGAACGCGTCCGGCCGAACCCTCTCGGCATGCCGATCCTCTCTATCGTCGCCCTCGGGGCGCAGGCTCTGACGCAGCACAAAACCACCCCGATCGTGAGCCGTACACGATCGGCGTGGTTTGGGCGCGCGAGATTGGGCTTCCACGACGCGCCCGCGCTCTCCTCCCTTCGACAACGCGGCGGGAACGCGGAACGATCGGCCCTCGGCCCTAGACGGCACCGCGTGGCCGCCGCACGAGCGCGAATGTGAGGCCGGCGGCCAGTAGGATCCCGAGCACCGCCGCCGCGACCCCCGGCCAAACATCGCGGGACACCGGCACACCGTCGAGGCCGACGGTGAGGTCCGCGCCGGGGGCGACCGGTCCGCCCGACCAGCGGGCCAGCCGGCGGCCCGCCGCCGACACGTCGGCGGCGCGGTGAAACCCCGGGCTCGATACGCGCACCTTGGGATCCGTGACGAGGATCTCGACGTCCGCGGCGCCGTAGGGCAGCGCCCACGTGATGCCGAGCCTCGGCGTGCGCACCGCGAGGCCAAACGCGTACGCGACCTGCGTCGCTCCGGGCAACACGGAGATCGTGTCCGCGATCGCCCCGCCGGCAATCCGCGGATCGTGCCAGCCCCCGATGTACTCCACCGCCTCTGCCCCGGACGGAATGGGAAAGACGAGCGGATCGGCCTGGGTGACCGCCAGGGTTCGGTCCGTCGCGTTTTCGAGACGCTCCACCACGCTGACCCGCAGGGTGCCGCGGGCGGTCTCCACGACCGCGAACAACGCCGCGCCGCGGATGACCGCCCGGTCGTGCGTCGGCTCGTACACGGAGATTGGAACGCTGCGGGCGGGTACAGACGCCGTGAGCGCCACGCGCGACTGGTACGGCACCCCGGCGTATTGCACCCGCACCACAAACACGCGGATGCCTCCGACGGCGAGGCTGGTAAACACGAAGCGACCGGCGCCATCGGTGACCGTACGCCGCTGCGCCGTGGCCCCCCGCTCGACAATCTCGAGCGTGACCGGCCAGTGCGCCACGGGGTGAGCCGGGCGTGTGCGATCCACCACCACCCCGACGATGCGCCCGTGATCGACCTGTGGCGAGGCGGCGGCCGCCCGGGAGACCCCTGGTTGGGCGGCCGTCCACAGGATCGCGCAGGCCAGGACCACGATAGAGACTCTCAGGTGCGACCCGCGGCGCGGCGCCGTGCCGCCGTGCCGCCGCCTCAGTTCGCCCCCTCCGGTCCCGCGGAGGCGTCGCGCTCGGAAATCGCCAGCGCGTCGAGGCGGCGCAACACCGCGACCGCCTCCGCCTGGTATCCTGCGCGCAGCGCCGCGTAATCGCCGTCGGTGAGCTTGCCGGTTTCGTGGTCGAGGTCGAGATCCCGCAGCGCGCGGTACACCGCCTCGTGCGCCGCCAGCAACGGCTCCCGCTCCGCGTCCTGCGCCGGCGGCGGCGCGGGGCGCCACAGCGGCGACAGCACGAACACCGCCGCCGCACAGGCCAGGGCGACCAGACCGGCCTCGGCCATCACTCGCCGGCGCTCCAGGCCCCGCGGAACGCCGGGGCGGTGCGGGGCACGAGGCGATGTTCGGGGATCATCGCGATCACCGCGCCGAGCGTGAGCAGCGCACCGCCCGCCCACATCCACGACACGAGCGGGTTCACGAGCAGCCTGAGGGTTGCTCGGCCGGTCTGCGTCCACCCCGCGAGCGTCACGTAGAGATCGTCGCGGGGCGTGCTCCGCAGCGCGACGTCGGTCGTGACGTCGCCCGTAAGATACAGGTTGCGGCGCGCGGCAAAGGCCCCGAGATCATGCGCGCCCTCGAACACGCGCAACCTCGCGGTGATCGCGAGCGCGCCGCCGCGGGTCGACTGCAACAGCCCGTCGAAGCGCACCCGGTACCGCTCGATCGTCGCGGCCTGGCCGGGCGCCAGCGTGACGACCCGTTGCGACGCGAAGACCGACGAGCCGGTAATCCCGCAGAACAACAGCAGGATGCCGAGGTGCACGATGTACCCGCCGTAGCGCCGGCGGTTGTGCGCGACCAAGGCGACGAGCGCCCGCAGCGGAGGCTCGCCGCGGTGGGCGCGGCGCACGCGCACCCCGCCGGCAAACTCCACGGCGATCGTGGCGGCGACGAACACGCACAGCGCAAAGGCGAGTACCGGGCCCGGCGCCCGCATGCCGCCGGCGAGAAGCGCCAGCCCCACCACCACCGCGGCCGCGGCCGGCGCCTGGAGGCTGCGGCGCAGGCCGTCCGGCGACGCCCGCCGCCACGCGACCGCGGGGCCGATCCCCATGAGGAACAGGATGCCGAACGCAAACGGCACGACGATGTGGTCGAAGAACGGCGGCCCGACGTTGATCGCGCGGCCGGCCAGCGCCGCCGACACGATCGGAAACACCGTCCCGAGAAACACCGAGAACGCCACCGCGAGAAACAGCACGTTGTTGAGCACAAAGGCGCTCTCCCGCGACACTGCCGCGTCGAGCTCGTGGCGGCCGCGGAGCTCGTCCCACCGCCACGCGGCGAGGGCAAACGCCGCCAGGAGGGCGAGTGCCAGGAAGCCGAGGAAGAACGCGCCGAGCGACGACTCCGTGAACGAGTGAATGCTGCTCAGCACCCCGCTGCGCGTCAGAAACGTCCCGAAGATGGACAGCCCAAAGGCGAGGATCACGAGGACGACGTTCCACCGCGTCAGCATCTGGCGCCGTTCCTGGATCATGACGGAGTGGAGAAACGCGGTGGCCACGAGCCAGGGCATGAGCGCGGCGTTTTCCACCGGGTCCCAGGCCCA
>JAJPIA010000135.1 GCA_021324975.1 Bacillota bacterium
CCAGCGTCGCGTTGCTCCGAGTGTCGCTTCGCTCCGTTCACGATCGCTGATCGACGCGTTCATGATGGAGCGAAACGACTGTTCACGATGAGCGAAATCAGCACCTTTGGGCGTTCCGCGGGCCGCCAGGACGACAGCTCGGCGCACCGAATCATCCAGCATTCGAGCTAACACGATGGAGGTGGTGGTGGCGAGACGATCGCGGTCCAGCACCCCGGCCGGGTGATCGGGATGGACCCGAGAGGTGATCGGTATTTACCGGACTGGATGATCAGTATTTACCGGAACACGTGATCAGTTAGAAACCGGAATGGGTGATCAGATTCGCCGGAATCCGCAGTCGATCTGGACAGCTATCGTAATACCAATCACGTTGCGGATCCATATGGACCATCCTCGCGCCCCGCGACCGCAGCCGCTTGTATTTCCGCGTGGCCCACGGCGCTCACCTCATTCGGGTCGGTGGCTGCCGTCCCGCCTCGCTCCCGGGTCGGCCCGCTACCCGCCGCGCTGCGTTCAATCGCGGCCGCGATCTCATCAGTGTGCACGCGAAATGCCATGGCGTCCCTTGCGATCATCACGCTTCCCCCGAATCTACTTCGAGCCCGGCATCTCTGAGATAGACCGTAACTTGCCGTCTGGGGTACTGTCGCCTCAAAGCTGATTAACCAATGCTTGCACCCGACGCTGTATCTCGTCCCGGACACGGCGCACTTCGGATATTGGCATCTCCTTCGGATCGGCAAGCTCCCAGTCGATATAGCGTTTGCCGGGAATGTAAGGGCACTGATCGCCGCACCCCATCGTCACGACCACATCTGCCCATGAGGCCAACTCGTCCGTGAGCTTCCGGGGTGTCCTGCCAGAGAGATCGATGCCCACTTCCCGCATCACCTCCACCACCTCTGGATGCACGCGGTCCGCGGGCGTTGTGCCCGCCGAGCGCGCTTCGTGACGGCTTCCGGCGACCTGCTCGAAGAAAGCCTGGCTCATCTGGGAGCGCCCGGCATTGTGGAGGCAGACGAACAGCACGCGAGCCATCAGCGCGACCCCACCCCTGTCGAAGAGTCCTCCTTCACCGCGCGCGCGGTGACCTGGGCGGGATGAGGAACCACAACGTCTGCGGCCACCTCTGGAATTGCCGGGTAAAGGAGCCTCACAGCGGCGACGGCCAGGAAGGTCGCCACGAGCTGGGCCACGATGAACGGGCCTGCTGAGGTCGGCGCGATCCCTGCGAACGTATTCGACAGGGTACGGGCAATCGTCACCGCAGGGTTGGCAAAGCTGCTAGACGAGGTGAACCAGTACGCTCCTCCGATGTACGCACCCACCCCAAATGGCACCGCAGCACTGCGGCCTGACCGCACACCACCGAAGATCACAAGCAGCAGCCCAAACGTCGCAACGATCTCCCCGACCCAGAGTCCGGTGCCCCAGCGGCCTTTTGTCGAAATCTCGACGACCGGCAACGAGAACATAACATTTGCGAGCATCGCCCCAACGAGCCCGCCGACAATTTGAGAGAGCCCATAGATGAGCGCATCCCGTCTGCTAATCCCGCCCAGGTGCCAGTCCGCAAGTGTCACCGCGGGATTCAAGTGTGCGCCCGAGACAGGGCCAACAGCGAGAATAATGGCGACGAGGGCAGCCGCCGTCGCAGCGGCATTCTCCAAAAGCTGCAAGCCGACGTCATGCGGACTCAACCGCTCGGCCGCAATACCGGATCCGACCACGGCCGCGAGCAGCAACGCCGTGCCCACGAATTCCGCCAGGGCGCGGCGTGATAACGGGGACATCGATATTGGTATTTCGGGCTGCGGCAGACCCCGGGTCATTCTTCATTCAACTTCCACTTGCGGGTCGGCGCTCCCTTGCAGATGCAGGAGGGTCTCGCTCTGGTGCCTCAACGAAAATTTTCCGGGCCTCATACACGATAGTGCGCCGGTGATGCCGCCGGGGTAGGAGTGAGGGTCCCTCGACTAAGCGCTAGTTCAATCCTTAGCGGATTTCCGAGCCTCTGCCCACCGAGCGGGAACGGTTTGCCGGGCCACCTCACTCCGTTCCGCTTTCGTCAGTCCCTTATATCGTGCCAGGATGGCGCGGCGGGCGAGATCTGAGTGTTCCTCGGAAGATAGCGCCTCGCGCCGAGCGTGACCGCCGGCCCGACCATCTTCCCACAGATCTCGTCCTCGTGGCAGCGACGGTGAAGCGACTTGGCGCCATAGGGTAACCAGGGCGTTCTCCAACTCTCGGGCGCGAGCCCGAGGCGCAGTCTTTCCTCGATCCTGGGAGAGTCTACGCTGGTTCTCTGATAAGATGCGTGGCTATGTCATTCGGTCCATTGAAGAACGTGACCTCGTACGCGCCCGGATCAAATGGTGAAGGGAGATCCCGTGAATCGGAAATCCGTACATGGAACGTGTCCGGTCTGCTTGCGCCAAGACGTTCTTGTCCCCCTCGAAAACACCCAGCTCTGTGACGGCTGCGGGATGATTCTCGATGATTGGCGGAAGTGGGGCACGCCCACGACGGCTGCCCACTTGGTTGGTCTGTGCACCAAGGGTCGGCAACGGTGGCCGGGACTTCCGATGTGGAGATGGCCGCTACTGTGGTGGCGGGACCTGGGCTGGACCGAGGGGACGACCGAGCCCGGGAGACCCGAGCGGTCCCGGCGTCCCGGGCAGGGGCAGCCGGTTCGGCCGGTTCGTAGAATCAATTCTGCCTCGGTAAAATTGCCCGCTGTTGCATCGGAGGCCGCGACCGCGTTGCGCTAGTTGTCGGCGGGCGACAGGCCCCGGAGCCCGTTTTCGCCGGATAGCCCGGTAACATCGAACGCCCTCCTTTTGATTAACCGAGACCATGCCGTGAGGTGCAGCCGTGGAGTTCGCTCTTGCATTCGACGTTATCGAAGTCAGTGCAGACTACGCCCGCCAGGGCCTGCCTCGGACAACATACGGGAGCTGCTTAATCGCCCCTTCCTGCCCCTGATCATGGGCGGCGAAGGACCCGTGAGCCTTCGGACCCGAACCCTCCTCCCCAATCTTGGGGCAAAGGGGGGGTGGAGCTTGTCGGGCACCTGTATTGTCCAACGTGGCAATCGGTGGGCAGTCGCTGCGTATGCTGGGCTTGATCCCGAAACAAAGAAACGGCGCTACAGATGGTTTGGCGGCTTCTCGACGCGAAGAGAAGCAGAACAATTCCGAGTCACGCTTGCGCATTCTCCTGCATTCAGTAGCGGCGCTGGTCCGTACGGTTCACCGTAGCTTCGCACAAGAGATTATCTGTTGGCGTGGCACAAGCAGCGGGTCGACCTCGGTGTAATTCGTGAACAGACGGCCGACCGGTACGATGAGCTACTACGGTGCCACATCATTCCGGCCCTAGGGCACATTCCCCTCGCCCGGCTCTCGCCGGCGGCCATTCAGTCGCTCTATGTGACAATGATCTCGGGCAAGCGTGGAGATGTCGAGACGGGACGGCGGGGGGTGAGTTCGACCACAGCGCACCAAGCCGCGGCGATCTTACACAAGGCGCTTCGGGACGCGACTCAGCAAGGGCTCATCGCTCGTAACCCCTGCGACAACACGACACCGCCTCCGGTCGCAGAGTACGAACCAACCGTGTTCACCGTAGAGCAAACGGTGGCCTATCTCAGAGACGCCCTCGAAACCGCAACGCCGACGGTGTATGCCCTGTATGTCACTGCCGCCACCTGCGGCCTGCGCCTCGGAGAACTGCTAGGAGTGCCCGAGACGGCCGTCGATCTTCGACGCTGCCCCGCAATCCTAAGCGTGCAGCAACAGCTTGTTCGCGCAGGACGTCATCCCGTGTATGGACAGCCCAAAACCCAGCGGGGCCGGCGTATCGTCGTGCTTTCCGACATGGCCGCCGATGCGATTCGGGATGCGCTCGTGTGGAAGAAAGCACGCCGCCTCAAGCTTGGCCCGAAGTTCCGGGATGCGGGACTTCTCTTCTGTGGTGCTCGTGGGCGGCCAATCAATCCCGCGAATCTATGGAACCGCGACCACACGCCACCCCTGGAGCGGTTGAATCTGCCGCACAGTCGGATATGATCTTCGCCATTTCCATGGGACACAACTGAACGCAGCCGGCGTGGACGCGCGGACCATCGCAGATCGGCTTGGGCATAGCAAGGTGTCGTTCACGTTGCAGACTTACGTACATCCCGCGCTTCAGGCTCAGGAACACGCCGCAGCGGCCGTCAATAATTTGCTAATAAAAGTCGGGAGTTCCTCGCGGTGAATCCCCGTTCAGTTTGCTTGAAAAATATGGTGCCGGGGGACGGAGTCGAACCGCCGACACGGGGATTTTCAGTCCCCTGCTCTACCACCTGAGCTACCCCGGCAACTGTCGAAACGCTCCGAGTATAGCGAAGGGCCTCGCCTCACGGCAAGGCATAGATCGCGCCACACACGGGGTGTCCGACCGCCGGCCGTCGCGTCAGAGACGATGGCACCAACGCCCAGGGTACCCCGTGACCTGAAGGATACACCGTCGCGTCGCCCGGGTACATATCTGGAAAGGGGAGGTGAGACTATGTCCACGACCAAGGAGCTCAAGCGATACCGGCAGACGATCGAGGAAGCAATCATTGGACTTGGCCGGGACGACGTCGGCGTAGGCGAAGTACACGAAGCGCAGAACGGCATGCTTTCGGTCGAGCTGTCCCGCGGCACGCACTCGACGGTCGAGGAGATCCCGGTGGACGCGCTCCGGGACCGCGGGCAAATGAACCAAGCGATCGTCAAGGCGATTCGCGGTATCAGCAAGGAAGTCTCGCAGGACACGCTCGGCAAGGCGACCTAGACAGCGCTAACCGCACAATCGACGCGGCGCGGCAGGTGAGCCCGTCCGGCTCATCCGCTGCGTCGCGCTTTCATCCCGTCCCCGCGGCGCCACCCGGGCGCTGGTCCCCTATGATCATTGTCGCCGTCGAGCCGATCCCCTATAAATCGAGGACCACCCTCGCTTCCCATGTCGTATCCGTGCGCGTCAGCGACAGGCCGTGATACGTGGCCGCTTTGACCATTCGGCGGACGTCGTGCCGCTCGGGGTCGACGACATCGCCGAACAGCTCCGCCGTGAGCATCGTGTCGCGCAATTCGATCATGCGGCATAGCCGCGGCACAAAGCCCTGCGTGTCGAGGAGATAGAGCAACTCATTGAGCCATGCCACCAGAAGACCTGCGCGGTCCTCGGCCGCGGCAGTCACCTTGAGGTGCACATCCGCGCGGAGTCCCTTCGGGTCGACCATCAAGTCGACCAACCCGGCCGCGGCGTTGCAAAATGCCTCCTCGAGTGTGTGGCCGCGCGCAATGAGGCCGACGTCAGCGGTATGCTCGAACGTCTCGAACGGCCTCACGGCCGCCCGGCGCGCGGACATGGCGTCATCCTTTGATTACGGCGACCGGACACAGTCGCGCCACGCGGCGTGTTAGGCCCGCGCCATCGCTCGCACGGACCACGTCTGCCACGTCCTTGTACGCTTCCGAGGCCTCCTCCGCGAGCAGGCCACGGCTCACGGCGCGCACGATGATACCGCGCGCGGCCAGCGCCTCGGCGATGTCCACCCCCTGAAGCAGGCGCCGCGCGGCGCCGCGGCTCCGCACGCGGCCGGCGCCGTGCGGGGTGGAGCCGAACGTCTCCGCCATGGCCCGCGAGGTGCCGACCAGCACATACGAATACCGCCCCATGTCGCCCGGCAGAAACACCGGGTGCCCGACACCGCGATACGGCGCAGGCACGTCTGGGTGCCCGGCCGGGAACCCCCGTGTCGCGCCCTTCCGGTGCACGCAGAGCCGCACGCGTTCGGTCCCGACCGTGTGCTCCTCGATCTTCGCCATATTATGGGCGACGTCGTAGACGAGATCCAGCGGCGTTGCGGATGCTCCCAGCACGGCGTCCCACGCTTCGCGGATCCGGTGCGTGATGACCTGGCGGTTGGCGAACGCAAAGTTGGCGGCGGCGGCCATGGCCCCCAGGTATGAGCGGCCTTCGGGGGCGCCCAGCGGCACGCACGCCAGTTGCCGATCGGGCAGCGTGATACGGTAGCGCGGCAGCGCACGATCGCACACTGTGAGGAAATCATCGCACACTTGATGTCCGAGCCCCCGGGATCCGGAGTGAATGAGCACGGTGATCTGACCCGCGTGGCGCAACCCGAAGACGGCCGCCGTGGCGGGATCGAAGATCTCATCGACTCGCTGCACTTCCAGGAAGTGGTTGCCCGAGCCGAGGGTGCCAAGCTGCTCGAGCCCGCGCATACGGGCCTTTCGGCTCACGGCGTCCGGCGCAGCGCCGGGGATCGTACCCTCCGATTCGATGCAGGCAAGATCCTCCGGCCGGCCGAACCCTCGGGCGACCGCCCAGGCCGCCCCGTGCGCGAGCACCCCGTCCAGATCAGACTGGGTCAGCCGAAACCGCCCGTGCGTTCCGACCCCCGAGGGCACGTTCTTGAAGAGACGGTCCGCGAGGGTTGAGAGGCGCGGCGCAATCTCCTCGTGCGAAAGCGACGCGGCGAGCAGCCGGACCCCGCAGTTGATGTCATAGCCCACCCCACCCGGGGAAACCACACCGTCGTCGAGCCGCATGGCGGCCACGCCGCCAACCGGAAAGCCGTAACCCCAGTGAATGTCCGGCATCGCGATCGACCGGCCGACGATCCCCGGAAGTGTCGCGACGTTGGCCACCTGCTCGAGCGCGTGGTCGGCCAGAATTTGCGGTAACAGCGCCGCGTCGGCGTAGACCAATCCCGGGACCCGCATGCCGGGTTTGTAGTCGGACGGGATCTCCCACCGGTACGAATCCACAGGATACAGGTTGGGCGACCGGTGGTCTTCAGGCTGCCGCTCGACATCCGCCGACATGCTCGAGCCTCCGTTACGACGCAGTCACTGACTCTGCGCAGGCCCACCGCGCCACCTTCACCCAAATTGTAACTCCTGGCCCGGCGGGGCGTTAAGACGCGGGGCGCGAGATCCTGCTCGTGCGCGGCGATGCGGGACGCGTTCAGCCTCGTGCCGCCCTATCTTCGTACCAACGGCAGCATCGCTGGGGTGGGCGGACCGTGCTGCGGGGACAATTCGCACTCCGGGCGTGCATCATCAACCCCCGGGCATCGCGCGCGGACATCGACGCGCTCGTGGAGCTCGTACGGACGGAGGGTGCACGGGCCATCGGGGCAGCGTGAGTCACGCGGCGCGCCGGTCCTCTCGAAACCTCAGCACCGCTGGTGCGTACCGGCGGACTCGGCCAGCCCCTTATAGGTGAAAGTGAGCGGCCGAGGGCTGCCCTTGTAGCCGCGCTCGATTTCGATGATCTGAAACCCGGCTCGTTCGATCAATCGGTCGACACTGCGGTTGAGATTGCAGCCACCAGCGATGCGTGTCCATATGGGATTGAGCCAGTTCTGCCATGCTTCCACGCGATGATCAGGGGCGCGACCGTGCTCGACGAAGATGAAGATGCCGGACGGTCGCATGACCCGCCGCATCTCCCGGAGCGCTCGGTCTGGATCTGGCACGCTGCACAGAGTCCAAGTGGACACAATGGTGTCGACGCTGCTGTCACGCAGTGGGATCTGCTCCGCCGACGCGGGCAGAAACTCGACCGGGAATCGTACCTTCGCGAGGCGCGGTTTTGCCATGACCCAGAACTCGACCGACGGGTCCACAGCATAGAGACGCTCAACCGCGGCGCCATAGAACGGTAGGTTCAGCCCCGACCCCGCCCCGATCTCGAGCACAGTGCCGGTGGCCCGCGGGACGAGGCGAGCTCGCTCGGCCATGTCGGTCTTCCGCTGCATCGCGCGGTCGAGCAGTCGCGGCAATACATATCGTTCGTAGACATTGGTCACGATCTCGCTCCCCACGCTGCCTGGCTCGATTACAACCCATTGTATCTCGACAGCAGCGTGAGGTTGCAGGCTCGCAAACGGACAGGGGGTCCGCCGGCGGGGAGGCGGAGGAGGCCGGACGGCGGAAACGGGTCCTAGAGGTTCACGTGGAGGTCAAAATCGGCCGCCAGTTGTCGCGCCTTGCTTAGGGGCACGTATGGATCAGTTGAGATGCGGGCCAGCAACACCGGGCGTTTGGACGTAATCGTCATCGCGGGACTGTGCCCGGGCGCGAGTGCCTCGAACGGTACCCGGGCCAGTTCACCGCTGTCCATGAACACGTACGCGCCCGGCTCCTTGATAAGGTTCCACTGCTCGATCAAGGGAGCCGACTTCTCTTCCGTGCCCTCGAACTGCCTTAGGCTCTGGGCCATGGTCCACGCTCCTTTCCACCCCTGGCCAGAAACTACGCCGTTCGCGCCTGACTCCGCTCCCCTTGCAAAGGCTAGAGTCAGTCGTCGGCGCAGCGATTTCGCGTCGCCGCCGCAAGAGATGTCGGTGAATTTCAAAAATAAGCTGGCGGGAGCGACGGGATTTGGCGCGGTCGTCACCTCCCGTTCGTCGGATCCTCGGCGGCGAATTGGCCGAGTGCCTCCACCGAAGGAATGAAGTAAAAGGCGCCGGTCAGCGGCCGCGTGTAGTGCGTCAAGGCATCCCGGATGCCGCCGTTGACCCCCGCCATGCTGTCCAGCATCTTGGTCAGGCGTCGCTGCTCGGCGCTGAAGCCGACGAACACCGTGCCGTGATTCGTAACCGTACCGTATGGCATGTTCCGGCGGAAAATCTGCCCGAACACCTGCTGGTCGGTACGCGCGACGTGGGAGTCCGGCGGCTGCGGATCCAGTTCAACGCTGTCGGCCTTGCGCCGGCCAACGACGCGCTCCTGTGCCGCGACGTCGAGCGATTCCCAACGGGTCGAGTCGTGGACCCACTTCTGAAGCAGCAGGATGGTGCCCCCTGCCCCGGGCGTGCCCTCAGGCACGAGGAGCACAGCCGGCGCTTCGAGCAGGCTCGGATTCTCCGTGCCGTCGATAAAGCCGGTGAGGTCGCGATCATGGCGGTAGGGCCAGCTGGATGTCTCATCGGCCACCGGGGCCACGCCGGCAAGCGCCGCGATTGCTTGGCGGGATTCATCGAACACGACATCGTAAGCGCTGCCCGACAGCCACAGCACGGCGTCGTGCTGCGTCGCTGGCATGACATACCCCTCCGCTCCGCGGATATCCTCGTTGAAGCCGACGAAGTCACGGGGTATCCCGTCGGACGCGACTGCGCGCCACAGCTCCGGCCGGAATCCGGAAACCAGATTGATGCCGCCGATCGTGGTCCGTGGTTCGCGCAGGCCGGCCATCGCGGTGACGAGATCGCGGGGATTCGCCCCGGGCTGGAGGTCGAACTCGAGATACGCGTGAGACGAGGTCCCGAGCGCAAAGATTCCACTTTGAGGAGTCCTCATCGAGTTTCCCGTCCTTGATGTGTAGATCCCTCGGTGCAGGACGAACCGTTCCCAACCTGCCGGCTCGTCATGAACGCGGCCACGGCGTCCGGCCGGGGGTGATCACCTGTCTTTTTTGCGGGATTCGGGCCGGCCATGAACGTCGGAAATGCTTGACTTACAAAGGTTGGCGGGAGCGACGGGATTTGAACCCGCGATCTCCTGCGTGACAGGCAGGTGTGTTAAACCAGGCTACACCACGCCCCCACGTACGGCGGCACTCCCGCCATCATGC
>JAJPIA010000120.1 GCA_021324975.1 Bacillota bacterium
AGCATATTGAGGAACGGGAACGCCATGTCCCGCGCCCCGATCATCAGCGGGACCAACAGGTTCGCAAACCCGCCGGTCAGGATCACCGTGAGGAAGAAAAAGATCATAATGGTGCCGTGCATCGTTACGGCCTGCAGGTACTGCTCCGGGGAGAGGACCCCGTTATTGGGCCAGCCAAGATGGACGCGCATCAGCATCGCCATCGTCCCGCCCACAAGCGCCATGAAGAGCGTGGTCAGGAAGTATTGCCGGCCGATCATCTTGTGATCGAGGCTGAAGACGTAGTGGCGGATGAAACTTTCCCCGATGTGCGACTCGGGGGCAAACTCAGGTTGCCGTACGGCGATCGCACCCATGCATGCGCCTCCCCCGGGAATACCTGACCGCCGCGCTCGGTGCGGGCAAGGCGGGCGGCCACCGGTTACGCGCTCTCGTTATTGCGTTTCCCATGGAGCGGCGGGCTATGCACCCAAGCGACGGGAGACCGGCATGCGCGGCCTTGACCGACGCCAGGTCCCCCGCGCATAGGGGCCGGCGGCGGCAACTGCCCAGGATGTTGTGGATTGCGCGGCGTAACCCCTTGTGACGTCGCTCATCGCCGCGCGCACCGGCGGTTGCGGGCAGCGAGACACGGCGCGGGCGGTGGAGGCACAGACGGTGATCGCATCTCAAGAGCGTCCAGGGGCGTCGCTGTCGATCACGCTTCGCGGCGTGTCGATGGCCTTCGACCGGGGCGGGGAGCCGCTCGAGGTGCTGCGGGACGTCACCCTGGAGATCGGCTGCGGCGAGTTCGTGTCGCTGCTCGGCCCATCCGGGTGCGGCAAGTCAACCCTCCTGCGGCTCGTCGCGGACATCCTGCCGCCCACCGCGGGCACGATCGAGATTCTCGGCCGCTCCCCCGACGCCGCCCGGCGGGACCGGGCGTTGGGGATGGTGTTTCAACAGCCCGTTCTCCTCCCGTGGCTGTCGGTGGAGGACAACGTGGCCTTGCCGCTGCGCATCGGCCGCTGGGGCAAACGGCATCCCTCGGGCCCGTCCCCGGCGGCGCTGCTCGCCCTTGTCGGGCTCCAGGGATTCGAGCGCGTGCGCCCCGCACAGTTGTCCGGCGGCATGCAGCAGCGTGTCGCCATCGCCCGTGCGCTCGTGAGCGATCCGCCGATTCTCCTGATGGACGAGCCGTTCGGCGCGCTCGACGCGATTACGCGGGACCGGCTCAACGAGGAGTTGCTCCGTGTGTGGACCGAAACCCGGCGCACGATCCTGTTCGTGACGCACAGCATTCCCGAGGCCGTTTACCTGTCGTCCCGCGTCGTGGTGCTGTCGCCACGTCCCGCGAAGATCCGCCGGGTGGTGGACGTCGGCATCGCCCATCCCCGCCATCCGCGGATGCGTGACACGGTGGAATTCGCCCGCGCCGCCGCCGAACTGCGGGAGGCGCTGGAGCACTGATGGCATCGGCGGACCGGCCGCCGTTGCGCGCCCACGCGGCCGCGCCGGCCGCCTCGCCCGGCCGCCGGAGCGCACCCGGGGCGGAGTCCCCATGGCGGCGCCATGCGGTCGCCGCCGGCACCCTGGCCGCCGTCATCCTCGGCTGGCAGGCGATCATCGTCGCATTCCATGTGCCCACGTACATCGCGCCGTCTCCCGTCCAAGTAATCCAAGCGCTCCGGACGGAAACCCGGACGCTGCTCGTCAATACGTGGCCCACCCTGATCGAGACGGTCGGCGGGTTCCTGCTCGGCAACTTCGTCGCCGTGGCCGCGGCCGTCGGCTTCGTCCACAACCGGACGTTCCGGCACGGCGTGTACCCGCTTGCCGTCGCCCTGCGGACGCTGCCGATCGTCGCCATCAGCCCGATTCTCGTGCTGCTGCTGGGCAACGGCTACGCCCCGAAAATCGCCATCGCCGCGCTCATCACGTTCTTCCCGACCCTTGTCAACATGGCGGACGGGCTCGACGCCGTGGACGCCCAGGCGCTCGAGTTGATGCGCGTGCTCTCGGCGAGCCGGTGGGAGGTGTTCCGGTACCTGCGATGGCCCACGTCGCTGCCCTATCTGTTCTCGGCGCTACGGATCGCCAGCACGGCGGCGCTGCTCGGGGCGATCGTGGGCGAGTGGATCGGCTCCAACGCCGGGCTCGGCTACCTCATCGTCGCGGCGACGTATGACTACCGGACGCCGCTGTTGTACGCGACGATGACCGTGGCCTCGGTGCTGGCCCTCGCGTTGTTCAACGCGGTCTCGGTCATCGAACACTACGCCGTCTCGTGGCGGGCGACCAATGTCCGGCTGGACTAACCCCTCTTCCGCGCTGTTGCCAAGTATCACCGAGAACGCACGAGGAGGACGGCATGAGAGTCGTGCGTGAACCGGCACAGGACGTCCCGGTCGTCGCGGACGCCGACGTGGTCGTCATCGGAGGCGGCCCGGCCGGCCTCGCCGCGGCGGTCGGCGCCGCGCGCGCGGGCGCCGGGACGCTGCTCGTGGAGCGGTACGGATATCTCGGCGGGATGGCGTCCGGAGGGATGGTGCTTCTGCTCGCGGACATGTCGGGGCACACGCGGCGCACCGTCGCCGGCCTCGCCTACGAGATGCTGCAACGGCTGATCAGCGCGGGCGGGGCCGTAGCGCCTCCGGAGGAGGAGTGTTTCAGCCACGATCCCGAGCTGTGGTGGCGCTGGGCCCGGTGGGGATTCGAGGATTTCTACGCGCGCACGAAGCCGCTCCCCACCACCTACGCCGGCGCCTTCGATCCCGAGGCGTGGAAGCAGGTGTCGTTTCAGGTGGCCCGCGAAGCCGGGGTGACGCTGCGGATGCACTCGTGGTTTTCGCGCGCCGTGGTCGAGGAGGGCCGCGTCCGCGCGGCGATCATGGAAACGAAGGCAGGCCGGCAGGCGGTCTCCGGCCGCGTTTTCATCGACGCGAGCGGCGACGGTGACCTGTACGCGTCCGCCGGCGCCCCCTTCACGCACGGCCGCTACATGGTGAGCTTGGTCCACCGGGTCGCGGCGGTCGACGTGGAGCGGGCGATCGCGTTTGAGCGGGCGCATCCCGAGGACGCGCGGGCGCTCAACGCCGAGGTCAAGCGCATGCTCGGCGGTTCCTGGGATTTTTGGTGGCTCCGGACGCCGCGCGAGGGCGTGATTTGGTGCAACTGTCCGCACCTGGCCGGGCTCGACGCGCTCTCCGTGGAGGACCTGACGTCGCTCGAGATCGATGCGCGCGAGCGGTTTGTGCGCGGCATCGTGTGGCTGCGCGCACACCTGCCCGGATTTGAACGTGCCTACATCCTCGATGCGGCCCCCCAGGCGGGCGTGCGGCAGACGCGGGTGCTCCAAGGCGAGTACGTCATGACCAAGGACGACGTGCTGCAGGGGCGCCGTTTTCCCGACGTGATCGGACGGGGACGCGACTACTTCATGCCGTATCGCTCCCTGCTACCCCGCGGCGTTGACGGCCTGCTGGTGGCGGGGCGGTGCTTTTCCGCCGCGCCGGACGCCCAGCGTTCGGCGCGCGAGATCGGGCCGTGCATGGTCATGGGCGAGGCCGCGGGGATGGCCGCGGCGATGGCGGCGGAGGCCGGCGTCGAGCCCCGCGCGATCGACGTGGCGGTGCTGCAGCGCCGTTTGATCGCCGCCGGCGCGGATTTGGGGCTGGAAGAGCAGCCTGCGGGCGCGGCGTCCGGGGGGCCGCGCTGAGCATGCCCGCCGCCGCGTTTGCCGACGCCGGCATCCGGTACGAGCGCGACGGCGCGGTCGCGCGTGTGACGATCGACCGTCCCGGCGTGCTGAACGCTCTCAACCTGGCCGCGCATCGCGCGCTCGGCCGGGCGTGGGATCACGTGCGCGACGACGCGGAGGTGCGCGTGGCCGTGCTCACCGGCGCCGGGTCGCGCGCGTTTTCGGCGGGGGCGGACATGAAGGATCCGGGCGAGGCGAGCGGTCTCGCGTACCTGGGCCAGGCGCTTCCGCTCGGGGCCGGGAACCTATCGTTGCGCCGCGACCTGCTGAAGCCGGTGATCGCGGCGGTGAACGGGCTAGCGCTGGGCGGCGGATTCGAGCTGGCGCTCGCGTGCGACCTGATCGTTGCCGCGGACCATGCCGAGTTCGGCTTTCCGGAACCACGGGTCGGGCGCATGGCGATGGACGGCGGCATCGCGATGCTCGCGCGGCAGATCCCGTTCAAGGTCGCGATGGGGTTGCTGCTCACCGGCCGGCGCATCGGCGCACGGGAGGCGCTCGCCGCCGGGGTCGTGAACGAGGTCGTGCCGGCGGCGGACCTCCGCGCGGCGGCAGACCGGTGGGCGGCGGACGTGCTCGCCTGCGCGCCGCTGGCCGTCGAGGCGACGAAGCAACTCGCGACGGCGGCGCTCGACCTACCGCTCCCGATCGCCGCACGCTGGTTCCCCCGCCGCGTCCTCGACGCGCTCGGCTCCGAGGACGGGGACGAGGGGGTCCGGGCGTTCCGGGAGAAGCGCGCGCCGCGATGGAGCGGACGATGACCCGGCCGGCCTCGCGGCTGCCGCTCTGCGGGGTGCGCGTTCTCGACTTCACCCAGATTACCCTCGGTCCCCTGGCCACGCAGATGCTCGGCGACTTCGGCGCCGACGTGATCAAGATCGAGCGGGTGGGCGCGGGCGATTACACGCGCACGACGCTGCCCGTTCCGACTGGCGAGAGCTACATTTTTCTCGCGACCAATCGCAACAAGCGCGCGCTCACCGTCGACCTGCGCAAGCCCGCCGGGCAGGCGCTCGTCCTGCGCCTGGTGCCCGGCGCCGACGTCCTCGTCCACAACTTCCGGCCGGGCACGATGGAGCGGCTCGGGCTCGGGTACGAGGCGCTGCGCGAGATCAACCCCCGGCTGATCTACGCGGTGGGGACCGGGTACGGGCTCACCGGGCCCTACCGGTCCAAGGGCGGCCAAGACGTGCTCGCGCAGGCGCTCGGCGGTGCGCTGCTGCGGCGCGCCGAATCCGACGCGCCGCCGGAGCCCTTCAGCACCGCGGTTTGCGACTGTGCGGCCGGCATGCTGCTCGTGCAGGGCGTCCTGCTCGCGCTGCTGGCGCGCGAGCGGACGGGGACCGGCCAACTCGTGACGTCGTCCCTGCTCGATGCCATGGTCTACATGCAACAGCAGGAAGCGACCGCGTGGCTCAACGCCCGGCAGACGGTCAACTGGATCGCGCTGCCGCGGAACGGCACCTTTCGGACCAAGGACGGCCGGTGGATCGTCCTGATCGGCGCGTTCAAGGCGGACCCGCTCGGCGACATCTCGCGGGCGCTCGATCTCGGGCCGCTCGGTGCGGATCCCCGCTTCGCGACGGACGAGGCGCAACAGGAGCACCGGAGCGAGCTGCAGGCGATCCTGCGGCGGCGGTTCGCGGAGCTGACGCAGGCGGAGGCCCTGGAGCGGCTGGAGCGGGAGGACGTGCTCTGCGCGCCGGTGCGTTCGCTGGGCGAGGCGCTGGACGATCCGCAGGTCCGGCACAACGGGATGCGCGTGGATGTCGATCATCCCCGGCTCGGACGGTTCGAAACGGTCGGCGTGCCGGTGAAGCTCTCGGACACGCCCGCCCGCGTGCGGCGCCACCCGCCCGACCTCGGCGAACACACGCGGGAGATCCTCAGGGAGGCGGGGTACGGTGCGGAGGAGATCGACGCGCTGATCCGTGATGGCGTCGTGTGAGGCCACAACTCCGGGACGTTCGGCTGTTGGGGACCGTCCTCCGACCAGACGGAGCGGAGGCGGAAGAAACGACGCAGGGGGGTGGGCACATGGGACAGGAGCCCATTACGCTGTTCACGCAACCGGTGAGCCGCCGCAGGCTCTTGACCGGAGGAGGGGCGCTGGCGATCGCCGCGGCCGGCGCCCAACTCGCGGGGATGCTCGCGGGCGCCGCGGCGCAGGGGACCACCTCGCTCTCCGAGCAATTGGGATGGCTCGCGAACTCGCAGATGGCCGGGGACTTTGTGGCGAACGCAAAAGGATACTTCAAAGACGCGGGCCTCGATGTGAAGCTCCAGCCCGGCGGGCCGAACATCGACCCCATCCAGGTGGTCGCCGGCGGCGGCGCGCCGATGGGCAACGTGTCGTCGGTCGCCGTCCTCGTAAACGCGCGGAGCCGCGGCCTGCCCGTCAAGGCGTTCGCGACCGTGCTGCAAAAGCACCCGTTTGCGTTCATCTTTCTCACGAAGTCCGGCATCCGCACGCCGCGGGATTTCGCCGGGAAGACCATCGGCATCCAGGCGACGGCGCGGCCGTTGCTGGCCGCGGTCCTGGCGAAGTACCAGATTCCCGAGGACAAGGTCAAGGTGCTGTTTGTGGGCGGCGATACGCGGCCGCTGGTGACGGGGCAGGTGGACGTGATCACCGGTTGGATCATCGACGCGCCGCAGATCGAGGCGGTGCGTCAGGCCGGAAACTTCAGCTACTTCCCGTTGTGGGACCTGGGGATCCGGCTGTACGCGTACACGTACTTCACGACCGACCGGGTGATCAGCGAGCGCAAGGACGTGCTCGTGCGGTTCGTCCAGGCGAGCGCCCGCGGCTGGTTGTACGCGGCCGCGCACCCCGACGAGGCCGTCGACGACGTCTTAAAGGCCACCACGGGGCTGGACCGCCGGCTCGAGCTTCAGACGTGGAAGAACGAGATTTCCTACATGTACTCGCCGCTCACCAAGCAGGCGGGCTGGGGCGCGATGGACCCCAAAGTGTGGGCCCAGATCAGCGAGACCTACTACGGGCTCAAGCAAATCGCCAGCCCCGTCGCGCCGGCCGACGTGATGACGGACGAGATCGTGGAGATGGCGAAGACGCCCAAGGTTTAGCGCTAGCCGCTCCGCGGCATCAGGGTCACGGGGGCCCGGCGCCGAGGCGCCGCCAGATCCGGGCCGTCTCCTCGAGCAGCGCCGCCGGATCGACGTGGATCGGCCGCCGGTCCCGCACGAGTTGCCGTCCGTCCACCCAGACGTGGCGAACGTCCCGGCCTTTCGCGGCGTAGACGAGGTTGGCGGGCGCGTCATGCCAGGGGTGCAGGTGCAGTTCGTCCATGGCGAGGGCCACGATATCCGCACGCTTCCCGGGTTCGAGGCTCCCGATCACGCCGCCCAGCCCGAGCGCGCGGGCGCCGTCGATGGTGGCCATGCCGAGCAGGTGCGGCACGGGGAGAGCGGCCGCATCGTCCGCGGCGACCTTGCCCAGCAACCCGGCGACCTTCATCTCGTCGAAGAGATCCATGGCGTTGTTCGTCGGCGCCCAGTCGGTCCCGAGAGCGAGGCCCACCCCGGCCCTGCGCATCGCGGCGACGGGCGCGGTGCGCGCCTCGATCTTCGCGTTGCTGGCCGGACAATGCGCGACCCACGTGCCGGTGCGCGCGAGGAGCGCGATTTCGTCCGGCTCGAGGTAGAGGCAGTGCGCGGCCACGACGTCCGGCCCGAGGAGGCCGTTGCGGTTGAGGCAATGGACGGCCCCCGCGTATCCGCGAGCCCGCACCGCCTCGAGCTCGGGGTGCGACTGCGCGCAGTGGATAAAGATCCTCGCACCGGTCTCGCGGGCGAGCGTCCGCACTTGTCCCAGGAGAGCGTCCGAGCACGTGTCCGGCGCGTGCGGCCCGAGTCCGGCGTGCACGCGCGCGTGAGGGTCGGTACCCCATCGCGCGAGCACCCCACGCGCGCGGTCGAGCTCCAGGGGACGGTTGACGTCATGCAGCGTGTGCGCCACCACGGCGCGGATCCCGGACGCGTGGAGCGCCTCCGCGATCACGTCCATGAAGCCGCCCCGATCCGCGATCGTCGTGACGCCGTTCATCAACATCTCAACCGCACCCACGAGTGCGCCGTGGTAGTAGTCCTCCGGTTGCGCGTGCTCGAGGTGCGGGAGCGCGTAGCGCGCGGGCGCCCACCCGGCGCGCGGCCGGTCCTCGGCAAGCCCGCGGTAGATCCCCATCGCCGTGTGGGTGTGCGCGTTGACGAGACCGGGCATGAGCAAGAGCCCGCGGCAGTCGACACGAACGTCCCCGGGCTCGGCCCGGACGTGGGACGCCGGGCCGACGTACGCGATCAGCGGCCCCTTCACGACGATCGCCGCGTCGGCCAGGAGCTCCCGTCGGACATTCATCGTCAGCACGGTACCATCCGCTAGGACCTGCCGGTTCGGGGGGCCGGTCATGGCGCGCTCGCGCTCCGCCGCGGCGTCGCGCCGCGCGGAGACGACGCAGCACACCGGACTCCGGGTCCATCCGGCCACCGGGGGCGCGGCAGCTCGTGCCCGCGCCGCAGACCCAACGTTGGATTCGACGACGGCACCGCGTCCGCTATTTCGCAGGGGCGCGCCGGGCGGTCCTGCTCGACGGCGCCAGCGCGCCAGTTGACCTCCCATGTTCAAGCTGGACGCCCTCCCGGCGCGGGCCGACACGCCGGTGAGCGGCGGAGCGGGTTAACCCGCCGCCGCGCGCCGCGCGACCGTGTTGCCGCCTGAGCCCTTGGCCTCGTACATGCGGCGGTCTGCGCAATGGACCGGATGAAATTTGGGACGATTGCTGCGATAGAAAGAACCGGTGCCCCGCATACAAGGCCAACAACGATACGACATGCGCGGGTATCGAACTGTGTAGGCCCAATGTGGGGGGACGTTTCGGCTTCGTCAAATCGTTCAAGCTCGATCTAGAATGATTCTACTTCCGACACGATGGCGCGAGCCGGCGCGCCGCCGGTTGCGCGTGCCACGGAGCTCGCATACCTCATGCGTAAGCCCGACCGCCTTGGGTAAACGTGAAATTGTGCCGCGGGCCGGTTCCTCGTTGACCGTGAGTGGCGACTTGGCGGCGGGGTTACAGCCGGGCACGACAGTCAATCGCGCTGATCGCGCGGGGAGGGGCGATGCGGGTATGGGCACACCGAATCCCTTGGGCATCGATCTCGACTAATACAAGTGGTGATTCCGAGACCCGGAGCACTATGCATTCAAGTCGCGCAGGTGACGCACGGGGCGACGGTGTCCAAGGTGTCCGACGAGCAGCTCTTCTACCTGATGAGCCGGGGGATCAACCAAGACGAGGCGATGAACATGATCGTGCGCGGGTTCATCGAGCCGATCTCGCGCGAGTTGCCGATGGAGTACAGCGTCGAGCTCAACCGGCTGATCGG
>JAJPIA010000112.1 GCA_021324975.1 Bacillota bacterium
ACGCCGGCGATCCTGTGGGTGACCGTGGCGTTCGGGGCCACGCTCGGGCTCGCGCGGTCGCACGCGATCGAGCAGGAGCGGCAGGCGTTGCAGGGCGTTCTGCTCGCTCCGGTCGGCCGCGGGGAAGTCTTTCTCGCGAAGTGCTTGGCCAACGCCGTCCTGGTAGCGGTCCTGCAGGCCGTGGTCGTGCTGGCGACGGCGGTGTTCGTCGACCCTGTGGCCGGACGCCGCGCCGCGACGATGGCGGTGCCGCTCGTCCTCGGCGCGGTCGGGTTTGCTGCGGTCGGCACCTTGCTCGGGGCGATGACCGCGGCCACGCGGCTCCGCGAGGTGTTGTTGCCCATTGTCCTGTTGCCCGTCGTGCTGCCGGTCATCCTGGTGTCGTTGGCGGCCGTCGCGAGGGCGCTCGACGGCGCGCCGTTCGGCGCGCTCTTGGGACCACTGAAGCTGCTCGCGGCCTACGACGTTCTGTTTGTGGTGCTCGGCACCTGGCTCTTTGAGCACGTGGTGGCCGAGTGAGCACGGGGGGCGGCGCCGGCAAATTTGACGCGCGCGAGACCGCACGACCTATAGTCATTTAGGATAGCTATGACGCGCCAAGTCTGGTATCGGAGCGCATTGGGCATTTACCTTAACGCGAGGGCGCCGCCGGCGTCGGTGCCGTGCGACTCCGGGATGCGGCCGGCACTCAATGACGGTGTCGCGTGGACGCCGGCGCACGCTCATACGGAGGGAACCTTGTCCATCTCTGGGTTGGCTCGGCACATGCGGAATCGCGGCACGGCGTGCCGGGGCACGACGCTCATCGAGCTCGTCGTCGTGCTGGCCATAATCGGCATCGTGCTGGCCGCGGCATGGGGCTGGACGAGCCTCGTGACCATGCGCAAACTGCAAAACGCCGCGTTTATGCTGGAGGGCGACCTCCGGTGGGCCCAGCAGCAGGCGGTCAGCAACGCCGGCAACGGTCCGCAAGTGGAAGTGTGCTTCCGGTCCAACGGGTACGACGTGTACACGACGACGTACTCCGGGAGCGACGTCTTGAACGTCAACTACAGCACGACGACTCCGTCGATCGGGGGCACGGCCAAGATTCGGAGCGTCAATGCCGGCCAGGAGTACGACACGAACGTCCAGTTCACGCTGCCGAGTTCCGGCACGGTGACCTGCGACGGCGCGACCGGAGAGTCGGCGGTGGCGTTTCGGTCGTCAGGACAGCCGCTGTTCACGGACACGAACAGCCACGCCGTCTCGGTGTCGCTCAACGGCCACACGTACCACGTCACGATTCAGCCGATTACGGGCTCGATATCGGTCAGCTCGCAGTAACGGCGTCGCTGCGGGCCACCTTTGTTGCTGAGCCCGGGCCGTCACGCGGTCCTTGGTGACGTCGTCGGACGCCGCTCCGATGTGCCCGGCATGAGATTCGGCGTCGGCGCCCTTGTTACGGCTTGTCTTGCCACGATACCAGGTGATTGTACTCGCTCCCGCCGCCTCCGGCCGAGCTATCGTACGTGAAGCTTGAACTCTTGTCCATGACGATGTTGCCAGCCAGGATCGCGCCCTGCGCGTTCTGCGCCTGGTTGATCTCGAACCCTCCCGACGGGACCACGTAGTACCCGGTGAAATTGCTGCTCTGATCGAACTTCACCGCCGGCGTACTCGCGTTGCAGCTCTCCACGGTGAGATTGCCGCCCGGAACGGCGGTCCAGCTGGACGCACTCGAGCTTCCAAACCAGCTGCTCTGGTTAATCTCCATGACGCCGTTCACGGTCACGACGACGCTCCCGCCCCCCGTGACCAGCACCTTCGAGTTCTGGCCGACCGTAAACCCGTTCACGTTAACCGTCAACACGGTGCCTGGTCCGGCCGTCTGAAACGTGAGCGTCGAACCTGATCCCAGGCTGACGTTGTTCCACGTGCTGTTGCTGGAGATCGTGGCAGGCGAGTTCGTGAGATTTGTGGTTCCCACGGGGCACGTGCCGTTGTTGCCGATCGAGTTCTTCGTCGTCTGCTGGTTCGGACAGATCGTGCCCGATGTCTTGGTCTGGAGGCCGCCGGTAACCTGTGTGCCGCAGCTCTGGCTGCAGCTCACCTGATTGGTTGCGACCGTATACGTCGCCCCGGTGATCTTTGCCGCGTTGCTGGCGGGACCCTGAAGGCTGATGCTGGGGTTGACGTCGCTTCCCACGTTACCGGTGACGGTGTCCCCTTGATTGAGCGTGACCGAGCCCCACGCGCACAACGCGTAGCCCAAGCCTTGACTGGTCGCGGTCACCTGCAAGACGAGCTTCCGCGTGCCAACCGCCGCGGACTTGGTCGGCACGTAACCGGTCGATGTAATGACGCGGGTTGAGGGATTCGTATTGCACCCCGTGGGTTGCAGCGCGGAACCGGGCTGCGAACCGTCCGTGCAGGACACCGAGACGTCAAACGTCCCGACGGCGGCGCTGCCGGCGGTGGAGACCGTCTGCGCGCTGTCCCCCGTGTACGTGGCCGCGCCCGATCCCGAAAGCTTGTTGACGGCCCAGTTGGCGCCGGCCTCGGCGACGGCCAGGGCGCCGACGGCTTCCTGATTGCCGACCTCCCCCTGCGTTTCGCCGAGGAGGCTCGTATACGCGAGGACCGCCATCGTCGTGACGACCAGGGCGATCAGGAGCGCGGAGATTGTCACAAATCCGGCATCGGAGCGATGCCGTTGGATGCGCGAGTGCGCGCAGCGAGTGACGTGTCTCATCGCGATTCGGCGGCGCGTCGATCGCAGCCTACGCGCCTGGGCCGTCACCTCCGTTTGCACCAAGGGTCGAAACGCTGAGGCCGATGCCTGTGCGGGTGGCGCGCAGGGGCGTCAGGGACGTCATGATCTACGGGTTCCGCACGGTGACCCTGGTGGTCCAGGTCTGCTGCGTGCTCCCTGCCGCAATGGCCGGCGGCGTGTGGAGCGGCTGCACGGTCGCGGTGATCTGCACCACGCGGATGGTCTGAATCTTGCTCGACGTCGTCAGCGCGGTGACCTGCGTTCCCGTGTTGTCGTAGTAGGCGAACGTCAGGGAGACCGCCGTGGTACTTGTAGTGTCCGTCAGCGGCTCGTCGGTCGACGTCGCGCCCGTCGCGCAGTTGATAACGGTCTCCGTGATCGCGGCGACGCCGTTGACCGTTTCCAGGCGGAAGCCCCGGGTCTGTGGCGTTCCGCTGTTGGCGAAGTCTCCGCTCACCCACAGCGCCGAGGTGGTCGGGTAGTAGTTGGAGTCGGTAGAGACGATGCCGCTCTGGCACCGACCAATTGGGTTGCTGCCGCTAGTCCCGTAGCCGGCCATGCGCACCCGGTCGGCGAGCCACTCCGCGATCAGCCGCCCCTGGGTCTGGCCGGTGGACCGGTTGGCCGTGAGCGTCTTGCCGAGTACGGCGGTGCCGACCACGAAGTGCATGGACGCAAACAAGACGCCCAGGATGACCAGGCTGACGAGAAGCTCGATCAACGAGAACCCGGCCTCGCCTCGCTGCGGGCTCCGCGGCGTGTGGCGCCTACGAGTACTGGGCCACATACGTCACCGTGGTGAAGAGCACGGTCGTTGCGGTCTGATAGACCTGAATTGTGATGCGCTTGAGCCCGCTCTGGCCGGGGACCGTGTCAACCTGAACCGTCGCTTTCGTGAAGTCGGACGGGAGAGCGGGCTGCAGGCTCGTGCAGCCGGACGACGTAGGCGTATACGTGTTCGTCGTCACGGTGAGACACGAGTTCTGATAGGAGTTCGGGTAGCTGAGCCCGCGCAGGTAGTCGAGCTCGGCCTGCGCCCACACCGCGGCCTCGGCGCGCAGGCCGGCGCTCTTGGCCTGCGTCATCGTTCCGATGAAGTAACTGGCCAGGGCGCTCACCACGATCGCCAGGAACACCATGCCGGCCAACGTGTCGATGATCGTCGCGCCTGCGTCGTTCCGCAGATTTCCGCCGAAGGAGCGTCCCACGGCTGTCATTGTGCGGTCACGGCGCCCGTAATTGGCGTGACGCTGATCGTCTTCGATTTCCCAGTAGTGCTATCGGAGATCTGCACCGTCGCGGCGGACGTAGTCTGATTGCCTGAGGAATCTACCGGAATGCCCAGGCTGTTGAAGTACAATGTCGTGCCGGTCAGGGTCAAGTCGCTCGCGAGCGTGTCGCCCCGCACCGTCGTCCCGCCGACAGAAACCGAGTAGGTCGAGGGAGCACCCCCAGTAAAGGTCACCGTCGCGGTCGTCCGCCGGGCGATCGCCAGTTGCTGGGCCGCGCGCACGTCGCTCACAATCGTGTCGCTCCATCCATCGAGCGTCCGCTGCGACACGAATAACTTGACCGAGACGAAGGCAAAGCTCACCACGGCGCCGAGAAGAGCGAGGGCCACCGCGCCCTCGACGAGCGTGAACCCTCGCTCTTCACCACGACCATTCACGGGCCGCGACGGCGACATTTTATTGATGCCCGTGCCCGCCGCCGTTGCCGTTCCCGCCGCCGTTACCATTGCCGCCGCCGTTGCCGTTCCCACCGCCGTTACTGTTGCCGCCGCCGTTACCGTTCCCACCGCCG
>JAJPIA010000068.1 GCA_021324975.1 Bacillota bacterium
CCTATAATTCGCATTGGGACCTCCTCGATAGCTCCGCCCGTACCATGGGCCCTCAGCACTTGCTTGTGCTTGAGCCGAGGGGGTCCCTCTACATGTCATCTTTCTCCAAGGATCAGCAATTGTTGTACCCAGCCTGGGGCGCCGCAATCAGGGCGGTACGAGTCCCGACCGGCCGCGAGTCGGGGCGGAGGGACCGGGCGGGTGCGGCTACACTTGCGCTCGAGCCGCCTCGGCGCGCGGCGTGCTTCCGAGCGCCATCACCGACGCGGCAATACCGAACGGGAGCGCGAGGCTGAACGGCGGCATGGAGCTGAACGCCACCAGGGCGCCGCCGAGCAGCGGCCCCAGAAACAACCCGAAGTCGATCGCGCTGTTGTACATGCCCATCGCCGTGGTGAGCTTTTCCGGGGCGATGAGCCAGGTGATCCGCGTGGCCAGCGTCACGGGGATCAAGCCGAACCCGAAGCCGTACACCGCCCCCGCCGCGAGCAGCGCGGGCGGCGTGCGGATCAACGGCACCACGAGGACGGCGCCCGCCATGCCCGCGATCCCGATCAAAGCCAGGCGGTCGCCGCGCAGGCGGGTGATGAGGCGCCCCGCCGGGAGCTGCATGAGCATGTACACGAGCCCCTGGAGGGCGAACACCCACCCCACCACGACGATCGAGAGGCCCTGGCGCGCGATGTGCAGCGGAAGATACGTGGTCCACACCCCGGCCATGCCGAAGCATAAGAGGGTCGTCGCGCACAGGCGCACGAGCGCCGGCACCGAAAACGCGTCCGGGATCTCGCGCAGGGACACCCTGGGCGAGCCGTGCCGCGGCGCCGCCACCCTGGCGATCATCGGGATGGCGAGCGCGCTCAGCGCGGCGCCGGCGTAGAACGGCGCACGGTCTCCGTACTTCGCGGCCACAAAGCCCCCGAGGAGCGGCCCCGCCAGGGTCGCGGCCGACGCCCAAAACCAAAACACCCCAAACATCCGGCCGCGCATCGCCGCCGTGGAAGCCTCGGCAACCGTGGCGTGGAGCGGCGGGATCAGCACGCCCCGCGCGCCTCCGATCCCGGCGAGCGCCAGCACGACCGCGGGAGCCGTCCGGGCGGCGCCCGCGAGCACGAGGCACGCGCCGTTCGCCGCGTATGCCCCGATGAGGGCAAAGCGTCGTCCCACGGCACTCCCGATCGGCCCGGCCTGCAGCTCGACCGCGGCCATGGTGATGCTGAGCGCGCTCACCATGACGCCGATTTGCGCCGCCGAGTACCCGAGGCGCGCGAGGTGGACCGGAAGCACGGGGAGGACGACCTGCCACGAGATGTTCGTGCAAAACCCGGCTGCACCCAGCACGATCCCGGGCGGCACCCGGCGCGGCGGCGGTTGCAAGGCTACGCACCTTCGTGGCGAGATGAGCTGCGCGACGCACTTCTGCGCGGGCCGTCGCGCGGCCTGCGCCGCGGACGGCTGCGGGGTTGGCCGCGCGGATGTGGCGGAGAAGCGGCAAGGAGCGGCGAAGTAAGGCGATCGTTATGGCACGCCCGCCGATGCGAGCCAACGGGCTGTCGTTGAGCCTGCGCGACAGCGCAGGCGTCGATACCCCACCGCTGCTCGGCGGCACGGCCGCGGCGCCGCGGCGGCGCCGAGGGCTCCGGACGCGCCTCCGCTCCGCGGAGGCGCGCCGCCAGGTATGGGGCTACTTGTTCCTCGCCCCGATGCTGCTGCTCCTGGTCGTGTTCAAGTTTCTCCCGATGGTCCAGGCGTTCTATCTGAGCTTGACGAGTTACGATCTCCTGAGCGCGACGCGCTTCGTCGGCCTCTCGAACTACGCCGCCCTGCTCCGGGATCCATTGTTTCACCAGTCGGTGGGCGCGACCGCGTACTTCGTGTTCGGGACGTGCGTTCCGCTGTGGGCGCTCTCGCTCGTGCTCGCGCTCGTGTTCAACACGGCGCTGCCCGCGAGAAACGTGCTCCGCTTGGTCTATTTTCTGCCGGCGATCATGCCCGTCGTCGTCTACGCCATGGTGTGGCGCTTTCTGTTCCACCCGTACGGGCTCCTGAACGTGGGCCTGCACGCCGTGGGGCTGCCCGCCGTCGACTGGCTCGGGGACCGCCGCGCCACGATGCCGGGCTTCATCCTCTCGGCGGAGTGGCGGTTCGTGCCGTACTTCATGATCATGTATCTTGCGGGATTGCAGAACATCCCTCAGGAGTACTACGAGGCCGCGGCGATCGACGGCGCCTCCGGCTTCCAGCGATTTCGCGCGATCACGCTGCCGCTGCTGCGGCCGACCGGGCTGCTCGTCGTCGTCGTGTCATTGATCCTGATGTCGAAGGTCTTCACCAACGTGCTGGTCATCTCCGGTGGAGGGCCCGACGGCGCCACGCGCGTGCTCTCGCTGTTCATCTACGAGACCGGGTTTCAATTCTTCAAGATGGGGCTGGCGAGCGCGGCGTCGATCTTCCTGCTGCTCGGCATGATGGTCTTTACGCTCATGCAGCTGCGGTTGTTCCGGGACGGCCGCCATGATTAGCGGTCACTCCCACCTGGACCGCACGCTGTACTGGGTCCGCTTCGTCCTCGTGAGCGCCTTTGGGATCATCATGCTCATCCCGATCCTGTGGATGCTCTCCACGTCGCTGAAGCCGCTCGCGCAGGTGTTCCAGCTTCCTATCCAATGGATCCCCACGCCTCCCGAGTGGAGCAACTACCCGGCCGCGTGGAACCAGTTTCCGTTCGGGCGCTACTTCGTGAACAGCCTGATCGTGTCCGTGGCCGTGACCGTGCTGAACGTCGTCCTCGCCGGGTTTGCCGGGTACAGCCTCGCCAAGTACCGCTATGTCGGCCAGCGGGCGCTGTTTCTCGCCATCCTGTGCACGCTGATGCTGCCGATCGAAGTGCTGATGGTGCCGACGTTTCTTATCGCGAAGGAGCTGGGCTGGCTCAACACCTACCAGGGGCTGATCGTCCCGGTCGCCGCGGACGCATTCGGGGTGTTCCTGATGCGCCAGTTCATGCTGCATCTGCCCGACTCGCTCATCGAGGCGGCACGCATCGACGGCGCGGGCGAGCTGGGCACGTATTTCCGCATCGTCGTGCCGCTCATCTGGCCGGCGGTGTTCACGCTCGCGCTGTTCGTGTGGCGGGAGACGTGGGACTCGTTCGTCTGGCCGTTCATCATCATCAGCGACGACAGCCTGCGCACGGTGCCGATCGGATTGCAGCGGTTCCAGGAGCAGTACGTGACCACCTACAATCAGGTCATGGCCATCTCCACGGTGGCCATGATCCCGCTCGTGCTGCTGTTCTTCTTTTTCCAGCGGGCGTTCATTCAGGGCATCGCGCTGTCGGGCTTGAAAGAATAGGGGCGGGCACGCGCGGCGCGGCCGCGTCGAGACGGCGAGGATGCGCCGCGCGAGCTCGAGGCTCGGGCGCGCCCGCCCGTGCACGATCTGGTTGAGATGCGAGGCGCTGATGCCGACGCGCATGGCGAGGGCCGACTGGCTGACGCGCCGCGCGCACCACGCCCGCATCGCGGCGCTGAGATCGGCCGGCGCCGGCGGCCGTGCGTGCTCGACGTCCCGGGACACGTCTAGGGCTCGCACTCCAGGGTCGAGCATGACGCCCCGCCTCGACATCCGCGTGTCGGGAAGGTTACCAGGCTACGAAAAATGAGAGAAAAGTTGCGCACGGTGATGATGAAATCCCGTCCGCATGCGGCCGAACGTCCTACTTGCTCGGGATCCTGCCGACCACGCCCTGCACGAACCAGTCGAGCGAGAGCTGCGCGGCATGGTCCAGCGTGCCGCCGGCCGGCACCCGCACGGCGCCCGCCTGATCCTTGATCGGCCCGGCGAACTCGTCGAGGTGGCCGGCGAGCATCGCCTGCCGCTTCGCCGTGACGAGCGCCCGCGTCGCCGGAGGCACCCCCGGTCCGAGCGGCGCGATGTCGACGGTCCCGCGGTCCATGCCCCACCAGAGATCGTCCCCGCGGAACGTTCCTGCCTCGACCTGCTTGGCTATATAGAGGTACATCGGGCCCCAGTGCCACACCGGCGCCGTCAGGAACGCCTTCGGACCAAAGCGACTCATGTCCGAGTTGTATCCGATCGCGAACTTCCCGGCCGCCGCGGCGGCCTGGACGGTCGCCGGGGAATCCTGGTGCTGCGTCAGCACGTCGGCGCCGATGCTCAGCAGGCTGTCCGCCGCCTCCTTTTCCTGCGCCGGGTCGTACCAGGTGTTCGACCAGACGACGTGCACGGTCGCCCGCGGGTTCACCGACCGCACGCCGAGTGTGAACGCGTCGATGCCCCGAACCACTTCCGGGATGGGGTGCGCGGCCACGTAGCCGATGACGTTCGTGCGGGTCGTCCGGCCGGCCACGATGCCCGTCAGGTAGCGCGCCTGCTCGATCTTGCCGAACGCGGTCATCATGTTCTTGGCGCGCTTGAATCCCGAAATGTGCACGAAATCGACGTTCGGGAACTCGCCCGCCACCTTGAGCATGGGATCCATGTATCCAAACGAGGTTCCGATGATGAGCCCGTACCCTTTGCGCGCGAGGTCGGTGAAGACCCGTTCGGAGTCTGCGCCCTCGGCCACGCTCTCGACGGCGGTGGTCGTGACGTTCGGGTCGTGCGCTTCGAGGTACTTGCGGCCCTGGTCGTGCTCGTAGGTCCAGCCGGCGTCGCCGACCGGCCCCACGTACACGAACGCGACCTTGAGCTTCCCGGCCCCCGGCGCTACGCCCGGGACGCCGATCACCAACGCCGCGACGAGCGCGACCCTGAGCCAGACACCCACGTGCCCTGTCCACCGCCGCATCGGATCCCTCCCGCGCCGCCGGTCGCGTCCGGAGCGCTCGACCGTACCGTTTCGCGCACGCCCCGACGCGTCCTGCCGCGGCGGCGGAACCGAGCATGCCCCGCGGCGCTTGCACTACGTCGCTAGTGTGCGACGAGGGTAGCAGGGGCCGAGCGGACCTGGCCGAAGCGGGCGTTGGTCTCGGCCCTCATGAATCCGATCCACCGACGGCCTCGACCCCTCCGGCGGCTCGGGCCGCCTCCGGTCGACGCCCGCGACGGGCGCATGTGCGTGGCGTCACTCTACATGCGCTGCTGACGAACCGAATGGACGGAATTTGTGAGGCGTCGTGCGTGGAGCGGAGGTCAGGTCCGCCCGGCTCCAACCATGGCCGAGGTGCCAAACCCTTCACCCGCCGTCCCGGCTGTAGGACAGGCTGAGCGCCGCGGGCGTGCCGAGCCGCCGCCGCACCGTGCCCCGCGTCGCGATCACGAGCACCACCATCGTGAAGACGTACGGCGCCATGAGCAGGAGATACACCGGCAGTCCGGTGCCGCTCGCCTGCAGGTAGAGCTGGAGCGCGTTCACCCCGCCGAACAGATAGGCGCCGAGCACCGCGCGGAGCGGATCCCAGGTGGCAAAGATCACGAGCGCGACCGCGATCCAGCCCCGCCCGGCCGTCATGTTTTCGATCCACATGCTCGTGTACGCGGTCGACAGGTACGCGCCGCCCACGCCGGCCAGCACGCCGCCGATCGCGACGCAGCCGTACCGGACGCGCGCGACGTCGACACCCATCGCGTCCGCGGCCTCCGGGCGCTCGCCAACCGCACGGAGCTCGAGGCCCCATCGCGTCCGGTACAGAGCGTACCAGGCCGCCGCCACCAGCGCGTAGCTGAGGTACACGAGCGCGTCCTGGCGGAACAACATGGGGCCCAGGATCGGGATGTCGCCGAGGCCGGGAAGCGGAAACGGTTGGAACCCCGCGGCGGGCACCCCGATGTACGATCGGCCGAGCGAGGCCGACAGACCCGTGCCGAAGATCGTGAGCGCGAGCCCGCTCGCGATCTGATTGGCGCGCAGGCTGATACTCAACACCGCGTGCACAAGGCTCAACGCGGCGCCGGCGGCGGCCGCGGCCAGCAGCCCCAGCCAGGGATGCCCCGTGCGGACCGTCGTCACGAAGCCCGCGAGCGCGCCGACGAGCATCATGCCCTCGACGCCGAGGTTGAGCACGCCCGAGCGCTCCGCGAAGATTTCGCCGAGCGTGGCAAACAGCACCGGCGTCCCCGCGCGCACCGCCGCCGCCAGCACGGCCACCGCGGCCGGGCTCACGCGCGGTGCTCCGCGGCCGCCGCCGGGCGTTTCCGGAAGCACACGCCGTACCGGGCGAGCTGCTCGCCGCCGAGCACAAAGAAGAAGATGAGGCCCTGCAGCATGTAGACGATCGCGATCGGCAGATGCAGCGAGATCTGCAGCGCGTCCCCGCCGAGAAAGAGCCCCCCGAGGAGGACCGCCACGAGCACCGTCGCGGCCGGATGGAGGCGGGCGAGCCAAGCCACGATGATGCCCGTGTACCCGTACCCCGGGGACAGACCCTGCTGCAGCCGCCCGGACACGGCGGAGACTTCTCCCGCCCCTGCCAGCCCCGCGAGCGCCCCGGCCGCTGCCATGACGAGGATGATGTTGCGCCGGAGATCCATGCCCGCGTACCGTGCCGCGTCGGGGTTGTCGCCGATCACGCGAATCTCGAAGCCCCAGCGGGTGCGCGTGAGGATCGCCGCCACGGCCGGCACGGCGAGGAGCGCGAGCGCAACGCCGAGGTGGATTCGCGTCCCCGGCACGAGCACGGGCAGCCTCGATGGGGCGGGGAGCACGGGCGAGAGCGGAAAGCCCCGGCCCTGCGGATCCTGCCACGGGCCGTAGATCAAAAAGTCCACGAGGAGGAGCGCCACATAGTTCATGAGCAGCGTCGTGATCGTCTCGTTGACCGCGAGGACCGCCCGCAACACCGCCGGCACCAGGCACCAGACCGCGCCCGCCGCCATGCCTGCCGCCAGGATCGACGGGACCGCGAGCGGCGACCGGCCGGCGGCGGTAAACACCGCGACGCCGGCCGCGGCGATCGCCCCGCACTGCAGCTGCCCCTCGGCGCCGATGTTCCACAGCCGCATCCGCGCGGGCAGCAGCACGGCGAGGCCGGTGAGGACGAGCGGCGCCGCTTTGACGAGCGTCTCGGACCAGCCAAACGCGCTGCCGAACGGCTCGCTCACCAAGGCGCCGTACGCGGCCAGGGGGTTCACGCCCGAGGCGGCGAGCACGATCGCGCCCGCGGCCAGCGCGCCCAGGACCGAGACGATGGGCGCAGCGGCGGCGGCGAGCCGTGACGGCGCGCGCCGCCCCACGCACATCACGCGGTCGTTCCGGAGAGCGCCTCGCGGGCGCCGCCCATCAGTAGGCCGATCTGCTCCACGGTGACATCCCCGGGGCGCGCCACGGCCATGACCCGCCCGCCGCACAGCACGGCCACACGGTCGCTCAGCTGTAACACCTCGTCTAGATCCTCGGAGATGAGCAGGACGCCGGTGCCGCGCGGCCGCTGGTCGAGGAGCGCCCGGTGGACGGCCTCGGTTGCGGCGATGTCGAGGCCGCGCGTCGGGTGAAACGCGACGAGTGCCTGTGGGTGGGCCGAGATTTCGCGGGCGAGGATGAGCCGCTGGAGGTTGCCGCCGGACAGGGCGCCCGCGGGCGCGTCCGGGCTGGGTGTTTGGATCCCGTACGCCTCGATGAGCCCGCGCGCCGCCTCGTTCACCGCCGCTCGGTCGAGCCGCGGGCCGCGGCCGAACGCGGCCTCGCGGTAGCGCTTCAGCACGAGATTGTCCGCGACGCTGAGATGCGGGGCCACGCCGGTTCCGAGCCGGTCCTCCGGCACGTGCCCCAGGCCGGCCCGGATGGCCGCGCGCGGATCCGCGCCCGCCAGCGTGCTCCCCGCGATGCATATGCGGCCGCGCGTGGGACGGCGCAGGCCCGCGACTACTTCGGCGAGCTCGCGCTGGCCGTTGCCGGCGACGCCGGCCACGCCCACGATCTCGCCCGCCCGCACGTCAAGCGATACGTCCCGGAGCGCGTCGCGTCCGCGGTCCCCATCCGCCCACAGATGCCGGATCTCGAGCACCACCGGACCCGGGGGCACGGGCGCGCGGTCCTGCAGGTCGAAGGACTCGCGCCCGACCATCATCCGGGCGAGATCCCACAGCGAGGTGCGGGCGGTCGGGATCGTGCCCACGACCCGCCCCGCGCGCAGCACGGTGACCCGGTCGGAGACCGCCATAACTTCCGAGAGCTTGTGCGTGATCACGATGACGGTCCGGCCCTCGTCCGCGAGGCGCCGCAGCGTCGCGAACAGGCTGTGCGCCTCCTGCGGTGTGAGCACGGCCGTGGGCTCGTCCAAGATCAGGATGCCGGCCCCGCGCGCGAGCAGCTTCAGGATTTCGACCCGCTGCTGCTCGCCCACGCCGAGCTGCCAGACCTGCGCGCGCGGATGCACCGCCATGCCGTACCGTGCGGCTTCGGCCGCAAGCCGGCTCGCGGCCGCGCGCTCGTCGAGCCGCCATCCGCGCGGCGGCAGGGCCAAGAGCACGTTCTGCACGACGGACAGCGACGGCACCAGCATGAACTGCTGAAACACCATGCCGAGGCCGGCCCGAAGCGCGTCACCGGGGGAGCGCCAGACCTTGTGCGTGCCGTGCACGCGGATCTCGCCGGCGTCCGGCGCGTAGAAGCCGTACAGGATCTTCATCAGGGTGGACTTGCCGGCGCCGTTCTCGCCGAGGAGCGCGTGGATCTCTCCCGGCGCCGCCGTGAAATCGACGCCGTCGTTCGCGGTGACGCCCGGGAAGCGCTTTGTGATGCCGCGCATCTCGACCGAGCGCAAAGACGCCGGCGGGATCACGACACGCCTACCGTTCCACGGCGGGGCGCCGGCCCGATTTCCGCGCGATCATCGCCTCCGCGAGCGGGCAAGGCACGTTCCGGACGATCACGTTGACGAGGGCCGGGGCACCGGACGCCCGGGCGCGCTCAATGGCCGGAGCGAGATCGGCGGCCCGCTCGACGTACTCGCCGTAGCCGCCCAGGCTCTCCACCGTACGGTCGTAGCGGACCCGGCGCAGCTCGGTGCCGGTAGCCCGGCCGTAGTACGCCAGCTGGAAGTTCCGGTCGATGCCCCACAGGGCGTCGTTGCCCATCACGGCCGTGAACGGGATGCGGTGGCGAACAGCCGTATCGTATTCCATCGCGTAGAAGCCGAAGGACCCGTCGCCGACGATGAGCACGACCTCCGCCGCGGGACGCGCGAGCTTGGCGCCGAGGGCATAGGGGACGCCGCAGCCGAGTTGCGCCAGCGGTCCGATGCGGAGCCAGCCGCCCGGATTTCTCGCCCGAAGATAGCTGCGCGCCCAGCCCGCGTAGTCGCCGCCGTCGACCACGAGGACCGTGTCCGCGGTCGTGATGGTGTCGACCTCGCGCAACACCCGCATGGGGTGGAGCGGCGCCTCGTCCGTCGCGAGCGATTCAAACCGTCGCCGCTGCGCGTCCCGGGTACGTGCAAGCTGCGCGAGCCACGGCGACGCCTGCGGCCGGCCGCCGCGCGCGGCCGCGGACATCTGCGCCAGCACCGCGTCCGGGTCGCCCCAGATGCCCAGCCGCACGCCGCGGTTTCGCCCGATCTCCTCGGACGCGGGGTCGATCTGGATCAGCGAGGCCGAGGGGGCGAAGAACGGCGGCAGGCCGTAGCGATAGCGATGATCCAAGCGCTTGCCGAGGAGCAGGATCACGTCGGCGTCGGCGAAATGGCGCGCCGTCTCGTTGAGCGCGGGGTCGGCGTAGCCAAAGCACAGCGGGTGGTCGTCCGACAGCAGGCCGCGCGCCTGCTCCACGGTGAAGCACGGTACCTCCAGCAACTCGACGAAGTGCCGGAGCGTGGCCGGGGCGACCGCGTGCCGCGCGGCGTTCGCCGCGATCAGGACCGGCCGCTGCGCGCGCTGGAGGAGAGCCACGGCGTCGTCGATGAGGCGGGGGTCGCCGTGCGGCCTCCCCGCCTCCCGGTACTCGCCCGGCGAATATTGCGGGAGGTCCTCCTCGCCGACGACCGCCTCCTGGATGTCGATCGGGACGGTCACGTGGACCGGCCCGCGCCGTCCGGTGAGGGCGGTGCGAAACGCCGCGGCCAGCATATCCGGGATGCGGCGCCGGTCGAGGACCATCCACGCCCCTTTCGTGACCGGCGCGGCGAGGCCGACCTGGTCGATCTCCTGGAACGCGTACCGGCCCAGGTCCCGGATCTCCGCGCACCCCGCGAGCAGCACGACCGGGCTTTCGCTGGCGTGAATCGCCGGCAGCGCGGACACGGCGTTGGCAAAGCCGGGACCTCCCGTGACCAGGGCGACGGCGGGCTCGCCGGTGACCCGCGTCCACGCGTCGGCCATGTGCAGCGCCGCGGCCTCGTGCCGCGCGTCGACGAGATCCAGGCCCAGGTCCACGGCGGCGTCGCAGATCGGGAGGATCGTGTCGCCGACGATCGTAAAGAGCTTCCGCACGCCTTCGAGCTTGAGGCACCGCAGCACCGCGTGCGCGCCGCGCAGGACCATTGACGATCGCCTCCGGTTAGGGGTAAGAGAATTTATTGGCACATCCTGGCGGCCGATCCTCGTTGCCTCGGGCATGGCCCTGCCTTGGCGCGGTCGCGTTCACCACATCTTCTTCCTATCTTAATCGCGGCTTCACGGTCGGCGTCGTCCCGGCATGCTACGGTGACGCCGAGATGGCGCATTCAGGCCGTTCCGAGGTGCTCGCGGAAGCGGACCTCGCGATCCTCCGGCATCTCGCGGATGCCGTCCTCGCGGAAACCGCCGTTCGCGTCCACAAGCCACCCGCCGCGGAGCTCACGCACATGCAGTTCCGCGAGCTCGTGCTCTCGTTCGACCGGGCCGACTGCGTCATCGTCGACGTCTAGGCGCGCACCCGACACGACGGCGCGCGCCGCCCGGCGCGCGCCGTCGTGCAGTCCCCAGGACCGGTTGCTGCAGCCCGTCCGAGCACCTGGGTAAGAAGCACGTGTGGAAGTGCGGCACCTTCTCCACGCCCCGTGGTATGTCGCCCATATCACGCTACGGCAGTGGCATAGCGTGCAACACGCGGCATGCACGTACGCCCCGATCGGCGCGTCCGTCAAGGGGGCTACTGCCATCATCCAGGGCCTGCCGTCCTTCCTCGAGCAGGCGGTGCAGGGACTCTATATGGTGGGGGTCGCGGTGCACTGCCCGATCTGGCTGAGGTGACGCAGGGACCGGGCGCGTAGAGCTCGCATTCGACATGGGATGGCCGGCGGCGATCACCGCATCGAGGTGAACGGTCGGGCGTACCGGCGCCCGATCCGCCCAACCGTCGTCGTTTGCGTGGACGGCTTCGATCCCGCGTACCTCGAGCACGGCCTCAGGACGCGGACGCTCCCCGTGCTCGCCGAGTTTCACCGGACAGGATTCGCCGCGCGCGCGCGCGCGGCGGTTCCGACCACGACCAACCCCAACAACACTTCGATCGTGACCGGCGCGCCGCCGAGCGTCCACGGCGTCAACGGCAACTTCTACCTCGACCGCGAGACCGGGGCCGAAGTGATGGTCACCGACGCCCATCTCCTCCGCTGCGCCACGGTGCTCGCCGCGATGAGTCGCGCGGGCGTCGCGACGGCCGCCATCACCGCGAAGGACAAGCTGCGCAAGCTGCTGGGCCACGGGATGCGGGGCGCGTGCTTCTCATCGGAGCGGGCGGCCCACTGCACGCGGGCCGAGCACGGGATCGACGACGTGGAGCGCCTTGTTGGTCGCGCCGCGCCGGACCCCTACTCCGTAGACCTCTCCTTGTTCGTGCTCGACGCGGGGCTCCGGCTCCTGGACCGGGATCGTCCCGCGCTCATGTACCTGTCGCTCTCCGACCTGGTGCAGCACGCGTTCCCGCCGGGCGCGCCCGAGTCGGACGCCTTTCATCGCGCGGTCGACGACCGCCTCGGGCGGCTGCGGGCGCTCGGCGCGACCGTCGCGGTGGTGGCGGATCACGGCATGAACGATAAGGCGACCCCGGCCGGCGACCCCAACGTCGTCTACGTCGAGGACGAGCTCACGGCACGCTTCGGGCCCGGCGCGGCGCGCGTCATCTGCCCGATCGCCGACCCGTTCGTACGGCATCACGGCGCGCTCGGGTCCTTCGTGCGCGTGTATGCACGCCGGACGCGCGACCTCGGCGCGCTCGCCGGCGCGATCCGCGGCCTGCCCGGGGTCACCGACGTGCTCGATGCGGACCAGGTCTGCGGGGCGTACGAGCTGCCGCGCGATCGGGAGGCGGATCTCGCGGTGTTCGCCGATCGGTGTACGGCGCTCGGTGCGCGGCGCGAGGACCACGACACGAGCGGCCTCGTTGGACGCCGCCTGCGGTCGCACGGCGGGCTCGCCGAGCGCGAGGTGCCGTTGGTCCTCTCGCACCCATTGACCGACGAGTACGCGGCGCGTGCCGGAGCGGCACCGCTCCGCAACTTCGACGTGCTCGACCTGGCCCTCAACGGGGTGCGGTGACGCCCTCCGGGTAAGCGGCCCCGCGGGCACGGGGGAGTCTCGCACCGCGAACCGAACCCTTCTCCTTGAAGCCGCGGCCCCGCGCGCGGGGCCGGCGGAGTGTGCGCATCTGGTGGAAGGATCTGGCTCATGGCCGACGCGCTCCAGCGATACCTAGAGCGGACCCCGGCCTCGCGCCGTCTCTGCGAGCAGGCCCGCGAGGTGATGCCCGGCGGCGACACGCGCTCGTCCGCGTGGTGGGCGCCGTACCCCATCTTCGTCGACCGCGGTGAGGGCTGCCGGATCTGGGACGTCGACGGCAACGTCTACCTGGACTTCCTCAACAACTACACGTCGCTCATCCTGGGGCACGGCCATCCGGCCGTCCTGGAGGCCGTGGGCCGCGAGTTGCCGCGCGGGACCGCCTACGCCGCCCCGCTCGCTGCTCAGGTGGAGCTCGCGGCAATGCTCGTCCGCCGTGTGCCCTCGGTGGAGCGCGTCCGCTTCTGCAACTCGGGGACCGAAGCGACGCTCTATGCGCTCCGGGCCGCGCGCGCCTTCACCGGACGGCAGCGCTTCATCAAGGTCGAGGGCGGGTTCCACGGCACGCACGACGCGGTGGAGGTCAGCGTCGCGCCGCCCGTGGACGGCGCGGGCCCGCGAGATGCCCCCGTGCCGGTGCCGGCCTCGGCCGGCCTGCCCAGGCATGTGGCCGACGACGTGATCGTCGTGCCGTTCGGCGGCGTCGCCGTGGTGGAGCGCGCGTTCGCGCAATTCCCCGGCGAGATCGCCGCGCTCATCCTGGAGCCGCTCCCCGGCGGTTTCGGCTACATCGCCCCGCCGCCCGGGTACCTTGCCGGCGTGCGGGAGGCAGTCCGCCGCGGGGGCGCGCTGCTGATCTTCGATGAGATCCAGACGCTGCGGTTGAGCCAAGGTGGCGCCCAGGAGTACTATCACGTGACGCCCGATCTCACCGCGATGGGCAAGATCATCGGCGGGGGATTCCCGGTGGGCGCATTTGGCGGCCGCCGCGATATCATGGACCTCTTCGATCCCACGCGCCCGGGCGCGCTCCATCACTCCGGCACGTTCAACGGCAATCGAGCTACGATGGCCGCGGGCGCCGCGGTGCTCCGCGTGCTCGATCAGGCGCAGATCGACCGTCTCAACGGGCTCGGTGACCGGCTGCGCGCGGGCCTGCGGGAAGCGGTCCACGACGCCGGGGTCAAGGCGCAGATCACGGGAGCGGGTTCGTTCGCGAGCGTCTTGCTGACGGACCACCCGGTGACCGACTATCGCTCGCGCGCCGCGGTGCCGGCGGCGCTGCAGTCACGGCTGCACCTGCACCTGTTGAACCGCGGCATCCATCTCATGCCGCGCGGTTCGCTGAGCCTGTGCACGCCGATGGGCGACGCGGAAATAGAAGCGTGCGCAGCCGCGGTCAGCGATGCCTTGCGCGAGATGCGGCCGGAGGTCGAGCAGATCGCGCCGCGTCTGCTGGCCGGGTGAAATACCGGGCGGCGCATGCGACCCGCGCGCGCGGCCTGGCTCGAGTGACTAGCAATCTCCACTTCGTCCCGGATCCGGCCCCCCCAGTTGCTGCGTCAGCGCGATAATGAGCTGGGAGGCGAGCCCGAGCATCGGCGCGGGCACTTCGGCCTCGCGTACGCTCTCGAGCGCCAGCCCGGTGTCCTTAACGAGGATGTCCAGCGTGGTTCCCGGGCGGTAGGCGTCGATCCACTCGCGGACGACCGGCCAGTGCTCGAGCACCCACGTCGCGCCGGTGCATGTGCGGAGGACGCGCCACACGGCCTCGGGCTCGAGCCCGGCCCGGCTCGTCAGATCGGCCATCTCGCGGACGGCGATCAGGCTCGCGGTCAGGAGCGCCTGGTTGGCCATTTTTACGACCGTGCCCGCGCCGGCATCGCCCACGTGCTCGATCGCCGTCCCCATCGCCGCCAGGATCGGCCGCGCGGTTTCGAGGTCGGGCGTAGTACCGCCGACGATGATCGTCAGGGTACCGTCCTCGGCGCGGGCCCGCCCGCCGCTCACGGGCGCATCGAGGAACCGGAGCCCGCGGTCTCGCGCCGCCGCGGCCAGGCGGCGCATGCAGGGCACGCCGACGGTGCTCATCACGACAAGCAGAGCGCCCCGCGGTGCGCGCTCGAGCACGCCGTCCTCGGCGAGCACGACGGCCTCGGCCTGCGCGGGCGTGCGCACCATGACGATCGTTGCCTCGGACCGGCCGGCGACCGCGCCGGCTGAGGAAATGGTTTCGCCGCCCGCCGCTTTGAGTTCGCGCAACGCTTCGGGCCGCACGTCGTAGCCCACGACCCGAAACCCCGCGACACGAAGGCGTCGTGCCATCGGGAGCCCCATCTCACCCAGGCCGATGAAGCCGACCGTCGTCACGCGGTCCGCCGTCATGCTGCTCTCCCGTGCACGATTCGGCCCGCGCGCACCACCGGGCGCACCCGCTGCAGCGCCGAGATGTCGGCGAGCCGGTCGCCCTCGACCACGATGACGTCCTCGAGCACGGGCATCCCCGCCGGATTTCCACCGGCGGGGCATCACTCCTGCACTTGACCGGCCCTCGGGACGACGCCGGCCCGCCGCAGCACAACGTGCCACAGAGCGCCTTGAGGCGCGCGCGGGTCGGGTCTATCGGCCGACGGCATCCCTGCCGCCGCAGCCGCCTAGTAGTGACTCCCACCCATTCCGCCGCCACCTTGACTGCCGCCCTGGTTCCCGCCGTAACCGCCGCCCGTGTTTCCGCTGTAACCGCCGGATGGCGGGGCCGGTGCCACCGTCGCCGGCTTGAGCGTCACATTGGCGGCCCACCACTTGCCGGCGATCCCGTGGCCGTTCGCCTGCCCCGGTGCCGTGTCCCCCGCGTAGCGGTACAGCAGGTGACCGTTGTAGGCGACCTGTGAGCCGTTGGCCGTGCGCACGACCGTCAGCTTCCCCGGAAGCGAGTCCTCCGCCGTGGGCGGCGCGTCGCTGGTTAGGGCCGGCCACGTGGCCGCGCACCCGCCGGTGCACGCGCTGCGGTTGGCTGTATCGGCCGCAAAGTAATACAGCGTCATGCCGTTTGCGTCCGTCAGCACCCGCTGCTGCGCGCCCTGAATGGTGGCGGTTCCCGTGCCCACGGTGTAGCCTGCGGCAAGGCCTGTCCCGAGCCCCGCCGCGGCGGTTGCGGCCGCCAGAACGGCCGCCATCATACCGACGCGAGCCCGCATCGTCATCACCTCCCGCGATCACAGATCGGTCCCAGGATGCTCCCCTAGGTTCACGCGCGCGTCACCGCCGGGTCACGAGGTTGCCACGGGTGGTTTCGGCGCCCAAACCCCCCGGGGGACCGAGCGTGCCCACGGCGCCGCTCAAAAGTCCAGCGGCGATCGACGAACCGCCAGTGCTATGCAGGTCCGGCGTAAGTTTGACAGCCGGTGCCGGAAAGGGAGCATCGCCGGAGCGACCCGAACGCCGCGGTCCCTTCGAGCCGGACCAAGGTTGGCGGCAGGCATGCTGGAGCATTTCCGGAGCCCGAGATTTTTCGATCACTGTCGCATCACATAACGCAACGAACACACAAATGCAATTGACACCACGTGGCCATAAAGCCATAATTGCGACACAACTCCATAGCCAGCACTGCCTCCGAACGGGCAAACCCGAAGCAATTCGGGGACGCAAAGCCACGGGACCCTCTGGGTCAGCCGGGTTGCCGAAGAGGACTCTACGGTGCAGC
>JAJPIA010000052.1 GCA_021324975.1 Bacillota bacterium
CGCGTCACGGCGCGACGGATCGTCTCGCGGTCCATCACCTTGGCTTTCTCGCGCACGCGCAGGCTCCCGCGTCGTCGGTCCGAGGCTACTGTTGTTCGCCGCCACCGGGGCGGCCCCTGTGGCGCGCGGGCGTCCCGGGCCGGGCCGCCCCGCGGCACGGCCCCGCTTCGCCGGCGCCGCGCAGGCGGGCCAGCAGCCGCGCCATGTCGTCCGGGACGGGTGCGGTGCATACCAACCGGGTCCCGGTGGACGGGTGAGAAAATTCCAGGCGGGCGGCGTGGAGCGCTTGGCGCGTCAAGTCCGGGACCCGCGCGCGGCCGTACACGGGATCGCCGAGCACGGGATGACCGATGTGCGCCATGTGGACGCGAATCTGATGGGTACGGCCGGTCTCGAGCCGGCAGGCCAGCCACGTGGAGTCTACCAACCGCTCCAGCACCCTGTAGTGCGTCACCGCCGGTCGCCCGCGGTCGGTAACCGCCTGGCGCGTGCGGTGGGATGGGTGCCGGCCCACCGGCGCGCGTATCGTCCCATGATCGCGCGCGATCCGGCCGCGAACGAGCGTAAGGTATATGCGCACCATCGTGCGTGCGCGGAGTTGGGCCGCAAGCGAGCGGTACGCGGACTCGGTCTTGGCGACGACGAGCAGGCCCGAGGTGTCCTTGTCGAGGCGGTGGACGATGCCCGGGCGAACGGCATCGCCGATCGGCGAGGGGCCGCCCGCGACGTCGCCCGTCGCTCCCCCAACGGCTCGCTGCACGGCTCCGCCGGCCGTCGCGGGACACGGCCCGCGTCCCCGCCCCGTGTTCCGGCTCACGCCGTCCGAGGTACGGCGGCGCGCGAGGAGCGCGTTGACCAGCGTGCCGGAGGGGTGACCGGGACCGGGATGCACGGCCAGGCCTGGAGGCTTGTCGACCACCACCAGGTCCGCGTCCTCGTAGACCACGCGCAGGGGGATGGGCTCGGGCCGCAACTCGGTGCGCGGAGGCGGCGGAATCTCGACCCGCACGGTCTGGCCGGCCCGCAGGCGAAACGACGGTTTCCGGACGACCCCATCGACCGCGACGAGGCCGGCCTCCGCCAAATGCGCGACCCGGGACCGCGACAGACGCGGCACCCGGTCTACCACAACGACGTCGAGGCGGCGCCCGGCGTCCTTCGGCGCCGCCTCGAACACCTCGAATGAGCTCGCAAGCGAGTCAGTCTCGAGGCTCAACAGACGCGGGTTCATCCCCGCCGCGCTCGGGTTCGTCCGCGGCGGCGCCGGCGCGGCCCAGCGCGATCCACAGCACGGCCGCGATGATCGCCGCCGCGAGGCTCGCCGCCTGCGCGAGCGTGAGGGCACCGACGAGCCGAGGACTGTCCATGAACGGCTCGATCAGGGCGCGGGCGATGCCATAGAGGAACAGAAACTCCCAGAACAGCCGGCCGGGCGTCCGCGGCACGCCGTCGCGCCACATCAACACCGCGAAGATCACGAGCGCGGCGGCCATCAGGTACAGTTGCGTCGGATGCCGCGCCTGGCCGAAGAGCGTGACGGCCCACGGCGCGTTGGACGGGCGTCCGTAGTTGAGGCCGTACAGCAACGTGCCGATCATCGCGATCGCGTACCCGAGCGCGAGGCTCGGCGCGGCGGCATCCGCGATGGATCCCAGCGTCCACCGGCGGCCGCGGCCGTACAGCCACGCCACGATCGCGCCGCCGGCCAGGGCGCCGTAGAACGTGAGGCCGGCGTCCTTCCAAATGGTCACGACCCGCGCCGGGTCACCGACGAAATCGGGCAGGTTTACGAGCACGTAGCCGACGCGTGCACCAACCACGCCGCCGATGATCGTGTAGAGGCTGAGATCCAGCACTTCGCCCGCATCCCAGCCGAGGCCCTTGGTCCGCGCCCGCAGCACCGCGATGCCGACGACGAACGCGACCAACAAAAAGACGCCGAACGAGGATACCGGAAACGGGCCCAGCTGAAACAGCACCGGCTTCATGTCTCACCCCCCTGGCGGGAACGCGCGGTCGAAGGCACCGGAGGCCCATCGTCCGCCGCGCGCCCGCTGTGGCCGCGCGGCGCTCCCGCTCGAAGCGCAAGGACCAGCAAGCCGGCGCCGATCACGATCGCGGTGTCGGCCAGGTTGAAGACGGGCCAGACGTGAACATCCAGGTAGTCGACGACGTACCCGAAGCGAAGACGGTCCGTGATATTCGCGAGCGCCCCGCCCGTCATGAGCCCGAATCCCCACTGACCGGCGGTGGTGGCCGACCAAGCGCTCCTATTGTAGAGAACCACCGCGAGCACGGTCAAGGCAAGCGCGATGGTCGCCGCCGGCGGCAGTTGTGCGAGCAGGCCGAACGCGACGCCGGGATTCCGGCGCGGCGCCAGCGCCAGCACGTGCGGCACCACCGTTTGGATCGTACCCGGCTCGGTTCCGCTCGCTACCAAACGGTTCGCCGCCTGCGCGACCCCCCAGGCCAGCGCCACGGCGGCGAGCCAAGTGTAGCGACGGACGGCGGTCAGCGCACGGCGCTGCGCAGGCGCTCCTCCCGCTCTTTGCACTTGATGCACAGGCGCGCGTACGGGATGGCGCGGAGACGGTTCCCGTCGATCGGCTGGCCGCACCCGGCGCACACTCCGTAGGTGCCGGCGCGAATCCGCCGCAGCGCGTCCTCGACCATCGCCAGGAGACCTTGGACGGTGCTCTCGAGCGCCAGCCCCTTCTCCCGTTCGAACGCCTCGCTCGCGACGTCGACGAGATCCTCGTCGTACCCGCCGCCCACGTCCGCGACGGGCTTCTCCTCGTGGGTCTTGACCTGTTGCTCCTCCATCTCGGACAGCTCCTGGCGGAGCCGCTGGCGCTCACCGAGGAGCAGGCGCGTATACGTCTCGAGCGACCCCAGGCCGCCCTTCCCCTGTCGCGGCGCGGGCTCGGGCGCGGCCGCGCGGGCCGCGGATCCTTTCTTGACGGACCGGGCGCGAGGCCGCACCGCGCGCGTGCCCCGGCCGGACATGGACTTGGACGAACGCTTTTGTGGCATTCAGCTCCTCCTCACCGGGACTGTGGTCTCCGACCCGCTCTCGCCGGCGCTCTTGCGTGGAACGCCGTCGCCGTGAGGCGTATTCCCCGGACTCGCTTCACGGAGCGCGGCCCGCGCGAGGATCTCGGTCGCGTCCACGACCGGCACGGCCACGTCCGCGGCGCCGAGCACGAGCGGGAGTTCGGTGCACCCCAACACGATCGCGTCTGCCCCGCGGCGGGCGAGCGCCGACGCGATCGCGCGCACGGACGCGCGCACGCCGTCGCCGAGGTCCCCGCCCTTGACCGCGTGGATCGCCGCCATGACCGCTTGTTGCGCCCGCTCGTCGGGCTCGATCGCGGCCAGGCCGCGCCGCTCGAGGGCCTGATGATAGAGCCGGAGCCGCAGCGTGGCGGTGGTCCCGAGCACACCGATCAACCGGGGCGGCGGCTCCCGCCCGGCCGCCGCGCCCGCCACTTCCTCCATCATGTCCAGGACCGGGATGCGGACGCCGCGGCGCACCGCCTGGAGAAAGGCATGCGCCGAGTTGCAGGGGATGGCGATAAGCTCCGCGCCGGCGCGTTCGAGATTTTGCGCCGTGGCCACGAGCGCCGGCGCGGGATCGGGGCCGCCCTCGAGCAGCGCGGCCATCCGGTCGGGAATGCTCGGGTTGCTGTCGATGATGACGCGCGGATGATCCTGGTCCACGCGTGCCGGGACGAGGCGCACCAGCTTCAGATAGAAGTCCGCCGTGGCCAGCGGCCCCATCCCGCCGAGCACACCGATGGTCCGATACCGATCGCCCGTCCCGCGCAAGGCTGTGGTCATGGGTCAGCAGGCTCCGTTCGAGTCGAGGCGTTCCGGCCGGCGACGCCCTTCCACACCGGCGCATACGGCCCCAATGATTCGGTCCGCGACGGCGCTCCCCTGCTCGCGCTCGAGTTACTCGGTTTTTCCCGGTTCGGGCCCCGCTCGAACGATGGCCAGCGCCACCTCGCGGCCATCCAGCCGCAGCGTCTTGCGGTGCACGTCGGGCCCCTCGGGAGCGGCGCCCGGCCGGGCGTCATGCGCGAGGATCTCGCGCAGCACATACTCGCCGTGCGCGCTCAGGAGGTCCGCGAGCGCGGCGTCGTCCGGGTAGTACAGGGTGATCCGATCGGCGATCTCCAGTCCCGCTTCCTTGCGCCACTGCTGGATCTGATGCACCAACTCCCGGGCCAAGCCTTCCTGCACGAGCGACGGCGTCAGCGACGTGTCCAACGCGATCCAGTTGCCCGACTCACCGGCGCCTTCGATGCCCGCGTTCCAGTGCATCCGGACGTCCACTTCCGCGCGCTCCAGAACCACCTCCCGGTCGTCGCTCAGGGTCAGCCGGTAGGGCTCCGCCTCCGGGGTTCGCGCGACCAGCGCCTCGCCCTGCGCGCGCAACGCCTCGACGATCTTCGTGAGTTCACCGCCGAACTTCGGCCCCAGCAGATTGAAGCGCGGGCGGACTTCGAGGCGGCCCAAGCCCGTCACCGCGCGCGCGAAGCGCACCTCCTTGACGTTCAGCTCCTCCCGGACGTGCTCCACGAGCTCCCGATATTTGGGCGCGGCAAGCATGCGCGAGCGCTCCACGACCGTCGCGGCGGCAAGCGGCTGGCGGACGCGCAGCTTCGCGGCGTTGCGGGCCGCCCGCCCGAGGGAGATCAACGACCGCGCGCGCTCCATCGCGTCCTCGAGGCGGGCGTCCCGCCGCCATGCGGGCGCCGGGTAGTCGCAGAGGTGCACGCTCTCGGGCGCCGCGGCATCGACCGAGCGGACGAGGTTTTGGTAGAGCGCTTCCGCGAGGAACGGCACGAACGGCGCGAGCAGGCGGGCGAGCGTGACGAGCACCTCGTAGAGCGTTCCGTACGCCGCCCGTTTGTCTGCGTCGACCTCGGACTTCCAGTAGCGGCGCCGGCCCCGCCGGACGTACCACACGGAGAGATCGTCCACGAAACGCTCGATGGGGCGCGCGGCGCCGGCGACGTCGTAGTCGTCGAGGCGCGCGCGGGCGGTGGCCACGACATCCGCGAGACGCGACAGGATCCACCGGTCCAGGAGGCTCCGCCCGTCCGCGGCCCCCGCGGCGTCCCGCGCCGGTCCTCGCCGCGGCGCACGGGCGCGGCCGGGCACGACGCGGGACGCCGCGAGCTCCGGCGTCCACCCGTCCAGCGTCGCGTAGGTCACCAGGAAGGCGTAGACGTTCCACAACGGCAGGATGAACCGCCGCCGGACATCGTCGCCCGGCCCGTATCCGAAGTTCACCGTCTGCGCGGGATTCTGCGCCGCGTACAGCCACCGGACCACGTCCGCGCCCATCTTCTCCGCGGCGTCGTTGAACTCGATCATGTTGCCCCAGGACTTGTGCATCTCGCGGCCGTGCTCGTCGCGGACCATGGCGTGCCCGAGGCATGTCCGGTACGGCTCGCGGTTCTCGAGCACGGTGCTCATCACGAGCATCGAGTAGAACCAGTTGCGGTACTGTCCCGGGAACGCCTCGGTGATGAAGTCGGCCGGGAACCACTGCTCCCACGCGCGGCGGTTCTGCCGGTAGCCCAACGTGGAGTACGGCACGATGCCGGCATCGAGCCACGGGTTGCCCACGTCGGCGATGCGCGACACCGGCGCGCCGCAGCCGGGGCAGCGAATCTTGATGGCGTCGAGCCAGGGACGGTGCGGCGTGTGGCCGGCGAAAGCGTCCCACCCCTCGATCGCCCGGGCCCGCAGTTCGTCCTCGCTGCCGATCACCTCGAAGGTGCCGCACGCGCGGCACTCCCAGATCGGGAGCGCGAGCCCCCAGTAGCGTTTCTTGCTGATCATCCAATCGTGCATGTTGCGGAGCCAGTCCAGCTCGCGCTCCAGCCCGAACTCGGGAATCCAGCGGATCTGCCGGGTGACGGCCATCATCGGCTCGCGGAGCGGCTCCATGGAGATGAACCATTCGTCCACGAGGCGGAACACCAGCTCGCTGCCGCACCGCCAGCACATCGGATACCGGTGCGTGTACTCCTCGGCACGGTACAGCAGGCCGCGCTCGTGCAGGTTGTCCCGAATGCGCTCGGCCACGTCGTAGACGTGGCGCCCGCGGAGCCAATCGTACTCGTCGGTAAACACGCCGAACTCGTCGATCGGGGCGAGCACCGGCAGGTTGTGCGGCGAGGCGAGCGCGAAGTCCTCGGCGCCGCAGCCGGGTGCGATATGCACGAGTCCCGTCCCCTCGACCGCGCTCACGTCCGCCCACGGGATCACGCGGTGCACGACCCCTTGCTGCGCCGGCAGCGCGTCGAACGGTCCCTCGTACTCCCACCCCACCAGGGCGGATCCGGGCAGCTCCCGCGCCACCCGCACCTTGCCCTGGAGCACGTCGCGCATGCGGTCACGCACGACGTAGTAGCTCCTGCCGTCCTGCTGCGCCTCCACGTAGACGAGATCGGGGTGCACGGCGACCGCGACGTTCGCCGCCAGCGTCCACGGCGTGGTCGTCCACACCAGCAGGTACTCGTTCGGCCGCCCGGCGATGGGGAGCCGGACGGTGACGCTGAGGTGCGACACCTCTTGGTAGCCCTCGGTGACGATCTCGTGCTCGGAGATGCCGGTGCTGCAACGGGGGCACCACGGCATCACGTCGTGCCCTTTGTAGAGCAGGCCCCGCTCCCAGCACCGGCGGAGAAACATCCAGATCGAGTAGTTGTTCTCGCAGGACATCGTGTAGTACGAGTTGTCCCAGTCCATCCAGTGGCCGAGGCGCAGCGACTGCTGCGTTTGGATGGCGGCGTAGCGCAGGACGCGGGCTTTGCAGCGCTCGACGAACTCGGCGATCCCGAACCGTTCGATGTCCCGCTTCGAGGTGAACCCGAGCTCCTTTTCGACCTCCACCTCCACCCAGAGTCCCTGACAGTCGAACCCGTTTTGATACCGCTGCCGGTGGCCGAGCATCGTGTGGTAGCGGCAAAACAGGTCTTTGTAGGTGCGGCCCCACGCGTGGTGGACGCCCATCGGGTTGTTCGCCGTGATCGGACCGTCCAAAAATGACCACCGCCTCCGGGAGCGCGCGTTCCGCGCCAGGTATTTCGCAAGAATCCCGGAGGACTGCCACCACACCCCGAGCGCGCGCTCCTGCGCGGCGAAGTCGACGCGCGTGTCGACCGATTGAAACGGCATTGCCCGCCCCCTTCAACGGATGGGCCCCCGTCCTGATCAGGGACGGGGGCCCGCGGTACCACCCTTGTTCCGGAGCCAGCTCCGGCGCTCACCGGGCCGCGGCAACCCACGCGCGGCCCGCGCGCTGGTATCGGAGCGCCGCCGGCGGCGCCTCGGGACGCGGATGCGTCCCTGGGACCGCAACTCGAGAGGTGATGGCCCGCCGCCGTCGCCGTGCAGGCTCTCACCCTCCCCCGGCTCGCTCGTTGCGCCCGGCGGCGCCGTCCTCCGTCATCGCCTCGCTTCGGGCGATTCTAGCACGCGCGCAAATCCAGCGTCAACGCGCGCGCTGTGCTCGTGCGCCTACGGTGGTGGCGCGGCCTCGACCGCCGCCTCCGCACGTGCCCGGAGACCAAACCCCGTGAGCACCGGCTCCGGGCCCGGCGGGCTGGCGAACAATTCCGGCAGGGCCGCCCCGTGGTGGTCCGTCTTCGTCCACTCGAAGCGGCCGGTGAAAACGCTCCGGCCGTACCGCCACAAGGCGAGCGGCAGCGTGACGATCTGGTGCATGGCGAAGAAAATGTACCGCAGCGACGCCGTCGCCAGGGCGACCGGCGCCAGCCTCCGCTCCACCGCGATGGCCACGACCGTCGCGACCATCACGACGATCCAATAATAGGTGTAGAGCGGCTGATGCTCCCGCACGGGCAGCGCGTCGGCCATGGACAGCCGGCGCGCCGTGGCGTCATAGATCCACTGCTCGATGAGGTACGCGTAGCTCGCGATCATCGACAGCGCCATGACGAGCGAGCTTGAGAGGAAGACGAGAAAGTCGAGGCGTTTGCGCCACGGCACGGGCGCGCCCAGCAGCGCCGCGCCGTGATCGAACAGGCAGCGCAGGGATCCTTCCGACCAGCGCGTGCGCTGCTGGATGAGCCCGCGCCACGTCGGGACCGCTTCCTCCCACACGACGACGTGCTCGCAGTAGTGCACCGTCCACCCGCAAAGCGCGTACCGGATGGTGAGATCGATATCCTCCGTCAACGCGTCTTCGTTCCATCCTCCGACCGTTTCCAGGCAGCCCCGGCGCGTGATGAGCCCGTTGCCCGTGAGGATGACCGCCCCCCCGAGGCGGTCCCGGCTCCGCTGTGTGAGCGTCTGAAAGACGGTGTAGTCGTCCTCCTGCGCGCGGATCAGGGCGTTGCGCCCGCCGTTGCACACGAGTTTCCGCGCCTGGACCCCGGCGACGCCCGGGAGCCCAAGATACGGCACGAGCCGGGTGAGAAAATCCGGCGCGACGCGCGCGTCGGCATCGAACACACAGATCGCGTCGCCGCGCGCCGCCGCGAGGCCGACGTTGAGCGCGACGGCCTTACCCACCCCGTCCTCCGGCGTGGGGCGCACGACCGTGAAGTCATGCGTCCGCTGCAGCGCCGCCAGGACCTGCGGCGTCCGATCGGTCGACCGATGATCGACGACGATGACCTCGAAGCGTGCCCGCCCGTCCGGGCCGGCATAGTCCAGCGCGCACAGGCACCGCACGGTGTCGGCGATCACGCCCTGCTCGTTGCGGGCCGGGACGATGACGCTGACGAACGGCCTGTAGCCGGTGGCGGGCGCCGCCCCGCGTGGCCTGGGCAGCACCCCGGCCGCCATCAGGACCGAGCCGTAGACGCCGGACACGAAGAACACGACCGATACCCAGGCCACCTCGCGGTGCACCAACCCGACGGTCGTCAATGCCAGCCAGCTCAGCGCGAGCGACGCGACCAAGAGCTTCCGGCGCATCCGCGTCCGGTGTTTCACGCTCCACCCCCGACAGCCGTGGAGTCCGCCGCGACCGCGGCGCGAAGCCCCGCGGGGTATGGCGCACGCACCACGCCCGCTTCGGTCACGATCGCGGTTACCAATCGGTGGGGCGTGACGTCGAACGCGGGGTTGCGCACGGCGACGCCATCCGGTGCAATGCGCACGCCGCGGACCGAGGTCACCTCATCCGGATCCCGCTCCTCGATGGGGATCCCGTCGCCGTCCGGTGTGTTCAGATCGATCGTGGACGTCGGCGCGGCCACGTAGAACGGAATCCGGTGCGCGTCCGCCAGCACCGCGAGCGTGTAGGTGCCAACCTTGTTGGCCACGTCGCCGTTCGCGGCGATCCGGTCCGCCCCAACGACCACCGCATCGATGTCGCCGGCATGCATTAAGGCGCCCGCCGCGTTATCGGTGATGAGCGTGCAGGGGATGCCGCAGCGCTGCAACTCCCACGCCGTCAGGCGAGCCCCCTGCAGTACCGGCCGCGTCTCGCAGGCGACGACGCGAATGCCGAGGCCCTGCTCGTGGGCGGCGCGCACCACGCCGAACGCGGTGCCGTACCCCGCCGTCGCCAGCATGCCGGTGTTACAGTACGTGAGGACCGCGGCGCCCGGCCGCAGCAGGCCCGCGCCGTACCGTCCCATCCGGCGGTTCGTCTCCACGTCGGCACGGGCCAGCGCGTGGGCGGCGGCGAGCATCCGATCCTCGAGACGTCCCTGGCCGCGGGCGTCCATCGACCGCAGCAGGTGGTCGAGCGCCCATCCCAGGTTCGCGGCGGTCGGCCGCGTCCGCCGTAGCCCCCACGCCGCTTCGCGCACCGCGTCCGGCCGGCCGCCGGACTGCCCCGCCGCGAGCGCCAGCCCGTACGCCGCGGCGACGCCGAGCGCGGGGGCGCCGCGCACCTGAAGGGTCAGGATCGCGTCCGCCACGTCCTGCCACGACGTGCACCGGCGGATGCGGACCTCATGCGGTAGTGCCGTCTGATCGATAAGGAAGAGCGCGCCGTCGTCCCACCACAGCGGGGCGTCGGCGCTCATCGGGCGGGCGCTCCAGCATCTCTCATGGTCATCCGTGCGGGTGCCTCCGCTACCACAGGCGTGCGCCGGAAAGGTCCGGCCGAGGCGGCTCGCACATGCGGCCACGCGACACCGGCCGCCCGAGCCCGAAAAGCACTTGGGGGAGAACGTGTACCTCCCCTAGTATACCGTCCGGCGTCAACTTCACGCCGCCCTGCGGCGTGTCGTCCTCGGCGCGGGGCGCGTGCGGCGTTCGCGCCCGGCGAGCTACTCCACGCTGAATAGCGGGCCGGCCGCCGCCTCCTCCTGCATGATGTCGGCGGTGATCGTGACATGGTGCGGCGTGAACAAAAAGATCTCGTCACCGACGCGATGCATGTGCCCGTCGAGCGCGTACGCCACGCCGCTGAGAAAGTCCACCACGCGCCGCCCGAGGTCCTGTTGCGTCTCGCGCAGGTTGATCACGATCGGGCGCTGCGTCTTTAGATAATCCGCCGCGGTCTGCGCCTCATCGTACGCTCTGGGCTCGAGAACGATGATCTCCATCTGCCGGTGCGCGTGCAGGTTGAAGATCGGCGCACGATGTCCCGACGCGTCGCCGCGAGCTGCTCCCCCGTCCTCGTCCTCGGTGAATCCCAAAAAATTCCACATCCGCTGCATGATCCGGCCCATCGCACTGCCTCCCGTCGCTGCTGCGTCTGTGACTGCGATCGCGTGCTGCGTTGTGTGTGTCCGTCGCCTAGGCAAACAGCGCGCGGCCCACGCGGACCATCGTCGCGCCTTCCTCCACCGCTACTTCGAAGTCGTTGCTCATGCCCATCGACAACTCGCGCACCCCGGCCTCTGGGTGCGCGTCCCGGATGCGGTCCCGCAATTCCCGCAGCCGCCGAAAGTACGGCCGCGTGTCCTCCGCATCCTCGACGAGCGGCGCCATCGCCATCAAGCCGCACAACCGGACGCCGCCGAGCTCGGCCACGTCACGCGCGAGCGCCTCGGCGTCCTCCGGCGCGACGCCGTGCTTCGCGGTCTCGCCGGAGATGTTCACTTCGATCAACACGTCGATCCTGGCCTGGGTGGCGGCCGCCCGCCGGCTCACCTCTTCGGCGAGGGCGCGCGAATCCACCGACTGGATCATCGCGAACAGGCGCAACGCCTCCTTGGCCTTGTTGCGCTGCAGATGACCGATCAGGTGCCATGTCGCGCCGGGCACGGCGGGGACCTTGTCGCGGGCCTCCTGCACCCGGTTTTCCCCAAACTCTCGCAGCCCGCACGATGCGGCCTCGCGGATCCGACCGGGATCCACCGTCTTGGTGACCGCGATCAGCCGCACGTCGCCGGGGCGCCTGCCCGCGCGCGCCGCCGCGTCGGCGATCCTCGCTTGCACCCGCGCAACGTTCGCCGCAATATCAGCCATGATCCCGCCCGGCGCGCGGTCGTATTCGACGGCGTGCCGGCTTTCCCTTTACCCGCGCGGATGCACGCCGATGCATCCCGCCATCCTGCCCGTCGTCCGATCACGTCGGTAGGAGAAAAACAAATCCGGGCGGCACATCGTGCACGCGCCGACCGTCTCAACCGACGCCTCCGGCACGCCGACCGCCGCCAGTTGCCGGCGCACGGCCTCGCGGAGATCCAGCCGCCATCGCTCCGCGCCCGTGCGTCGCGCCGCGGCCGGCCACCACGCCGAGCGCGACATGGCCGCCGCCACCGGCGCGTCCACCTCGTAGCAACACCCTCCGATCGCCGGGCCGAGTGCGGCCCGCACGCGCCAGGGACGCGTCCCGTACGCGCGCCCCATGGCTTCAAGCAACGCTCGCGCAGCGCCGGACGCGATACCCCGCCACCCGGCGTGGAGCGCGCCGACCGCGGGGCGATCGGGGTCCACGACGAGCAGCGGTACACAGTCCGCGACGTAGACGATGAGCCACAACCCTGGCGCGTCGGTGACGAGGCCGTCGACGCCCGGCAGGACCGTCCCGGCGGCCTCGGGGGTGGCGACGGCCACCCGATTCCCGTGCACCTGCGCCGCCTCGACGAGACGCTCCGACCCGCATCCCCAGGCGCGGGCGAGGCGCCGCCGGTTGTCCGCGACGGCGCGCGCGCCGTCCCCCACAGCGTAGGAGAGATTAAACGCGGCAAACCTACCGCGGCTCCCCCCGCCGAGGCGCGTGGTAAACGCCGCGCGGGCGCAGCCCGTGGCCTCCACGTCTCGCGCCCGCAACATCGGCGGTCCGTGGGGTGCCGGCCCGTCCGGACCGCTCACGCCGGCCCGCGCCGAGGCGTCGGCCGAAATCATACGACGCGCTCGCGTACCACGGCGCTCGCGTAGTCCATCGCCGCCACCACGATCGCAATCATCCACAGCGCCGTCGCCGCCTGCCGCCACTGCAGCAGGTTGATGTACTGCTGGAGGACGAAGCCGATGCCGCCACCCCCCACGAATCCGATCACGGTGCTGAATCGCACGTTGATGTCCCAGCGGTAGATCGTGAACGCGATGAACTGGGGCACGATCTGCGGCACGACGCCATAGCGGACGACCTGGAGCGTGCTCGCGCCGGTCGCGACGATCGCCTCGATGGGACCGGTGTCGATGCTCTCGATCGCCTCCGAGTACAATTTCCCGAGGGACGCGATGCTGTGCACGCCGAGCGCGAGGACGCCGGCAAACGGACCGAGTCCCACCCACACCGTGAAGATGATGGCCAGCACCAGCGCCTCGATGGACCGCGTGACGTTGAATACCGTCCGGGTCAGGGCGTAGACGGCCGGTCCGCCGGGGATGTGCCCCGTGAGGTTCTTTGCGCCGAGAAACGAACAGGGCACCGCGAACAGGACGCCCATGGTCGTGCCCATGAGCGCGAGAAAGACGGTCTCCACCATGCGGTTGAGCACGACGAAGAACGTCGGGCTCAGGCGCAGCGGCCCGGTGCCCGCGACGATCTCCGCCGACACGAGGTTGTGCGTACCCTGGACCTCGGGCGCCGTGAACGCGGCGCCGAACCGGCCGCCCCGGTCGGTCCTCACGGCCATGAGCTGCTGGCGCTGCCCGATCTGGTTCTCCCACCACAACATGCCGCTGCGATCGGGCGGAAACCCCTGACCCGTGGCGGTGATGCGATCGCCGATGGCGCCGGAGGAACGGGACAATCGAAGCACCGGCCCCGGCGCCGCGGCAGCGGCGGGCGGCGACTCGCCGCCGTAGTAGAACGGCGCGGCCACGCGCACGGTCGGGTTGTCCCGCACGAGCACGTCCGGGGAAGCGAGCGCGCTCGCAAAGGGCGCGATCAGGTACGCGCCGCGCCACAACTCGCCGAGCCGGATCTGGGTCACCTGCCAGCCGTACACGTAAACCGCGAGCGCCACCGCGGCGCCGGCGTAGAGGCGCCAGGACCGATACCAGACCACGCCGCGTTTGAGACGGACGACGTCCGGCGCAGACGCGGCGGCGCCCGCCGGTCCTCCCGGTGTCCCGCGTGCCGTCCCGCCGGGCGGCGCCCCCGAGCCGCGCGCGTGCTCGCTCACGACCGCCTCAGACGGCACCGACGGCCCGGGCCGCGCCGGCACCGCGGCCCTCGCGCGCCCGCGGTCGAGGACGTCACGAGATCTCCACCTCGACGGCGTCGTCGCCGTAGATCGCCTTGAAGCGTCGCTCGTCGATCTCCGCGGGCAGGCCGTCGAACACGATGCGGCCGGCCTTGAGCGCCAGGATCCTCGTGCCGTACCGCCGGGCGAGGCTGAGGAAGTGCAGGCTGCAGATCACGGTGATGCCGTCCGTGCGGTTGAGCTCCTCGAGGTAACGGAGCACGGAATGCGACATCGCCGGGTCCAGGCTCGCCACGGGCTCGTCCGCGAGGATGAGCGCCGGATCCTGCATGAGCGCGCGCGCGATGCCGACCCGTTGCTGTTGGCCGCCCGAGAGCGTGTCCGCGCGTGCATACGCCTTGTCGGGGATCCCGACCCGCTGGAGGTTCGCAAACGCCCGGTCCACGAGCGACGGCGGGAAGTAGTTCGCGAGCGCCCACGACGGCGGCACGTACCCGAGCCGGCCGGTGAGCACGTTGGTCAGGACGGAGGCGCGGCGCACGAGATTGAACTGTTGAAAGACCATGCCGATCTCGCGGCGGATCTCCCGCAACTCGTGCCGCGGCGCGACGACGACGTTGTGGCCTCGGAATGCGATGGTGCCCCGCGTCGGCTCAATCAGGCGATTGATGCAGCGCAGCAGCGTGGATTTGCCCGAGCCGGACAACCCGATGATCACGAGAAACTCGCCGCGCGCCACCTCGAACGACACGTCGTCCAGGGCCCGCGTGCCGTCCGGGTAGACTTTCGTCAGATGCTCGATCTGAAGGATCGTGCTATGCATGCGAGCGCACCGGCTTCACGGCGAGCCGGGGTCGTGCGCCACGAGGGCCGTCCGGGGTTCTCGGCCCGCGCCGCAGAGCGCCGTCGCGGTTCACGGCGCGGAGCCTCGGGGTGGGTCCCGACCTGCCGATCCGCCTTAATGCGGCTTGATCAGGTCTTCCAGGTTGACGCCGGCGTAGGTCGCGACGTCGCGCACGGGATTGTAGAACGCGTCGAGACTTGCCGTCTTGACGTGGTACTTGGATACGAGCAGCTGGTAATCGGCCAAGGCCTCGATCTCATACAGTGACTTGAGGGCGTCCAGGCCGGCCGGCGTCTGGGAGAAGCGCAGCAGGGCGCTCGTGACGCGGTCCTTGACGTCCGCCGGCAGCCCCTTGCGGAAGCTGACGGTGTCGTTGGGAATCGGGTCGGACTTCCAGACGACCCGGACCTTCTGCATGACGTCGGGGTAGTCTTTCTGCACGGTGGCGCGCGCGTCCTCGAACACCGCGCCCGCGTCGACGCGGCCCTGGTACACGGCGAGCACAACGTTGTTGTGGGACCCGGCGAAGACGGTCTGGCCGAAGAACTTCGACGGATCGTAGCCGGCCTTCTTGAGGCCCGCAACCGGAAAGAGGTAGCCGGATGTGCTCGCGGGATCCACGAACGCGAAGCGTTTGCCCTTGAGGTCGGCGAGCGAATTGATCCCGGAGCTGGCCTGGGTGATGATCTCGGCCCGATAGTACGGCAGCCCGAAGCGGACCGTCACGAGCCGCACCTCGACGCCGTACTTTTGATGGGCGATCACGTAGGAGAACGTGTTGAGCCATCCGATGTCCGCGCGGTTCGCGCCCATCGCCTCGATGACGCCCGCGTAGCTCGTCGCCACGAACGATTCGAACTGGTAGCCGGTCGCCGTCCCCAGGAGGCCGGCAATGCGGTTGCCCGACTCGAGCACGGTGCGCGCCTCACCGGACGGCACAAAGGCCATCACCAGCTTGGTTTGCGCGGGTGCCTGGCCCGCGCCGGCCGCGACCAGCGAGGCTGCCGCGGCGAGAGCGAGCCCGAACACGACGATGCGGCGCACGATCATGAACGGCGGCCCCCCTTCGCACGATACGGTGCGAGCCGTAGTTCTGGCGGCGGGAAAGTTTCTCCTCCAGCGCGCCGCCGGCGGGTCCATGCGCCGCCCCGCCGCGGGCACGTGCGCGGCGCTACTCGCGGTTCAGATCGCGCGCGATCTGAACCGTGGCCGTCACCGCGTCGGTGAGGAGATGGAGGCCCGGTAGCAGGGAGTCGAGGTCGAGCCACTCATGAGGGGAATGCACCTGTCCCCCGCCGGAGATGCCCATGGAAACCGCCGGGATGCCGAGCGCAAGCGGAATGTTGGCGTCGGTGCTGGCCGCTGAGAGACGGGGCGTCAAACGGTGGGCGACGTGCACCTCCACGAGCCTGGCGACGAGGGGATGATCGGGCGGCAGGCGTCCGCCCGGCCGGTCGCCGATGACCGCGACCGTGGGGCGCACCCCGTCGGCCGCTTCCGCTTGGACGAGCCGGCGCAACAGCGTCGCGAGATCGTCGACCCGGTCGCCGGAAACCGACCGCAGATCCACCTGCATCTCGGCCGCGGCGGCGATCGCGTTGATCGACGTCCCGCCGCGGATGGTCCCGACGTTCAGGGTCGTCTTTGGCTCCCTTGGGAGCGGCGTCCGCGACAGCGCCTCGATCACCCGCGCGAGGTGATGGATCGCGTTGGGTTTGCCGAAGTCGCCCCAGCTATGGCCGCCGTCGGTTTCGAACCGGACGGAGAAGCGCCGCACGGCGATCCCCTCGCACACGATCTGGCCCATCGCGCCGTCGATCACCAAAACGGCGGCCGGCCTCGGCTCTTCCGGTCGTAGCCGGTAACGGATGCCCCGGAGGTCGCCGAGCCCTTCCTCCCCCGTCGTGGAGACGAACTCCAACGCGCAGGGGACGCTCACGCCCGCCCCGGTCAGTTCGCCGGCCAGCGTAATGAGGGCGGCCACGGCCGCAGAGTTGTCACGCACGCTGGAGCCGACGAGGCGCGAGCCCTGGCGGCGGGGCGGCCGGTGAGCCTCGGCGGGGTAGACGGTGTCCATGTGCGCCGCAAGCACCACGCGGGGCCCCGAGGCTTGTGCCGCCGCGTAGCTCCCCCTCACGTTGCCGGCGCCGTCGAGGGCGACATCACGGAGGCCGGCCTGCCGGAACTGTTCCAGGATGTAGGCGCCGCGCGACGCCTCCCCGAAGCTCGGCGCCGGGATCGCCGCGATGGCTTCGACCCGGGACAGGTGCGCGTCGATCGCGCGATCGAGCCGGGCGTGAACGTCGTGCATGGCGCTCCCTCCAAGCGGCACCGGCGGGCTCCCCGCGGCGTCCGGCGCGGCCGGTCGAGCGCGCCCGCGCTGCGCATGTACTATACAATACGCTATAGCGCGCGTCCGATCCCGGGGGCGTGCGGCGGCAGATGCGTGGGGCCTCCGAATCGGAGGCCCCAACACGTCACCGAGCGTCGCCGCGTGGCGTCAGCACTTGGAATACCCGCACGACCGGCAGTGGCTGCAGCCGTTTTCGTAGACGAGCGAGCTGCCGCAGTCGGGGCAGACGCCGGCGAACGTCAGGAGGGGCTGCTGGACCTCTCCGGCGCCGGCCGGATCCTCCCGCCGCGGCTCTTGGAGTTGGGCCGGGAGCGCGGGCATCTCCGCGACGTGGCCATTGCCGTGCCCGTTGCCGAGCCTTGGCTCCGGCAGACGGTCCGCCATGGGAAACGCCTGGTCCGGGCGGAATCCGAAGCCGTACAGGACGCGGCCGATCGCGAGCGCGACGCCCTGCGCGATGGTGGTGACGCGCACCACGGTGCCGTCGGCCGATCGGTCGATCGCCACTTCGCGGGACTGCACGCGCCACAACTGCTCGATGACGTCCCGCGGGTCCGCGCCGGTACGCAACGCGAGCGACGCGAGCCGCCCGATCGCGTCGGCCTCCACGTCGAGCGACTGCACGAACACCTCACACAGCCCACTCGCGTCCTCGTTGATGGTCACGTAGATCCGGCCGCGCGGCGTCTCGATCCGCTCGGTCCGGCCGGTCGTCACCTTCGGCCGCGGTCGCTTGTGGTGGACGATCTCGGGCGCCGGCGAGGCAACGTGCGCTACGCTCGTCTTGGCCGCCTCGCCGCCCGCCGTTTTGGCCTCACCGCCGGCCGCCTTGGTCGAGCGCGCCGTGCCGGCCGTGAGGATATTTTCCCGGGAGCTGTCGCGGTACACGGTAATGCCTTTGCACCCCATCTTCCACGCCTTGAGGTAGATCTCGGCGACCCGCTCCTCCGACGTGTCCGCGGAACAGTTCACGGTCGAGGAGATGGAGTGGTCGATATGCTTTTGGATCGTGGCCTGCATCAGCACCCGCAACTCGGGCTTGATCTCGTGCGCCGTTACAAAGAACGGCGGTAGCTTGTCCTCGGCCACGCCAAACCGATCCATGTAGGTCCGGACCAGCGGATGGTACACGGTGAACGTGCTCTGCGACAACGACTCGCTGCGCCGCGTGTACGACAAGTCGAAGATCGGCTCGATGCCGCTCGTGGTGCCGGCGAGCGTCGCGCCGCTGCCCACCGGGGGCACCGTCAGGAGCGCCACGTTGCGGAGCCCGTGCCGGCGGATACGCTCCAGGACCTCGGGCTCCAGGGTCTCGAGGAACGCGCCGGCAAGGTGCCGTTCGCGATCGTAACCGGGAAACGGGCCTTTCTCGATCGCCAGGTTGACGCTTTCGTCGTACACGATGTTCTTGATGCGCGCGAACAGGCGGTCCACCTGCTCGACGGCCGCGTCGCTGTCGTACTTGAGTTGCAGCTTGCACAATAAATCCCCCAGGCCGGTGAACCCGACCCCGATCCGCCGTGAGTAGAGGCTCGCCTCGCGCTGTGCCGGGAGCGGGTGCTTGTCGGCGTTGTAGTCCAGCACGTTGTCCAGAAAGCGCGTGGCCAGTCGCAACGCATGCTCCAGGTGGGGCCAGTCCACCTGCGCCTGGGGGCTAAACTCATCGACCACAAACTCGCCGAGCGATAGGTTACCTAGGCAGCAACATCCATACGGTTCAAGAGGTATTTCACTGCATGGGTTAGTTGTCGTCACGTTCATCCCGTTGTACTCGGACGTGCTCCAGCGCCGTACCGTGTCCCAGAAGATCACGCCCGGCTCGGCGTGATTGCGGGCGCCGTAGATGAGCTCGCGCCAGACCTCGCGCGCCTTCACCGTGGTCCGCACGTGCGCGCGATCGTTGTCGAACGACAGCGTCCAGTCGCCGTCCGCCTCCACCGTCCGCATGAACGCGTCGCTGATGCGCACGCTGATGTTGGCGTAGCGCACCTTGTTCTGGTTGCGCTTGATCCGGGTGAACTCGAGCGCGTCCGGGTGGTTGTCGGCGATCGTGATCATGAGCGCGCCGCGGCGGCCGGATTGCCCGATCGTGCCGGTGGTGAGCGACATCAGCTCCATGAAGGAGATCGACCCGGTGCTCGTCCGCGCCGCATTGTTGACCGGCGCGCCCGCGGGGCGCAGCACGCTGATGTCCGCGCCGACGCCGCCGCCGAGCGAGTAGGTGCGCGCGGATTCCTTCATCCAGTCAAAGATCGACTCGATGGAATCGTCCTTGATTGGAATGACGTAGCAGTTCAGAGCCGTGACGCGCTTCGGGTTGCCGATCGCGTGCATGATGCGGCCGCCGGGGATGAACCGAAAGTCCTCCATCAGCCAGTAGAACTCGTCCGCGTATCGGGCACGTGCCGCCGTGGTGGGTTCCACGGAGGCCAGTCCTGCCGCGATCCGGCGCCACATCTCCACCGGCGTGCGCTCCAGCACCCGGCCGGCCGGATCCCGAAGGGCGTACTTGTCGTGAAACACGCGCGCGCGGAGCGTATCGCCGCGGAAAAACTCGAGCGTCTCCGGCGCGATCGCGTTGGGGTCGGCGTCCGGAACCGTGTTCGATGCGGTGACGTGCTCCGACGGCGTCGCCATTGGCGTGTCCCCCTGCGCAGATGTAGACTCCTGATGCGTGCGCGCGGCGTCCATGGCTTAGTTGCGGGTGGGTCGAACCGGAACCAGCGGTATGAGCAGGACCTGAGAGGCGAGCTCCGCCTCGTATTGCTTGCGCGCCTTGAGCGCCTGGATCTCCTCGACCAGCCGATCCACATCGGCCATGCGGCGATACACCGACACAAAGCGGACGTACGCGACGTCGTCGATCGTCCGGAGCCGCTCGATGACGCGGTCGCCAATCTCGCGGCTCGGCACCGTGGGCGTGTCCGCGTCCAGCACCTCACGCTCGATGTCCTCGGCCACGCGCTCGAGCGCGTCTCGAGACACCGGACGTCCCTCGCAGGCGAGCAACAAGCCGGTCAGCACCTTGGTGCGATCGAACGGCTCGCGTCGCCCGTCACGCTTGAGCACGAAGGCCACGGCGCGCTCCGCCCGCTCGAACGTGGTGAACCGCTTCCGGCACGCCCCGCACTCGCGACGCCGCCGGATCCCGTCGCCGTCTTGCACGGATCGGGAGTCCAACACCCTCGTATCCTTGGCACCGCAGTAGGGACACCGCACAGCCGTTCGGACCTCTGCCAATATGTAGGCGCAGGATGCATCCTAGCATACTACATGTTGTGTGCTCAATGCTGAAATTAGCCGGTTCGTGGCGATGCCGGGAACGGGTCGGGACCGACCTCCCTCGAACGGGGCGAAGCGTCGATTCTCGGGCACGGCGCCGCGGGCCAAGCTGCCGCGCCGCGGCCGGGCGGTCACACCCTGAAAATGACCCCTTCCCTGCTCATGAGCGCGATCGCGACTTCCAGCGCAAGCGCGGCGTAGAACGCGCATGACACCGCCGCGAGGAACAAGTGGCCCCAGTTGACGGTGCCGAGCAGCAACTCCTGGAAGGAAAAGAACGCGTTGAGCACCGGCGTGAGATACGCCCACGGCGAGCGCGCCCAGTCGCTGACGAACTGCACCGCCAGGCCGGGCAGCACGGTGACAAAGTACAACGGCGTGATGTACTGCTGCGCCTCGCGGGGCGAGCGCGCGTAGATGCTGATGGCCAGCTGGACCGCGCTCACCAGCGCGGAGAACAGCAGCGCGACGCCCAACATCACGATCGCCGTCCCAATCGGCAGGCTGATGTTGACCTTCTGCGTCGTGTGGAGCATGTAGGGGTAGCCCCAGCGCAGGCTCACCATCATGGCGAGCAAGACCACGATTACCCCGCCCATCGACGCCGTGACCACCGACAGGAATTTCCCCAGCACGATCGCCTCGCGGCTCGGCGGGGTGATCAGCAACGACTCCAGCGTTCCCCGCTCCTTCTCGCCCGCGGCGAGGTCGACGGCCACCGACATGCCGCCGACCACGGCCCACATCGCGAGCAAAAACGGCAGGAGGCTCGCGAGCAACTGACCGGACTGCTGGCGCTGGGTGGCGACGTTGTGCTGGTCGAGCACGACCGGGAGCAGGTCGCGCGGATTGATGTGCCTGGCCGCGAGGCGCGCGGCGACGATCTCCTGGCTGTAGCGGGACAGAAGATCCACCACCTTGCCGCGCGCCGCCGCGCTCTCGGAGTCGGTGGCGTCATAGAGGATGCCGACGTGCGCCTGGCCGTTTCGCGCGACGATGGTCTCGAAGTTCTTGGGGATCTCCACCACCGCGAGCACCTGGCGCTGGCGGAGCGCCGCGGTCGGGTCCTTGGCGCGCACGGGCGCGATCAACTTGCTCGCGTAGGCCAGGTGGATCAGCGCCGGGGCCTGCCCCACGACGGCGACTCGCGGCACCACCGTCTGGATCTGCTGCTGCTGGCGCTGGGCGAGGTAGGAGATGCCGAGGATCACCATCGGCATGAGCAGCGCCGGCAGCACGATCATGACGAGGAGCGTGCGGCGATCGCGGATCACCTCGAGGGTCTCCTTCGCGTACACGGCGAGGATCCACCGGCGAACCTCTTGGGCCGCTTCCGCGTTGCCGCCCCGGCCGCGCGCGCGCAGCCAGGACAGCGCTCCGCCGATCATGCGACGGTCTGCTCCACGAGCTGCACAAAGATCTCCTCGAGCCCGAGCCCCGTGCGCGCCTGCAGGTCGGTCAGGCGGCCCTCGGCCCGGATCCGGCCCCCCGCGACGATCGCCACGCGGTCGCAGAGGCGCTCGGCTTCCTCCATGACGTGCGTGGACATGATCACGCACCGCCCCTCCTGCTTGAACCGCTCGATGAAGTCGCGGACGGAGCGCGCGGAGATCACGTCGAGACCGGACGTCGGCTCGTCGAGGAACACCACGGGCGGGTTGTGGATCAGCGCCCGCGCGATGTTGACTTTTTGCTTCATGCCCTTGCTGAACGTGTCCGTCAACCGGTCCAGATGCGCCGTGAGCTCGAGCGCCTCCGCGATCGATGCGAGGCGCGAGCGCAGCAGGTCCGGCGGCACGCCGTAGAGCCGGCCCGCGTAGCGGATCACGTCACGCGCGGTCAAGCGCCCGTAGATGCCGGCGTTCTCGGGCAGCACGCCGATGAGCCGCCGGACCGTGCCCGCCTCGTGCACGACGTCGTGGCCCGCGATGCGCGCGACGCCGGCCGTGGGCCGGAGTACGGTCGTCAGCATGCGGATCGTGGTCGTCTTGCCGGCGCCGTTCGGGCCGAGCAGCCCGAAGACCTCGCCCGCGTAGCATCGAAAGGACACGCCGCGAACGGCGTGATAACGGCGAAACCGCTTCTCGAGGTTCTCCGCCTCGACGAGGACCTCGTGATCGGTCATTGTTAGACTCCCGGCACACCCATGGGCTGCATGTGGCAACCGATTGGACCGTCGAACACGCGCCTTAGAATGATCCCAGCGGCACGGCGCTCAACACAAGGATCGCCACGAGCGACGCCGCCATGAGCTTGTGCATCGGGGTGACGCCGGAGCAGTCGTCCAGCGGCCCCGGATGCCCCCGCCGAATCATCAGCAAAATCAATAGACTCATTACCCAATATCCGAACAGAATTCCCACACCCACGGCCACATAGGACAGCACCAGGTGCAGGCGCGGCCCGAACACCGCGCGCGTCACGTGGCCGCCGTCGAGCATGCTGGCCGGCAGGAGGTTGAGCGCCGTCACGAGGAGCCCCACCCAGCCGGCAAACGCCATGGGATGAATGAGGACCTCCGCGCCCGGGCCGGGATGCAGCAGCCACTGCTGCAGCATCTGCATCAACAGCGGGCTCGGGATCTCGGCCACAGGGCACCCGCGCGCCACGATCGCGGCGTGGTCGATCACCAGCGAGTGGGCGATCCCATAGAGCAAGAGCGGGATCGCAACCAAAAACCCCGCGATCGGCCCGCTGGCGCCGAGCTCCACGAGCGAGTCGCGATTCGGCGCCGGCGTGCGCGTGAAGATGACGGCGCCCATGGTACCGATGGCGAGGCCCGTGAACGGTGGAAGCGGGATGAACAGCGGCGGGCTGGCGTCGATCCTGCGCCAGATCGATACGAGCTTGTGTCCCATCTCGTGGCAGAACAGGATGGCCATGAGCGACAGAGAAAACGCCACCCCGCTCCCCGTGGGACCCGGCAGGCCGGGCGTGCACGCCCCTCCGGAGATCTGCGTGCCCGCCCAGAACGTGGTCCCGAGCGTCGCCGCGAACAGCCCGATCGGGAGCAGCCACCGCGTCCGCGCCAGCGGCGGCTTGGGGGCGAGCAGCACCACGGTCTCCCCGTCGCGGCGGCGCAGCAGCGGCAGCACGCCCAGCGGGTCGAGCTCTGCCCGGAGGCGTAGGAACCGTGCCTTATCGTCCGGGCCCGGCGCGATCGTGAACGCCGGCCGGCCATCTTGGAACCAGACTTCCTCTACCTGGAAGCACGTTTCAACTGCGGCCCGGACGGCGGCGAAGTGGTCGTCCGGCAAAATCGTCATGTCCCTAAGCCTATCATGCGGGTGGTGGAATGGAAATAAATCGGCGTGGCAGCATCACGCAATGCAGCGCCGCCACGCACGTCCACTGTGCCGGGCGCCGGAGCGACGCCCGGTCCTCAAAACCGCCCGGTCAAATCCCTAGTATCTCATCCCGTATGCCCGGCCCCGACCCTTGCCGACGTACTGCGATGGGACACTAGCGCTTCCTCAGGAACGCCGGGATATCCAGGTCCTCCAGCCCGACCCGCGCAGCCTCGCGCGCCGGCGCGTCGGTCTCGGTTGCGCCGTCTGCTGCGTCCTCGCCGCGGTGCGCGCCCTCGAAGCCGGTGGCGATCACCGTGATCTGGATCTTGCCGTCCAGGTGCTCATCGAGCACGGCCCCGAAAATGATGTTGGCCTCTGGGTCCGCCGCCTGCTGTACGACCTGCGCCGCCTCGTTGATCTCGAGCATGCCGAGGTCCATGCCGCCGGTAATGTTGATCAACACCCCGCGGGCGCCTTCCATGGAGGTTTCCAGGAGCGGGCTCGCGATCGCCGCGCGAGCGGCCTGCACGGCGCGGTCCTCGCCGCTCGCGGTGCCGATGCCGATCAGCGCCGACCCGGCCTCCGACATAATTGTCCGCACATCGGCGAAGTCGAGGTTGATCAGGCCCGGAACCGTGATGAGATCCGCGATGCCCTGCACGCCTTGCCGCAGGACATCGTCGGCGACCCGAAAGGCCTCGACCACGGTCGCGCTCCGGTCCACCACCTGCAGCAGCCGGTCGTTCGGGATGGTAATCACGGTGTTGACCCGCTGGCGGAGGCTCCGAATGCCTTCCTCCGCCGCACCCGCGCGGCGCCGGCCCTCGAAGCTGAACGGCCGCGTCACCACGCCGATCGTCAGCGACCCCAGCTCGCGGGCCACCTGCGCGATGATCGGCGCGCCGCCCGTCCCGGTCCCGCCGCCCATGCCCGCCGTGACGAAGACCATGTCGGCGCCTTCCAGCACCTCGGTGAGCTCCTCGCGCGTCTCCTCGGCGGCCTGCCGCCCGACCTCCGGGTCGCCGCCTGCGCCGAGCCCGCGCGTGAGCTTGCCGCCGATGTGGATCTTCTTGTCGGCGTTGGACATGGCCAGTGCCTGGGCGTCGGTGTTGATCGCGATAAACTCCACGCCGCGCAGGCCCGCCGTGATCATGCGGTTCACGGCGTTGCTGCCGCCGCCGCCGACGCCGACGACCTTGATCGCCGCGTACCGCCGCAGATCCCGCTCGACACTCGCCATCCGCACTCCTCCCGCAGCCTCAGGGACGCCGTTCGACTCCCCCGGGCGTGTCGTCACTGTTGCCGGGCGTGGCATGACCGCCGTCTGAGCCGTTTGACCCCGCCGTTCCGAGAGCAATCGCTGTACGGGATGATGCCACCGCTTCTCCTTCATCGGCCCACTCCGTTTGTCCCGTGACGTATGCTGCGACGTCGCCTGCTGCAACCGTGTGCGCTTCATGCGGGGCGTCACGCCTCTTTTCCAGCCGTCTCACCCCTTCCCTGCTCATGCGCCGTGCGTGAACTCCCGGAACCACTGCCGGACCCGCCCAAACATCGACCCCGCGCCGTCGGTCGTGCGCAGGAGCCGGCCCGGCGCGCGCTGACGGGCGCCGTGCACCATGAGCCCGACCCCCGTGGCGTACGCCGGCCCTTCGACCACGCGGGCCATCGTGCCGCGCACCTCCGGCAGGCCGACGCGGGACGGGAGATCGAGGACCTCGGCGGCCGCGTCGGCCAGCCCCGCGAGCAGCGCCGTCCCGCCGGTGAGCACGACCCCCGCCGGAATCAGGTTGGCGTAGCCCGACCGTTTGATCTGCGACTTGACCATGCCGAGGATCTCGGCGAGGCGTGGTTCGATCACCTCGATGAGCGCCCGGCGCGGTCGCGTGGAGACCTCATGGGATCCGATGCGGGGCACGTCGATCGTCTCGTCTGCGGCCACGGCCGCCACCGAGGCGCAGCCGTGTGAGATCTTGAGCCGCTCCGCCTCGGCGATCGGCGTCCGCAGCCCGACCGCGATGTCGTTGGTGATGTGGTTGCCGCCCACGGGCAGGATGCCGGTGTGACACAGCCCGCCGTTCGTAAAGAGGCCGACACTCGTCGTGCCGCCGCCGATGTCGACCACGGCCACGCCCAGGTCGCGCTCGGCGTGCGCCAGCACGGCCTCGCCCGAGGCGAGGGGTTCGAGGACGAGTTCCTCGATCTCGAGGCCCGCGCGCTGCACACACTTTAGGAGATTGGCGAGCAGCGTCCCCGCGCCCGTGACGATGTGCGCATCGACCTCGAGACGGGAGCCGTACATGCCGACCGGATTCTTGACACCGTCCTGGCCGTCGACGACGAAATCCCGAGGAATGAGGTGTACGATCTCGCGGTCACTGGCCGGTATCGCGGTCATGCGCGCCGCCTCGACGACGCGCGAGATATCCTGCTCGCCGATCTCGTGGTCGGCGCGCGACACCGCGACGACGCCGCGGCTGTTTTGGGAGGCCACGTGCTCACCGGACACGGACACCAGCGCCGCCGCGACCTTGACGCCGGCCATCCGCTCGGCACGATCCACCGCTTCCTCGATGGCGCGCGTCGTCGCGTCCAGGTCGACGACGACGCCCTTTCGGACGCCGGTAGAAGGAGAGGTCCCCATCCCTTTGATGTGGACCTCCTCTTCCTCGCCCTGCTCCGCGATGATTACACAGACCTTGGTGGTCCCGACATCCAGTCCCACCAGCGGTCCCCGTCTGGCCACACGATCCCTCCTCCGGCCACGCGTTACGGGGGCACTGGA
>JAJPIA010000014.1 GCA_021324975.1 Bacillota bacterium
GAACCTCCGAAGGCATTCCGCCAGCTGATCTACAGTCAGCCCCCTTTGGCCGCTTGGGTACCTCCCCGGACCGTTGTTCCTGCGTGATTGTAGTGGGGCATCGCCGGGCCTGTCAATCGAACGCGGCGCGTGAATGCCATTCCCACACGCGACCCGGATCTAGGCCGTCGCCGGGCCGCGCACCGCCGTGATATCCCGGAGTCGAGGAATCACTTCCTCCCCCACCATGTGGAGCGCGTCGAGGTCTGTCTGGTCAAAGAATTGCAGCATCACGCGCTCGATGCCTTCCGCGGCGAGCGTCGCGATCTGTTCTGCGATCTCCGCCGGCCCACCGACGAGCCATCCCGCGGCCCGCAGCGCGTCAGGCAGCTCCGGCGCCGGCGTGGCCGCCCGGGTCACGACGTACTCCTGAATCTTACGCGCGCGCCGCTCCAGCTCGGCGCGCGACTTCCCGATCATAAACGCGCCCATCCAAGAGTAACGGATCGCGGCCGCATCGCGACCGACCCGGCGGCATGCGGTCTCGAGCTCTGTGCGCCGCTCGCGGACCGCCGCCGGCGGCTGCGACCCGCCGCAGTTCCACTCGTCGGCGTGTCTGGCCGCGACCTCGAGCAGTCGAGGACCCTTGCCCCCGATGATCAGCGGCGGTGCCGGTCGCTGCACCGGTTTGGGCCACCCAATTCCTCCGTCGAGACTGTAGTATCGTCCGGAGAAGTGGGCGGGTCCATCGCCCCACAACCCGCGGATGACACGCACCGCCTCGTCCAACCGCCGGATCCGCTCTCCGACGCGCGGGTACGGGATGCCGAACGCTCGATGCTCGCCGTCGTGCCACCCGGCACCGATGCCGAACTCCAAGCGGCCGCCGGAGAGGACGTCTACCGCGGCGGCCTGGCGGGCCAGGACAGCAGGATGATAGAACGTAATGGGCGACACGAGCGGACCAAATCGGACGCGCCGTGTCGTCGCCGCGAGCACCGCCAGCGAGGTCCACGTTTCCAGGCCGGGGCGCGTCTCGACGCCGAACAACGAGAAGAGATGGTCCGAGCGCCACACGGACTCGAACCCCGCCGCCTCGGCCGTCTCTGCGATCCGCCGCCACCGGTCCCAGGTCAGACCCTCCTGGCCTTCGATCATGACGCCCACCCGGATCATGCGACACCTCCACGCCGGCGGCGCCGACTCCGGACCACGAACGGCCCGGCGGTCACTGAGCCGGCGTCTCCTCCAGCCGTGCGATCGTATCGATATCGCGTCCCCGCTCCGCGGTCACCAGCGCGCGCGCCTCCTCACCGGAGACTCCCCGATGCACGATCGCGGCGGCGGCCACGGCCAGCGCGCGGGGGTCTTCCTCCGGCGCGAATGAGATGTTGCGGCCGACGAGCGCGCCGCGGACCGTGGGACCGGCGGCCATGCCGGCGGCGAACTCCTCGAGCACCACCTTGGGGTCCTCCCGCACCTCGCCGCCGAGCATGAGAATCGGCAACGTCGTCGCCGCGGCGACGCGTTCGTAGCCCTGCCCGTACGGCAGCTTGAGCCACGTGTGTGCCGTGGACGTGCCGAGCCCGGCCGCCACGCCGGCCGCCCGGATCAGGCTCTCCGCATCCGTGCGCGGACGCGGCCCGGCTGGCGAACGGTCCACCAGAAACGCCTCCAGGAATACCGTTAGGCCCGCCGCGTGGCACGCGTCGATCGCATGAGCGCAGGCCTCGAGTGTGGCCACGGTGGCCGGATCCTGGGGATCGATGCGCACCATGAGCTTGGCCCCATCGCAGCGCAGGCGCACCATGCCGTCCGGCGTGAAGGCGGTCATGCGATCATCGATCTCAAACGCCGTGCCGGACAGTCCGCCCCGGTTCATGCAACCCAGGATCAGCTTGTCGTCGAGCCACCCCTGCCCCGTCCGCCGCCGGGCGAGATGGCTGAGCAGGAGCACCTCCTCGACAATATCGGGGGTGGCCATCAACCCGTCGACGCCGGGCGCCGTCAGGACGCGCAGCACGCGGCTCAGGAGCATCCACCGGTCCCCCATGGCAGTGGCGTGGGTGCCGGCGCGCGTCACCATGCGCGCGGGATGATCGGCCGCGAGCACCAGCAGCCGGCCGGCCGGGGCCACGGCGGCACGCCTGGTGCGCGCCTCCGCTTCCGCCTGCGCCGCCTCGGGCCGGCGCACCCGGAGGTCGACCAGGGCCTCGTACCACGCGCGCGGCAAAAATGCCGCAGGATCGAACGCCGCGGCGCCGCTGCCGCGCGCCGGTGCCGGCCGCCGCCCTGCGCTGCGCGCTGCGCCCTCCGGTGTCATCCGCGGCTGTAAGGGAGGAAGAAGCGCCCCGCGCCCGATCCGCCGTCCACGTCCAGCACCGCGCCCGTGACGTAGGCTGCCGCCGGCGACGACATGAACAGCACGGCCTGCGCGATCTCGGCGGGTTCCCCCATGCGTCCCCAGGGGATGTTGCGGAGCAGGGTGTCCTTATACGCCGGGTTCACGTCGCCCCGCCGGCCGACATCGATGAGCCCCGGAGAGACCACGTTCACGTGGATCCGGTGTTCGGCCAGCTCCTGGGCAAGCACCTTGGTCAGCATCACGATTCCCGCCTTGCTGGCGCAGTAATGCGATGCGCCCCGCCGAGCCGACTTGTGCGCGCCCGATGCGATGTTGACGATGTGGCCGGCGATGCCGTGCTCGATCATGTGGCGGGCAACCGCGCGGCACATGCGAAACGTGCCGCCGAGGTTCGTACCGATGACATGGTCCCATTGCTCGTCGGGCATCTCGACGACCGGACAGTTTGGGTACACGCCGGCGTTGTTGACCAACACGTCGATCCGGCCCAGGTGGCGCAGAGCCTCCCCGAGGATGAGATCGACCCCGCCGGCTGTGGCCACGTCGCCGGCGACCGCCACGACCGTGCCGGGTTCCTCCGCGAACAGCCTCGCGGTCTCCGCTGCGCCATCGCCGTTGATATCGACCGCGACCACGGTCGCACCCTGGTGAGCGAACGCCCCCGCGATGCCGCGGCCGATCCCGGCGCCGGCCCCGGTCACGATCACCCCGCGGCCCGCAAACGTTCCTTCGGCCATACCGTCACCCCTTCGTCCTATCCGGGATGCGCGCCTCACGGCGCTCTCAGTGAGGGAATTCGCCGCCGCGCGCCGAAATACCACCACGCCTGACCCTGTGTACCGGCGCAGGGAACGCGATGCGGGTACCGGCGAGGTGAAGGTGTGGAAGCGTCTGCCGTTGCGGTCTTTGCGATTATTTTATTCGGATTGCTCGTCTTTTTCGTGTGGCTTACGCAGGCGCTGTCCCATTACCAGCCGCTGCGCGTCGGCACCGCCTCACCGGCTGAATTCGTGGCGCAGGACGTCCCCGGACACCATACACCGCCGAAGCTCGGGTGGAACTGGTGGGCGTTCTTTCTCGGGCCGGTCTGGTTCGTGGCCGAGGGTATCTGGTTTCACGCGATCATCTTGATGCTGCTGATCGGCCTCTCCGGCGGCGTCCTGCTGCCGTTCGCGATGGTGTATTCGGCGATGAAGTCGCGAGAGGTCCTGGAGGATCGCCGGCTCGCGCGGCACACGTTTTACTGAGGCATCGGCGCGGGGAGATGCGCCTGCCTCTCCCTGAGGAACCCCAGGAACGAGGGCGGCGCTAGGCGACGCGGAGCGTGATCTTGCCGAACTGCGCCGCGTCCGCCATGCGCAGCAGCGCCCGCCCCGCTTCGGCCAGTGGAAATGTTTGATCGACGACGGGGCGCAGACGCCCGCCACCGAACAGCGCAAGCATGTTCCGGAAATCGTCGGTTGACCCCATCTTGGTCCCCAGGACATCCAGCTGCTTCCAAAAGACACGGCGCACGGCAAGCTCGGGTACCGCACCGAGCGTCGCACCGTAGGTGACGACCCGGCCTCCGGGCCGCAAGGCATCCAGCGTCTGATCGAGGGGCTTCCCACCCGTCCCGTCGATGACAAGATCCGCTCCCGCGCCGCCGGTGGCCGCCTTGACGGCCTTGACCCAGTCCTGCGTCCGATAGTTGAACCCCTGATCGGCGCCCAAGCCGCGCGCGCGCTCCAGCTTGGCATCGCTGCTGGACGTGACGAGGACGCGTGCCCCCGCCTGCCGCGCTATGAGCAACGCGAACGTCGCCACGCCGCCGCCGATGCCCGTCACCAATACCGTCTCGCCCGGGCGCACGCCGCCACGCGTGACGACGGACCGATACGCGGTCATTCCGGCGAGGGGAAGCGCTGCCGTCTCTTCCGCGGACAGGCCGGAGGGACGCGGCGCGACGTTGGCGGCCGGAACGGCGACCATCTCCGCGAACGTCCCGTTGTCCGGGAGTCCGAGAATGCGAAATTTATCTCCTTCCACGCGGGGATCGTCGCCCCAATCGAGGCTGGGATTGATCACCACCGCATCGCCGGGCCGGACGCCGGTCACCCCGGGCCCGACCACGGCGACTTCGCCCGCACCGTCAGACCCGAGAATGATGGGAAACCGCAGCCCCGCATACTGTCCCCGGCAGATAAAGAGATCGCGATGATTGAGCGCCGCGGCGTGGAGCCGCACGACGACCTGGCCGGCGGGCGGAACCGGGTCAGGGACCTCCTCCAGCCGAAGCGAATCGGGCTCTCCGACTGCGTGCAGGACAATGGCCTTCACGGTGGCTCCCTCCCGCGCTGCAGGCGCGACCACACACTCCCTGCATGCTCGCGGGCGAGGTAACCGGAGGCCACCCCGCCCGCGACCTACGACCGAGGCACCATGCTCCCGACGTGCGACCGTGCCGCGGCCGGCGCCTCGCCAGCCATGGCCGGCGCGCCCTGCGCGTGGCACGCTACCGTGCGGCCGCCGGCGCTGCTGCTACCGCCTCGAGGTCAAACGAGAACTGCACCTCGTCGCCGACCGCCCATCCGCCGAACTCCAGGGCCTGATTCCAGGTCAACCCCCAATCCTTGCGGTGGAGCTTGCCCTTGCCGGTCGCCGCCGCGCGCGTGCCGCCCCACGGGTCCTTCATCGCTTCGGAGACCTCGACGTCGAAGGTCACGGGATGCGTCTGGCCTCGCATCGTCAGTTCGCCCTGGACGCGGTATTGTCCCTGGCCGCGGGCGGTGACGCCAGTGCTGATGAACCGGATCTCCGGGTAGTGCTCCGCGTCGAGGAAATCGCCCGAGCGAAGATGCTGATCCCGCTGCGGCTCACTGGTGTCGATGCTCGATGCGTCTACGCTCACCACCAAGCTGCGGAGCGTCTGGTTCGACTCCTCGATCTCCGCGCGGAACTTCGTGAACCGTCCACGCACGGTGGAAATACCCAGGTGCTTCACGGCAAAATCGAGATGCGCATGTTTCGGATCGATCGTCCAGGGCATATCGTCCCTCCTAGCGCCGGCGCCGCCGGGTAATGTCTGCTGCATCACCATGCAGCATATTATATAGCACTCAATATAGTCAAGTGCTTGATCTTAGCTCCTTCCAGTGCTATGGTTACCCAGTATGAAACCAACGGACGAAGCCCTGTGCCCGGCGGTCCGGGCCATCAACCTGCTCCAGGAGAAGTGGGTGCTCCACATCGTGCGGACGCTGCTCGACGGTCCGCGCGGCTTCAACGATCTGAGCCGCGCGGTCGGCGGGTGCAATACGACGACGCTCGCCGACCGCCTCGAGGACCTGGAATCGCTTGGGATCGTGCGCCGGACGGTGCATTCGCTCATGCCGCCGCGGACGAGCTACGAGCTCACCGCGCGCGGCGTCGAGCTGGACCAGGTTGTGCAGGCGATCGACCGATGGGCGCGGCGGCATCTGCCGCTCGATCGTCCAGCCGGGGGCCGGGGTGAGGCCGCGGTTAAGGGGGCGACGTTGGGGCCGGCGGTGCTGGGCACGGAGGCCACGGCATCACCACGGGTCGCGCGTGTGTTGAGGCCGCGCGCGGACCCCACATCCCGGCGCCGCGGGTAAGGCCCGGCGCGCCGCCGAATTTCGGCGCCGCGGCGCTGTACCATCACCGCGCGGGTCTCAACTCATGTGGGGGAGCGCGCCCATGACGACCGTGGCCGGTGTGGCCGGCGTCCTCATCATCCTCGGCATCTTGTGGGAGGCGTTCGAAACGGTGGTGCTGCCGCGGCGGGTGACCCGTCGCGTGCGGCTGACAGGCCTCTTCTATCTATCCGGCTGGAAGCTGTGGCGCATGACCGCGCACGCGATTCGTCATCGCGGGCGCCGGGAGGCGTTCCTCAGCTACTTCGGCCCGCTCTCCATGCTCGTCTTATTCGCCGCGTGGGCGGTCTGCCTCATCGTCGGCTTCGCCCTCCTGCAGGCGGGGTTTGGGTCGCAGCTGGCCGGGCCCCAGCGGCGGATCGGCCTCAGCACGGACGTCTATTTGAGCGGGACGACGTTTTTTACGTTGGGCATCGGGGATGTCATCCCGCGGTCTGCCGCCGCCCGCGCGATCACGGTCGCGGAATCCGGAGTTGGGTTTGGCTTCCTCGCCATGGTCATCGCGTACCTGCCGGTGCTCTACCAGGCCTTCTCGCGCCGAGAGGTGCGCGTGTCGGTGTTGGACGCCTGGGCCGGCTCGCCGCCCGCGGCCGGCGAATTGCTGCGCAGGCTCGGCACCGACGACCGGGAGACCCTGCTCGCATCGTTCCTGGAGGAATGGGAAATCTGGTCGGCGGAACTCCTGGAGACGATGGTTTCCTACCCGGTGCTCGGGTACTTTCGATCGCAGCACGACAATCAGTCGTGGCTCGCCGCGCTGACGGCGGTCCTGGATGCGTGTGCGGTGATGATGTCAGGCATCGACGGGCCGTCGATCAAGCGAGCACCGCTGACGTTTGCGATGGCGCGCCATGCCGTAGTGGATCTCTGTCAGGTCTTCAACACGCCGCCGGTGCGCCCGAACCGGGACCGCCTGCCGGAGACCGACCAGAGGCGCTTGTGGGCCCGCCTCCGCGATGCCGGCTGGACGACGCGGGAGGACCAGACATCGATCGCGCGCCTGCGGGAGCTGCGCGACATGTACGAGCCCTACGTCAACGCGTTGGCGTCGCGCCTGCTCGCGCCGCTGCCGACGTGGCTTCCGGTGGACGGCGCGCGCGACAACTGGCAGCGGACGGCCTGGCGAACCATCGGAACGGACCACAGGGAGCCGGTCGCGCGGAGGCGATAAGTCCCCCGCCACCGCGGCCGGTGCCCGGCACCGGACGGCCCGACGGATCCATCGGGACAGGCCACACGGGACCCGGTCGCGCCGAGACGATAAGTCCTGCCGAGCGAGGCGGTCGGTGCCAATCGCCGCGCGGCAGCCGGCCGGCGCGCTTCAGCGACCGGCCTCCGGGATCGCGCTGAGCGGCGACGCGGCCGGACGCCGGTCGCGCGCCGGCGATGCCATCCACAGGAGCAGCAAAAATATCACCGCCATCTGCTTCAGCATCAGCGCGTAGTCGGCGAACGCCGTGAACTCGACGAACGTCAGCACGAAGAGCGTGTATAGCACGGCGCCCTCCGGCGAAACGCGGGACGCCCCAACCAGATACGTGTAGACAAGCCGGGCGAGCATCCCCTCGAGCCACATGCCGGCGACGACACCCGGCAACCAAAAGTCGAGATACAGCTCACCGAGGCGGGTGGGTGCCACCGATGTGAGGGTATCTCCCGGGTGGATCAGGTGGTACTGATGTGCGAACGCGACACCCCCGACGCTCGTCGCCGGCTTGCGCACGATGAACCGCGGGGGCGCCAGCGACGTCCAGAACGGCTCAAAGGTCCTGCCCCACTCGAACGGCCACTCGGATGGCGTCCGGCGCACGATCGCCGCGACGATCTGGACCATGTTGAGGCGTTCGACAAACGTGCGCACCGACAACGACGCGAACCCGCCGGCCCCGAGGCCGGCCAACGTGTGCGACGCGGCGGACGCGGCGCGCCACAGCGCCCCGATCGACGCGCGGGAGGGATGCAGCAGGTTGGTGTTGGCCTCGCCGGCAAGAGCGGTGCGGTAGACATTGAGCACCGGGAAGATGAAGAGTATCGCAAGGACGCCCGCCGCGACGACGAGCCTCCAGCGGATGCGGCCGAGCATGTAATGCGCGGCGATGAGGGGGACGAGCAACGCCGCGAGCGCGGGCTGGCGCCAGCCGCTCGGGAGCGCGTACGCCAGCTGGGCTCCGAATAGCAGCCAGAAACCGGCCTGCCAGAGGTGGGATCGCGCCTGCGCCCGGACCAGCTCGAAGTGCCGAACCGCCACGAGCACGAGGGCCACGAGCGCGAACCCGGCGAGCCAGCCGGCCGTCGTCGACCACTGGGTGGTGATCTGGGTGCGAAACGTGTGGAGGTACCCGCCTTTGAGCACAAACAGCGCCTGCGCACCCCACCCCACCACCGCCAGCGCGGCGGCGCAGGCCGCGACACGGCGACCTGCCCATTGCGCGGGCATGACCGGGAGCGCCCGCGCAAGTCCCGCGCCGGGTCCGGTGTAGTAGCCGCAGAACCAGGCACCGAGACCGACCGCCGCCACGCCGAGGGCCGCCGGGAACCAGGCCAGCGACCACGCGGGATCGAACTCGATGCCGGCGACAAGCGCCATCGCCGCGCCCACAGGGAAGCCCAGCGCGTAGAATACGGCGACCAACACCGAGGGTTCAAACGGATCGAGCCGCCCGCGGGCGGCGGCCACGCCGAACGGAAGCCAGAGGAGCGCGGTGACCGCCGCCATCCCGAGGGCAAACCACCCCCGCGCGGGGATCGCGCATCCCCACAGGAGCAACGCGATCACCGCCGCGGCTCCCAGGCCCACGACGATGACCACGGGGTGTGGCCGCGCGCTGCGGCGGACGCTCACCTGGCGCTTGGGCGCCCGAGCCCGTCCCCGATCACCACGCCCGCGACCGCGAGCACGATCCCGGCGGTCACCCCGAACCAGGCATACAAGAGACGGCTCGGAGTGACCGGAACCGCGGGCCGAGCGGCGCGCTGGACGATCGTCGCCTTCGGCGGGGAGGCTCGCCGGTTGGCTTCGAGCAGGACGATCTGCTGTTCCAAGGTTCTGACGGCGTCGAGCGCCGCTTGGCGGCGCACCTGGGCGGGCGCCGATCCGTCCGCCGCCGACGCGGCCGTCGTGCCGGGCGAGGTCGCCATCACCCGCGCGTCGGCGAGCGCCCGTTGCAGCCGCGCCAGGGTCGTGTCCTGCTCCAACGCGGCAAATTCCGCGGCGCGGTCGGCGAGGACCATCGCGGCCGCGTCGGCAACGCGCTGCGCCACGTCGGGCGAGGGGTTGCGCATGGTCACTTCGTAGAGACCGATGTCTCCCGCCGGGATAATCAGCAGGTCGCGGTGAAGCTCGGCGGGCGTCGTGCGCCCCTCCGTGCCGGCGCGCGTGGCGATGCCGTCGAGGACATCGGACTGCCCGAGCCACCGTTCCAGGACGTCGACGTTGAGGCGCGGCCGCACCGAATGCGGGGTGTCCCAGGACACGGAGCCGCCGATGTCGGCAAGTTGCTCGACCTGGAAAATCGCGGTAGCTTCATAAGCCGGCGGTATTGCCAGCCCGGCGAGGATTCCCGCGGCGGCGCACGCTACAAAAACCGCGACGCCGATCCGCCAACGGCGGCCGAGCGCGTGCCAAAATTCGTTGATCGTCATGGTCACCCCGCAGCCGGCGGCGCACCCACGGTGCCGGTCCCAGCGTATCTCCGGAGCTGCGGAACACCACCAGGGTTATTCGAAGGTGGCTACTTGGCCCGAATACCAGGGTTCTCCTGCCGGAGGAACGGGGAAACTCCCAAGGAAGATACGTCCTAGGATGCTGGTCATGCGCCTGTGGCGCCTCTGGATCTGGCCGCTTGTTCTCAGACGGAACGTATGGCTGCTGCTGCGGCCCGACGCGTGGCGGGTGGCGTTTTGGTTGTACCGCTGGGGCGTCGTGTGGTCGTTTCGGGTTTGGTACCGCGCGCTTCGCAGCCTCATCCGTAGCCGCCTCACGCGGCGGCTATAAGAACGTCAAACCGGACTCGCTGTGTTCCGACGCAGCGATCACGCTCTGGGGAGACGTGGAGGTTTGACGTTCGCGTCGTCGGCTCCACAGTACCCGATCGCATTCGTTACGGCCGCATTCGGCGGTTCCTAAGTCCGATCGCCCGCCCCCGGCACGGAGCGCAGTGTTAGCTCGGCTCGGCGCCTCACGCCCAACCGGCGTCGTCGCCCTCGACGTCGGCGGGTCGTCGGTGAAGTCGGCGCTCGTGAGCCCGTCCGGCCGCGTGGGCAGCGGATCGTTTGCGCGGACGCCGGTGGATTCATTGGGGTCCCGCACCCACATCATCCAGCGGCTCGCCGACGCCGTCGAATGCGAACTGCGGACCGCGGAACGCTTGGGGTGGATCCCCGCAGGCGTCGGCATCGCGATCCCCGGGCCGTTCGATTACGGCGCCGGGATTAGCAGGATGCGGCACAAGTTCGGCGCCATCTTCGGCCTCGACCTGCGCGCACGGCTCAGGACGCGGCTCCGGCTCGATCCGGCGGTGCCGATCCGCTTCGTGCACGACGCCGTGGCGTTCCTGTTGGGAGAAGCGTGGCGTGGCGCGGCCCGCGGATATCGCCGGGCGATGGCGATCACGCTCGGCACGGGCGTCGGGTCGGCGGTCATCGCCGATGGGCGGCCGTTGGTCACCGCGGACGGCACGCCACTGTACAGCGTGTGGGATCAACCCTACCGCGGCGGCATCGTGGAGGACGCGATCTCGCGGGCGGCGATCATCGCGCGCTATCATACCCTTGCCGGCACACGGGTCGTCGATGTGGCCGAGATCGCCTGGAGAGCATCGCACAAGCGCGAGCCGGCGGCCCGGCGGGTCTTCGCCGAGCTCGGCGAGGAGCTCGCGCTGGCACTCCGGCCGATCGTCGTGAGAGCCCGACCCGAGGTCCTGGTGTTCGGCGGCGCGATTGCGAAGTCGTTCCGGCTCTTCGCGGCGCCGCTCCGGCGGGAGTTGACCGCCGTACCGGGACTCACGAGGGTCGTGCCGGGCAAGTTCATCGACCTGAGCGCGCTCTACGGCGCGGCCCGCGCCGTGCTCGACACGACACCTCGACGCAGGGCGGACCCTCGACGACACGACACGAGGCGCTCCTGGTGGTGATCCATGTGGCCATGAGCGTCCCGTGGCTCGGCCTGCTCATCGTCGCGGCAAGGTCCGTCGGAAGGTTCTTCCGGCGACCGGCCGTCACGCGCGCGCTCGACCGCACCACCGGGGCGGTCCTCATCGGCGCGGGCCTTCGGCTCGCCTCCGAGGGTCAGCGCTGAACAGCCCGGGCGGACCTCGGCCGGACGTAGTGTCCCGTAGATCGCGCACAGCGCGCAGCAGGCCCGTGCAAAAGACCCATATTACCAGCCGCTGCCATTCTTGGAGGTATTTGAAGTGTTTGGCTTCGCCGACCCTGCGGCGAGCGGTTTGAGATACACCGACGCTACCCACTACTTACCGGCGACCCCCTGCCCGTTCGTTTGTCCGGCGGCACTATCGGCTGAGTACCGGTAGAGAAGATGGCCGCACTCACAGATAGGGATACCGTAGCCCACGCGCCCTACACCAGCCGCCCCTAATGCTGCGGTGCGGCATTCACGCCCGCGTCAACGGCGGGTAACGAAGGCGCCACGGCCCAAAGGAACGGGCCGGAGCAACCAATCCACACCACCAGCGTCCCGGAGTCGAAGCGGATCGCGCGCGGAAGAGGACCACCCCAGACCGGAGGCTCCCGACCGGACCCAAGGGAGAGAGGCGTGAATCGTGTCCCTCAGAACCGCCGGGGTCAGCCCTGGAGGCGTTTCAGGCATTGAATGTTACATTTGCATGATGTGATATCCGCAAGGTAGGCCGTCCGGGGGGACTCACGGCCCGCGTGGCGCGAGCGGTGTTAGGGAAGTGCGGTTCGACCGCGCGAACCTGCCGGCAAAGGAGGCTGAGACAATGAGACGTGTTGGTGTCGTCGTCACCCTCGCCACAGTTGTCTTGCTGGTCGTGGCGGCGGGCACCCCGCAGCCATCGGAAGGGATCATGATCACGACCTTCCTGGCTCCCGGCCAGCCATTCTGTACGACACGCTTTGTGACGACGGGTACGGTGACGATGCCGTCGGGTCGTTGCTTCTCAATCATGCTCATGCGCCCCTCGACCGCGACCTTTTTCGCGTTCGCTCCGGCGGAGGCCATCCGGATGCGGCCCGGTCAGGTTGTGCCGCTTCACGCTCCACTCGGCGCCCGTATTGTTCAGTCGGTGATCCTGGTTGTGCGGATCCCGATCACCGTCGTCGTCGTCCCCGTCAACACCATCGCGGTGGGGGCGATGCAAGTCATCGATGATGGCTCGACGCTCCGCGTGGGACTGGCTGGCGCACCGGCGACGATCGTGACGCTGCCGCCATAGCAGCGGCCGAGTACCATGGCGGCACATCGCATCGGAGACGTAACAGCGGGAACCGTGCGTACGAGCACCCAAGCCCACCCACTCGAAGTCCATCGCGTGACCTGCTCGCTCGGCCGTCGCGAGATCTTGCGAGGAGTCACCTTTGCCGCTCGGAGGGGCGAGATGATCGGTATCGTCGGCGAGAATGGCGCCGGTAAATCGACGCTCCTCAAGATCGTCGCGGGTCTCCTGCCGGCCTCGGGCGGTTCGGTCTCGGTCCGCGGCCGCCTCGGCTATTGCCCTCAAGACCCGCAGGTCCATCCCGGGTTGACGGTACTCCAGAACCTGGAGTGGTTCCGAGCCGCGTACCACCTCGCCGATCCGCATGCCGGTGACGCTCTAGTGGAGGACCTGGGCTTTGGCGCCGATCGCCACGTCCTCGTGGAGACGCTGAGCGGCGGAACGCGGCAAAAGCTGAATCTCACGATCGCCCTGATGCACGCTCCCGACGTCGTGCTCCTGGATGAGCCTTACCAGGGGTTCGATTGGGAGACGTACCTCCGATTCTGGGAGATCGCGGAGCGCATTCGGCGGGGTGGACGTACCGTCGTCGTCATCTCGCACCTATTCTTCGAACGCGGCCGGTTTGATCGCGTGCTCGGTCTGCGGGGCGGTAGGCTACAGAAGGAAACGCTACGCGAGGAAGCCCAGCCGTGATCGCCCAGGACGCGATGGCGCTGCGCCTCAGCCTGGTCGAGCAACGGCACATCGATTCGCCATACTGCTCCTCGGCCCGCGAGCGCGAGCCGGCCAGATGGGGTTCCGGGAATGGGGACGGCCGGCACTTCACCGCTCGTGGTTGTGGCCTGTTTGAACGTAGAGTAGAAGAGATGAGGGGCAGTTGGTGCCGCAGCCGCCCCTCACGGTGCTATTGGAACTTGTCCGGAAACTGCTTCGCGATCCCGTCCGCCAGCGCATCCGAGAGCGAGTAGATCTGCTTGATCATGGGCTCCCAGTCGTCTGCCTCCGCAGACCAATCCTCCTTCGCTACGGCGTCGATTTGCATGACGTGGTGCTGCACGTGGCTTACGAGGAGCCCGTATACCGCCCCCTCCGGTAGGTTGGGGTTGGCGGAGCTCACGAACATAGCGATGGCTTTGCCGTTGCGTTGTAGCTCGTCCGTGGCCGCTTTCTTCAGCGCGGAGTTGCCGCGAAAGCCGTTGGCAAATGCCGCCCTCATATAACCCTTGACGGCCTGGTAATGCCCCACAAAGAGCGTGGTGAACTTCGCCGCGGCCGCCTGCCCGTAGACCGGCGCGATGGACTGCCCGATGGCCTTGGCATTTGCGAGACCGTACTCATCGGCTTCACTTGCCGCCCCTTTGACGCCGAGCCTTGTGGCAATCACGAGGTCTCTTACCCAAAAGACGTGGTCGGCGTAAAGCGCCCGGAGGGCCATCTTCAGTTCCGCGACCTTGGCCGGATTGGCTGCCGTCGCCTGACCGCGCGCCGACGGCGGAATCCACACCACCATGCTTGTAGTCACCAAGATGCCGACCGCGAAGCGGAGGGCACGAACAACGCTGTGCCTCTTTGTCAGTCTACCTCCCATTTCGCTACTTCCATCCATGCCAGTACCACCTCCCCTCACGTCGCCGCTACGGTGTAGACGGTATCACGGCTTAGCGATAATAACAATAATACTAGATATTTTTGTTACATTTGACATACAAATACGCCGCCTTGTACGATTGCTGTGATGCAGGGCACTCGGCGGCGAATCGTGGAGTTGCTGCGCGTCCGCGGTGGCCTCACCATCTCGGAGTTGGGACGCATTCTTCGCCTGACGCGGACGGCGGTCGTCAACCATCTGCACGCGCTCCTGGCCGAGGGATTGGTTGCGCGGGGCGGAGTACGCGCGGGCCGGCGACGGCCGAGCGCGCTCTTCGTCGCGACACAGGCGGCCGACGCGATTTTTCCAAAGACGTACCGCGAGTTCGGAGCGCTGCTTATGGAGGCGCTCAAACGGGAAGACGCGACAGTCTTTGCTCGCGTGCTGGCGCGCCTCGGCAACGAATGGCTGACTCAAGATCTCCCTGCAGTGCAACACTTCCAGGGGCGGCCCCGGATCGAGGCCGTCCGGCAGATCCTCACCGATCGCGGCTTTCTTCCCTCGCTGGAGTGGGATGCCCGCGGGTACACGCTCCGGGAGCATAATTGCCCCGTGATGGCGCTCGTGGCTGCGCACCCTGAAATCTGCATGACCGTGCATCAATGGCTGGAAGCGCTTGTCGGCCAACCCCTAACGCGGATCCGGTGTTTGAGCCGGGGCGACCCTGTTTCCGAGTACGTGCCCCGGACCACGCCAATCCCGGCCCGGTAGAAGGCGGCCAAGAGGGGCGTCCGTATCACTGACTGGAGCCCTCGACCGGACTTGAACCGGTAACCCCCTCATTACAAGTGAGGTGCTCTGCCATTGAGCTACGAGGGCTCGGGTGCGCACCTCGTAGCATAACAGAGGCCGCGCAGGCGGGGCAAGACGGCGGGCCCGAGAGCACGGCGGTGGCGTCGATCAGTTATAATCGAAGGAGGAAGGGATTCGAGGCGTGCGCCGCCGTGTCGGCGGCGCGGCGGGAGTACCGATGCAGGATCAATACGGCCGCGAAATTCGGGATCTGCGCATCTCCTTGACGGACCGCTGCAATCTGCGGTGCGTGTACTGCATGCCGGAGGAGATGGTCTTCAAGCCGCGCGAGGAGCTCCTCACCGACGACGAGATCCTGACGGTGGTGCGCGCGGCCGCGGATTTGGGGGTGCGCAAGGTTCGCCTGACCGGCGGGGAGCCCACCGTGCGTCCGGGCCTCGTCGATCTCGTGTGCCGGATCGCCGCGATCCCGGGCATCCACGACATGGCGATGACGACCAACGGCATCCGGCTTGCGCGGCTCGCCCAACCGCTCGCGGAAGCAGGGCTCAATCGTGTGAACGTGAGCCTCGACAGCCTGGACGCCGAGAAGTTTCGCCGCATCACGCGCTGGGGTCGTCTGCAGGACGTCCTGGACGGACTCGACGCGGCGCGCGCGGCGGGTCTGTCGCCGATCAAGCTCAACGCCGTCGTCGTTCGGGGCTACAATGAGGGCGAGGTGGTGGACCTCGCCAGGCTCACGCTCCGCCACGAGTGGGCGATGCGGTTTATCGAGATGATGCCGTTTGGCAGCGTCGCCGGCTTTCAGCAGAGCGCGTATGTGCCGAGCTCGGAAACAATGGCGCGCATCGCGGAAGCGCTCGGGCCGCTCGAGCCCATCGACATCTCAGGCTACGACCCCGCGCGCACGTATCGGCTTGGCGGCGCGCCGGGTACTCTCGGCTTCATCAGCGCGGTGAGCCAGCCCTTCTGCGCGCAGTGCGGACGGCTCCGGCTCACGGCCGAAGGAAAGCTTCGGCTGTGCCTGCTGCGGGACGATGAGGCCGATCTGCGCACGCCGCTGCGCGCCGGTGCGTCGTTCGAGGACATCCGGGAGCGGTTTCGCGCCGCGGCCTATCGCAAGCCGTGGGGGCACGGGCTTGCGAGAAACGTCATCCCGCGGCGCCGCGTCATGTCGCAGATCGGGGGCTGACCGCCGGCGCCCATCCCGTCGAGAGCAGCGCTTCAACGAATCGGGCCCCGCGATGCGCGGGGCCCGACTCCTTTGCCAGCCGCTCAGGTACCAATCGGGACCAACAGCTCGTAGAAACCCGAGCCCTCCCGTTCTACTCCTCCTCACCCTCCAGGTTGCGCTCGAGCTTCCGCTTCACGCGCTGGAGCGCGTTGTCGATCGACTTGACGTGTCGGTGCAGCTCCGTGGCCATCTCCTGGTACGATTTGCCCTCCAGGTAGGCGGTCAAGACGCGACACTCGAGGTCGCTGAGGTTCTTGCGGATGCGTTCCCGCATCGTCTGAGAGGCTTCTTGATTGATCACGAGCTCTTCAGGATCCGAGACCTTGATGCTGCTGATGACGTCGAGCAGCGTCCGGTCGGAGTCCTCGTCGTAGATCGGCTTGTTGAGTGAGATATAAGAGTTGAGCGGGATGTGCTTTTGCCGGGTTGCAGTCTTGATCGCGGTGATGATCTGGCGGGTGATACACAACTCGGCGAACGCGCGGAACGAGGAGAGCTTCTCTCGACGAAAGTCTCGGATCGCTTTGTAGAGGCCGATCATCCCCTCCTGGATGATATCTTCGCGATCGGCCCCGATGAGGAAGTACGCTTTAGCTTTGACCCTGACGAAATTGCGGTATTTGTTGATCAAGAACTCGGCGGCGAATTCGTCTCCACTCTTTGCACAATCTACAAGCTGTTCATCGACCATTTCTTGGTATGACGGGATTGCTATCGGCCTGCGCGCAACTACCACGCTTCTCGCCTCCGCCCGGGTTGTCGCCCTCTCGCTGCCTTGCTGCCCCGCATCATGCCGGTTCAGTCAACCCGCTACGGCGACCCGAGTACGCCGGACGCCCGCTAGCACATCGTTCTTCACGAAACTCTTCGCCGCTCTTTAACGCCATGGTCATTATACGAACGCCATTACATCGCGTCAATACCAATACGATACATTCCGCCGCTGCGTCACGGCGAGGTCCCGGACATTGTCCGGCTTGTTGCATCCCTGCGGTGCGCGACCTCGTACAGCAGGAGCGCGGCGGCCACCGAAACGTTCAACGACTCGACGCGCCCCCACAAGGGGATGCGCACCACGCGGTCGCAGCGCTCCCGCACGAGCCGGTGCAGTCCACGCCCCTCGCCTCCGACGACGAGCACGATCGGAGGAACGAGCGACCCAGTATCATACAGTTCCGGGGCTCCGGCGTCCGCGCAGGCGACCCACACGCCCTCGCGCTTGAGGCGTTCCAGCGCCGCGACAAGGTTGGGCACGCCGCATACCGGCAGGTGTTCGGCTGCCCCGGCCGATGCCCGCACGACGGCCGGCCCCAGCCCCGCCGCGCGCCGGCGGGGCACGATGACCGCGTGCGCGCCGGCCGCCTCCGCGGTCCGAATGACCGCGCCCAGATTCTGCGGATCCAGGACGCCGTCGAGTGCGATCAGAAACGGCGGCTCACCGCGCTCGCGGATGCCCGCCAGGATCGCATCGAGGGAAGCCAGCGCGCGTTCCGCGGCGATCGCCGCAACGCCCTGGTGCCGAACGTCGCGGGCGAGCAGATCGAGCCGCCGCCGGTCCACAGCATCGACCGGCACGTGGCGGGCCCGCGCTTCGCGCACGATCGCGCCGAGCGGTCCCCGGCTCGCCTCGCCGGACACGAGCACCCTGGATACCGGGCGCCCGGCGCGGAGCGCCTCGAGCACGGCCCGGCGGCCGAGCACTAGGCGATCGCCGGAGGCGTCTGGCCTCAGCGCACGCGCCACTTGAAGCCGTCCGGCGTGTCCTCGAGGAGCACGCCGAGTTCGGCGAGACGCGCACGGACGCGGTCACCCGTGGCCCAGTCTTTAGCCCGCCGCGCGCGCACGCGCCCCTCAGCCACCATCTCGACGAGGGGCCGGAACACTGCATCGGCGGACGGCCCATCAGGCCCGGCATCGTCGGTCCCCGACTCGGACACCGGCTGCGGCACCGCCCGGAGCCGCGCGGGATCAAACAGGTCAGGGCGCTCCTCACACAGCTCCCGGGCCAGGCGGTACAGCGCTGCCGCCTGTGCCGGCGTCGCCGTTGCCACCAGCCGGAGACCGAGCACCGCGCCGAGTTCTCGCAGCAGGGCCACGCCGCGCGCAAGCACCTCGCGCTGCTCCTCGATGAGGCCGGCGCGGCGCCGCGCCGCCGCATCCACCGCCCGATTGACCGCGCTCGCCAGATCGAACAGCGCAGCGAGACCGCCCGGCGTGTTGAAGTCGTCGTCCATCGCGACCTCGAACCGTGTCCGGCTGGCACCTGCGCCGTCACCGGCGGCCTCCGCGAGTTCGGCGAACGGGCGCGCCATCTCCGCGGCGGCCGCCGCGGGGCGGGCCGTCGAGGCGAGCAGATCGTCGGCGTTCTCCACGGCGGTGCGGAGGCGTTCGGCGCCACGGGCCGCCGCCTCCAGCGCCTCCGCGCTCCAGAGCGTGGGGCTCCGGTAGTGCGACGAGAGCACGAAAACACGAATCGTGTCCGGGTGGAAGCGCAGGAGCGCCTCTCGAATGGAGACGATGTTCCCGAGGTGGCGCGTCATCTTCTCCTCGTCCGCGGTCAGCCTGAGCAGGCCGTTGTGGACCCAGAACCGGACAAAGGGATGGCGACCGGTGTAGCCCTCGGACTGCGCGATCTCGTTCTCGTGGTGCGGGAAGACCACGTCCTGCCCACCGCCGTGGATGTCGAGCTGCGGCCCGAGCATCGAGATGGACATGGCGGAGCACTCGATGTGCCATCCCGGGCGCCCCGGCCCCCAGGGGCTGTCCCACGCCGGTTCGCCTGGCTTCGCGGCCTTCCACAGGACGAAGTCCATGGGATGCTCTTTGCGCCGATCGACCTCGATGCGCGCGCCGGCCTGCATCTCGTCGAGGGAACGTCCGGAGAGCCGGCCGTAGCCCGGAAACGCCGTGACGCGGTAGAACACGTCGCCATCGACTGCGTACGCGAGCCCCCGGCGTTCGAGCTCCTGGATGATCTCCAGCATCTTCGGGATCGTCTCGGTCGCGCGCGGGTAGTGATCCGCCCGGCGCACGCCCAGTCCGTCCATCTCCCGGAGAAACCGGTCGATGTAGCGTGCGGCGAGCGCCTGAATGGTCGTCCCGTCCGCCTGCGCGGCCTCGATGATTCGGTCCTCCACGTCGGTGAAGTTCTGCACGTGGGTGACCTGGTAGCCCCGGTATTCGAGGTAGCGGTGGATCACGTCGAAGACGAGGTACGACATCGCGTGCCCCACGTGCGAGGGTCCGTACAGATTGGGACCGCACACGTATATCGCGACGCGCCCTGGTGCGAGCGTGACAAACTCTTCCTTGCGGCGCGTCAGCGTGTTGTAGACCCTCAGTGCCATGGCTCCCTCCACGCCGTCACGGCGAACGCCGGGGAAGCGGGATCGCGGCGAGCTCGGCGATGAGCTCCCATCGAGCTTCGGACCGCCACGTCCGCGGGTCCGCGACGGTCACCCGGCGCAGATCGTAGCATCCGCGATCGGCCAGGACGCGCACGTAGCTGGCACCGAGCTCGGCGCGGCGCTCCAGGATGCGGACGACGTTGTGAAACTTGGCACCCCGCCAAAACCCGGCCGGGGTCGGATGCCTGACCCCCGGTTCGAGCTCCACCGTCACGGGCTCACACACGGCCCGACGCTCGATCAGCACGAGCCACGCGCTGCGCGGGTACTTCTCTCGAGTGCGCCCCACCGGGCGCGGGGCGCGATCACGGGCCGGCACCCCCGGGCGCACTACTCGCTCCGGCGGGCAGCGGGCAGCGGCGCGAGCGTCGCCACGGCCTGGGCGGCGATGCCCTCTTCGCGTCCTAAGGCGCCCATCCCCTCCAGGGTCGTCGCTTTGAGGTTGACGGCGGCGCCATCCAGGCGAAGCACCCCGGCAAGCGACGCCTGCATTGCCGGCACGTAGGGGGCGAGGCGCGGGGCCTCGGCCATGATCACCACATCGACGTGCGCGGCACGCCAGCCGCGCGCGGCCAGCAGGTCGCGGACACGACCGAGAAGGTGGAGGCTGTCTGCGCCGGCGTAGGCGGGATCCCCCGGGGGGAAATGCTGTCCGATGTCACCGAGGCCCGCCGCGCCCAACAGGGCATCCATCACGGCATGGACCACGACGTCCGCGTCCGACCACCCTTCGAGGCCACGCGGCCACGGGATCTCGACCCCGCCGAGAACCAATCGCCGTCCACCGGCAAATCGGTGCGCGTCGAACCCGAGCCCGACGCGCACCGGTTGCGCCTGGCCGTCGCCGCGGCCCAGCAGCGCCTCCGCGACGGCCAGGTCTTCGGGCACCGTTACCTTGAGATTGCCGGCTTCACCGGCGACCAAGCGCACCGGGTGTCCCAGCCGTTCCACCAGGACCGCATCGTCGGTGCCGTGGAACCCGCTGCGCGCGGCCTCGCGGTGCGCCCGCTCCAGCACCGTCCGGTGGAACGCTTGCGGCGTCTGAATACGGTATAGCTGCGCCCGATCCAGGGTGGACGTGACCCATCCGTCCTCCCCGCGTTTGATGGTTTCTTCGATCGGCACGGCCGCCGTGGCCGCCCCGGCAGTGGCCGCCGCCGCCGCCACCGCCCGCACCAGTCCCGGCGTGACGCACGGACGCGCGGCGTCGTGCACGAGCACCAAGTCCGCGGAGGCAGGCAGCGCCTCGAGGCCTCGCGCCACCGAGGCCTGCCGGTCGGCACCGCCGGCGACGACCGCCGTGACCTTGTCCAGGCGCGCGCTCGCCACCAGTTCCCGCATCGCGTCGAGCGCGTGCGCCGGTCCGACCACGACGACCGCGACGACCTCGTCGACGTGGTGAACGGCTTCGAGGGCATACTGCACAAGCGGGCGGCCGCGAAGCGGCACGAACGACTTGGGCATCGCCCCGCGGAAGCGCTCGCCCCGCCCCGCCGCCGGGACGATCGCGCCAACCGTGCCCGGCAGAAGGCTCATGCCGCGCTACCGGCGATGCGCCGCGCCGTCCGCCTCATCGATACATCACGTCGCGCCAGGCGGCGTGGCGCAATCGTTTGCAGCGCATCTTCGTCGGCATTCGCCTGCACCCCCCGTCCGATCGCGCGGCCCCCATTATATCACGAGGTCCAGAGCGATCGGCGCGGGGATGCCTTCGCGCCACTCTTGCGCCGCCGCTCGTCGCTTGACACTCAGTCGACGCGGTCTCATGTTGGCTTGACACTCTGTGGACGCGGTCTCATAATGAGGCCGTTCCAGCGAGGGGGGTGGCGCGCTTGCGAGAGGCTCGGCCGGGATTCCAGGAACAAGTGGACGAGTACCTGATCCGCCACCGCAGCATCCTCGATATTCTCAGCAAGCTGCAAGAGTCCACGGCCCGGGTCAGTCGTGCGATCTCGAAAGCGGTGACCGGCTGCGGGTGCGTCACGGTCAAGGCCGGCAAGCAGCAGTTCCCGAGCGACCTCAGCCTCGCCGAAGTCCGCCCCTATATGGATACGCATCTTTCGGGCGCGCTGTGCGAGCGCTGCCGTGAGGCCCTCGAGACAGAAATCGGGTCGGTGCTTTTCTATACGGCGGCGCTGTGCAGCGTGACGAACCTCGACCTGGAGGCCGTGCAGAAAAAGGAGCACAGCCGCATCAAGAGCCTCGGGATCTTTACGCTGAAGTAGCCCCCGCTTACCCCAGCACGGCTTCCAACGCTTCACCGATGCGGTCGACGCCGATGGCGTCGATCTCCATGTCGCCGTCCGCCTCCAGGGCGCGCAGGCTGGCGCGGGGCAGGACCACCCGGCGGAAGCCGAGCTTCGCGGCCTCCGCGACCCGCCGCCCGATCTGACTGACGGCGCGAATCTCGCCTCCGAGCCCCACCTCGCCGACCACCGCGGTGGAGGGAGCCGTGGCGCGGTCGCGGTGGCTGCCTGCCACGGCGCAGGCGATCCCGAGGTCTGCCGCCGGCTCGTCGATGCGCAGGCCACCGGCGACGCTGGCGTAGACGTCGCAGGCGCCGAGAAGCAGGCCGGCGCGCTTCTCGAGCACGGCAAGAAGCAGGAGCACGCGGTTGTAGTCCACGCCCGACGCCGTGCGGCGGGGCATGCTGAACGGCGTGCGGGTGACGAGCGCCTGAACCTCGACGAGCAGCGGGCGCGTCCCCTCGAGGGCGCAGACGACGGCCGAGCCCGGCGCGTCCGCGGCGCGCTCCGCCAGAAACAGCGCGGACGGGTCGGGCACCGGTACGAGCCCGCGCCCGCTCATCGCGAACACGCCGATCTCGTTCGTCGACCCGAAGCGATTCTTCGTCGCGCGCAGCACGCGATACGCGTGATGCCGCTCGCCCTCGAAGTACAGCACCGTGTCCACCATGTGCTCCAACACGCGCGGCCCGGCAATCGCGCCCTCCTTCGTGACATGCCCGACGATTACGACGCTGGGGCCGCCGTCGGCCTTGGCCAGCCGGAGGAGGTCCGCGGTGCACTCGCGGATCTGTCCCACACTGCCGGGAGCGCTCGGGAGGTCCGGCCGGTACATCGTCTGAATCGAATCGATGACGACGAGCGCGGGCTGCGTTTCCTCGATCTGCGCCGCGATGCGCGCGAGATCGGTCTCCGCGAGCACGAGCAGGCGGGGCGAGTCCGCCTCCAGCCGGCTCGCGCGCATTTTGGTCTGCCGGGCCGACTCCTCGCCGGAGACGTACAGGACGCGTCCGTGCTCCGCGACGCGCTGCGCTATCCCGAGCGCAAGCGTCGATTTGCCGACGCCGGGGTCTCCGCCGATCAGCACGAGCGACCCGGGCACCAGACCGCCGCCCAGCACGCGATCCACCTCGCCGATGCCCAGGACCACGCGGGGAGCGTCATCCAGGGACACCTCGGTGATCGGGGTGGCGACCGTGGCGGCTGCCGCCACCGCGGCACGGCCGCCGGCGGGGCCGCCACCCCGGGACGGCACCGGCGCGAGCTCCTCAACGAACGTGTTCCAGCCGCCGCAGCCGGGACAGCGCCCCAGCCACTTCGTCGACTCGTACCCGCAGGTCTGGCATACGAAGACGGCCCGCCCGCCCGGCCCTGCCTCGCTCCCCCGCCTCGGCACGTGGCGCTCCCTTCCCCGCGAGATACGCCGCGGCCCGGGCTGGTCGCCCGGGCCGCCGTCCTCATCCCGCGCGTTCGTGATAGGCGCTACGATCCCGTGTCCGCGGACACCGGCTCCGGTTCACGCTTCTTCTCGAACACGGCCTGCCCGTCTCGGACGTCCAGCACGATCTTGTCGCCGGCGCTGAACTTCCCGCGCAGCATGTCATCGGAGAGCGGGTCCTCAACGAGCCGCTGAATCGCCCGGCGCAGCGGCCGCGCCCCGTACTGCGGGTCGAACCCCTCCTGCGCCAGCAGATCTCGCGCCGCCTCGGTCAGGATCAGCTCCATCCCCTGCCCGCGGATCTCCCGGCGCACGCGCTCCATCAGGATCTCCACGATCGACGTGATCTGGTCGCGGGTGAGCGGCCGGAAAACGATGATCTCGTCCACGCGGTTCAGGAACTCGGGCCGGAAGGTCCGCCGCAGCTCCTCCATCACGTGGGTCTTCATCCGATCGTACGTGCGCTGCATCTCCGCGGCTTCGCTCTCCACGGCGCGGAATCCAAACCCGCCCTCGCGCTGGATCTGCGGCGCGCCGACGTTGCTCGTCATGATGACGACGCAGTTCTTGAAGTCCACCGTGCGCCCCTGGGCATCCGTCAACCGCCCGTCCTCCAGAATCTGGAGCAGCACGTTGAAGATCTCCGGGTGCGCCTTTTCGATCTCATCGAGCAGCACGACACAGTACGGCCGCCGGCGTACCTGCTCGGTGAGCTGCCCGCCCTCCTCGTAGCCCACGTAGCCCGGGGGCGCGCCGACCAGCCGGGACACCGTGTGGCGCTCCGTGTACTCGGACATGTCGATGCGGATGACCGCGCCCTCGTCCCCGAACAGGAACTCCGCGAGCGCGAGCGTCAACTCCGTCTTGCCGACACCGGTCGGCCCCAGGAAGATGAAGGAGCCGATCGGCCGCCGGGCGTCCTTGAGGCCAGCCCGCGCGCGGCGCACGGCCCGCGAGACGGCGCGCACGGCCTCTTCCTGCCCCACGATCCGCTTGTGGAGCGAGTCCTCCATGCGCAGGAGCTTCTCCGTCTCCTCCTCCACGAGGCGCATCACCGGAATACCGGTCCAGCTGGACACGATATCGGCGATGTCGTCGGCGGTGACCGTGGTGATGTCGCGGCCTTTCTCGGTCTTCCACGAACTCTCGAGCTCCTCCAGCTTCTGGCGGAGCACCTTCTCCTTGTCGCGCAGCGCGGCGGCCTTTTCGAAATCCTGTCCTTTGATCGCCTCTTCCTTTTCCCGGCGCACGCGGTCGGCCTTTTCGAGCGCCTGCCGCACTTCCTGCGGCAGGAAGCTGGCCTGGAGCCGGATCTTGCTGGCCGCTTCGTCCATCAAGTCGATGGCCTTGTCCGGCAGGAACCGGTCCGAGATGTACTTGTCCGCCAGCGTCGCCGCGGCGACCAGGGCTTCGTCGCTGATCTTGACGCCGTGGTGCGCCTCATATCGCTCCCGCAGGCCCCGCAGGATCTCGATGCTTTGCTCCACCGCCGGCTCCGCGACGAGAATCGGCGCAAACCGGCGCTCCAGGGCGGCGTCCCGCTCCACGTACTTGCGGTACTCGTCGAGCGTCGTCGCGCCGATGCACTGCAGCTCGCCGCGCGCCAGCGACGGCTTGAGGATGTTGCTCGCGTCGATCGCGCCTTCTGCCGCACCGGCGCCCACCAGGGTGTGCAGCTCGTCGACGAACAGGATCACCTCGCCCTGGGCTTTGCGGATCTCTTCCATGACTTTCTTCATCCGCTCTTCGAACTCGCCCCGGTACTTGGTGCCGGCGACGAGCGCCGCCAGGTCGAGCTGCACGACCCGCTTCGTCCGGAGCACCTCGGGCACGTCGCCGCGGACGATACGCTGCGCCAGGCCTTCCGTGATCGCCGTCTTGCCCACGCCCGGCTCGCCGATCAGCGCCGGATTGTTCTTCGTGCGCCGCGAGAGCACTTGGATCACGCGCTCGATCTCGCGCTCGCGCCCGATCACCGGGTCGAGCTTGTTTTCGCGGGCCAGCTTCGTGAGATCGCGGCCAAACTCATCGAGCGTGGGCGTCTTGCTCGCCTGCTTGGTGTAGGACGCGGTCCCCTCCTCGCCCAGGAGGTATACGACCTGCGAGCGCACCCGCTCCAGATCGGCCCCCATGGCTTCCAGCACGCGGGCGGCGACCCCCTCGCCCTCGCGAATCAGGCCCAGGAGGAGATGCTCGGTCCCGATGTAGTTGTGGCCCAGCCGCCGGGCCTCGTCCAGGGCGAGCTCCAGCACCTTCTTGGCCCTGGGTGTGAACGCAACTTCCTCGTACGGCGTCCGCTCGCCGCGCCCGATGGCGCTCTCGATCTCGGCGCGCACCCGGTCGGGATTGATGTTGAGGGACTCGAGGACCTTGCTGGCCACGCCCTCGCCCTCGCGAATGATGCCGAGGAGGATGTGCTCCGTACCGACCGCGCTGTGATTGAGCCGCTTGGCCTCCTCCTGAGCGAGGATGATGACGCGGCGCGCACGCTCGGTGAATCGTTCAAACATCTCGCGGGTGACCTCCTCTCTGCCGGGACCCAACGCGAACCCATCGCCGACGTCTACCGCCGTTACTCACTGCTACGAATCCACGTACGGTCGCTGTTCGCTTCCCGGATCACGTCAATCTCGGTCCGGGCGCCGGCAGAGCCTCGCACATGGTGCTCATCATGCAATACGTCGGTCGTCTCCTGGCTCATTCCCCCGACGGATCGGCGTACTGACGATCGCGTTCGGGCGTTCTCTTCTTCGCTCCCTAAGAGACTCCTGCCGTATCGCGCTCCGCCCGAGTCTCAGAATCACACTACACTCTATATGTTCCCAGCGGCGAGGTCACCCGCGACGCACATTTTTGTGCGGTGCCATGACCTCGTGCGCACTGCACACGTCCCGTCTTGGCGGGGCGACCCTGCGGTGGGCGCGAAACGTCGTGTAACGCTCGAGCCGGCGCCGGCGGACCGGCGCGGCCGGGTACGTGGCTATCGTTTGATCCCCCGAGGGATCCATCAAACGCGCGGGGACAACATCGAATGGCGGCCTGCCGGACCGCCCGGGAGGACCCGGGCTCGGCGGGTTAGCCTTTGATGGCTTTGACCGTGTACCGGGCCACGCCCGCCGGAGCCTGCACGGTCACAACCTGCCCCTTACGCTTGCCGAGCAACGCGCGGCCCACCGGCGACTCGTTGCTGATCTTGTTGTGAGTGGGATCGGCCTCGGCCGATCCCACGATGGTATAGGTCAGATCCTCTCCGCTCTCGTCGGTCAACCTGACCGTGCTCCCGATCGTCACGACGTCGGAACGGATGTCATGGTTGTCGATGACCTTGACGCTGCGAAGCATGCCCTCCACCGTCAGGATCCGGCCCTCGATGAACGCCTGCTCGTTCTTGGCGTCCTCGTACTCCGAATTTTCCGAGAGATCGCCGAACTCTTTCGCCTGCCTGATGCGCTCAGCCACCTGCTTACGCCGGATGGTTTTGAGATGGTCGAGCTCCTCCTCCAGCTTGCGTAGGCCTTCGGGGGTTAGAATGGTTTCTTTTTCATCCATACCGGTAACTCACCCGCCCGGGCGCGAATCCGATCCTTGCGCGGTCACAAACCCGCTATAAGCGGCTACGAGACTGAGGGGCGGTTCCCTCAGCCTCGGGCTCGCGCGTAGTATACAAGACTGAGGATAACCTTGTCAAAGGAATTCCTACGGATTGCCCGCATGCGGCGCCATCGCGCCGCGTGATGGGGCCGCGCCGACACGCGGCCGCGCCCCGCGCGCCGCCACCCGGATCTCCTCGAGCTCTTCGTCCGAGATCTTCCGCTCGAAACGGCGAAGGCCGGAGAGCCGGAACCCGTGCTTGCGCATCAGGGCGTGGATCTCCTCCGCCTTCGGCAGTTCGATCTCCGGGCCCAACGTGTAGTCATCGTAGCGCCGCTCCAGCGCCAGGAGGATGGTCTCGGCCATGCAGGCCTCGCACGTGCCCGGTGGAAATCCGAAGTCGAGCCCGAACCCCACCGGGCCCGGCACGTCGATCACGCCGCCGTCGATGACGAGCACGTCCCGCCGGCGCTCGTACACGATGCGCGAGACGTTGCGCGGCCTCGCCACGTCGCAGACGACCGCGCCCGGCCGCAGATCCTCGGCCTCGATCAACACGTCGACCGCGGAGCTGACCGTGATCACGATCTCGGCCCGGCCCACCGCGGCGCGCACGTCCGAGGTTACGGTGATCGGCGTGGTCCCCGCCGCACGGAGCCGTTCGGCGAGCCTGTCGAGCCGCTCGCGCGTCCGCGCCACGAGCACCAGCTCGCCCACGTGGCCGAGGAGCATTTGGCTGCACGCGGCGCCGATCGAGCCGGTCGCTCCGATCACGGCCACCCGCGCCGCGCGGGGGTCGACATCCATCCGGGCCGCCGCGAAAAGCGCCCCTTCCACCGCGGTCGCCGCGGTCAGGCTGTTGCCCGTGGTGACGCCCGCGTCGAGAGCGCGCGCCACCGACACGCCCCGGTCGCCGACCACCTTCGTGAACGCCGTGAGCCCGACGATGCCCGCCCCCAAGCGCTCCGCGATGCGGCCGGCCTGAATCAGCCGGCGGTGCGTCGCCTCCGGCGGCGTCGCGAGCAGCACGCGCGGGGTCCACGGCAGCGCGACGAACCATCCTTCGGCGCACGCCCCGGTCGCCGAGACGATCCCGGTGATGTGGGAGGCCTTGAACGGGGGCACGGCCTGAAACACCCGCTCCACCAGCGCGCCGGGTAACAGGCGCGTGAAGGGAAACTTCTTGGCAAAGTCCGCGATGTTCTGGGGATGAATCACGAGCCCGAACCGGCCGGGCGCTGGGGTCACCGCCGCATCCTCGATCCGGTCACGCCGCGAGACGATCCACGCGGGGCCGGAATCCCGCGCGGAGCATCCACTGGACAAACTCCTCGCCGGACAACTCCTCGCTGCGCCGTCCCGACAGCGCCACGACGATGCCTTCCAGCACGTTCGTCGCGAACGACCGCCCGTCCATGCCCGGTGCGACCGTGATCAGGGCGGACACCCCGCGGCGGCTCAACGCCGCGCGGTCGTCGGGGGTGATCGTCTGCGTCAAGATCGTCTTACCCGAGAGATCGTCCGGCATGTACCGGCGGATGAAGTGGAAGTCGCCGGCCACCACCTCGGCCCACTTGAACAAGTGGGGATACTTGGGGGTCGGGCGCTCCTGCTTCGAGCCCGTGGGATAGAGCCACTGAAACGGAAGCTTGGTGATGACGGGGAGCATGCAGGCCGCGAGCAGCCGCACGGTGCCGAGGCGGCGCATCGGCACCGGGAGGCCCAACGCGAAGTAGAAGTCGCCGAACAACGTCTCGGCCCCGGCCTGCACGAATGCCTCCGCCATCCCGTACCGGTCCACGCTGCTGACGAGGAGGACGCGCCGCCGCGCGAACGACACGCCGGCCTGCGTCGGCAGATAGTCGAGGATAAGGTACTTCTCCCATGACGCTTTGATGCCGCCGCCGTCTACGACCGGAGTGCGGCGCACGCCGTCGATGAGGCGCGCGGCGTCGCGGATCCGATACCGCCGCGCGCCCGCGCGCAGGTACAGGTCGATGCCGCCCATCCCAATGGCGTCGACGTGCCCGTCGAGCTCGCGGACCAGTGCCCTGAACCGGGCCATGTCTCCGTCGGTCCCGATGCGTTCGATAATGAAGCGTTCACCGAGGATCTCGGTCTCGACGCGTTTGTCGCGCGTGCTGCTGCCGAGGCTCACGCTCACGACGTGCTTCATGCCGTCATGTCCTTAGACTCGCTGCAAAGCCTCTCCTTCTCCCGACGCGGCGCCTCGGTTGCGCTCGTACAAGATGCGCAGCCCCTCGAGCCCGAGCAACGGATCGACGTGATCCACACACCGGCACTCGGGGCCGATCTGCTCGGCGTATCCGCCGGTCGCCACCACCGCGGCGCGCTCGCCGAGCTCCCGCTGCATGCGTCCGACAATCTCTTCCACTTGCCCGACGACGCCGTACCAGACGCCCGCCTGCATCCCCGCAACGGTGCTACGTGCGATAATCTGCGGCGGCCGCGCCAGCTCGACCTTGCGGAGCTGCGCGGCGTGCTGCACCAGCGCCTCGACGGAGATGCCGACGCCGGGCACGATCGCGCCGCCGAGAAAATCTCCCTCCTTGGACACGGCCGTGAACACGGTCGCCGTCCCGAGCGCGACGACGATGCTCGGACCGCCGTGGCGCGCGTAAGCCGCGATGGCCGCGGCGATCCGGTCGGCCCCGACCTCGCGGGGATTGTCGTACAAAATGCGCATGCCCGTCCGGATGCCCGGGCCCACCTCGAGCGGCTCATGGTTGAAGTACTGGCGGCAGAGGCGGCGAAGCGTCTCGGCGACCGAGGGCACGACGCAGGCGATCGCGACGCCCGAAACATCCGCGAACCCAAAGCCGCGAAACGCGAGGAACTGGCGCCACAGCATCGCGTGCTCGTCGGGCGTCCGCTCGCGATCGGTTTTCGCGTCCCAGTGGGCGACCCGGACATCACCGCGATAGAGCGCGAGCTTGATCAGCGTGTTCCCGACGTCGACAGCGAGGAGCATTGAAAATCCCTCCCGTTCCAGTCTGCGACGAGTACCGGACGGATGCACATCACGGCGAACGAACCGGCCACGCGGCCCCGGCCGCATCGCCGACCCGCGCCGCCTCGGTCAAGCGCAGCGCCGCGGCGACGCAGCACGGCTCGGCGCGCCTGCGGCGGCACCGGCTCGCTGGTCCGATTCCCGTGAGGGATCTCGGCCAGGCAGTAGCGTACCAGAGGCCCGGTCGCGCAACAAGGCTCGGTGCCGGCGGCAGAGCCGCGCCAACTCAGCCGGCCGAGGCGAGCCCCGGCACCCCGCCGGCCGTGCGCGCCATGCGGACCGAGCGCAGGGTGGCTTCCGCCACGGTCTCCGCGACGGCGGCTTCCAGCACGAGGAGGTCGGCCTCGCGCTCGCCGGTCCCCAAGACGAAAATCGTATCGCCGTCCAGCGCGGTGTGCGAGGGACGGACGACGCGCGACAGCCCGGCGTGAGCGGCGATGCTCAACCTCGTGGCCTGCGCCTTCGTGAGGACGGCATCCGTCGCGACGACACCGAGGCAGGTATGCTGGAGCAGGTCCCCGGCCCACCGGCCGAGACCCGCGCCGCCGCGCGCCACAAGATACGCGGTTGTGTCCACGAACGTTCCCGTGGCCGGATCCCGGGCGCCGGCCACGATGCCGCCGGTCCGCTGATCGACGACGTCCCCGAAGGCGTTGCCGACGACAAGCGCCGCGACCACGGCGCCGCCGGACAGGCGGGTGCTCCACGTCCCAACACCCGCCTTCATCGCCTGGGCCATGCCCAGGATCTTGCCGACGGTGGCGCCGGTGCCAGCCCCGACACAGCCCTCCTCGAGCGGGCCATCGTGGGCGTCCCGGCACGCCCGCTCGCCCATCGCCGCGTCCGGCCGCACGTCCGCGCTGCCGATCCCGAGGTCGTAGAGCACCGCCGCGCAGACGATCGGCACGCGCGCCGCGCGGGTGTCGAAGCCGACGCCCTTACGTTCCAGAAACCGGACCACGCCGTCGGCGGCGGCCAACCCGAACGCGCTGCCCCCAGCCAGCACGGCCGCATGCAGACGGTCGACCCGGTTCTCCGGACGCAGCAGATCCGTCTCCCGCGTTCCCGGAGCGCCCCCGAGCGCGGCCCCGCCGCACACGGCACCGGCCTCGCAGAGGACAACCGTGCAGCCGGTGAGATGAGCGCCGTCCGTCGCATGGCCGACGCGGATGCCGGCCACGTCGGTCAGCCCGCGACGCAGCGGGCGTGCATCGCTCACGACGCCACCGGGCGGCCCTCACGCCTCGTGGCGATGCGGGCAAGCGACGGTGCTATGGCACCGGCGACCAGGACCTTCAGGACGTCCCCGGGGAGGAACGGCAGCACCCCGATGAGCATCACCTTGTGCGCGCCGGCCCCGGTGACCACCCCAAGCCACGGCACGCCGGGCACATACACGGCTGCGGCGGCGGCGGCAGCGGCCCATGTGGCGCGGCGCGCCGTCACGGTGGATGTGCCCCGCAAGACTCCTGCCACGGCGGCGGCCAGGGCGAACCCCACGAGGTAGCCGCCCGTCGGTCCGGCGAGCACGGAGGCGCCGCCGCGGAATCCCGCGAAGATCGGCAGCCCGGCCACGCCGGCGGCCACGTACGCGACCTGGCTGGCCACCCCGAGCCGGACGCCGAGCGCCAGCCCCGCCAGGATCGCGAAGAAGTTGCTGAGGACGACGGGCACGGGCGAAAACGGCAGCGGGACCTGAATCTGCGCCCCCACCGCCGTCAGCGCCGCGAACAGGCCGGCCAGCGCGACGTCGCGTGCCGCCCACCCCGGCCGCGTTGATGGCGACTTCACGGGCGCGCCCCGCGCCCGGCGCCGCTCAGGGTGACGTCGCCGGCCACGATGCGCTCGATGCCGCGGGGCGTCCGCAGGAGGAGCGCTCCATCGCCGTCGACGTCGACCGCCAGACCCTCGACGACGCGCGACATCGTCTCCACCCTGACGGGCCGCCCGAGCGTGTCGGAACACTCGCGCCACCACGCCAGCACCCGCTCCCGCCCATTGCCGCGAAGAACGGCATAGGCGTGATCGAGCTCCCGCAGAAGGGCGACCGTGAGGTGGCCGCGATCGATGGGGCCGCCGGCCTGCTCGAGCAGCGACGTCACCGGATACGGCGTGGCGTGTGGCAGCAGCGCGGCTGGAACGTTTGCGTTCAGCCCGATCCCGAGGACGGTCCACGCCGCAGCGGGGCCCGCCTCGGTCAAAATCCCCGCGACCTTGGCCCCGCCCACGAGCACGTCGTTCGGCCACTTGACCTTCGCGCGGAGCCCGGCAGCCGACTGTATCGCCCGCGCCGCCGCGACGGCGGCGGCAAGCCCGATCAACGGCAGGCCGCCCACGGGAAGCGCCGGCCGCAGGACCACGGACAGCCAGACACCGCCGGCAGGTGACGTCCACCCGCGGCCTCGACGCCCCCGGCCCGCCGTCTGCTCTTCCGCGATGACGACCGTGCCCTCGGCCGCTCCGACGGCGGCGAGGCGCATCGCTTCCTCGTTGGTCGAGGGGAGCGTCGCGTGCCAGTGCAGCGAGCGACCGATGAGCCCGGCATCGAGCTCTTCCGCGACGCGGTCGCGCGTGTACGCGTCGACGATCACGTCGATCCTACGGCGTCGGGTGCCGCGCCGTCGCCGAGGGGCGTGATCGCACTCCGCTCGGGCAGCCCTTCGAGCAGCGTCGCGAGCGCCCGCCCGTCCGGCAACCTGAGGTGCGGCCGGAGCTCGAGCAGCGGCACCAGCACGAACGCTCGACGATGCAGCTCCGGATGCGGCACCACGAGGCCCGGACGGCGGATCGTGACCTCGTCGTACAGCAACAGGTCCACGTCGATGGTGCGCGGACCCCAGCGCTCGCCGCGAACCCGGCCGAGCGCGCGCTCCACGGCCTGGCAGCGTTCGAGCAGCGCTTCGGGAGAGAGCCGCGTCTCCACCTCGAGGACCTGGTTCAAGAAGTTGGGCTGGTCCGTCTTTCCCCACGCGGGAGTCTCGTAGATTCGCGAACGTCGCGCGACCCGGACCCCCGCTCCCTCGAGCCGCTGCATCGCCGCCGCGAGCCAGTACGCCCGGTCGCCGATATTGGAGCCAAGCCCGAGAAACGCCCGCACGGGCGGACGCTCGGCTTCGCGGGCCCGGTCCCATGCCTCGACCCCCCTGCGCGCCACGAGCGCGCCGATCGCCAGCGCCGCCGCGATGGATAGGACCTTCAACCACGCGCCGGGACGTACCCAAGCGAGACGAGCCGCGTCGATCATCGTCGCCGCCGCTCGACCTCCACCGCGGCGTAGGCCAAGGGTCCGCCGAGACGGACGTGCGGTTTGCGAACACGGACCCGCACACCGAGGACGCGCTGCACCTCGAGCACGCGGTGCGCCACGCCTTCCGCGAGCGTCTCCAGCAGGTTGACCGGTCCGCCGGTCATCACGCCCTGCACGCGGGCGTAGAGGTCTCGATAGTCGAGCGTGTCCGCCAGATCGTCCGTGTGCCCCGCGCGGTGGAGGTCGGCCTCCACCTCCACATCGACGACGAAGATTTGGCCCGTGGCGCGCTCGTCGGGGAGCACACCGTGCGCGGCGAAGAACACCATCTCGCTGAGGAGGATTCGATCGCCCACGGACGAGCCGTCGCCTGCTACGGGAGCGCGGTGCCCGGCGGCGGGGCCGCCGGGATCCCGCGGATGATCGCGTCCGTCATTCTGGCGACGCGAACCATCGCCCGCACGTCGTGCACGCGCACGACATCCGCGCCGTGCGCGATGGCCACGGCGACCGTCGCCGCCGTGCCTTCCAGCCGGTCATGGACCGGAAGGTTCAACACTTTGCCGATGCTCCCCTTGCGCGACGTGCCGATGAGGATGGGCCGCCCGAGCACGCGCAACTCGCCCAGCCGGCGCAGGACCTCCATGTTCTGATGAAGCGCAAGCCCGAATCCGTAGCCGGGATCCACGATCAGCCGGTCGGCGTCGATTCCGTAGGACTGTGCCGCGGCAATCCGATCGCGCAGAAAGCGCGCCGTCTCCGCCACGGCGTCGGCGGCGCCCCGGCGGTCGTCGCAGTCCATGAGAATCACCGGGACGCCGGCGCGCGCGGCGAGAGGAGCCATGTCGGGATCGCCGCGCAGCGCGGTAATGTCGTTGATCATCGCCGCGCCGGCATCGATCGCAGCCGCGGCGACTGCCGCGGACCAGGTGTCGATACTGACCGGAAGGCCGAGCGCGGCAAGCCTGCGCACCGCCGGGATGGCGCGGCGCAACTCTTCTTCCACCGGCACCGGCGGCGCTCCCGGGCGGCTGGACCGGCCGCCCACGTCGAGGATGTCGGCGCCCGCCTCGCGCCAGGCCTCGCCGACAGCCGCCGCCGCGCCGGGATCGGCGTCGAGGCCGTCTCCGGCGAACGAATCCGGCGACATGTTGATGATGCCGGCCACAAACGTCCGTGCTCCAAACTGGAATACACTCGCGCCGCAGCGCATCGCAGGCGGCGCGCCACCGGCGTCATGCAACGATCGCATCCGAGCCGCCGGACCGAGGGACCGTCGAGGCGCGCGGGCTAGTCGCCGCGCGCGTCATGGACGCGCGAAAAGTGGATCACCGTCACGAGATCCTCCGGCCCCACCTTGCGGCCGTAGATCTTTGAGAGGAATTCGATGAGGTGCGCGTGCTCGCGGGTCGCCGGATTGTCGCGCTCGATCTCACGGGGCGACACGTCGCGGAGCAATTTGGTCTCAACGCGGTCGATCACGCCCGTGAAGATCCGCTGGCGCGTCCCGAACCGCTGCCCGACCGTCACCCACACGATCTGCCCGGCTTGGTACTTGTCGCGCTTGTCTCCCAACCGGATGGTCAGGGTCTTGCTCCCATCGCGCAGGGCGCCCGCAAAGATCGCGGAGTAGAAATTCAGCGCGAACATGGCACCCTCCACCCGGGGAATCGGCATCGACAGGTGTGCAACGACTGGGCGCGCCGGCTGACTGCCGAACAGGCTGGTTCGTGCTCACGCGAGGCCGTCCCTGCCGTGCGTCGCGGAGCTCTGAATCGAGCGTCCCCTTGACCCACCTCTGCCCTGCATGGGAGACTAAAGCGATCTGCGATGAACGTACGGGATCTGTTGATCGCCATAGCGGTCGGTGCCGGCGTCCCCATCGTGGGACTGCTGCTCCACGCCGTGCTCGTCGCCGCGGTTCGCCGTATGCACCTCCGTCGACCATTTTCCGTTTCCGGGCTACCGCTCCACCTCTCCCACTGGTTTGCCCCGTTTCGCCTGCTGATTCCGGCTGCAGGGCTCGCCTCCGTTGTTCACGCGCTGCCGGTGTCCGAAGCCCTCCGCGCCGTCGTCGCACACGTCGCGCTGCTGGGCATCATCACCGGCGTCGCATGGGTCTTGACGTCCAGCCTGGCGGTGGGGCGCGACCTGATAGTCACGCGCCAGCGCCTCGATGCGGCGGACAACCTTCGCGCGCGGCGCATCTACACCCAGCTGCGTGTGATCGAACGGATCGTCGAGGCGCTGATCGTGGTCCTGACGCTGGCGACAATGCTGCTGACGTTCTCGGAGGTCCGGCAGATCGGCGCCAGCCTGCTGGCGTCAGCCGGGATCGTCGGGGTCATCGCCGGCTTTGCCGCGCAGCGCACCCTCGGCACGATCTTCGCCGGCGTGCAGATCGCGCTCAGCCAGCCGATCCGGCTGGACGACATCGTGGTCGTGCAGGGTGAGTCGGGCACGATCGAGGAGATCACGCTCACCTACGTCGTGGTCCACGTCTGGGATCATCGCCGGCTCGTGCTCCCCGTGACCTATTTCATCGAGCAGCCGTTTCAGAACTGGACGCGCACAACGTCGGACCTGCTAGGCACCGTGTACGTCTACGCCGATTACACGCTCCCCGTGCAACCGGTTCGGGACGAGTTCCGGCGATTCATCGAGGCCTCCCCGCTGTGGGACCATAAGGCTGCGGGCTTCCAGGTCACCAACGCGACCGAGCACACGCTGGAGCTGCGCGCCCTCGTCAGCGCCGCGAACTCGTCCGATCTTTGGAGTCTGCGCTGCGCGGTCCGGGAACATCTCGTCGCGTTCCTGCAACGCTCCTATCCGCAGGCGCTGCCCCGCACCCGCGTGGAGCTGGGACAGCCGGCGCCGGCGGCCGCAGGCCCGCAGCAACTACCGGTAGAGCCGGACAGCCACCGCTAACGCGCCACGGCAGCGCCGAACGCGAGCGGAACGGTCATCACGTATTCACGCGACTCCGCGACCATGGCCTCCATTCCGGGGTGCGCCGGGGTGGGCTGCTGGAGGCCAAGGCCGAGAAGCTCGAGGACGCCCCGGCGAGGATATTGAGCGTACCTTCAACCATACGCAAGAGACGATGTGCTTGAGCAACGATGGGCCGAGGGAACCAAACAGTCCAGTGGTCTCGTTTAGGTTGTCGCGTAGAGGCGCCACACGCGGCGTCGCCACAGCCTTCTATAGGGGCGGCGTTCCAGACTACATCTCGCCATCGGTGGTCACCGGCGCCGTTCCTGAGGCGAGATGGCGTCTCTGAGGCGATCGAACCGCGGGGAGATGTTGATCTTCTCCCCGGGAGGGCGACCTTGAAGCCTGGGTCTGCACTATCACATAGAAGGAGGAGTCGCATGACGTCGATTGGGAGGATCTGCGCCGCGGCCGGCGCGCTGGGGCTGGTGGTCGTCGCGGCGGTCGCGCTGCTGCTGCCCCGACCTGGGGCCGCCCAGGGAGTGCCTGCGCGGGCAGCGGGAGGCGCCTCGCACCTGATCGTGGTCACCGGCGAGGGGTCTGTGGAGGCCGCGCCCGATGAGGCAATGCTCACGGTCGGAGTGCAGACCGTCCGCAAGACCGCGCAGGACGCCCAGAGCGGAACCAACACGGTGATCGACGAGGTGATCGGGCGGATCGCGGCGCTGGGCATCCCGCGGGATCGCATGCGCACGAGCGGCGTTGAATTGTCGCCCCAGCGAGGGTCTGGCGGCACCGGGCCGATCACCGGCTACGCCGCCACCAACCGCGTGACGATCACCGTAGACGACCTCGGCATGGCGGGCCGCATCGTCGATGCCGCGGTGGGGGCCGGCGCCAACGAGCTTCAGGGCCTGTCGTTCGGCTTGCGGGACTCCTCGGGCGCGCGCACGCGGGCCCTCCGGCTCGCGGTGCAGAACGCGCAGGCGACCGCGTCCGCACTCGCCGCCGCCGCGGGGGCCGGCCCGATTCATCTGGTCCGGATCGAACAGGCTGGGACGGTCGCTCCTCCGCGGTTTGCGGTGATGGCCGAGTCGGCGCCGGTGCTACCGGGCACGATCACCGTGACGGCAAACGTGCGCGTCACGTACGCGTTTTGACGGCCGGGTCGGCGCCGGTGCTGCCGACCACGATCACCGTGACGGCAAACGTCCGCGTCACATACGCGCTTTGACTGCCGAGTCGGCGCCCGTGCTGTCGACCACGATCACCGTGACGGCAAACGTCCGCGTCGCATACGCGTATTTGGCGACGGTGCCGGCGATCCGGCGGGTTACTGCAGCGTGCCTGCGAAGCGCGTCGTCGGGGCCTTGTCGCCGAGCTTGGAGGTGACGGTAGCCAGCACGCGCGTCCCGTTTACGATGTGCAGCGTGATGACCTTGAGCGGCAGCTTACTCCGGAGCAGCTGAATCGCGAGCGTCCCCTCCGTCGTCACGTCCTTCCGTCGCTCGCTGAGCGACTGGCCGGGCTTGATTAGCACGTCCTGGACAGTCATCTCCAGCGTGGCGGCCCGCTGGTCCAGCGTGACGTTTTTCACCGCGTCGGCGCCTACGACGTCCTCGACCAGGTTCTTCGCCAGCACCTGGGGCGGCGGCGGAGTGAGCAGCGCCGCCTGCTTCGCTTCATAGACATGGTCCCAGACCCCGACGAGAATGGCCGCAGCCAGGACCAGCGCGACATAGATCGCCGCGTGCTTCCATGGGATCGTCCGGCCCTGCGTGCGGAGAAGTTTGGCCGACCGGCTCAGCGCCCGGCGCTGCGCGGCACGGGAGCGCGGCCCGGTCCCCCCACCCCCGGGTTCCTTGCGTAGCTTGAGCACCGTCTACCCCCTTGCGCTGCCTACCGCCGGTCGCGGTCCCGTTCGTTACGCCGCCCGCCCGCCGATGGCCGTCACGTTTCGCCGCTCCGGCCTGGCCGCTGCGACAGCCATCGACCGGGTGACGACGCCGCAGTTTCGCCGACGATCCCCTAAGTTCCCAACCGCGGTCAGTCCAGCACCGCGATACCGGTGCTCGGCACGAGCGTACCGCGATAGAGGAACGTGACCTGACGAAAGGCCGCGTGCTGATCGAACTCGGTAAGCGCCGAGACCGCATCGACAGGGACGATCACGCGCATCCACCTGAGCGCCGCGCTCCCCGCGGTATGCAATACGCAGATATTGCTCACCGTCCCGGTGATCACCAAGGTGTCGATCCGCCGGCGGTATAGTTCATGTGCGAGCGGCGTCCCGTAGAAACCGTCGTAGCGCACCTTGCGCACGACCACGTCGCCGGGAACCGGCGCCAGCTGCGGGACGATCTCCGCACCCCACGTGCCCGCGACGGCGTGGGGGCCCCACAGCGCCGCCTCGGGATCATCCGGCGTGTGCCAGTCCTGCGTGTAGACCGCGAGCATGCGGTGCGCCCGGCAGGTCTGCAACAACTGAGCGATGACCGGCACCGTGGCCTGCGCATCCGGCACGCAGAGGCTGCCACGCGAGTCCACGAAGTCGTTCTGCATGTCGACGACCACGAGCGCGCTGGTTCGCGATGCGATGTCGACCCGCGGCTCGACCGCGTAATCGGGAACGGCAATGACCGAGCTCATCTGCACTCCCGCGGGATCTCGTTGACCCCCGTCGCGATGGATGGAGTCATATATGGTGCGAGGGAGGAGCCGTGGGCTCCTCCCTCGCCGCATTCACCGGACGCTCGTCCGTGCAGAAACGTCAGCCCGTGGCCTTGGGCGCCAGCGCCGGCGGAATCGGCGCCTCCGGCCTCGGGAACGACTTGACTTCCTGGGTCGCCGGGGCCGGCGTGACCGGCGGAAGATCGGGCGGCAGCGGCTGGCCGGCAATCAGCGCGTCCAGGTCGTCGCTTTCGAGCGACTCCCGCTCCAACAGCGCCGTGGCGACACGCTCCAAGAGCTCCTTGTGCTCGGTCAGGACCTGCCGCGCCCGGCTGTAGCACTCATCGATGATGCGCCGCACTTCCTTGTCGATCTCGTAGGCGATCTCGTCGGAGTAGTTGCGGCTCTCCACGAGGTCCCGCCCCAGAAACACCGGGCCGTGCTTGGTCCC
>JAJPIA010000069.1 GCA_021324975.1 Bacillota bacterium
GCCAGATCCGCCCCGCTGAACCCCGGCGTGCGCCGCGCCAGCACGTCCAGGTTCACGTCCTCGGCGATCGGCTTGCCCCGCACGTGCACGTCCAGGATCGCCCGCCGCCCCAGGGCCGTCGGATTGTCCACCACGATCCGCCGGTCGAACCGGCCGGGGCGCAGCAGCGCCGGTCCAGAATGTCCGGCCGGTTGGTCGCGGCGATGACGATGATCCCCGCGTTCGGGTCGAACCCGTCCATCTCGACCAGCAGCTGATTGAGCGTCTGCTCGCGCTCGTCGTGTCCGCCGCCCAACCCCGCGCCCCGCTGCCGCCCCACCGCGTCGATCTCGTCGATGAAGACCAGGCACGGCGCCGACTTCTTCGCTTGCTCGAACAGATCCCGGACCCGGGACGCGCCCACGCCGACGAACATCTCCACGAACTCGCTGCCCGAGATGGAGAAGAACGGGACAGCGGCTTCGCCCGCGATCGCCCGGGCCAGCAGCGTCTTGCCGCTGCCCGGCGGCCCCACGAGCAGGACGCCGCGCGGGATCTTGCGATGGCGCAACGACGTCGTCCGTTCACCGATGTGCAATAAATATGGGAGTCAGTTCGAAAAAGGAGATGAAATGCCATGCGATCGATCGGCCGAACAACTCTGGTACGCGACGCGCTCGCCAGTTCGGCGCAGGCGCGCGACCTGTTCGTCAAGCACGGGATCGATCCCGAGATTCGCTGTGTCGGCATCTACGATATCAACACAGTCGACGACATCGAAGCATCCTGTCATGTCACGAATGTCGATACGCTCATCGACGAACTGAACGCAGCGCTGCCGTCACCGGCAGGACGCTGAGCGTGCGTGAGCCGGGCGGGTAAGGAGGCGGACCATGAGATTTCGGGTTGTGGTCGTTGGCGCCGGGTTTGGTGGGCTCCAGGTTGCGCGGAGCTTAGCGCGTCATGGGAGCGCCGGCCGGCTCGATATGACGCTCATTGACCGATCTCCCTATCACCTACTTCGCCCGAAGCTGCCGCAGGCGATCGGCGCCCGCATCGCGTGCGCCGTCCATGTCCCGCTGGTCGCACTCCTCAGGAATTTGCCGGTTCGCCTCCTCGTCGAGGACGTCACGGCGATCGATCCCGTGAGGAGGCGCGTCACCTGGCATGGCGGCGCACTCGATGCCGACATCCTCGTGCTCGCGCTCGGCGGCGACCCATCGGTCCCGCCGCAGTTCGCCGGACGCCCGAGCGCGGTCCTCCCGGTGTGGAGCTTTGACCAGGCGTGCGGCATTCGCCGCCGCATCGAGTTCCTGGCAGATGCGACGCGGCGGGGCCGATGCGCCAATACCGACGTCGTCGTGATCGGCGCAGGCTTCGTCGGGGTCGAGGTGGCGTCTGAGGTGCAAGCCCGGCTTGCACGGATCTACGGCGTGAGGCCTCATCCAACCGTCACCCTCCTCGAGGCCCGGGATCGCGTATTGCCGCGGCTCGACCTATGGGCGAGCGATACCGCGGAGCAGCGACTGACGGCGTCGGGAGTCGAGGTCCTGCGTCGGACGCAAGCCGTCGGTGTCACCGACGGACAGGTGTGGCTCGCCGACGGCCAACGCCTCGGCGCGGGTACGATCGTGTGGGCCGGGGGCCGCATTCAGGCTCCGGCCGTCGCCCCCGAATCCGGCCTCGCGGATGAAACCGGACGGATTCCGGTGACGAGTCGGTTGGAAACCGTGCGCTACGCGAACGTGTTCGCACTCGGCGACTGCGCGTATATGCAGGAGCGCGGGGCCGAGGCGTGCGAACCATCGGCGCACCGCGCGGGGGCGGAAGCCGTCACGGCCGTGCGCAAGCAGCCATGACCTTGCCCGAAGTTCATGCCGGCGTCCCCGCACGCCGCATACGTGCCGCATGCCAATAGCAGACGAGCTAGCCCGGTTTGTCGTACGCGCATCCTATCACGACCTCTCCGCCGCGGCGCGCGAGGCGCTGAAGGTTCGCGTGCTCGATGCGCTTGGCTGCGCGCTCGGCGCGCTGGACGCCGAGCTGCTCACAGCCGTCCTGGCACAGATCGCCGAGTTCGGCGGCGCGTCACACTGCACGCTGATCGGCGGCGGCCGAACGGCCCCCGACCGTGCCGCCCTGTACAATAGCGCGCTCATCCGCTACCTCGACTTCAACGACAGCTACCTGGCGCCGGGAGAAACATGCCATCCCAGTGATAATCTGGGCGCCGTCCTCGCGGGTGCCGAGTACGCGGGCCGCCGCGGCCGGGAGTTACTCACGGCCCTCGCGGTCGCCTACCAGGTCCAGTGCCGTCTCAGCGATGTGGCGCCAGTCCGGGCGCGGGGGTTCGACCACGTGACGCACGGCGCCTATTCGATCGCGGCGGGGATCTCCAAGGCGCTTGGCCTCGAGGCACCCGCCGTGGCCAATGCGCTGGCGATGTGCGGCGCCGCCTTCAACGCGCTTCGCGTGACCCGGACGGGCGGCCTGTCGCACTGGAAGGGGCTCGCCTTCCCCAATGCAGCGTTCGCGTGTACGCACGCGACGTTTTTGGCCAAACGCGGGCTCACGGCACCGGCCGAAGTGTTCGAAGGCAACAAGGGATTCATGGACGCCATCGCCGGCCCGTTTACGATAAATTGGGCGAACGAAGACCTCGAGCGCGTGACTCAAACGATCGTGAAGCGGTTCAACGCCGAAGTGCACGCGCAGTCCGCTATCGAAGGCGTGCTTGAGTTAAAGGAGGCCCACGGCATCCGCGGTCCCGATGTCGACCGGGTCGACATCGACATCTTTGATGTCGCGTACCATATCATCGGCGGCGGCGAGGAAGGTGACAAGCGTCGCGTCCGGACCAAGGAGGAAGCCGACCACAGCCTTCCCTACATGATTGCGGTGGCGCTGTTGGACGGTGAGGTCACCCCGGCTCAGTATCGTCCGGAACGGATCCGCAGCAACGACGTACAGTCGTTGCTGCAACGAGTCACGGTACGGCCGCGGCCGGAATACAGTCGCCAGTTTCCCCAGCGTATGCCGTGCGCGATCCGCATCCACCGGCGCGCGGGCGGGACTGTGGGCGTCGAGAAACTGGACTACGCCGGTTTCCACACGCGGCCCCTGGCCTGGACGGGCGCCGTCGAGAAGTTTCACCGGGTCGCCGCGCAGCATGCGGACCCGGACCTGCGGCGGGCGCTCATCCACGCGATCGCCCACCTCGACGACATCTCGATCGCAGAGCTGATGCGCCTCTTGGCCACCGCCCGTCGTGGCACGCCCTGACGATGAATGTGGTCGCTTCCGGGATGCAAGCGCGCCAGCATCTTCCCATAGGCGCTCGGGGCGATGTGTGCGCGCCTCGAGCCAACCCTCAGTACCCCGAGAATTCTTCGGTCCGGATGTCATCGTCGTCAACGCCGGCGGTGCGCAGCACGCCGCGCAGTCCCTTGACCATGGCCGCCGGTCCGGTGACATAATACACGCCGGATGTCACACCCTTTAAGTGCCTGGCGAGCATGGCCTGATCGACCACCTCAAGAACCGAGAGCCAGCAGCCCCATGCGAGCTCAGAGAGCATCGACTTACCGCAACTATGCGCGTGTCGGCCGAACGATCGATATATGGGGGGGACAGGCAGCGGTGCCAGCGGTCCAAGCGCTACGGGGCCATCGGAGGCACCGAAGCTACGAAATGCGCCATCGCCACTCGAAGACCAGCGACCTCCGGACCGCGGCCGGCACCCACCGATAGGCGAGAAGATAGGCGAGCAGGCAGGCGGCGGCTGCGAAGCTCCCTGCTCCCGCCTGCGCCACGAGTGCAGCGTGCTCCCAGAGACCAATGACCAGGGCGATCACCCCGCCATTGCTCAACCACAGGACCACGCGCCCGAGCCAAGGCGAGTACAGCGCGGTCTGCCGCGAGATGGCCATGACATCCGGGATCGTGGCGCGATAGTACCACATAAGGAACGGCGTCACCTTATAGAGTTGCCCCAGGATCGTCTGCGTCACCCATCCGAGGAGGAACAGCACGACGACACACGCGCCCAACTGCTCGGGGCGTACGGTCGCGAACCAGCCGAGCCCCCAGGCGGCGGCCAACCCCGCCAGGACGGTTGAGTAGGCGACCACCACGTACCAGTGGGAGACGTTCAGGTCGGGCGCCCCGCTGCGCCGGTGGCTCAGCACGTGCACCACTTCCCACCCGAAGAACAAGAAGGCGGCCGCGGCGAGGATGGCGGCGGTTCGCAACATCCACGACACGCCCAGCGTCACTCCGACGAGTGCTGCGGCGATCGCGAACACGCCCGCCCACAGGATGGTCCAACCGCGGGACCGGCTTGCCACGCGCGCCCCGTGCAGCAGCGGCACCAGCCGGTAGAACGTGCCCACGACCATCAGACCGAACCACCCGCCGAGGCCGAGCGTGAGATGCACCACGACCCCGCGATGGCCGCTCAATGCTGCTGGCCACATGCCCCAGCGCAGGTTCGCCGCCAGTGCCGCGCCCCAGAGCAGCACGAGAACGTAGCACCCGAAGGCTACGGGCAGCTGCGGGCTCAGGATGGCCCGTTTCAGCCCCGTCGAGGTGACGGCCGACGCGATCAGGGCGAGGAACCACCATGATGCCACGTTGACGCCTGCAGCTCCCGCGATCACAAAGGCTAGATCCCCGATCGCGAAGCCGGCGACTATGCCGAGAACACTCAGGGTGAAGAGGGCGTACTGCCACGGCACCGTACGCTCACCCCGAATGCGGGCCCCGAGGAGCGCCGGTGCCATCTGCATAGATGCGCCCATGATCGTCATCGTCCCCCACGCGAGCGTGGCCACATGCGTTGCAGCGAGGACGGGGAACGCTTCATAGGCGCCCTGCGCGAGCAGGCCAGCTACCGGTATGAGCACGAGGCCGAGCAGCGGGAACGCGACGCCGACGGCTGTCCACGTGTACCAACACCCAAACGTGAAGGCGAGCGGGCCGGCCGCGGAGGCGTCGGCCGCGAGCGATCGGCGCATTATGGGTCCGGGGTCAGCCATGAAGTCGGTCGCGCTCGCATGCCTCCACCGGCTGCCGCGCTTGTCGCGTGGCAACGGCTAGGGCACAACCGTCCCCTCCTCCCCGCTCGACAACACGCGCCGCAGCACATGCGATCGCGACAACGGCTCCACCGCCGATGGCAGAAGCCGACCAGGCGCGCACGCACCAGCCAGCGGCGCGCATCAACAATGTTCGGCACGGCGCCCAGCGGACGCCGTGCAGCGTGTAGTCTGGGTCAACGGCCACTGCTACATAAACTTGCTCGGGAACTGCTTCGCGATGGCACCGGCCAGCGCATCAGAAATCGCGTAGATGTTCTTGAGCATCGAGTCCCAGGTCTGCGCTTCCTGCCCGAGATTCCCAGCCGCCACCGCGTTGCACTCCGCAATATGCTCGGCCACGTGCGCGCCCAGCAGGGACAGCACGGCCGTCTTCGGCAGATTTGGGTTGGCCGAACTCAGCAGGGTCGCAAGCTGCTCCCCGTTTTGCGTCATCTTTTTGGCCGCCGCGCTCTTGGCGGCCTCATCACCCCGGATGTCGGCCAGGCAGTACTCCTGCACCGCGTTCACGTGATCGGTGAAGAGCCGGGCGAAGGCGGTGCCCGCCGGCTGCCCGTAGAAGGATGCCACCGCCGCACCGAACGCGTTAGCGTTCTGAATGGCCATTCGGTAGGCAACTTGGGCTTCGTCGGGATTGCCGGCTTTCGTGGCGATGACCATGGAGCGGACCCAAAACACATGGTCGACAAAGAGGTGCCGGAGCGTCATGTCAAGGTTATCAACCTTCCCTGGGTTCACCCCGGTCTGCGCGTAGCTGGTGACCGGCGTAACGGGCCATGCGCACAGCGCCATCCCAATCAGCAGTGCCGAGACAACCCACACTCTTCGCATCATCAGCGCACCTCCCGGAATCGTCACGGTGCAGGTTAGTATGTCCATCTGCGCACGCCTGCCTGCGCTTCAACGGTGTTGACTGTACCATCTGCCATGACTTGGATCGTTGCGCTACCTCAACCATCGTCGCCCCCGGTCGTATGGGGGATGAGGGCCGCAGACCGCGCCCGGTCGGCAGGCGGCAATGCGCCAGCGCAACGACTCGCGGATACGGCACCCTCTTCACTAGAACGTGAGAGACGTCGGGGTGCGTCAATCGGGTGATTCAAAACTGGAACGATGCTGGAGGTGACAGTACTGGAGGTGACAGTACGTATGGCCCCCATCACGCGCGTGACCAGCGTCGCGGACGCGCTCGGGAGTTCCATGGTCGCGCGGAAGCTCTTCCTCGAACATGGCATCAACCCCGAGTGGTTCGGTGAAATGACGAAATTCAACACCTTAGGCGATGCGGAACGGTGGTGCGACGTGAAGGACATTGACCGCCTCATCGATGACCTCCGTGCATTGCCTTGAGAGAGGAGGAGAGAATATGAATGAACATGCGTTCGACTTCGTCCGCACCAATGACCGTGAACGCAAGCCGCGGTCGCGAGGAATCACCGAGATCCGCGGGCCGTACTATACGCCGATGGGCCGCCACTATCTCGATGATCTCCTCGAGACTATGGGCGATTACATCGACAGCCTAAAGTTTGCCGGAGGCTCGTTTGTGCTCATGCCCGACGCCGCTCTGCGCGGGGTGATCGAGTTGGCCCATCGTCATCACGTCCTCGTCTCCACCGGAGGGTTCATCGAGCGCATCCTCAGCCAGGGGCCGCAGGCGGTCGACCGATACGTGCGCACGTGCAGAGACCTCGGCTTCGATATCATCGAGATTTCGAGCGGATTCATCACGATCCCACCCGATGACTGGCTGCGTCTCGTGCAGCAGGTGCAAGCTGCCGGCCTGAAGGCCAAACCCGAGATCGGCATCCAGTTTGGCGCTGGGGGTGCGAGCACAGTTGAGGCCCTTGAGGCGGAGGGCACGCGCGATGTGGGCTGGGCCGTTCACCAGGCCAAACGGTTTCTCGACGCTGGAGCCTATCTGATCATGGTCGAATCCGAAGGCATCACCGAGCAGGTCAAGGTGTGGCGCACCGACGCGGCGGCCCGCATCATCGAGGCGCTGGGGCTCGACAAGGTCATGTTCGAGGCGGCCGATCCCAGTGTGTTCGCCTGGTACGTGAAGAACTACGGGCCCGAGGTCAACTTGTTCGTGGACCACAGCCAAATCGTTCAGCTCGAGTGTCTCCGATCCGGACTGTGGGGAACGCAGGATCTTTGGGGCCGTGTTTTGACGTACAAAGGGTAGAGCGCTGTCCAGCCCTATTACGTCGCGATCTTGTCCTGCATCACGTCACTCGCTCGCACGAACGCCAGTGCGACCTCCCATCGCTGCGCGCACATCATCGCTTGGTGCACCAGTATTGGGCCACCAAGAGTCCGTCGCGGCGCGTCCTCCACTTCAAGGTGACGCCGGACGGCGGTGGTTAGCATATGCTTCGATTCCTGCGACAGCGCGTACCGGTGCTCACCGTCGCCGCCGACGCCCCGGCTGGCATCGTGGCGCAATCCATCCGCGACGGACTCGACGGCGATCTCCGCCGCTAGGATGGCGGGCAATTCGAGTCTACACCCGATGCCTCGGCAACGGGGAGGCTGATACCATGCCATCTAGACGTATCGACCGGAGGTGCAAGATCGCTGAGTCGGGTGCGGAGAGCCGTCGTTCGCGGGAGATCCGGTCTTCAACGGCACGAACGTGAAGCTGGTCAAGGTAGTGGACCTGGCGATGGCGGACGGCACGCAGGTGCTGGGGTGCTTCTGACGGGAGCGGCCTGAGGCACGACACTGCCGAGAAGATCCTGCGAACGATCGACACGGATGCTCGGCGTAGCAAGCGGTAGGGGCACGTCTGCACCCCTTGGTGGCATGACGCCGCAGCGCGTGGTCGCGGGAACGCGACGGGTGTGCGTGGGCTTGCCACACATGCGCCGATGCATCCGGCATTCGAGTGGGAGGGCGGCCGGATCATTACGGGCCCGCGCTGCGTGCCGCGAAATGTGAAACCAGCGGGGCAAGCCCCCCGCCGGTTTCACTATGCCGCGCTCTGGGGTGCCGTGGTCAGGCCAGCTCGATGTCCTGCGCGTGCACCATCAGCCCCATGTGTTGATTCGCGCGGCCCGGGACGAGGACGACGACCGCCCCGTAACGCGAATCGAGCTGGTGCACTTGTACGGGTTCCGTCATGCCGGCGACCTTGACCTTGCTCCCGACACTGACGGCTCGTCCGTTGCGGTCCTTCACCTCTTGCGACACCGTGACCGGCACTGCCATCGCTGCTCCCCCTTCTCCCGCCCTGGGCCTGTCAGCGTTCTTCCTCCTGTTCCCGATCGAGCTCCTCGATGCGCGCGCGCCACCGTTCGTCGAGAAGGCGCTCGGCACGCTCTCGCGTTTCCGCGGACACGACCAGCCGTGCTTCCCCGCCGGGATCGTCGCAGCTGGCCGTCCAGCGGCCGGTGGCCGCGTCAAGCCGCACGTCCGCGCCTGTCATGGCCATCCGGCTCTCGTCGCGCATCGTGAGCCTCCCGGGACCGGTGCGGGGATCTTTCCATGAGGGCCTGCGGTCAACCCTCCTCCCTGCGGTCGCTCGCCGGCGCTGCCGCTCCCGGATCTACGGGCCGGCGTAGTTCGGGCTCTCGTCGTTCTTGAGCGCGTCCCAACACGTCCGGCAGAGCCATCCGATGTGATGACCGGCCGCGGCCTTGCCGGGTGTGCCGTCCGGCATCAGCCATGGCACCCGGCCGGTATAGACGGTGAGGACGAACAGCGGCCGTCCGGCTTCGAACACGATCCCGGCGTCGTTGAAGTTGCGGCTGGATGTGCCGGTCTTGTGCGCGACCGTGGTGCCGACGGGCAGCAGCAGCGGGAGCCGTTGCTGAAACTGCTGCCAGCTCAGGATGTCCAGCGCCAGCCGGCACAATGCCTGACTGCACCCCAGCCGCGCCGCGGCGGCGCCGTCGGCTGCGCCGAGCGCGATGCGCTCCAGCAGGGCGCCCACGTCGGAGGGCGTCGTCACGTTGACGCGGTCGAGATCCGGCTCGACCTCCTGCCGGGCGTCGGCCGCCGCATCGTACCGCGGAGGGACCGGCTGGCGGTGGGCCGTACCGCGCATCCCCACGGACCGGCAAAGCTCGTTGACCGCGTCGAGCCCGACCAACTCGACGACGGCGCTCGTGCACGTATTGTCGCTGACGATGATCATCATGACGAGCACGTCGCGGAGCGGCAGGGTGAAGCCGGGCAGGAAATAGCGAAAGCACCCGCTCGTGTTTGCCTGGTGTCTGGCCTCCAAGGTAACGGGCTGCTCGAGACACAGCCGCCCCGCGTGCACGGCCCGCAGCGCCGTCATGAGGATCGCAATCTTCCGCGTGCTCGCGGACGGGACCACGACATCGCCCGCCCGGTTCGCGCTCTCACCGCGGACGAGATCCTTGAGATACCAGCCCGTGTCGAACGGCTGTGCATCACACCGAGCGTTCAGCCGCGCCGCGAGCGCATCCAACATCGGCGACACCACCGCGTCAAGGCCATGACGGCCTCGTGTGATCTCCTGTGACATTACCGGCACGGCGCCGGGAGTCCTCCGCGGCGGCGGAAATCCAAATTCTCGCCACGCGCAGCATCCGGCCGGTCGCGAGGCATCCCGTGACGGCGACAAGACAATCCCAAGACAAACCGGGGGCGAGGTCGCCGAACACCCTGAAATGCCGGGCCTTGGGCATGGGGTGGCCGACGGGACTTGAACCCGCAACCCCCAGAGCCACAGTCTGGTGCTCTGCCCTTGAGCTACGGCCACCGCGTGCATAGAACACCTTACCGGAGAGGCACCGGGCGTGCAAGTGGACCCGCCGGCGTTCCGCCGAACCGCGGCGGCGTTGCGGGCCCGTGGGCGGCGGCAGGCAGCGGTTAGCCGAGCATGACCTGCTGAGGTCGGTCCGGCTCGCCCACGGTGTATTCGTGCGCGCCAACGAGCGGCGCGCCCTCGTCGAAGCGGCTCGCTCGGAACGGGCGGAGGTCCACGAGCCGCGGCGCGCCGTCGACGATCCACTCGGCGACCGCGCACCCCACGGCCGGCGCGGTCTTGAAGGACGAGCCGTTGTCGCCCGTGCAGAACCACAGGCCGGCGAGGCTCGGATGACGGTCGATGACCGGCTTGCCGTCGTCCGTCAGCGTGATCGCGCCGGCCCAGCCGCCGCGCATCGGCGCGTGGGCCATGCCTGGGATCCGCCGCAGCATCCGCTCGCGGGCCCGCCACGCGTAGGCGCCGTCCACGCCCTCGCTCCACCCGTCCAGATCGTCGAGTTCCTGTCGCTGCGAGATACCGACCAGCGTCGAGGCGAAGTGCGGCCCTTCGGGGCGCAACCACATCTCATAGTGACTGTCGATGCATACGGGGTGCGGGGCGTCGACGGCGGGCGGGCGCCGGAAGACGGCGACCTGCGTGCGCATCGGGCGGAGCGCGGCCGGCACGCCGAGATCCCGCAGCATCGGCACCGTCCATGCGCCGCCGGCGAGCACGACGGCGCCGGCGGCGATCGGCCCGCCGCTCGTCTCCACGCCGTGGACGCGGCCGTGCGCCGCCCGCACGGCGCGCACGTCCGTCCCCAGCCGGATCTCCGCGCCTAAGTCCCGGGCCCGGCTGAGGAAGCCGTGGGTCGTCTCGACCGGGTCCGCAAACCCGGAGTCGGGCTCGTACGCCGCGGCCGCCACGTCGTCGACATTCCAGAACGGCACGATCCGGCGCAACTCGTCGGGCCCGACCAGGACCATATTGATGCCGATCCCGCGGAGCATGCCGACGTTCGCGCGGAGCTTCGCGTCATCCGCCGGCGCGACGAAGCGCACCATCCCCGCGGGCACGAATCCCGCGGAGCCCGCCCCTACCATGTCGCCCCAGTGCTGGAAGTACGGCAGGCTCGCAAATGCCAGGCGCGCCTCCGGCTCGTTCGTGTAGTGCATCCGGACGAGCGCGCCCGATTTGCCGGTCGCTCCGGCCGCCGGCCAGCGCCGCTCGCAGAGCACGACGCGCCCGGCATGCCGAGCCGCAAGATGCATCGCCACGCTCGCGCCGACGACACCGCCTCCAACCACCACGACATCCGCTGCCGGCTCCATATCCGCCTCCCGTGAACCGCGTAGTGACAACGTCGAGGTCGTACCCTTCGGGCCGTCGCTCAGGATCGCCCGTCGAGCGCGGCCGCGAGCGCCTCGGCCGGATGCCACGCCCGGCGTCCCGTGCCGTGCGCGATCTGCTGGCGGCACGATGCGCCCGTCGCGACGATGATCGCGTTCTGCGGCGCTCCCCGGACGGCCTTGAAGAGCACGCGCTCGCCCATCGCGAGTGATACGTCGTAGTGCTCACGCTCGAACCCAAACGACCCGGCCATGCCGCAGCACCCCGAGTCGACCGGCTCGACGCGCCACCCCGGCACCGCGCCGAGCACGGCGAGCGACGGCCCCATGCCGACCATCGCCTTTTGGTGGCAGTGGCCGTGGACCACGATCCGGCGGTCCTCGCACGCGTACGGCAGCCGCGTGCCCGTGCCGTGAAGTTCGGCGAGAAACTCCTCGAACAAGTAGCTCCGTCCCGCGACGGCGGCCGACGCCGGGCCCGGCACCAGGTCCGGGTACTCGTCCTTGAGGGTCACCGCGCACGACGGCTCCAGCCCGACGATCGGGACTCCCTGCTCGGCGTACGGTCGGAGGCGCTCCACGTTCGTCTCGGCCAGCGCGCGCGCCTCGCGCAGCATGCCGTTGGAAATCATCGGCCGCCCGCAGCAGCGCGCGGGCGCGAGCTCGACGGCGCACCCCGCGGCTTCGAGCACGCGGACCGCGGCCCGGCCGATGGCGGGATAATAGTACTCGGTGAACGTGTCGACGAGCAGCGCCACGCGGGTCTTGGGACCCGGCGGCGCCGACCGGCCCGCGATGCGTGCCGCCCCGTTCCCAGCACCGCGCCGGCGCCGCGCAAACCAGTGGGTGAAGCGCTCGCGTGCGAACGCCGGGAAGCGCCGCCGCGCGTCGATCCCGAACGCGCGGCCCAGGCTCCACCGCACCGGCGGCGCCTGGAGCAGCCAGTTGGACACGGGCGCGGTGGCGCAGCCGATCGGACCGAGCGCGGCGATCGTGCCGAACAACCGCGCGCGCGGGGGCAGCCCGTGCTCGTCGTAGTAGCTCGCCAGCACCTCATGCTTCAGCTTGGCCATGTCCACGTTGCTGGGGCACTCGGCTTTGCACGCCTTGCAGGCGATGCAGAGATCCATCACCTCGTACAGGTCGCGGCTACCGAGCGCGCCGGGCAACCGGCCGGCGATCGCCGCGCGGAGCGCGTTTGCCCGGCCGCGCGTGCTGTGCGCCTCGTCCAGCGTCACCATGTACGAGGGGCACATCGTCCCCCCACGCTGCTTCCGGCACGCACCGACGCCGCTGCACAGCTCCACGGCGTTGGCAAACCCGCCATCGCGGGCGAAGTCCTGGATGGTGACCGGTTCGGCGGCGCGATACGCGGGACCGTACCGGAGGGATTGCGTCATCGGCGGCGCGTCCACGATCTTCCCGGGGTTCATGAGGCCTTCGGGATCGAAGCTGGCTTTGACCTCGCGGAACGCGTGATAGAGCATCGGCCCAAACATTTTCTCCAGAAACTCGCCGCGCGACAGGCCGTCCCCGTGCTCGCCGCTCAGGGCGCCGCCAAACTCCAGGACGAGGTCGCTGATCTCCTCGGCGATCGCGCGCATTTCCGCGACATCACGCGGCTGCTTGAGATCCAGGATGGGGCGCGTGTGCAGCAACCCGACGCTCGCATGCCCGTAAAACGATGCCTCGGTCCCATGCCGGCGCACGATCTCACGGAACCGCCGCGTGTACTCGGCGATCCGCTCCGGCGGGACCGCGCTGTCCTCCACAAACGCCACCGGCTTGCGCGCCGTCTTCATCCCGAGCAGCAGCCCCACGCCGGCCTCGCGCACCGCCCAGAGATTGGCCTGCGCCGCCGGATCGACGATCCGGCGCATCTCGCCGCGGAACCCGGCGCGGCGCATCCTCGCCTCGAGGGCATCCAGCCGCGGCACCAGCTCCGCGGGGCTGTCCCCCGCGTACTCGACGGCGAGGACGGCGCCCGGATCGCCGTCGACGAAGGTGAGCTTGTGCCGGTGTTCGCGCGCCTGGCGCGCCATGTCCAGGATGAACTTGTCCGTCAACTCGACCGCGCTGGGCCCGGTCGCAAGGGCATCGGGTGTGTGTTCCAGCGCCGGCACGATGTCATCGAACTGGAAGACCGCGAGCACCGTGGCGGCGGGACGCCGCGCGAGGCGAATCGTCGCCTCCGTGACCACCGCCAGCGTGCCCTCGGATCCGACGATCAGCTTGGCGAGGTTCATCGGCCGTTCGGGTGGAAACTCGTCGAGATTGTAGCCGCCCACGCGCCGTTGCACCTTCGGGAAGCGCCGGGCCACCTCGTCGCGCGTCGCCGCGACGATACGGCCGATCTCACGGTAGATCCGGCCTTCGGGATCGTCCCCGCGCGCGCGGGCGGCCGCGTCCGCCGCGTCGACCGGCCCGAACGACACGGGCGTCCCGCCGGCCAGCGCCGCACGCACCGCGAGCACCGTGTCGACCGTTTTGCCGTAGACGATGGAGCGGGACCCCGAGGAGTTGTTTCCGATCATCCCTCCGATCGTGGCTCGGTTGCTCGTGGACGTCTCGGGCCCGAAGATGTATCCCATGGGCGCCAGGGCGGCCAGCAACTCGCTCCGCACGATGCCCGGCTCGACCCTGGCCCAGCCGGCATCGGTGTTCACCTCGAGGACGCGGTTCATGTATTTCGAAAAATCGAGCACCACCGCACGGCCGACGGCCTGCCCGGCCAGGCTGGTCCCCCCGCCGCGCGGCAGGACGGGAACGCCGGCTGCGCGGGTGATCTCGAGCACCGCCTGGACATCGTCGGCGTCCCGGGGGAGCACCACCCCGAGCGGCACGATCTCGTAGATGCTGGCGTCCGTGCTGTAGAGCACGCGCGATGCCGCGTCGAACCGCACCTCGCCGCGCACGCGGCGGCCCAGGTCGTGCGCGAGGTCGCGCATGAACGTGCGGTCGGTCATGAGCGGCGCGGGACGGGCCCCGCGGCAGGTTGATCCGCCTGGTCCGCCGGGGCGGCCTCCGCGACGATCTCGACGCCGATCCCATCCCAATCCCGGAGGAGCACCGCGTGGCCCCGTGCGGACTTGGCCTCGATCGCGAGTCCCGCCGCTTCGGCGCGCCGCACCACCTGGGCCGCCTCGCGGCCGTCCGGCAGCAGGATCGAGAACGATCCCAACCCCGTCGCGGTACCGGGCGGGCGCGACCCGCCGGCACTGCCCCACACGTTCGCGCCGATATGATGGTGATAGCCGCCGGCGGAGAAGAACAACGCGCCCGGGTAGGCCCGGAGCGTCACGTCGAAGCCCACGATGCGGTTGTAGAACGCTTCCGCCCGGTCGAGGGCGGCCACCCTGAGGTGGATGTGGCCGATCCGCGTGCCGGCCGGCGCGCCGTTCCAGCGGTCCTCACCGCCTGCCGCCGCCAGGGCGTCGAGATCCAAAGGCTCCGAGGTCATGACGATCGCATCGTCCCGCCGCGGCCAGGTCTCTCGCGGCCGGTCGGCGTACAGCTCGAGGCCGTTGCCTTCGGGGTCTCGCAGATACAACGCCTCGCTCACAAGGTGATCGGAGGCGCCGTCGAGGGCGACGCCGCATCGTGCGAGGTGCCGAAGCAGCCGGCCGAGCCGCGCCCGGCTCGGCAGCAGGATCGCGCTGTGGTAGAGGCCGGTTGATCCCTTGGGGGGGCGCGTTGCTCCCGCAACGACCTCCAGCTCGAACAGAAACGGCGGGCGCCCGTCCACGGAGAGCCGGGCGCTACGGCCGTCGTCATCCGGTGCACGGCGGAGACCAAGCACGTCGCAATAAAATCGGGCCATCGACGTCAGATCAGCCACGTGAAGCCGGACGCGTCCGATCGATGCGGCGGCGTCGTTGGAGGTCTCGGTCATCACCGTCACCCCCTGGGTTGCGCTCCTCCTCATGCTACCAAACAGCGCGGGGCGCCACGATACGATCGGCGTCGAACTGGGCAAAATAGATGTTGACGATTTGCGGACGAACATTGTGCGGCAGTCGTTACCCCCGGGGGCATCGCTCGCGGGGGTTTTGCTTTGGTTGGGCGCGTCTGCTACGATCGCGGCATGGTTCGGGTCGTGTGTCCGCACTGCGCCGCGCCGATCCTGCTGCTCGTTCCGGCGGACGACGAGGAGCGCGTCACCTGTCCGGCGTGCGCGCGCTCGTTCGTGCCGGAGGAGCAAGAGTGGGTCGATCCGGAGGACGAGTGAGCGGGTCGCCCGCACGTCGCACCGTCGTATAATGGACTAGATACGCCTGCGCCACACCCCGATCGCACGAAGGGAGCCGCTATGAGCGCCAATCTCGCCGACCGCAAGTGTGTGCCATGCCGGGGAGGCACGCCGCCGCTCAGCCGGGACCAATTTGCGCCGCTGCTGGCGCAACTGAGCGGGTGGCAGGTCGAGGACGACAAAAAGATCGTGAAATCGTACCGGTTCCACAACTTCGTCGAGGCCGTCAACTTCGTGAACGCGCTCACGCCGGTCGCGGAGCGGGAAGGCCACCACCCGGACCTGTACGTCCGGTGGGGCGAGGTGCGCGTGGACCTCTGGACGCACAAGATCGGCGGCCTTGCCGAGGCGGACTTCGTAATGGCCGCCAAGATCGATCGCGTCGCGGGCACCGTGGGCGCAAGCTAAAAATAGCTCCGATCCAAGGGTCCTTTGCCGGCAAGCCGCCGGCCGTGCCGTAGCACTGCGGGCACGGCGGCGTCCGCGCTTCCCGCCCCAGCGCCAAGGTGCTGCTTACGTGTAAATCGACGCACAACAGACGCGCAACCGCAGCGCCAATGATTCGACGTCGGCGCGTTCGATCGCGCGATGCGTTCCGTCGAGATCACGCAATCATCCCGACGGACGGCTGATCGACCGGGGCAAACACGGCAGGCTAGAAGGGGGGCCAAACGGCGCATCGCGAGAGGACCGCATACTATGACGTGCCCGGCCTGTGGGTCGACCGCCAAGCCGATCATCACGGTGGCGATCGCGCGTTCGATGACGGCCAAGCCGCTGTGGTGCACGGCGTGCCACAACTACTTTGATTATTGCCGCTGGCTGGCCAAGGAGATCGGCCGCGGCACGACGCTTGCCATCGTCGTCGGCACCGAGGCAAGCAGCCGCGAGCCCCGGCGCGACGTCACCGTGACGATCGCGCTGACGCACCACGATCCCTACGGCCGTCGCGTCGATCTCGCCGTGACAAACGTCGATCTCATCGATGCCAGGCGCACGGGCCGGTGGGGACGCGATAAGCGAACGGCCTGAAATGCACGCGCCGCGATGTGCGCCCCGCGTCGGGCGCATCTCTAGGTCAGCCTAGCCCCAGCGGTCCGCGGAATCCGAGGCGGGCGGGGCTATCGCCGGCGCTCGTACGGAACGATGTGCTCCCACTCGGACGCGTCGGATCTCGCCACCACCGCGACCACCGGTTCCGTCTCGCTGAGGTTGACCACCTCGTGCGGGACGCCCGGCTCGATGAAAATGAAGTCGCCCGCCTCGTTGTCGAGGCTGAACGCGCAGCCCGGACCGTACTCGTGCCGCACGCGGCCCTGTAGGATGTACAGCATGACCTCGAAGCCGACGTGGACGTGCGCATGCGCGACGCCGCCGGGTGGAATCACGGCCACGTTCATCGACAACCGCTTCGCACCGACATTGTTCGCGGAGAGCCCCGTCTTATACCGGATGTTGTTCCACGTGCGGTGCACGCCACTGCCCCGGATGGTGAGGATGCCGTTTCCGCCGTCGACGCCGCCGCTGAGATGGTCGTCCGCAGCCGGCATGCTGTCCCCCTCCCCAGCCCCGCCTCCCCGGTCATGCGGGAGTCACGCGGGTAGATCCCTGGCCGAGACCACGGTGTTCTTCCCGGCCCGCTTGGCGTGCGTCCGGGCGGCCTCGGCGCGCAGCAGCAACTCGTCCGCCGTAGCGGCGTCGTCGGGGAAACCCGCGACACCCACGGAAATCGTCGCGCGCCGATCGAGCTGGACGTCCCCCAGGGACGGCGTCCAATCCTCGACGGTCAGCCGCAGCCGCTCGGCGACGCCGGCCGCGACACCCGCGGGGATATGCGACAGGATGACGCCGAAGATATCGTGACCGAGGCGGCACACGAGATCGACTTCCCGTACCGCGGACACGAAGTGCCCGGCGAGGCTGCGCAGCACGTCATCCCTCTCCGCTGAACCCAGCCCCACAGTCACTCCGTCGAAGTCGTCCACGTCGATCACGAGCAGCGAAAGCGGGTACGCGTAGCGGTGTGCGAGCCGCGCTTCCCGGTCGAGTACGTCCAGACAATACGCGCGCGTGTACGCGTCGGTTGCCGCGTCGCGGACCTGCGTGCGCTCGAGGCGTAACGCCAGCTGCTCTTGCTCTTCCCGCTGGAGTGCGAGCCGGCTCGCCGTGGCCCGCTGGTATTCCGCCGCGACCGCGCGGATCGTGACGCCGAGGCCGGCGCTCAGCCGTCTGGCCGTCGCCATCGGCCCGCCCGTGCCGGCCGTCTCCCGCCCCAGTTCTTCCCACAACAGGTCTTCGAGCGTCGCATATGCGTGCACCGCATCCGCGAGCGCCAACCCAGTTTGGATGCACGCCTGCGTCTGTGCAACGACGCCGCGCCGGAGCTCGTCGTCGTCGGCAGAGTGCAGCCAGCGGGCCAGCGCATGGAGGTGCGCCGCGCATGCCGTCTGCAACGACGCGCCGTCGCGGGTCGCAAACGCGGGCACGGCCGCGAGGCGCGCCGCCCATGAGGTCGCAATCCTGCCGGCGGAGCTGCCGAGGGCGCGGGCGAACGCCTGAGGTTCCTCCACAGCCGTGGAGGTTCGCATCCCCCCTATACCGGCTCCTGCTTCACGCGGGATGCCGGGCGCAGTTCCGGCTATGCGCTCGGGGCCCGCGGCGCCCGGTGAGTGAGGCCCGCAGGAGTGCCCGGCGGCCACGCACCACTCGCGGTGCACGTCGCCGATGGCCTCGCACCCCGTCGCGGTCACCACGACCGTGTCCTCGAGCTTGATGTGGCCCGTGTCGGGATCGAGCACATCGGTCTCAACGGACACGACCATCCCGGGCTCCAGGATCCCGGTCGCTTCCTCGGTAATTTCCGGAGGCTCGTGGCTGACAAGACCCAAGCCGTGGGCTTGAAACTTTCCGAGGCGGCCCCAGGGACCGGCGCTCACCGCATCGGCGCCGATCCGCCACAGTTCCCCGCAGGGCAGGCCGGCCGAGATGCTCCGCCGGATCGTCGCCTGCGCCGCCACGCAGCCGTCGAACATCTCCCGCGCCCGAGCCGGGGCGGACCCGATAGAGCCCATGCGCGCGACGTCCGAACGATAGCCATCCAGCTCGGCGCCCGCGTCCACGTGCAACGGACGCCCCCGGCCCCATGGCTCGGACGTCGCCGCCCGCACCAATCCCGGGCCCACGTTCGTCAAGGCATACAGGTACGCGGCGTCGCGCGTCTCGAGCTGGTGCCGCACTGCCGCGGCGACGTCGCGCATCGAGAGGTCGGGACGGCCGTCGATGAGCACTGCCCGAATCGCCTCCGCGGTGATCCGGTGGACCGCTTCGAGCCGCTCGATCTCCGCCGGGCGCTTCACGGCCCGCAGTTCCGCCAAGACCGGACTCGCGTCCGCGAAGGTCGCGCCGGGGAGATCACGGCGCAGCACCTCGAAGGCATCCGCGGGCAGAAACGGCAACTCAACGCCGACGGCCCCGTTGGCGTGACCGCGGCGGCGCAACGCGTCCGCGGCTGTGGCGGCCACCTCGACCGTCATGTTCGGCCGGCGCGGCGCCCAATAGATGTCACTGATCCAGAGCGGCCCGAACGCCTGCAGAAAGTCCAACTCGTTGTCCCGGCCGACGTAGAAGGCGGAATCCAGCCGGCCGGCCGGCACGGCCACCGCCGCAAGATACTGACCGCGCCCAAATTGCGACTCCCGGCCGAAGAATGGGTTGTAGTAGCCACCCGTCAGGTACGACACGTTGTGCCGGCTCGTCGCCAGCACCACGTCCATGCCCCGCGCACGCATCGCGCGCTGCAGCCGTTCCCCGTCAAAGGGAACCATCACCGGCCTCCGCCTCCGAAGCCTCCCGGCGCGAGCTACGTTGTGCCACGCGAGAGTTCAATGGGCCGGTTTCCGAATCCCCTCCGGAGGATCACTGTTCAAACGTGACGACCGCGTAGCGCGTGAGGTCGTTCACCGTTTGCCCCGTAGAGAGGCGGGCCTGGTCCCAGCCATGCGCGCCGGTGCCCGGAGGCACGGTGATGATCCCGACCAGGTCGCCGTTTCGCGAGTCGACGACCGCCGACCCCGCAAGCCCCAGCCCTGCGACCTCGAGGCCGTAGTTTCCCTCCGCATCCGAGACGAGGACGCCGCGGGGCGCGATCCGTTGGCCCGCGGCAGTTGCCGGCAGCGAGACGGGAATCGTCTGCGTCGCGCCAAAGTCCGCGTACATCGAGCACGACCGGCACAACTTGTTGTACGAGGCAGGCCGGCTGCTGAACGACGCCACGAGCGATACGACATCGCCCATCCACGCGAGGTTGTCGACGGTTCCCGCCGTACCGTCGGCGTAACGCACCGTGATGTCAACGCCGAGACGGTTGAACGGGACCCCGGTCGCAAGCGGCGTGGCCACGAACGGCGCCAGGCAGCGCTTCGCCGTCGCCACGTAGGCGCGCGGGTCCCGGACTGTCACGACGATCCCGAGACAGCGCGCGGGTGCTCCGCGGCCGTGGCTCCGCACGATAACCTGAGCTGTGATCGCGCGAAGGAGGTACGTGTCGGAGACGCTCGGAAACGCCTGCCCCTCCTGGGTCGCCATCGCGCTCATCACGAGACCGAGGAGCACCGCGAGCGCCCGCCGCGTCGCACCCGCGAGGCTCGGCATCATTGGCGGGGTCGCCCTGGAGTTCATTTCTGGCCCCCGGGATCATGTCCGCCGGACCCGCCGGTGCCGCCCGGCGGCCCGTCGGCCGAGCCGCTGCCCGGGCCCGACGTGTCCTCGTTCGGCAACGAACTGCCGAGATTCGCGCCGCCCGGCGCGGGACCTTTCCCGGGCGCGCCGGTGGACGGGGAGCTCGAACCGCCGGATGCCTTCGAGCCCCCGGAGCGGCCCGCGGCCCCCGCGCCACCCGGCCGCCCCGATTCACTTGCCGTCGCCGGCGCCCAACCGCCGGAGCCAGCCCCCGCCGCCGAAGCCTGCGCGGAGGCGGAGACGCCGCCCATCCCGGTGCTTCCCGTCGCGCTCGTGTGTCCGGAGGCGTTGGCCGAGGTCTCGCCGGCGGGCGCAGCCGGTTGGGTTCCGCGGTTCGCGCCCGAGTTGGCGACCCCGGTCGGGCCCGCTGCTCCCGACGCGTTGATGTTGCCCGGGCCCGCCCCGCTCTGCGACGGCGCCCCCGCGGTGACACCCGCCGCATCGCCGGCTCGGCCACTTCCCTCACCGGTAGAGCCGCTGCTCGAGGCGGACGCGGACGTCCGCGGCACCGTGTCGCCCACACCCGAGCCGACCGACGGGTCCCACGCAGGCACAGTCGCGAACCCCGCGGGCGGCGGTGTCACGATGCCCGACGGCAACGTCGCGCTGGACCGCCTGGGCCCGGGCACGATGTCGAGCGGAACCGTTTGGGGCACCACCGCCGGCAACCGGTGCGCCGGCGCGGCGCCGCGGACACGGGTAGCTGTCGGAGCCGGCCGCGCCTCCGCGGTGACCGCGACCTGCCAAGACGGCAGAATGGAAAAAAACGGTGTGCCCGGCGCGACCGCGATGAGCGATGCCGCAACCAGGAACGCCGGCGGTGCCGCCGAGAGTCTCGCCACCGAGAGCCCCCCTCCAAGCCCAAGGTGATCGTGTCGCTGCCGGTAGCGCTCCACCGGTCCGGCGACCCGGCCTCGGGCTGGACCTAGAGGCCGGCGGGCCGGGCGCCGCGCACGGGCCTCCACTTACCCGTACCCGCGGCCGGTCGCAGTCAATCTCCTTCACATTGGCACACTTCGCCGCTCAACAGATCCAAGCGACGTGCCGCGGATGCCGCTACAGGCGATTCAGTCCGTTTAGAGCAGCGACCTTGTAGGCTTCGGCGAGCGTGGGATAGTTGAACACCGCGTCACGAAGATATTCGACCATGCCCTGCTGGTCGATCAGCGTCTGTCCGATATGCACCAGTTCGGTGGCGCTCTGCCCGAGGATATGGACGGCGAGCAGCTTCAGGGTGTGGCGATCAAAGAGCAGCTTCAGGATGCCGGACCGGCCGCCGCTGATCTGCACGCGCGACAACTCCCGAAACGGCGCCACGCCCACCTCGTACGGAACGGACCGTTCCGTGAGGTCCCGCTCGGTGGGACCGATCATGGCGATCTCGGGAAAGGTGTACATGCCGTACGGCAGATTCGGCGGCAGAGCCGGCGCGTCGACCCCAAACGCGTGCAGCGCCGCGAGCCGGCCCTGCTCCATGGATGTGGACGCGAGGCTGGGGAAGCCGATGATGTCACCTGCCGCGTAGACTCCGGGGCAGGCGGTCTGAAAGTGTTCGTCCACCTTGATACGGCCGCGACGGTCGGTCTCCACGCCGATCGCGCCCAGGTTGAGCGTGGGCGAGGCGCCTTCCCGGCCCGCGGAAAACATCAACGACTCGGTCGTGAAGCTCTTGCCGCTCTCCAGCTCGACGAGGACACGCCCGTTTTCCGTCGTTCGCACCGCCGAGACGCGCTCACCGAAGCGCAGCGTGATCCCCTCGTCCCGCATGTGGTAGTACAAGGCGTCCTGAATCTCGTCATCGACAAAGTCGAGCGGGCGGCGGCGCGCGTCGACCAGGACCACCTGCACGCCCAGCACCTGGAAGATCGTCGCGTATTCCAGGCCGACGACGCCGGCGCCGACGAACGTCATCGAACGCGGGATCTCCTGCAGGCGGAGCAGCCCGTCGCTGTCGATCACCCGCCGGTCGTCGAACTCGATGTCCGCGGGGCGGCCCGGGACCGTGCCGACGGCGATCACCGTCCGCTGCGTTCGCAGGCGCCGCTGGCCGTCGGCCGTCGTGACGAGGAGTTCGTGCGGCTCCACGAAGCTCGCCGTGCCCGCGATGATATCGACGCGATTGCGGATCAGTTGATCGCGGACGATGTGCGCCTCGTTTTCGATCACCCGCTGCGTTCGAAACGTCAGATCATCGATCGTAATCTGTTCCTTCACCCGGTGCGCCGCACCGTAGACGGAACGCTGCCGGATACCGGAGAGGTAGGCGACCGCTTCGCGCAACGTCTTGCTGGGAATGGTGCCTTGGTAGAGGCACCCGCCGCCGACGTCGGCGTTGCGCTCCACCACCGCGACACGCCGGCCCATCTTGGCGGCCGCGATCGCGGCTCGCTGCCCCGCGGGGCCGCTTCCCAATACCACCAGCTCGTACTCGTTCATCGTCCGCGTGTGTCACGTCTTTCGGGCCTCAGCGACGGCGGTCCTCTCCCGAAGATATCTGGAGTTTCTCTACCCAATCGCACCCGCCGCTCGGCGGTGCAGCAGGACCCGGCGCCCGCACATCAAAATATCGCGGTCCCTACGTGGCCGGTCCGTGAAACGGCGGCCGGACGCGGCGGGGAACGCCAACGGAGGTGAGTCGTCGACATGAGCGCATCCTCTCGTGATCGCTATCGCCTGGCAGTCGTCCTCATCGTCGTCGTCTGCGCAATCGCGACGGCGGGATCTACCGGGGTGGGAGCCGCGACCCCGGCGGTCGTCACCCGAATCACCGCGGCAGAAACGGCGACGAACGTGCAGCTCTCCGTCGTCGCCTCGGCGCCGGTCGCATACCAGTTCGTGAACGTGCAGCCCAACTGGATCGTGTTTCAGCTCTCGCCGGCGGAGCTGCAGGGGCGCGCCGGCACGCTGCCGTTCGCGGGCGGCGCCGTGACGAAGATCCGAGTCGGTCAGTTTCAGCCGCAGGTTGTGCGCATCGTCGTCGAGCTCAAGCGGCCCATGCCGTTCCGCGTCGTGCCCGCGCACGATGAGCTCGTCCTGCTCGTCGGCGCTCCAGGAGGCACGCCGTCCGCGTCCACGGTGGGGCGCATGTTGCCGGATTCCGCGCCGGCGCACGGCGGGCGGGGTGTGGAGCTCCCGAATGCCGCGCCGGTCGCGCCGAGCCGGCCGCAACCGGCCGTGCACGCGCTGCACACGGTCTTACCCGGCCAGGCGGTTGGATCGGTCCGGCTCGGCATGCGGGTCCAGGATGCCGTCGCCGCGCTCGGGCCGGCCAAGACCACGCAGGCGCTGCCGGACGGAAATATGCTCTATGAGTGGTTTGGGCCGCCGTCCAACCGGGGCGTCGGCGCCCGCGTGTCACCCTCCGGCACAATCTTCCGCGCCTGGGTGCTGAACGACAACGCGTACGGGACGACGGAGGGGGTGCACGTCGGCAGCACGGAAGCCGACGTTCGCGCGGCGCTCGGCGCGCCGGCGCAAGAACTCGTGGACACGACGCGCGCGATCAAGACCATGACATATCCATCCCTTGGGCTGTGGGTATCGATCCAGATGGACCGGCGCTACTCATTCTATGATCAGGTGTTCGAAATCGGCGTGACCAAGCCCGGGCCCGGCGTGGGTCACTAGTGCGATGCCCACGGATGCACCGCGGGCGTCGCACGCCCGCTTCCGGCAGGTCCGACAGGCCCACCGACTTCGTCGAACAGCGGGAGCGCGGCACGACCGCGCAGGTGGGAAAACTCCGGCCGAACGCAGAATAGCGGATCGTCGGCGTCCGTCCGGGACACGGCGAATCGACGGCGCGTGATATCGAATCCGAGCAACGCTGCGGTGACGGCATGACAGGTCTCTGGTTGTGGTACGTGCTTGCGGGCGCGGCCGGCGCGTGGACCGGATGGCTCGCCTGGGTCCTGCTCGGGCTCGTGGTCCGGCCGTTCGCCCGCTACAGCTGGTTACTGCTGTTCGCCGCCGCGGGCGTCCTCGCTGGCCTCGGGGCGGCCGGACTCACCGCGGTCGCGGCCCACGTCTCGGGGCTGACGCCTTCGTGATCGCGGCACCGACGCAGCCCCGCTTGATCTAGCTCAAGAGCGTCCCGATCGACACAGTGGGAGGCCGTCTCGTAGCCGTGGCGCTCGGGCGGCCCTCCTGCTTCGTGTGCGTGTCCGTCCGGAGGCCGTTCGACGCGGGCATGGTATGATGGGAATCCTGGGGCGCGGCCGCCGCCCGCCACCGGAGTGAGGAGGGACGTCTGTTGCCGGGTGCCAGCGACGCCGAACGGCGCAGGCTGACAGAGGCCCATCAGAAGGTCGCGCCGTGGTACCGCTGGGGCCCGTACTTGTCCGAGCGGCAGTGGGGCACGGTCCGTGAGGACTATTCGGCCGACGGCTCGGCCTGGGCGTACTTTCCCCACGATCACGCGCGATCGCGCGCGTATCGCTGGGGTGAGGACGGCCTGCTCGGCATCTGCGACGACCGCGGCCTCCTGTGCTTCGCGCTGGCGTTGTGGAACGGAGCCGATCCGATCCTCAAGGAGCGGCTGTTCGGGTTGAGCGAACCCGAGGGCAACCACGGCGAGGACGTCAAAGAGTACTACTTCTTCCTCGACAACACGCCCACGCACTCCTATATGCGGGCGCTGTACAAGTACCCGCAGCGAGCGTTCCCCTACAGCGATCTTGTAGCGGAGAACCGCCGGCGAAACCGTGAGGAGCCCGAGTACGAGCTTGTCGACACCGGGATCTTCGGTGAGAATCGATACTTCGACATCACCGTGGAATACGCCAAGGCGGCCCCCGACGACATCGTGATCCGCCTAGCCGCCACGAACCGCGGTCCCGAGGCCGCCCCGATCCATGTCCTCCCGACACTTTGGTTTCGCAACACATGGTCGTGGGGCTGGGACGATCGGTGCCCCAGGCTCCGGGCGGTTCACGACGGCCCGCCGGCCGGCGCCGGCGGCGGGCCGCGCCTGGTCCAGGCCACGCACCATGAGCTCGGAGAGTACTGGCTCGCGTGTGACGGGCAACCGACGCTGCTCTTCACCGACAACGAAACAAACTTCAGCCGGCTGTGGAACGTTCCCAACCGGACTCCCTATGTAAAGGATGGCATCAACAACGCCGTCGTGTCCCGCCAGAGCGGCGCGGTCAATCCCGACGGCACCGGCACCAAGGCGGCCGCCCACTACTCCTTCGTCGTGCCCCCCGCGGAGACACGTGCCGTGCTTCTTCGACTCTCGCGGCAGCTCCTGACGGCCCCGTTTGTCGACGCCACGGAGGTACTGGCCACGCGACAGGCCGAGGCCGACGCGTTCTATCGGGCCTGCGGCACGGAGACGATGCCCGACGATGCCAGGCTCGTCCGGCGCCAGGCGCTCGCCGGGTTGCTCTGGAGCAAGCAATTCTACTACTACGACATCCAGCACTGGCTCGCCGGCGATCCGGCGGGCCCCGTGCCGCCCGCATCACGGTTGACGGGGCGGAACTGCGGATGGCACCATCTGACGAACGCCGACGTGATCTCGATGCCGGACACATGGGAGTACCCGTGGTACGCGGCCTGGGATCTCGCGTTCCACTGCATCACACTCGCCACGGTCGATCCGGAGTTTGCGAAGCGCCAGCTCATCCTGCTCATGCGCGAGTGGTACATGCACCCGAACGGGCAGCTCCCCGCCTACGAGTGGGCCTTCGACGACGTCAATCCGCCGGTTCACGCCTGGGCGGCGTGGCGTGTTTACAAAATCGAGCGGCGGGTGACCGGCCGGGCCGATCGCACGTTTTTGGAGCGCGTGTTCCACAAGCTGCTGCTGAACTTCACGTGGTGGGTGAACCGCCAGGACGCCGAGGGTCGCAACGTTTTTCAAGGCGGTTTCCTGGGGCTCGATAACATCGGCGTGTTCGACCGGAGCCGGCCGTTGCCGACCGGCGGGCACATCGACCAGGCCGACGGCACCGCGTGGATGGGCATGTTCAGCCTGACGATGCTGGCGATCGCCCTCGAGTTGGCCCGCGACGACCAAGCGTACGAGGACGTCGCCACCAAGTTCTTCGAGCACTTCATGTACATCGCGGGCGCGCTGAACGACCTCGGCGGGCGGGGTATCCCGCTGTGGAACGACGAGGACGAGTTCTTCTACGATGTGTTGCGTCTCCCTAACAACACGGAGCAAACTCTTCGCGTCCGCTCCGTCGTCGGGCTCGTGCCCCTCTTCGCGGTCGAGACGATCGAGCCGGATCGTCTCGCCGCCCTGCCGTCCTTTCGCGCGCGGATGGAGTGGTTTCTGGCGCACCGGCCGGGCCTCGCCAGCCTCGTCTCCCGGTGGCAAGAGCCCGGCGTCGGCGAGCGGCGCCTCCTCGCCCTGGCGCGCGGCCACCGGATGAAGCGTGTGCTCAGCCGCATGCTGGACCCGGCGGAGTTCCTCAGCGACCACGGGGTTCGCGCCGTCAGCAAGTACCATGCCGAGCATCCGTTTGTCATCAACGTCAACGGGCAGGCATACGTGGTGGACTACGAGCCGGGTAATTCGCGCAGCAACCTGTTCGGCGGCAACTCCAACTGGCGCGGTCCGGTCTGGTTTCCCATCAACTTCCTGCTCATCGAGGCGTTGCAGAAGTTCCACCACTATTACGGCGACGACTTCCTCGTCGAGTGCCCCACCGGCTCCGGCACGCGCCGGACGCTCTGGGAGATCGCCGACGCTCTCTCACAGCGCCTCACCCGGATCTTCCTGCGCGATGCGTCCGGACGGCGGCCGGTTTTCGGCGACAACACGCTGTTCCAGACAGATCCACACTGGCGTGACCTCGTCCCATTCTACGAGTACTTCCACGGCGACACCGGAGCCGGTCTAGGGGCGAGCCACCAGACGGGGTGGACGGCGGTCGTGGCCAAGCTGCTGGAGCAGATCCACACACAGCGCTAGCCCCCCCGCAGGCTGCGACACCGCGTCTCCGGTCGTCCCCGGTGCAACGGAATGCGGCCTGCCTCCGCGCGTCTATGCCGGCGAGCCGGGGGGCAGATATGCAACGGAGTCACACGCGTCGACCCGGGCACGCGCCCGGCGGCACGCCCGGCGACCGCGGCGGTCCGGCTCGACGCGAACGCGTAGGACGCGGAGGCGTTGAATGCGGTCTCGAGACGGGACCGACAAGGCACTGGAGTTTCTGGCGCGGCTCGCCCGGGAATTTGTCGCGGTGCTGAGCGTGACACATCTCGTGGCGCGCGTCCTGGAGGGCCTGCGCGAGGCGGCCGGATTCGACTCGGCTGCCATCGCGCTCATCGACGAGCGCAATCCCGACCGCCTCACGGTCGTCGGCGCCGCCGGGCTTTGCGCGCACCTGCGCGACACGACGATCCCCCGCGACGAGAGCATGTGGTGGGCCGCCGTCGACGCCGCGGCCCCGCTCCGCGCCATGGACATGCGGCAGGATCCGCGCGTGTGGAGCCGCCGCGACGACGTGGGCGCGGGCATCTACGCGCCGCTCCTTGCGCACGGGCGCGCCATCGGGGCGATGAGCGTCCAGCGCTCCGGAGAGCCCCCGTTCACCGGCGACGATCTCGATCTCCTGTCCCTGCTCGCGTCCTACCTCGGCGGTGTGTTCGAGGCTGCCCGAACGCACGAGCGCGTGGCCGAGCTCGCCTTTGCCGACCCGCTGACCGAACTGCCCAACCGCCGCGCCTTCCTGGATCGGGTGGGCGTGGAAGTGCTCCGCAGCGCGCGCACGGGCCAGCCATTCAGCATCGCGCTCGTGGATGTCGACCGGTTTAAACGCGTCAACGACCGGTACGGGCACACGACCGGCGACGCCGCCCTTCGCAGCGTCGGGCAAACGATGCGCCGGCAGACGCGCAGCTACGATCTCGTGGCCCGGTACGGGGGAGACGAATTTGCACTGTTGTTCCCGAATACGCCGGGCAAGATCGCGCAGATGATCCCAACGCGGTTTTGGCAGATTCCGATTGCCGGTGGCGCGGCGCCCGCCGAGAGCTACGTCACCCTCTCCTGGGGAATTGCCGCCCACCCGGACGACGGCGATTCGGCCGATGGACTCCTCAACGCCGCCGACGGACGATTGTACGCGATGAAGGGCACCCGCTAAAGGTACCCCCACCCCGCATGTGCTGACCGGCCGCCGCATCGCCTGCGCGGCGGGACGCCCGCAGCCTCCGTGCAGGGGCCGCGGTCGCGCGGCCGTGCCAGGACCCCCGTCGACCGAACCGAAGTGTTCGCTCGCGACGATGGCGTCCACCGAATCTGCCACCCATCTGCAGGCGACCGCCCTGGACTCCGCACCGCGGGGCCGCTGGAGCGCCCTTGCGCTGATCGCCGCGGCCGAGATCGGTGCGATGAGCACGTGGTTCAGCGCGGCCGCGGTCGCGCCGGCCCTGGCGCGCGACTGGCACCTGGCCCCCGCGCATCTTGCGCTGCTCACGGTTGCCGTACAACTCGGGTTCGTGGCCGGCGCACTGGTCCTCGCGATCAGCGGCGTGGCCGATGTCCTGTCCACCCGCGGGGTCTTCATGACCGGCGCCGCGCTTGCGGCGGGTGCGAACGGCTTGCTCGCCGTGATCAGCGGAGACCTCCGCATCGCGGTGCCGCTGCGTTTCGTGCTCGGCTTCAGTCTTGCCGGCGTGTATCCGCCCGGGATGAAACTCGTGACCGGCTGGTTCCGCCGGGACCTCGGCATCGCCATCGGGACGCTCGTCGGGGCGCTCACGCTCGGCACGGCGTTTCCGCACCTGGTCGCCGGTCTCGGCGCCGTGGTGGCGTGGCGGACCGTGATCCTCGCGACGACGGTCGGGGCATTGTGCTCCGCCGGCATCGTGGCCGTGTTTGTGCGCCCAGGTCCCTTCGAGGCGCCCGCCGCGCGCCTCGACCTGCGGTGGGCGTTGCGCGCGCTCCGCGATCCCGCGGTCCGCCTCGCCAACTTCGGCTACTTCGGGCACATGTGGGAACTCTACGCGATGTGGACGTGGTTGCCGGTGTTCCTCGGCGCCAGCTTCCGGGCAAGCGGCATGGACCCAAATGGCGGTGCCGACCGGCTGGCAAGCTTGGCCGCCGCCCTGGCGATCAGCACCGGGGCTCTCGGGTGCATCGCCGCGGGCATCACCGCGGATCGCATGGGACGCACCGCGACCACCGCCGTGGCGATGGCGCTCAGCGGGGCGAGCGCCATCACGTGCGGGCTCCTCTTCGGCCGCGCACCCGTGCTCGTGGCGCTCGTTGCGGTCGTCTGGGGCATCACCGTGATCGCGGACTCGGCGCAGTTTTCGGCAAGCATCAGCGAGCTGGCCGAGCGCAGCCGTGTCGGCAGCGCGCTTGCGCTGCAGACGGCGCTCGGATTTTTGCTCACGGCAGTCAGCATCCAGCTTCTGCCGACTCTCCAGCGCGATCTCACGTGGGCAGGCGCGCTGGCTACCCTCAGCCTGGGTCCCGCATTCGGCGCGGGAGCGATGCTGCGGCTGCGGCGCCGGCCGGAGGCGGTGCGTCTGGCCGCCGGCCGCCGCTAGGGCGGCCCTCATGATGTATGCAAGGGACCCGTCGGGGTCCTGAGCGTCGGGGGCGCTAGAGTGGTGCGGCTCCGCCGCGCCCCATCGAAGCGATGCGCTCCAGCCAGCGGGATCTGGCGCCGATGGCCGCCCGGATGCGGTGCGCGAGCTCCGCGCTTGGGCGGACGTGGCCGAGGATGATCTGGTTGAGGTGAGAGGCGCTGACACCGACGCGCATCGCCAGCGTCGATTGACTCACGTGCTGTTCGAGGCACCAGCGTCTCATCGACTCCGGCAGCCCTCGGAACAACCCGTCGTCCGCCGTGACGCCCACGGCGCGGAACGTGCGCTGCGGACCGCGAGCGGCCGCGTCCATGGCGAATCACCTCCATGCCCGCTTCCGGGGCGTGGTCTTCCACGCCCGCAACCGCCCCGATGCCGGGACGCGATAATTTGACGTCCCGTTGCAGGGTCCTGCCGCAATCGACCGCGCGGGCACAACTGGGTAGGGAAATTGCCGATTGCTTTTGCGCCGCCGCCTGCGCGGCGCGCTTGTGACCGCGTGCGCTCTCGGATACCATCAGATCGAATGCCGAGACCTTCGCCGCGGAGCCCGCGCGTCGCGGGGCCGCCCGGGCGTGCGACGGGATCGGTGACTGGCAACGGGGGGGGAGATGAAACGGCGCGTAGCACAGCATCGACTGTTCCGAAGCGGCCTGGCGTTCCTGGGTCTGGCGCTCGCCGCATGGCTCATGTCGTGGCACGCGGACGGTGGGCGCGTGGCGGAAGGGGCCGCGCCGGCCGGCACGATCACCCTGTACACGTCCGAATCCGAGGACGACGTCAACGCCATCGCCGGCGACTTCATGAAGCGCACGCCGGGGATCACCGTCAAGATCTTCCGCGCCGGCACGGGCCCGGTGGAGGCCAAACTTCAAGCCGAGGAGCAGGCTGGCGGTATCCAAGCCGACGTGCTATGGTTTGCCGACCCCGCGTTCTTGCACACCCTTGCCACCCAAGGGCATCTGGCGGCATATGCTCCCCCCGCCGCGCGCGGTGTGCCCCGCGAGTTCCACTATGACGGCAATCGATCCCACGAGGTCCGACTGATCTTCAATGTGCTCGGCTACAACACCCTGGCCGTCCACCTCAAGCCGGCGAGCTGGTGGGACATGGCGCTGCCGCGGTACCGAGGGCGCGGCGGCATGCCGAACCCGTTTGTCTCCGGCGCCGCATTCGCCAACGTCGGCACGTTCGCCAGCATGAAGGGATTTGGATGGGGCTACTACCGCTCCCTGAAGCAGAACAATATCCAGGTGATCCAGGCGAACGGGGACGTGCTGCAGAAGCTCGCGTCCGGCGAGATCGTGGTGGCGCAAATCGTAGACTTCTTCGTGCGCCATGCGAAGGCCCAGGGCTCGCCCGTGGATTACGTCGTGCCCACCGAAGGCGCGGTCATCATTCCCACGCCGGTGGCGATCGTGAAGACAACCGGGAACTTCGCGGCGGCGCAGGCCTTTGTCAATTACCTGTACACCCCCGATGCACAGCGCCTATTCGTCCAGCGGGCGTACATCCCAGTGCTCCCCGGGATCCCGCTTCCCGCCGGCGTGCCGGCCCTCTCCTCGATCCGGATCATCCAACCAAACCTTGCCTATATCGCACAGCACCGTGAGGAGATCAGGCAGAACGTGACCCAGATCTTCGGCATCCAGTAGAGGCAGGGCCGGGCGGCATTGGTGCGAGCCGCCGGCGGTGGTTGCCGGGACGCGGGGCGCGCCGCGGCAGTAGCGGGGGCGGGCGTGGCGGCCACGGCGCTCGGGGTTGCCCTCGTCTCCCCTGCGCTCGTGTTGATCGCGCACTCGTTTCTCGCCGGTGGCCGGCTATCGCTCGCGCACTACGTGGCGGTCGCCACGGACCCCCAGGTATACGGGGCGCTCTGGCACAGCCTTGCCGTGTCGCTCGCCGCGACGGCGGGCGGGACGGTGCTCGGCGCCGGGCTGGCGTGGCTGGTCAGCCGGACCGACGTGCCGCTGCGCGAGTTCTGGCGCACGGCGCTGCTCCTGCCGTACATGATTCCGCCGTTTGTCGGCGCCATCGCGTGGGTGTACCTGCTGAGCCCGGTCGGCTACCTCAACCGGGTGTGGATGGCGCTCACGGGCGCCCCCGGACCTCTGATCGTCGTGTACGGAGCCGGGGGCATCATCGCGGTCATGATGCTGTACGGCTACCCGATCGTGTTTCTGACCACGCTCGGTGTGCTCGAGCGCATGAATCCGGCGCTGGAGGAAGCTGCGCGGACGGAGCGCGCAGGCCCGGGCGCCGTCTTCCGCGAGATTACGATCCCGCTCGTGTTCCCGGGGGTGCTCGCCGGTGCGCTGCTATTGTTGATGTCGTCGCTCGGAGACTTTGGCATTCCAGCTGTGATCGGATTCCCGGCACGGTACCTCGTGCTGACCACGGAGATCTATTCGATGATCCTCAACTTCGACCGGCCGGATAACCTCAACGTGGCCGCGGCGCTGTCGATGTGGCTCGCGCTCATCGCCGGCGGCCTGTTGGCGCTCCAGCGGCGGGTCCGGGATCGGGCGCGGTTCGCCGTGATCGGCGGGCCGTCGGGTGGGCGATCGCTCGTCGCGTTGGGCCGCTGGCGCTATCCGGTCGCGGGCGCGCTCGGCCTGCTCCTGGTAGCGGCCGTGGTGCTCCCCCTGGGAGCCATCCTGCTTACGTCGTTGGTTCGGGCGTACGGGTTGCCGCCCAGTCCTGGGAATCTCACGCTGGCGCACTACGCGGAGGCGCTGACGGGGGTGCCCAAGGTGCAGCGCGCGCTGCTGAACAGCTTGGGGCTCGCCGCGGGAGCCGCGACGCTCATCGTGGCGCTGTCGGTCGGGCTCGGCTATCTGCTGACGCGCACGCGGGTCCGCGCCGGCGCCGCCGTCGAACTACTCGTCACGATCCCCTACGCGCTTCCCGGCACGGTCGTCGCGCTCGGCATGATCCTGACCTGGTTGCGGCCGGTGCCGGTGCTGGGGCTGCGGCTCTACGACACCGTCTGGATCCTCCTGCTCGCCTACGTCACCCGCTTCATGGCGATGGGGCTGCGGACCGTCCTCGCGGGGCTGACCCAGGTGCACGGCACCCTCGAGGAAGCCGCACGCCTCGGCGGAGCCGGCCCCCTCCGGGCGTTTCTCGGCATCGTGGTCCCCATCATTCGGCCCAGCCTGGCGGCCGGCTGGTTCCTGGTGTTCATCCCTGCCCTCGCAGAATTGACGCTCTCGATCCTGCTCTTCTCGGTGGGCCACGAGACGCTGGGCGTCGTGATCTTCGGGCTCAACGACGAGGGGAATGTGTCGCTCACGGCTGCCCTCGCGTTCGTCGTCACGATGGTGCTCCTTATTGTCAATCTGCTCTCGCGGGCAGTCTGGCGGGAGCCGGCGGGGGCCCGCGGCTGAGGAGCTCCGGAGTCAGCGGCCGGCCACGCGGGAGCCGCCGTGGGGCTCGCAGTCCGGAAGCCGACCGTGCTGCGCCTTCATGTGGTACAGACGGAAGTCCGCGGCCAGCAACAGCTGGTCCACGGTCGGGCCGTCGGCCGGCCACGTGGCGCTTCCCCACGAAACGTCCAGCCCGCCGTGTTGCGTGAGGGAGTCCGGGAGTGCGATGCCTGCGGCGACGTCGCGGTCAATGACCGTCCTCGCCCCGGCTTCATCCGTGTCCGGCAGCAACAGGGCGAACTCGTCGCCGCCGTAACGTGCCGCCAGATCGCTTCCCCGGCGGTCGGCGCTGAGCGCCCGTCCGACCGCCACGAGAACCTCGTCGCCGACGCCGTGGCCGCACGTATCGTTGATCCGCTTGAACCCGTCGAGGTCGAGGAGCACGACGGTGACCGGGCGCAGCGTGCGCTCCGACCGGGCGATCTCTTGCTGAAACCGCTCCATAAAGGTGCGGCGGTTGGCGATGCCCGTCAGGCTATCCGTCGCGGCCGCGTTCTTCAGGGCGTCGTGCAGCTGGCTCACCTCGACGGCGCTGGCGATGTATCGGGCCACCACGGTCAGCAAGTGAAGGTCCGGCTCGCGAAAGGCGTCAACCTCGGGGTGGTACGCGCTCAACACCCCGATCGACCGGCTCCGGCAGACGAGCGGCGCGTAGATGCCCGCGCGGACGCCGGGGTCCGTGTGCACCACGCGGGGGTCCGCGTGGAGGTCCGGCACGATCAGCGCGGCTTGGCGCTCCATGACTTCCCAGATCAAGCCATGCCCGCGGGCGAACCGCAACCCCGTCGCACCCGCCCGCAGGCCCGATCCCGCCTTGACGACCAGGACGTCCTCGCCCCTGTTGGTCTCCAGGAGCGATACGGCGCACGACTCGAAGCCGATGGCATCGTCCACGGCGCGGATAATGTGCTGTAAGAGCACGGGAGCGTCGAGCACGGCGGACATTTCCGTCGCCAGGCCCGCCAGAAACGCGAGCAATCGATCCGACTCGGCGCCCTGCGGTTGAGCCGTCATCCGGTGTGACCGGCCGCTCACGTCCCCTTCACAACACTCGAAACGTGCTGAGGATCTGCACAATCAACGGCATGTCGCGGCGAACGGAATCCGGGTCGTTCGTCGTGGATCCCGTGAGCACGAACCCCAACTGGGCAGACGTGAAGTACACCTGCAGCTGATACAGCGGCGGCAGGTTGTTCGGTTCCCACGTAAAGTACCGGTAGTAGGCCGGACGGCCCGCAATCGTGGCGTCGCCCTGCTGGATCACCGTGTACCCGCGAAACGCAACCGCGACCAACTGCTCCGCGTGCGCGGCGTACGTGGCGGGCGCCATTGGCCCGGGGAGTGGTTCGACGACGACGTTGACCCGCGGACCGTGACCGCCCTCGGCGGGACCGGCCGCCAGCAGCGCGACCATGCCTTCGGGTTTCGTGGCGATCTGCCATGAAGAGGGAAATGCCATGGCAAACCGCCCGTGCGGGTCCGTCACGATCTGCGCCATCGCCGACTGGGCCCACCCGATTCCGGTGCCGGTGCCGGCGGTTACGAGGCAAGCGACGACCACAAGCACCCATCGCACTCGCATGAACGGTTGCATGCGTCCTCCCCCCGCCCCTCGATCGAGGGACCATCGACCCACGCCGGCCGCGGCCAAAAAGTCCGGGGCCGGCACCAACAAGCATGCCCAAATTCGGCGGTTCCGTGACACGCGCTCGGACGCGATTCGCCCTGTGACCCGTCCGTACGGGCCCGTCGTGACGAACGCATGGTCTCGGCGCAGAGCGAGATGTAGCGGATACGCCGCTCGGCGGCGGAGCAGGCGCGTCGCGGCAGGGCGTGGAATAGCATGCGCCAATCGAGGCCGGGGGGACGAGCGATGGGCGAGCGAGCGCCGGTCCACGGTGAGCTGAGCATCAAGACACGGCGGCTCCAGACCGTGACCCTCATTGCCGTACAGGGAGAAGTCGATCTTGCGAATTTCCAGACCCTAGGGAGCGTCCTTGGCGCCGCGGTCGGCGGGGACTCTCCGGTACTTCTTGATCTGACGAAAGTCCGCTATATCGACAGCACCGGGTTGGGTTTGCTGCTGCGAATGCACGAAGACTGTCACGCCAAGCGCATTCCGTTCGTCGTAGCTGCTAACCCGTTGGTCCGCCGCATCTGCAATGTGCTGTCGCTTCAGACCGTGGTTCCGATCTTCGACCATGTCCGCTCCGCCCGGGCGCATCTCGAGGCGGTGCAGGCGCGGCACGGCCAGGACTGGGCGGACGTGGACGCGTCATTGACCACCGAGGAGTAGACAGCCGCACGACGGCCAATCGTCCGGATCGCCGTTGTCGCCGATCCTTCCGGCCATGTACATGGGAAACTTCAGCGTCTGACGGCCGTCTTTGAGATACGTGGCCCAATCCTCCCTCAGCAGATGTGCGCGAATCCCGACCCGCGCCAGATCGTTGGCGATGGCGGTGCCGATGTCTTTGCCGTTCGGAAAGTACGGGCGGCTCACCGGGATGTACCAGAAGTCGGTGGAGAAACCGTTGGGGTATCCGGCTTCGGCCAGGAGCTTCTTCGCGCCGGCCGGGTCGTACGGGTACGCCCGCACGGTAGGTGAGCGGCCCCACATCACGCGGACGGTGGCGGAGTCCTCCATTCCTCTTCAGTCGCGCTGACAGGACGAAGGGATTGCATTTGGTTCAGAGGAATAGCCCATCTTGCTTCGGGGTTTCTCCACTGTTTGATTTGCGTAGCAAGGTAATGGCTTCTCAGTCGCCGTCAAGGAGGGAGCAGCATGAGTCTTCTCGCTTGGCTCGTCGTCGGGATCATAGCAGGATGGCTCGCGAGAATGGTCGTGCCGGGTGAAGGTCCCGGGGGTATCATTGGCGACTTGATTATCGGCATCGTTGGCGCGTTCATCGGCGGATTTATCTTTAGAACCTTTGGGCACACCGGTGTTACCGGTCTCAACATCGGCTCCATCATTGTTGCTTTCATTGGGGGCGTGATTCTGCTGTTGATTGTCCGCGCTGTGACGGGGAAACGAGCCAGGGCCTAAGCCTCGACGCTTCGCGCCTCATCAGAGGGTCCGCGCACCCGGCTCCTCTGCATTTACATTTGCGTTGGAACTAGTACACGGTTGCGGTATTTCGGCAAGGGTTGGAGCCGGACGGGCGTCGAACGCCCGCTGCGGCCAGGACCGCTCGGCCCCCCTCTACCTTCGTCGCACAGTAGCGACGAAACACTAGCGTACCCCGCGGGTGGCCCCCAAGTGTCGCCGCCCGTGCTGGGCTCGACCCGCTTATCGCCAAGCGTCGGTTCCGTGACGGCTATTGTGCTCCCGTCTTACACGAATAGCGCGTCAAGTCTCTAGCCCTCCACCTACGACTATCGGCGCGTTGTCACCCAAGATGACGTCAATTGCGGCGTGCAACTCGTCGTTGACACGCGGGGCCGGCGTGCACATAATGTGTGCACCGCGCAGGGAGGTTGAGACCAGTGGACGCAGCGGCGATCGCGGAGGCGCTCGACCAACTCACCGGATCGTGGGCGCCGGAGGGCGCGGCGACGGCAACGGACCTTGCTGAAGCGCGCCAGTACCTTGCGCGGGCGCTCGCAAGCGGCGTCGCCGCCGGCGCGCTGCACGCGGTTCCCGATCTTCGCACTCCGCCGCCGTCCGGGGCGCGCCCGCTCATCGACGCGATCGCGCAGCGCGTGCAACCCGAGCCCGCGCCGATGGTCGTGCCGTACCTTCGCCGCGCCACCGACATCGATCCCAGGATCGGGGCCGGCGCGGCGGGGATGGCGGTGTCGAAAACCCTGGGTCCGTTCGTCGACGGTTTCGGCGTCCCGCACTGGATCGATCTCATCCCGCTGCCCAGGAAGATCCCGATCTCGAGCGCGACACGCGGGATCCTCGGCTACCTGATCACGACGGCCCAAACCGCGACCACGCTCGGGGCGGGGAGCGTGTGGGTGAGCGTGGGTGCGCTCAACGTTCCGGCGGCTCCCTCCGGAGCCGTCGGCGTGTCATTCTCCGGAGGCACCGTCAAGAAGACCGGCGCGGTCACCGCGTCCCCGAACGGCATCACCATCGCGGCCGGCGGCGCGCTGTCGCTCACGTTGACGCTCGCGCCGCCCGTGCCGCAGCCGGGCAATCCCGCTGTCGGCCGGGACGCGCGCCAGATGACGCTTGCGCTCCCGGCGCAGGTGGTCGTAGAGTTCACCGCGGCCGGCGCCGCGTTCGTGACGATCGCGCCGTCGTCTGCGACCGTCTACGGCGCCACGGTCGAGTTGAAGCGCAACGCGCTCAAGCCGCGTCTCGTCACTATCGGCCTGGACTGGGTGCTCTTCCCCTGCGACGTGTCGGCCGCCCAGTTTGCGTTCGCGTCCGTCCTCTCAACCGACGTCGTCCCGTCGGGCGCTGCTCCGATCAACGCGGGGGGATGGGCGCTCGCGATCACCACGGCGCAGGCCTCCCAACTCGGAAATGCATCGAGCGCGGGCAGCCTCGTCCTTGAGCTCGGCGGCGGGGTCACCCTGCAGTTCGGGGACCTCGCGTCGCCGCTTGGGCTGGCCCGCGCGACGCTCGGCCTGGCGCCGGGCGTTATCACAATCGCCGCGACCACCGGTGGACGCGACGTCGTCGATCCGCTGGTGCTGTGGGACCCCGCCCCGACGCCGCCGTCGGTGCTGCCCGCCCCGGCGAGGCACCCCTCGCAGATCGACTTCCGAATCCCGCGCGGCGGAGCGGTGTTTGCGGTCGAGACGACGACCCAAGAAGTCGCCGCGGCGTTCGGCAGCGCGCGCGTGAGCGTCGACCGCCCGCTTGGCGCCGACGGAAGTCGCCTCGGGATCGCGTTCGGCTCGGCGGCGCTCGCGTTTATCCGCACCGCGGCAGCAAGGCGCGCCTACGCGGTGATGTCGCAGGCCACGGCCGGCGGGCGCGTCGCGATCGCGCTGGAGAACGGCTTAGTGCAGGCGAGCCCTCCGCAGGCGGGTGTCATGAGCGCGACGTACTCGGGCACGCGGCTCGCGGGCACGCTGGCCCTGACGTTTACTGATCCGCAGCTGCTTCCGACCCTGCCCGACCCGTACGCGGCCGCGAACGCGGCGCCGGTGCCTCTTCCCGCAAGTCTCTTTTCCGTGGCCTCATGGACGCTCACGCCGGGCGCGGCGCTGCGCTTCTTGATCGGCTCGGCGTCACAGGCCCAAGTGACGGCGGCAACCGGCGTGGCACCCGTCCCCGCGGACGCAGCAAGGCGGGCGGGCGGGCTCGCGTCGGGCACCACGCTTCTCGATCTCTCGAGCAACGCCGATCAGTTCGGCCTGAGCCTCGGCCCCGCCAGAGAGGCGGCGAGCGTGGCCGCGATCGACAAGATGGCGGTGACGATGCCGCTGGGCCAGCTCACTGTCTACGCGCTCCCCGGGATCTCGTGGGAGCCCGTGGTGGACCAGACCACGAACGACTGGCTGGACGCGCCGTCGTCCAACGACGGCCCCCCGGTCGGGCTGCGCGCGTTTCCGACGAGCGTCACCCTGGTGCGCACCGAGCCCGCGGCGCTCCTGCCGGCGTTTGCGCAGGCGAACGGAGCCTACACATTCGGGCAGTTCACGCTCCCGTTCGGCCTCATCGCGTCCCTCTACACAAACCCGAACACGCCGCAGGCGAAGCGTCCCTCCTACGCGCTCATCAAGGCGAGCTACCCGAGCGGCCTCGACGCCTCGCGCCAGCTCTCGATCCGTGCGACCGGGACGATCGCAGTGGGCGATCCGGCGCTGCCCGGGAGCACCACGACCGGCTCGCCGCTCCCGGTGCCGCTCACCAGCACGGTGTACGGCGTGCTGACGCTCGGAAACGATCCGCTGGGCGCCGCGCAGTTCTTCGATCAGCAGTTCTCCGCGTCCGGCGTGTACCCGCAGATCCCGGTCACGCGCATCGACATCTCGGGCTACGGCACGAGCATGTTCTCCGACTGGAAGAACGACGACTTCGGCACGAGCGACCCCGTCCACGGGATCGTCGGGGTCGTGCGGGCGCGGTTCGACGTGCTCGTGGGGCGCACGTCGTACGAGCTCGTGCAGATCGCCACGGTCATCGCGCCGTGGTGCATCCGGATCACGCGCACCATCATCTTCGATCGGTACGACAGCGGGCTCGTGGTCCGGCACGACACGGGCTGGAAGGCGGTCGGGAACGGCGAGTTCGCCCTGCTCGGGGTGGATCAGCGCCTCCTCGGGGCCATCGTCCGCCTGGAGAACATCCACAACATCGCGGTGGGCACGGGCCCGGCGATCTCGTTCACCTCGCCGGACGTGCACGAGCCCGTCCCTCCGTCCGAGACGCCTCCGTCGCAACCCACGCCGCTCAGGCAGATCGAGTTCGTCCCCGTCACATTCGACGCGGACGTCGTGATGAGCCCGGCAGTCACGGCCTCGACGAACGGCAGCGTCGCGCCCGCGGTCGCCGCGACGCAGATCACCGGCTACGCGCAACGGACCGTCGGCCAGGTCGCAAGCGCCCTCGAGATTCTCGGGTTGATGCAACGCCTCCCGGACGGCGTGGCGGGCTCGCTCGGCTGCATCGTCAACGTCGGACCGGCGCCGTCTGCGGGGACGCCCAGATTCACGCTGAACGTCTCGGCCCTCTCGGTCAAGGTCACGAGCGCCAACGTGGCCGGCCAGGGGTATCCGGCGCTCGCCGTCGCGCTGCACGGGGCGCCGCGCCTGCCGCGCGACGGCGCCTGGAGCATCACGCGCCGGGGCAAGACCGATGTGGCGCCCACTGCCGTCGACCCGACGTTTCCGCTGCCGCTCATCCTCGGCACGAACAACGACAACAACCCGCAGTGGCGGCTCCTCGACCCGAGCGACGCGCTCTCCGTGCGCGGCCCTGCCACCGTCTTCGGATTGATCCAGGGTACCGGCACTTCGAAGAGCCTGTTCGAGAACCCGGTCGTGACCACGGCCGGCCAGGCGCTGTCGCTCGACCCCGCGGACGGCGTGCCGGCCCCGAATCTCGCCGACATCGGCGCCCTGCTCGGCGCGGTCGATATCTTCCCGAACCTGGGGAACGTCCTCCGGATCCCGACCGGCGCCGGAGACGTGCTGACGCTGGCGCAGGACGGCTTCGCGAGGACGTTCGCGTGGCGGATCGAGCAGTCCCCGAACACGCCGATCGCCGATCAGCAACTGCTCGACCTCGGCGTCGTGAGCCTCGTCCTCCAGTATCACGGTCCGGACCCGGCCGGACACGACGCCGTCACGCAGGCGACCTTGACCATCGACGCCACGGCCGCGCCCGGGTCGCCCCGGTGGGCAGTCCAGCTGCAGTACCTGAGCTTTGCGGTGCTCGTCGCGGGGTTCGGTCCGGACCCGCTGCTCACGATCCACGGCGACTTCTCCGCGAGCGAGACGAAGAAGGCCGGATTCGACAACATCGCGGTCGCGTACGGCAGCGCGCTGTCGCCCGTCACGAACATCATCAGCGGACTGACCACCCTGGTCGAGGCCTTCGGGGGCGCCGTCGATCTCGACGTGGGCTTTTCCGACAACAAGCTCACGGTCCACGACGGGTTTGCGCTGCCCACGCTGCCGCTCGGGCTTGGCCAGGTCGAGGACATCGCCATCGACCTCGGGGTGTCCATCACCATCCCGACGGACGCGAGCTTCAGCGTCGGGCTCGGGAGTCAGGACAAGCCGTTCACGTGGATCGTGGACCCGCTCGCCGGGACCGGCGCGATCGTGCTCGGGACGACCGGCGGAAATCTGGGCGTCTACATCGAGGCGGGAATCGGCGCGGCGCTGGCGATCGACCTCGCGGTCGCATCGGGCAGCGCGTCGATCGTGCTCGAGCTGAGCATCTCGACCAACGTCAGCCCGCTCGCGCTGACGGCGGCGCTGGTCGGTAACGCGAGCGTCGACGTGCTCGACGGGCTGGCGAGCGCGTCGCTGACGCTCGCGGCGGCGATCACGATCGTGCCGCTCGGGATCGCGCCGGATCACCCGCTTCCGAACGCGGTCGAGTTCACGGGCGCGGCCGCGGTGGGCATCCACATCAGCATCGCCTGGGTCGTCAGCGTGGACTTCGACGGCTCGTGGGCGCTCACCGAGACGTTTCCGCTGCATCTGCCATGAGAGCGCAACACATACTGGTCCACACCGTAGGCCGCGAATTCCTGGGGTGGCGTGGGAGGGAGCACGGTGGCCGATAACCTGCGTCTCGTGGTCATGACGTTCCCGCAGCGCTGGGATCCGTCCGCCGCCACGCTCAGCGTCAACGCGCTCCTGGTACCCGCCGTCAGTCCGATCGACGACCCGCTCGTCGGCAGCGCCCTCAAGTTCGCCGATCACGTCCCCGACCTGCGCGCGGTCGTGATCGGCAGCCTCGACGTCACGCCGAAGAGCACCGATCCGACCGCCGCGCGCATCGTGCCGGTGATCGTCAACCCGCAGCCCGCGGCGGCGCCGCGTCCCGGCTACAACAAACTCATCGCCCAGGCGCAGGCCGGCGCGGTCACGATCTCGGGCAGCGGCGCCCTCGCCGGGCCGGCGTCCTCGACGATCCGAAAGGCGCTGCCGCAGTCGTACCTCGATGCCGCCGGCGCCGCGCCGGGCGGCGCCACGGCGACAACCGACGAGTTCGGCTGCGCGATCCGCGGACAGACCGGCTATACGGCCCAGCCGCCGGCGCGGACGACCGGGTGGGGACCGATCCTCTCGTACGCGCTCAGGCAGCCCGTCCTTGCCACCGCCCTCGGCCTCCGCTACGAGCTGCAGGTCAAGCTCGCGGACCCGGCCGTGTTCGCGGGCGGCGGGTGGCTGTTCATCGAGATCGCCGCGGGCGACCCCTGGGCCCAGGCGGCGACCCCCGGGCAGATCCGCCTTTACGCCGGACGGCTGCCGGCACTGGGCGCGGCCGCACGGCAGTTGTTCGCCGCGGTGCTCTTCCCGGTCGACGCCGTCGGCGCGATCGACGACGCGGCGTTCGGCGTGGCGGAAACCTACGACGACGGCTTCGCCAAGATCGTCCACCTGTACCAGCCGCAGGCCAACGACGCCGTGATTGGTGACAACGCCGGCATCCCGGCCGCGACCGACGCGGGGGTGCAGATCGGCTGGGACGACGAGCAGGTCGTCGCCTGGCAGAACGGCCAGATCCAGATCATGAACGACCGGTTCGCCGGCAAGCTCGACGCGCAGACGCCGCTCGGGGTGCTCGGATACCGGGTCGATGTCGCCGACGTCACGGCGAACCCGTCGACGCCGGCGTGGCACTCGCTCGTCCCCGCGGATGTCGAGCTGCCGCAGGGCTTCGGGCACTTCACCGGCGAGCTCGCGATCGAGCCGACCGCGCTGAGACCCCAGGACCCGTCCAACCCGTCGGCCGTGAGCGGGGACGCGTGGCTCCCCCGCTACTTCGCCAACTGGCGGGGGGGCTCGCTCGTCGTGGCCGATCCGGTGCCAAAGGCGATGCTCGACGCCGCGCCGATCACCGCCACCCCGGATCCGGTCGGCGTGTTGCTCGCCTACGGACGCAGCTACGCGTTCCGCGTGCGTCTGGCCGACCTGACGAACGGGGGTCCCGCCGCCGACGACCACGCGATCAACGCCGGGCAGGCCGGCGTGGCGAGCCTCGATTTTCTTCGCTGGGTGCCGCCGAAGAAGCCGGGGATCCGGCGCGACATCCCGAGCGGGGCGACGATCCCCGAGGCATTGACGTTCATGCGGCCGCTCATCGGGTATCCAGAGGCGCTCTACACCGCGCTCGGCGACACGGACACGCATCGCGGCCAGATCGTCGAGTACTTCACCAAGAACGCGCACCCGGGAAGCGGCGTCGTGGTGGGCCTGCCGGATCCGGACGTGGACACGCTCGAGATCACGATTGAGGTGCGGACGCCGCTGCACGACGTGGCGGGAGACGGCGTGCTCGACACGCCGTTCCGCGAGCTGTATCGCGCGACGCGTCCGTTTCCGGCGCTGCCGTCCGGTCCGCTCCCGGCGGATCCCGGCCTTCGCGTCGACCTGGCGTATGTCGACGCGGCGTCGATCGTCGACTGGGCGCCGTCACAGCCGGCGACCGGGCCGCTCGTCCTGCCGCGGGCGCGGGACGTGCGCATCACCGCGCGCGCGATCGGGCGAAACGATCCAAGCTACTTCGCTCCGCAGGCCGCGACCGGGCTGCCGGCGTCGCTCATCCTGCGCGCCGAGGCCCGGCAGGAACCTTCGCTCCTCGTGAGTCCGGTCGACGGCAGTTCACCCCTGCGCGGGATCCTGTTCAAGCGGCCGCCGGGCGTCGACGCGCCGCCCGTCGCGGCCCAGCTGGCGGAGGAGCTCGGCCTCATCGCCGACGGCCTCACGCTGGCCGCGCCTCCGGGACGCCGCGTCGTGTTCGGCGCCTCCAAGGCGCTGCGCCACGCGTTGCCCGGCGACAACTCGACGATCACGTTTGCCGCGGAGAGCGAGCTGCTGCGGTATTGGGTCGCCGTGCTCGTCGTCGATCTCGAGCGCGACTGGACGTGGGACGGTCTCGCGAACAACAGCACCGTCACCGTGGAACGCGACGGGACCACGGTCGGCAGCCTGCGCGTCGCGCGCACGCTCGGAGCCGCCGCGGTCGCCGATCCCGCGAACTGGGACCGGCGGCGGACGCGGCTCGTGTTCTTCGACGCGGTGGACCCGCACGAGCAGACGTCGAGCGGGTTTCCCGAGGCGCTCACGCACACGTGGACGCTCTCGGCCGCCATCGTGACGGAGACCGGGCCGCAGGTCGGCGTCTCCGGATCCCCCGCGCTGAAGCCGGGGGCCGTTCCCGAGCCCGCGGCGGCCGACCTGAACAACGCCGGCCAGACCGTGACGCTCCCGATCGCGGTCCCACCGGCGCAGATCCCCTCGATCGCCTCGGTCGGGCTGGCGCTCTCGCCGTTCGAGGCCGGCCCGGGATACGCGACCACGGCGCCGCGAGCCCGCGCGCTCTGGGTGGAGCTCGCGGCGCCGGTGGCGAACGCCGCGGGAGACGCCCTGTTCGCGCGAGTGCTCGGGCACGGCGCCGATCCCCTCCTGTACGACGCGCAGCCGAGGACCGAAGAGAGCGCGGAGCCGCCGCTCACCCTCGATCCCGAGCTGATGCGCGTCATCACCCCCGGGGAGAGCGACGACCGCGCCGGGCTCTCCGCGATGACGCAGCTCGAACGCGCCAGCGACTCCAACGTACACTTCCTGCTGCCCCTTCCGCCGGGACTGGACCCGGGCGATCCCGAGCTCTTCGGCTTCTACACGTACGAGCTGCGCATCGGCCATGCCGGGGATGCTCACGATCACCGCTGGTGGTCCACCGCGCAGGGACGGTTCGGCCGACCCATCCGGGTCAACGGCGTCCAGCATCCCGCGCCGCCGCTGCCGTGCCGCGCCGGACGCCTTCGCCTCGTGCTTCCGGTCAAAGGCGGGGCTGCCGCCTCGCCTGTCACGCCGTTCCGCATCCCCGCGCAGTTCCTCGATTCGGCGGCGGCGGCGGTCCGCGCTGCGACGGCAGGTGCCACGCTCACCGCCCACGCGGCATTGCGCCTCGCGTCGCTCGTCGTCGCCACCGCGACGTACGCAACCCCGGTCCTCGATGGCCGGCCGCTCGTCGGCCCCAATGAGGCGCCGAGGACGACGCTGTACTTCTTCCTGTACGCGCAGGTCGTCCAGGCCGACGGGGCGTCCAACCGCAACGTCCTGCTGTTCCAGCGCGAGGGCACGTTCTTCGGTCCCGCGCTCGGGGCCGCCGGACGAGCGAGATTCTCCGCGAGCCCGCCGTCGCAGCGCGACCGCGTCGGCGGCACCGTCTTCACCGAGGTGGAGATCGAAGCCCGGCTGCAGCAACTGGGTCTTCCGGTCGATCTCCCGCTCAGCGTGCTCGCGGTCGAGCTTCTGCCGGGAGGCGTCGGCAGCGACCTCCCCGCGCCGCGCACGTTCGCGGCACGGCCCGCGGGCGCAGCCACACCTGCCGCGGAGGGGACCACGGCGTCGGCGGCCGCCGCAAGAGAGCAGAACCCCGACCCGCTCGGCCTCAACAACACGCCACGCCGGATTCTGCGCGCCTCAACGCTGGTCCAGGTCGCCGCGATTTGCTAGCCCCTGGTCCAGTGTTCGCCGACGATGCTCCGCTACCACACGATCGTCACCGAGGCCGGAACCCGCGGTACGCGCAGGAACACAAAATGCCCGCCGTCGTGCCACCATCCGTCCGGCGCGCCGGGCGCCCGCCGCGTCGCCTCACCCCCGGCGTCGAACCGGATGGAGCGCGGGGACCCCGGTGCGCGCACCTGCAGCGTGTACGCACGACCGGCGGGAAGCTGCGCCGCATCGCCCCTGGGCGCCGCGATGCGCAGGACGACACTCTCGGCATTGGAGACGCACTCGACATCGGTGAGCGCGAATCGGCCGCGTTCGTACGCGCGCGTTGCGCCGTCGTCCTCGTACAGGCTGAACGACGACCGCGGCCCAGGATAGACGAGCAAGGTCACATCCTCGAGCGGCCGTTCGTCATGATACTGCACGGCTGGCCCCATGGGGATGATCGCGCCTTCGCGCACGAACAGCGGCATCCGGCCGAGCGGCGCCGCGACGGTGACCCCGCGCGGGCCGTCGAAGCGCTCGTGGGTCCAGAAGTCGTACCAGGCGCCGACGGGAAGGTAGACCGGCCAGTGCGTCGCCCCTTCCCGTGTGACCGGGGCCACGAGCAGGTCGTCGCCCCACAGGTACTGGCTGGCCAGGTCCAACACGCAGGGGTCGTCCGGGTAGTTCAGCACCAGCGGGCGCATGAGAGGCAGGCCGAGGCTATGTGCCTGCCAGGCTAGTGTGTACGTGTACGGCATGAGGCGGTAGCGGAGGTCGAGAAAGCGCCGGCAGATCTCCTCGACCTCGGAGCCGTGCGCCCACGGCACGTGCTCGCGCCAGACGTGGCCGTGCGCGCGGAACACCGGGCAAAACGCCCCGAACTGAAACCACCGAGCGAAGAGCTCGGCGCTCTCCCGCGGAACGGCGTGGTGGAAGCCGCCGATGTCGGTGCCCCAGTACGGAACGCCGGACATCGCCATGCTGAGCCCGGCGGGCAGCTGCGCCTCCAGGGTGCCGAAGGTGTTGTTGATATCACCGGACCAGCAGGCGCCGCCGTGGCGCTGCATGCCCGGCCCGCCGGAGCGGCACAGAAGATAGACGCGCCCGTCCGGGCGATCGGCCGCTTCGCCTTCCGCGAATGCCTCCTGGCGCATCACGTCGTAGCGGTTGTGCACGGTCGTTCCCGGTCCACCGCGCAGCCGCGCCGACGACGGCGGTCCCTCGCCGCCGTCGAGCCACCAGCCGTCGACACCGGAGTCCAGGAGCGGGCGGTGGTGCCGCCACCACCACGCCCCCACCTCACGCTGCGAGAAGTCGAGGTAGCGCTGACCCTCCTGATAGGAGGCCGGCGGTCGCGACTCGCGCCGCGGCGGGGACGCGTATCCGGCGTCGAGCAGGTACTCACGCCGCTCCGCCTCCGCATAGAGCGGCGAGTCGGGGTGCAGCACGGGATACTCATGCGTCAGGACGTGGAAGTGACGCCGACGGAGCCCGGCAAAGAACGCTTCCGCCTCCGGCAGGAGCGTGGGCTCGCACTCCAGATGGCCGACGCCGCGATTCCACCCCAGTGCCTCCCCGTACGTCGACAGAAAAATGAGCGCGTCGCACGGCAGCCGCTTTTCCCGGATGGTGTCCGGTAGCCGCCGAAGCTCGTCCCGGTCACGGAAATGGCGCGAGGATTGCATGTAGCCCAGCGCCCAGCGGGGCGGCATCGGCGCGCGGCCGAGGAGGGCGGCGACCTCCGCGCACACGCCCCGGAGATCCGCGCCGCCGAGATAGTAGAGGACGAGCGGGCCGCTCTCGCACTGGTACTCGATCCAAAATCGGCCGTCGGATCGGCCGACGTCCAGCGAGCCCGCGGACGCATTGTCGAAGAACAACGCGTACCCGCGCTGCGACACGAGCAGCGGGATCGAGATATCCGATCCGCAGCCGTGGGCGACGTGTTTGGTCCAGAGACGGCGGGACACACCCAGGCGGTCGAATGGCGGGCCGTTTTCGCCGAGGCCATAGAAGTGCTGCTCGCCCACGATCTCGAGGCGCAGGCGAGCATCCGGCGAAAGGCGCACTTCGGTCAGAGGAAGGCGAAGCCGGGGACGTCCGGAGCGATCCGCAAATTCGACGCCCCGCGCCTCGGCCGATATGCCGAGCACCAGGGCGCCGGTGTCGAGGACGTCGGGAGACGCGGCCCGGCGAGGCGGCTGCGCGGGGGCCTGCGGTCGCTCCGGCAGGAACGACGTACCGGCACCCGGCTCGGGCGGCCCGATCTCCACGCGCACCGCGGAGGGACGGACGACCGTGATCGCGAGCGGCACAGGTCCCACATACGCGATCGCGGCGCCGCGCTCTAGTTCCATCGACCCTGCATCAGCGGTTTGGCGTCCGCGGCGGCCTGGTCCATTGCCTGCCGGGCCGACGCCTTGCCGGTCCAGACGCGATCGAACGCCGGGTTGACCGCCTTCGCGTAGATTTGGTTGAGGTTCCGCAGCCAGTATTCCGGCGCCGGGTGCGGGATGTAGTGCTTGACGTAGGACACGAGTAGCTGCTTGGCGCCGGGCGGATAGACGCCGGGCTTGCCGTTGATCCACGTGTCGGTGGTCGCCGGATCGTCGTAGTACACACGCTGCGGCGGCATCCACAGGCCGTCCTTGAACAGGTCCACGGCCTTCGGATCGATGTGGTAGCGGTAGAACTGATAGGCCTCGTCCGGATGCTTGGTCGAGGCAAAGATCACCCGTGCCGAGGCCACGAGGAGCGACGCCGGGCGCTTGAGGCGCGGGAGCGCGCCCATGTCCCAGCGGAGGCCGTTCACGTGGCTGTAGTCCAGCACCTTCCAGTGGCCGTTGAGATCCATGGCCACGCGGCGCGACTGCATCAGGATCTCGGTGGCCGGCATCTGCTGCATCGCCGCCGGCGTCGGTGCCACGTGATACTTGTGGATCAGGTCCTGGACCCGCTGGACCGCTTCCACCGCCTGAGGCTCGGCAAGCGTGAGCCGGGTGCCGAAGTCGTTCGCGAAGTTCCCGTAGTTGCTCCACACGAGCGGCAGCCAGCTCGTGGGCGCCGTGTTGATCGCAATCCCGTACGTGGCGATGTTGTTGGGATCGAACCGGCTGCTCGTGGCGTCGTTGCCGTTGCGGTCGCGGGTGAGCTTTCGCGCGATCTCGACGAACTGGTCCCACTCCCACGCGTCCTTCGCATCCGAGGGCGGCGGCGGAACCTTGGCCGCCTCAAAGAGGTCTTTGCTGTAATAGAGCACCGAGATCTCGCCGATCGACGAGCCGACGATCTGGTTGCCGAACCGGTAGAACGCGTTGGGCAGCAACTGGGAGGGGTCGGCCTTGATATACTTCGACAGGTCCATAAGCCGGCCGGCCTGCGCGTAGGCGAACGCGACGGCCCCGGTGACGTATGCCGCGTCGGGAGGATCGCCGGACGCCAGCATCGCCGTCAACTTCTCGGTGTAGGTGTCCCCGGTCGTCGGGATGTACTGCGGCGTGACGTGGATGTTGGGATGCGACGCGTTGAACGAGGCGATCATGCGTTCCACCCCGTTCCGCTCGTTGATCGACCCCCAGAACACGAAGCGGAGTTCTGCCCGCTCCTCGGCCCGGGCGCTCCACTCCGCCCGCCGCCCGCCCGCCGCAGCCAGCAACGCACCCGCCGTCGAGGCCCCGGCCGCCTTGAGGAACCTTCTCCTGGTCATCTCTCGCCGCATGCGTGGCATCGCATCCCCTCCTCGTCAACGCCGCGGTTGTCCGAAATACCGAACGCCGTACGGTATTGGGGCGAGCAACTCTTGGCCGCTCGCCGGGAGACTTCCTGCCTGGAGAGGGCCGCCCTCACGGATCGTCGAACCGGGTGCGTAGTCGTCGCCATCTTGGAAGCCGTTCGCCGTGCCGGGACACCTGCGCATCCCTGTCCCGGGCGACGCGCCCCCGCCGAGCGCGGCCGCGATCCCCCGGCGGTGAGGGCGTGACTCGGGCGGCGCGGCGGGTGGAGGTCCCGGTGCGCAGGTACGAAGCGGCGTGGGCGTGGTTCTTTGCGGCACCGGCCGTGCTTGGCTTCGTGCTGTTTGCGATCGGCCCGATCGCGGCGAGCCTGGTCCTGTCGTTCACCGACTGGCCGATCATCAGCGCGCCGTCTTGGGTGGGCGCAGGGAACTACATCCGGCTCTTCACGCGCGACCCGCTGTTCTGGCAGTCCCTCAAGGTCACGGCGATCTACGCCGCCACGAGCGTTCCGCTCGGCCTGGCCGTGGCGTTCGGGTTCGCGGTGCTCCTGAACCAGCATCTTCGAGGCCTCGGCGTGTTTCGCACCGCGTTCTACCTGCCGTCGATCTTTCCGGTGGTCGCGAGCAGCGTGGTCTTTCTGTGGTTTTTCAACCCGGAATTCGGCCTGCTCAACGCCGGGCTGCGGGCCGCGCACCTTCCGCCCTCGCAGTGGGTCTACAGCTCCGCGACCGCGCTCCCCTCGCTGATCCTGATGAGCCTGTGGAGCATCGGGGGCACGATGGTGATCTTTCTCGCGGGACTCCAGGACGTGCCGCCGCATCTGTACGAGGCGGTCGACATCGACGGCGGAGCGACGCGGCACAAGGCGCTCCACGTGACCATTCCGATGGTCACCCCGATCATCCTGTTCAACCTCGTGCTGAGCCTCATCCACGCGCTGCAGGCCTTCACGCAGGCATATGTCATGACGCAGGGCGGCCCCAACAACGCCACGCTCTTCTACGTGTTCTATCTGTACCGGACCGCGTTCGCCGATGGCCAGATGGGGTACGCCGCGGCGATGGCGTGGATCCTGTTCGTCCTGATCGTGGCGCTGACCGCGCTCATCTTCCGCTCCTCGCGCCGTTGGGTCTACTACGAGGGCGAGCGATGACGGTGGCCATGGCCGCGCGGCGCACGACGGGCCGAACGGCCCGGCTCAGCCGGCGTGCCCGCGCGTCCGCCCTGCGGGGCACGGCCTACCTCGCGTGCGTGGCGGGCGGCGCCGTCATGCTGCTGCCCTTTCTGTGGATGCTTCGCAGTTCGGTCATGGACCCGGCGCAGATCTTCGCGTATCCACCGCCATGGATCCCCCACCCGCTGCGCCTGCGCAACTATGGGGACGCGTTCTCCGCCGTCCCGTCGCTCCGCTATCTCCTCAATACCCTCACCATCCTGGTCCCGGTGGTCGCCGGCACGGTGGTCACCTCGGCCTGCGCCGCGTTCGCGTTCGCCCGCCTGCGCTGGCCGGGACGCGATTGGATCTTCGCCCTCCTCATGACGACGCTCATCCTGCCGTCGGTGGTGATCCTGATTCCCACATACCTGTTCTGGGCCCGCGCGCATCTCGTGAATACGTTCGTGCCGCTGATTCTCCCGGCGTGGTTCGGAGGCGGCATCTTCAACATTTTCCTGCTGCGCCAGTTCTTCCGGACGATCCCGCGGGAATTGGACGAGGCGGCGTACATCGACGGCGCGAGCCCGCTCGACGTGTTCTGGTTCGTCGTCGTGCCGGTGAGCCGGCCGGCGCTGATCACGGTGGCGATCTTCTCCGCGCTCGCGGTATGGAACGATTTCCTCGGGCCGCTGATCTACCTGAACGATCCGAACAAATTTACCCTGGCCCTGGGGCTCACGTTCTTCACCGGCGAGTACACGTCGCAGTGGCAGCTCTTGATGGCGGCGGCCATGATGGTCATCGCTCCCGCGGCCGTGTTCTTCTTCGCCGCGCAGCGGTACTTCGTCCAGGGCATTACGCTGAGCGGCATCAAAGGGTAGCGGCCACCCCACCACCCATCACCTACGCTCCGACTTCGACTTCTCCCGGCCCGCACGCCCGCCGGTCATCCTATCGGCGCACCCGACGCCGGGTCCGGCTTCAATCCCGTGACCGGCCCCAGCCCCAGCGTGAGCCGACGAGATGACGCCGTCCCGCTGCCGCGGTACCCCCCCGACATCGGCATCACGGCGCTGTTCAGTTCGTCCCGTCCCTGTCGTCCAGGAGGCGCCGGACCTGTGCAACGATCACATCCCGGGCCGCCGGGAATCCGTCACTGACGGCTGGCACCTCATCCCAGCGCTCGACGGTAACACCGGGGGGAGCGACCCAGCTGAGGTTGCAGCCGAACGACACGATGCGCCAAGCCGCCGCCAGCTCCTCAGGAGTCACCTGTCGAGGCCGGTCTCTCATCACATCAAGGCCTTCTTGTAGCAGACCCTCCCGAACGGGGGCCGGTATCTCCGGTTCCGGATCGACTCCTGCAGCGGTCGCACAGATATTGAGCCCGCGCTCCGCGGCGAGCTGATTTAGGTAGCTGCTGGCGATCACACTCTTCGCTGCACCGTGGAGACAAACGAACACGACCCTACGAAGCGACGGCATTGGCACCACCCTCTGTTGAGTAGGCACGCCTGAGCTCGACGTGTGCACGACCTCAATCTGACGATTGTCATTTCACGAACACCCACGTGGGCTTCAGTAGTTCGAAACCAACAAGCCCGATGACCGCCGTGACAGCCACGAGGAGCGGGTTGCTCACCCTCCACCGGGCCAACGCGACGAGACTGACGAGGCCAATAGCGGCCGTAAACCAGTCCCCGATCGCGACTTTCCCGAGCAGCACGCCTGCGCCCATGATCGTCCCAATCGCCGCCGCGTAGGCGCCTTTCACAAAGCCTTGGACGTTGGGGTTGTTCCGGTGGCGAATCAGAATCGGTGCGACGATGAGGATCAGCAGAAACGACGGAAGGAAAATCCCGACCGTCGCGACGATGGACCCCCATAGACCCGCCACCAGGTAGCCGACGAACGTCGCCGTGATGACAACGGGCCCCGGGCTCAGCATGCCCATCGCGACGGCCACAAGAAACTGCTGACCGTTCAGCCAGCCTGTTTGCTGGACGAGTCCTTTCTCCAGAAAGGGCACGATCACGAGTCCGCTCCCGAACGTGAGGCTGCCGGCCTTGAGAAAGAAGACGAGCAGCTGCCCGAGGAGCGATCCGGTCGGCGCCGCCGCCGTCCCGGCTTGTGCGGGCAAAGTAGCCAGAAGGGGAACCGTCGGTGCCGCTGATCGTCTGCGCAAGACCGTCCCGTAACTAAGAATGCCGATGGTGCCTGAGACGATGAACAATAGTGCAACCTCGGCCCGGACGGCGACGGTCACGATGAAGCAGGCCACGGCGATGGCCCACTGCAGGCGATCCTCCATGCCGAGTTTGGCCAATCGATAGCATGAGTAGAAGATCAATGCGATCACGGCCGGGCTGACGCCGTAGAAGATGCCTCTGATCGGCGGAAGATCGCCGAAGTGCATGTACAAAGCGGCGAGTGCCGCAACGAAGAGAAAGTTTGGAAGAATAAACGCCCAGCCGCCGGCCCACGCTCCCCAGAACCCACCGCGGATGTACGAGATGAAGATGCCGACCTGGATGGCGAGCGGCCCCGGCAGGGACTGGCACACGGCGACGCCCTCCCGAAATTCTCCCTTCGTGAGCCACTGCCGCTCCCCGACGAGCTCCTTTTCCATCTGTCCAACGAGCGCCACAGGGCCGCCGAAGCCAATGGCGCCAAGCCGCAGATAGTACCGGACCAGGTCCCCGATTGCGACCCGGCGTGGGATGTCCGCGTGTTCCGCCATCCTCATCTTTCCGGACCCACGGTGCGGGGCCCGCGCTTCTCGGCATCGCGTGGCCGTCGACATTCTCGAGTGGGGAAAAACACGCGATGGGCGCCTACCGCTTGGCTGTAATCTGCTGCTGGCACCATGCGTACAACGCCTCGTATAGCGGGGTCTCCAGGCGAATTTTTTCGTGATCGTTGTCGCCGTGCACCAGCGCAAAGCCATGTGCGATCGCTTTGAGGCCGGCTGCTTCAGGGACGATATTGATATCAGCCGCCACGTCCGCGCCGTGAACGATCTTCGCCAACTTCTGCAGGGCAGGGTCGGCCAGATTGTACTTGACCATAATTGACTCGAAGCTGCAGCGGCCGTCGATGTGACCCAGCTCCACATCTTTGACATCGTAGGGGACCGCCTTCTCCCGGTCGGCCACCACCATGACCTCTTCCGTAGGGACATAAATGAACACCGCATCTTTGTCCACAAACTTTCGGATTAGCCATGGACACGCAATCCGGTCGACGTTCGCGTTCTTACGCGTAACCCATTTCATGAACCCGCCTCCAACACGTCCAATACGTCGTCCTGTGGTCGGGCGATCGGAATGAAATATCTATTGCAAATACTACGCAACATATGCTACGCTTGTCAACGTCGAACATGCCGTGGATAGTCTTCTCCTACTCGCTGCCGTCCGCGGGGCGGTCCAGTCCGCGGGTTGCGGTATGGCGCCGCCTGCGTGCGCTGGGGGCGGTGTCTCCCAAAGGAGGCGTCCACGTCTTGCCCGCGCGCGACGAGTGCCTGGAGGCCTTCCAGTGGCTCGCTCAGGAAGTCGAGCAAGCCAAGGGAGAGGCGCTCCTGATGCGCGTCGAGCGGTTCGAAGGATTGAGCGACGCTCAACTGATCGCGCTATTCCAGGAGGCGCGGAAGGCCGACTACGCGACGCTGGATGAGCGCGCGGCGGACCTTGAGAAGACGCTTGTCGGTTCGCGCAAACGGTCGCCCGGAGATGATGCGCAGGCGCGGGATCTCGTGGCCCGACTCAGGCGGGAGCATGCTGAGATCGCTCGCATCGACTTCTTTAACGGGCCCACAGGGGCGCAGGTCGCCTCGCGGCTCGCCAGGATAGAGGAAGCGCTCGCCCCCGCTCGGCCCGAGACAGCGTTGCCGGCACATGCGACGCCGTCAGCTTACCGGAACAAGCATTGGGTGACCCGGCCCAACCCCCACGTCGATAGGCTGTCATGCGCCTGGCTCATTCGGCGCTTCATCAACCCTCGTGCCGTGATTCGCTATTCAACCACCCCGCGATCGGACGAAGTTGCGTTCGACATGAGCCACGGCCCCTTCAGCCACCACGGCAACCTGTGCACCTTTGAGGTCATGCTCGAAACGTTCGGGCTGCACGATCCGGCTCTTGCGGTGATGGCTGAGATCGTCCACGAGATCGATCTGCACGATGGCCGGTACGCCCGTCCTGAGGTGTCCGGGATCGAGGCGGTGCTGCGCGGGTGGATGTCGCGAGCCGATGCCGACCGCGAAGTCCACGGCATCGCCCTCTTCGACGGCCTTCATGCGGCGCTCTCGCCCACACCTTCTCCGGCGCGCGGCAAAAGACGCCAGACCCAGAATAGAGCACGGGAAGACCGGGCAGGTGTCAGCGTCGATCGGGGCTGATTGGTGGCGGCCCCTACCCCGAGGGTTTTCGGCCGATGCTCTGCGCGTACTCGCCGGCCGGAGCGTGCGGGCATTTGCCGATGGCTTCGTCTCTCTGCTCCTGCCTGTCTACCTGCTCCGGCTAGGCAACGGCCCGTTCGCCATCGGGTCGATCGTCACCGGCACCTTGGTGGGGTCCGCGCTACTCACCATGGCGTTGGGAATGGTGGCGCACCGGTACTCGCGTCGGTGGATGCTGCGCGCCGCCTGCCTGCTGATGGTGGCGACCGGGGCCGGGTTCGCGCTTATCCACAACTACTGGCCGATGCTCATCATCGCGTTCGTCGGAACCCTGAACCCGTCGAGCGGTGATGTGAGCGTGTTCCTCCCGCTCGAGCATACCGTGCTGGCCGAGGCGGTAGACCCGACGCGGCGGACGGCGCTGTTTGCCCGGTACAGCCTGTTCGGCACGCTCATGGGCGCACTCGGTACGCTGGCCGCCGCGATGCCCGACCTCGCGGCGTCGCGACTCGGCCTCGATCGACTCGCTACCCTGCAAGGCATGTTCTGGCTTTACGGAGCGCTCGGCGCAGTCGCGCTCGCGCTCTACCGCCCCCTCTCCCGCGCGGTTGAAGGGCGCACCGCGACGGAGGTCCCACGCAGCGCACTGAGAGAATCGAAGGGCATCGTGTACAGTCTCGCGGCGTTGTTCAGCCTCGATTCGTTCGGAGGAGGATTCTTTGTCCAGTCACTGCTCGCACTGTGGCTTTTTCAGGCATTCCATTTGTCGGTGCCGGCGGCTTCGGCGATCCTGTTCTGGAGCAGTATCTGCGCGGCGGTGTCATTTCTCGTGGCCGTGCCGCTCTCCGAGCGCATCGGCCTCATCAATACGATGGTCTTTACGCACCTGCCGTCCAACATTTTCTTGATCCTCGTCCCCTTTGCGCCGAACCTTCCAACGGCTATCGGCCTGCTGCTGGCCCGCAACGCGCTGTCCCAGATGGACGTGCCGACCCGGACGTCGTACGTAATGGCGGTCGTGACGCCGGCGGAGCGGCCGGCGGCGGCAAGCGTCACGGCCGTCCCGCGGAGTCTGGCTGCTTCCGTCAGCCCGATCCTGGGAGGTTATCTGCTCAGCCTGTCGGCGTTCGGCTGGCCGTTAATTATCGGCGGCGCACTAAAAGCCGCGTACGATATCTTGCTGCTGGTCAAGTTCCGCAAAGTTCGCCCCGCGGAAGAGCGCGCGCGATAGGCTCGGCCCGACTGCGTCGCCGCCTGCGTTCACGCGGGCGAACTCCCGCACATGGCGGAAGACGTGACTGCGCTCGTCGTCCGCGCGTGACCATAACGCGCGGCCTGATCCGCCACCGCCTGCTGGCGCGGGGGACGGCTTCGACGATTTAGCCCATCCCGAGCGCGGTGATCGCCGTCACGCTGGACTCACCGCGTCAGAATCCGAAGGTACGCACCCAGGCGGGGTTCACCCGGAACAGCGCGCGGTTCGCGGGCATCACCTCGCCGCCCCATCTCTGCGCCAGGTCGGGACGGTACTTGTCGAGCAGCGCACGGACGAGCGCACGCCGCGCCGGCGTGTCCTCATCGAGATACTCGACGCGGCCGCCGACGATGACCGCGCGGGCGTCCGCGCGCGAGCCCGACTCGGCGACGACGCAGACGCGGGGGTCGCGCCGGACGTTGCGGATCTTCTGCGTCGCGGCGACGCTGACCATGGTCAGCGCCTCGGCATCATGCCAAAACCACATCGGCATCGAGAGCGGCGAGCCGTCCGCCTGAAGCGTGGACAGCACGACGACTTCCTTCGTGCCGAGAAACTGCTGGATCGTGTCATCGCTGAAACGATGGCTCACGGGTCGCCCCTCCTCGGGTTCCGGCTACAGACGGCGGAGCACGAGAAATCCGTGAATGAGCGTTGCCACCAGGGCCCCGAGCACGACACCCAGGTCGTCTTCGCCATCAGTCTTCGGTCACCCGAAACTACCAGCGAGTCACCCCGGCCGGGAATTGTTCCTCTGGCATGGCGAACACGACCAGCGGGCGCACCTCGAACACGGTCCCCTGAAGTTCCCAGCGGTATTTCGTCCGGTATTCCGCGGCTACCTGACCCGGGATCTCCGAGTCCGCAAGTTGGCGAGCCACACCTTCCAGGATCACGGCCTCCGCCGCGTTATCGTTGCACACCACACAGGACGGGTTCTTCGCGAGGTTGCGCGCCTTGCGGCTTTTGTCGCCTGCACTGCAGTACCACGCGCCGTCCAGCCACACGCCCCATACCGGCATGATGTGAGGAGCGCCGCCGGGCCGCGTGGTCGTCAACCAATAATTGTGGGACCGAGCGAGGCGTTCGCGCGCCCATTCCCATGACAGCATGCCCTCCGACGACTTCGGGACGCCATACCCTTCCATGCGCGGCCGTGAAGCCGCCGGTTCCCGTCCCCCAGTCTTTCCGTCATCCGCCATCGCCAACCTCCCCTACCTGGACAGCCGTGTAGTGATTATTTCCGGCGCCCGCCGCGCCGCATCTGAATCCGCCCTGCTGACTCAGTAGCGGCCGCAACGCGCGCAAGCTAGGGCGCTCGCCGTGTAACATAGGGCTTTAACCGAGGGTGCGCTTCATCTCCTCAAATTGTTCCTTGGTGATCTCGCCGCTCGCGTAGCGGCGCCTGAGCACTTCCAGCGCAGTGTCCTGCTGGGGCGGGGCTAACACGTTGCGACCAGCAAATGCCCGGATCACGATAACAATGGCGGCAATGACGAGCCCCCAGAATACGAGCATCATGATCCACCCTCCGATCATCCATCCCCAGTTCCACGGTCCAGGGCCATATGGGCCGTACGGCATCCTCGATCCCACCTCCGACACGATCTGAGCATCAGTTTGCCGGGCACTCGGAAACGCTTCCAAACAGCGTCGTCAATGAGTCCTCGTCAGGACGTGCTTACCCGGTCCCTCCGCGCGCGCGTCCAGGCTGACCAGTCCGTCGCCGAAGTGGGCGATCAACAAGCAGGCGCCGATCCGCGACAGGTCCGCGAGGAGGAACCCCTCCTGCATCTGCGCTATCATTTGGATAACAACACCTTACGGTGTTTGAAGCGCGGAGGCCAGCCATGCCTCGAACGTGTGGCATGCGGACCCGGCAACAGGATGCCCGTCTCATAGAGTGCATGGTCTGGGTCGGCGGGATCGGTCACGCCCTCGATCCGAAGCGAGCCGCCGCGCGCGACCACGAGCAGCCTCGCCATGTCGACGAGGCTTTCTTCACGCGGACCGGCGATCTCCGGGATGGGCCCCTTAGAGCCCGATGCGGGCGCTGGTCCGGTTGCCAGATCCACCAGCGCCTCGGCGACGGTCCTCGCCGCGACCAACTGGGTGCGCATTTTCGGCACATAGCTCACCTCGCCCCGCCGGCCCCACTCTACGAGCTGCGAAACGAACTCATGAAACTGCGCCGCGCGCAGGATCTGCGCCGGGATCGGGCCCGACAACATGGCCCGCTCGTGGGCGGCCTTTGCCGCCCCGTAACCCCCGGTGAAGCGGTCGCACCCGATAATGGAGTGAATATCAAAAAGCGCCGCGATGCGCACCAGAAGTTCTCCTTAGTATTAGTATAAGTACGGTGGGCGAGGTCGGACGGGCCGGCGCCACGGGGCTATTGATAAGGTCGTCAAGGCGGCGAAGCCTATGACCACGGCATCTCTCAATCTCGTCCTGGTGTTGCTGGGGCGCAATTTCTCACGGTCGTCCGACGCTTCAGCTCGCAGCACCGACGTGCGCGGAACGCGCCACGCCGCGGCAATCACGGCCATCGCAGCGTTCTTGGCCTTGCCGGGCACCTGGGATACACAAGCGGCGCTCCCCGGCTCCGCACGGGCGTCCAACGTGCAAGCCCAGGGAAACCAGCCATCGTTGGTTGGTCGCGCTTCAATGATCTGCGGCGCCGGTGCGCCGCCCGTTCGCCCGGGTGTGGGCATCGGGCCAATCCAGCTCGGCATGTCGCCCGCGGCCGGGGCACAACTCCTCAAGGCCACGGTAGTCGATACGTTGTCATACTTCAGAGACGCCACGCGTGTATTCACGTTCACGTACGTTGTGCCTGCACCCACGGCTCCCCCGGAACCGAACCTGCTTATACTGTCGCAAGACGATCGCATTGTAGCCATCAAGCTGGCCTGGGATCGCGCGTTCACCGAGCGGTGCGTTACCGCCTCCGGGATCCACCTCGGCAGCCCGCAGCAGACCGTTCGTGCCGTGTACGGGCGTCCCCAAAGCACGCTCGCCGCCGGGCTCCCCATGAACACGGGCATCTACCGCATCGAGGATTACGTCTACAATGCCGACGGCATAGCCTTCAGCTTCGAGCCCGCGGCGGCTATACGGTCTCGCTGGACGCCGCCCGCGGTTACGAGCCTCACGGTCTTTCCACCGGGCCGGTTTTGCGACGTGCTCAATGCCTACCCGCTGCTGTTGCACGATGCGCTGTCCTGCGCGATGTTCGAGCCCCGGCCCTAGCTCAAACTCGCCGACCGATGTCGGCCGCGGGACGGTGCCTCCGCGAGCTTACCTGGCGAGAATGGCGTCCACGAACGCCTTGGAACGCGCACTCTGAGGGTGATCGAAGAACTGCCCGGGAACAGCCTCCTCCACGATGGCGCCCTGGTCCATGAACACGATCCGATCGCTGATTTCCCGCGCAAACCCCATCTCGTGCGTCGCGATGAGCATGGTGACGCCGGTGTGGGCCAGCTGCCGGATGACGTCCAGCACCTCCTTGATCGTTTCCGGATCGAGCGCCGACGTCGGCTCGTCGAACAGCATCACTTTGGGATTCATCGCAAGCGCCCGGGCGATGGCCACGCGCTGCTGCTGCCCGCCGGACAGCTCCGAGGGATAGGCCTGCATCTTATCCTCAAGACCGACGCGTTCGAGGAGCTCTGCCGCGGTCCGCCGCGCCGCCGCCCGCGGAGCGCGGCGGACATGCACCGGTCCGGACATGACGTTTTCCGCCGCGGTCATGTGCGGGAACAGATTGAAGCTCTGGAAGACCATTCCAATCTCGGTCCGCTGCCCCGCGACGATGCGGTCCGGCAGGTTCACGAGCCGTCCTCTTTCCTCGCGGTGGCCGATAAGGTGCCCGTCCACCAGGATCCGCCCGCGGTCGACACGCTCCAGGTGGTTGATGCATCGAAGCAGCGTGCTCTTACCGGAGCCGCTCGCGCCGACAAGCACGATGACTTCTCCGGGCGCGACGCGCACCGTGATCCCGCGAAGGGCGTGAAGCGACCCGTAGAACTTGTGGACATCAAGGACCTCGACCATGAGCGCGGCGTTCACGTCGGCGTCACCGATTCGATGGCGGGCGGCATGGTCCGATAATCCCCGGGGCCGCCGCGGCGGCGCGTGACGGACCTCGCCAGCCGGCGCTCGATGGCGCGCTGGATCAGCGTCCACGCCCCGGTCAGCGCAAGATAGTAGATCGACGCGACGGCAAACAACTCGAGGACCCGAAAGCTGCTTTGGATCGCCTCTTCCGTCGCGCGGAATAACTCTTCCATCGAGATGACGGACACGAGGGACGTGCTCTTCAGCATGCTGTTGACTTGGTTCCCTATCGGCGGCACGGCGGTCCGGGCCGCTTGCGGCAGGAGCACGACCCGCATCGCCTTCCAGTAGGTCATGCCGAGCGCCTGGGCGGCCTCCATTTGCCCGCGGTGCACGGCCTCGATGGCCGCGCGGATGATCTCCGCGACGTACGCGCCTTCGTTGACGCTAAGCGCCAGCAGCGCCGACTCGGCGACGCCCAACCGGATGCCAAACGCCGGGAGACCGCTGTAGACGAAGACCAGTTGAACGAGGAGCGGCGTGCCCCGGATCAAGGTCGTGTACCCGGCGTAGCAGGCCCGCGCGACCGGATGGCCCCAAACGTAGAGGATCGCCGCGATGAGCCCGATCGTGATCCCGCACGCCATCGAGACGGCCGTAAGCCACACTGTGGTCCAGACACCATGAAGGATGAACCCGGCGGGAAGGTACCTCAGGAATGCCGACCAGCTCCACGACATGGCGGCGCGCGTGACTCCCCGGCGCGATCGGCGTCGGGCGTCGGACGGCTAGAAGAACTCGATCATGCCTGACCCGAGATGCCACTCGCCCATGAGCCTGGCGTACGTCCCATCGGCCTTGAGCGTGTAGAGCGCGGCCGTCAGCGGGCCGGTGAGCGCGGCGTTCCTCGGCGACACGGCCAGGCCGTTAAACGTCGGGTTCTTTCCGCCAAAAGCCAGCTCGATGCGGCCGCCGCCTTTTTGGCTCACGTAGTAGGTAACGATCGGCTCGTCGCCCATCACGACGTCGGCGCGGCCGTCGATGAGCTGCGTGAACGCGTCGGCAACCGTGGAGAACGTCTTGAGATCGATCGGCGGCTTGCCGTGCGCGACGCAGTCCTGACTCTGTGCGCGGATGACCCGCTCGTACACGGACCCGAGCAGCTCGGCCGCGTGCAGCCCGCACGTGTCGGGAAGATCATGGACGCCGCGGGGGTTGCCCTTGGCGACGGCGGCACCCTGCGCGGTCCGCCGATACGGCACGAAGTCCACCGCCTCCGCGCGCTGCGGCGTGATCAGCATGGAGCTGCACACCACGTCGAACCGGCCCGCATTGAGCGCGGGGATCAAGCCCGAGAACTGTAGGTTGGTCCACTCGACTCGAAGGCCCAGCCGCCGGCCGATCTCGTTGCACAGGGCAAAATCGACGCCCGCCATGTTGTGACTGGCGTCGAGAAACGTGCCCGGCGGTTGCGTGAAGTCAGCGCCAAATCGGATGACGCCCGCCTTTCGTACCGCGTCCGGCACCGGGATGGCGTTTGGCGGCGCCTGGGCGCCGGCGCCGGTTGCAAACGCGAGCCATCCGATGAGCACAGCGGCACAGACCGCATGTGGGTTGCGCATCGCTCTCTCCTCTCTGTTTGCGGTCACCTCTCGGCTCATGCGCGCGTTGCGTGCATGCTCCCGCGCTCGGACCGGACGAGCCGGCGATAGGCCGCGAGCAGGTCGGCGGTCACGGGTCCCGGCGTTCCCGCCCCGATTACCCGGCCGTCGATTTCGACGACCGCCACCAACTCCTGCACCGTCCCGGTCGTGAAGACCTCGTCCGCGGAGTACACGTCGAACAGCGACACCTGGCGCTCCCATACTTCACGGCCGCCCGCCCGGGCCAGTTCGATCGTCGCGCGTCGAGTAATACCGTGCAGGCACGCCGTCGACCATGGCGTTGCGAGTACGCCGTCGCGGACGATGAAGACATTGGAGGAGTCCGTCTCGGCGACGAAGCCTGCGCGGTCCAGCATGAGCGCGCCGTCTACCCCGGCGCGGTTGGCTTCCAGCTTCGCCAGGATGCTGTTGAGCTGATTTGCGCTGTGAATCCCGGGGTCCAAGACGTCGGGCTCGGGCCGCCGGATCCCCACGGTGCGCAGGCGGATGCCGGGCGGACTCTGTGGCACCGGCTTGAGTTCCGGGATCATCACGATCGTGGCTCGGCCGGTGACGTTCCGGGGATTCATCCCGGAGGTGAGCCGCTCCCCGCGGGTCACCATCAGGCGGATGTGCACACCGTCCCGAAATCCGTTCGCGTCAAGTGTGGCATACACGACATCCGAGAGAGCCGCCCGGGTCAGGGGGATCGTGATCTCGACGGCTTTCGCGGATCGCCAGAGGCGATCGAGATGCTCGTCGAGCCTAAAGACGACGCCGTCGTAGACCCGCAGTCCTTCCCACACCGCATCGCCTGATTGGAACGACGCGTCAAAAACAGAGACGCGGGCATCCGATCGGGGAACGATCCTTCCATCCACGTAGATGTGGAGTTCTCGCGTTGACCCCACGCAGCGCTCCTCTTTTGAAATCGTATACCGTATACGATATTATATGAAATAATATCGGGGCGCCCGACGCCGCGTCAAGCGCGCGGCCCGCGCGCAACATCTATGGGCAAATCAGCAGAGACCGGAGTGAACAGGCCACGGGCAGCGCTTGCCGGCTACCGGACCAAGACGCAGCTGGTCTACGAAGGATTGCGCGAGGCGATTCGCGCCGGCCATTATCCGCCGGGCAGCCGTCTCGTGGCCGACCAGATCGCCAGCACCCACGGCACGAGCAAGGTCCCGGTGCGCGAGGCGATCGTGCGACTTGCGGGAGAGGGGTGGCTCGAGATCCAGCCGCACGTGGGGGCGGTTGTGGCCAGGCTGTCCCCGGAAGAGGTACTGGAGACCGCCATCGTGCGGGCGGCCCTCGAGTCGAGAGCGGTCAGGCTTGCTACCGAGCGGTTGACAGCGCGTGACTTGTCACGGTTACGGGCGCTGCTGGTTCGCATGGACGCGGCCGCCACCCGGGCGTCCGGTCGCTATCCGGACCTCAACTTCCAATTCCACTCGGCGATCTTTTTGCGCTGCCCGTATCCGTTGCTCCGACAGCTCACCGCGTCCATGGCAGAGCGAAGTCTCAAGCTGCGGACCGTGCGCTTCCTGCCCGCATACCTGCCGGAAACGCAGCGGGAACACTGGGCGCTATTTCGGGCGCTCGAGCGGCGCGATGCCGACGCCGCGGAACGTATCACCCGAGACCATATCGAGCACGCGGGGCGGCTGCTATGGCAGTTCGCGGTCGCGCAGGCGAAACATGTTCCACCCGCCCGGGGACAGCGCCCGCGACCACTCAAGCACGCGGCGGCTGATGAAGGTTGAGCGGCTCGGCGCGGGCCCCATCATCACTCCGCAGACGGACGCGAGCATCGGCCCTAACATCAACGGGCCGTCTCTGATCCGCGTACCGGCTTGGGTTCACGGCCCGCTTGGCCGATATTACTTGTACTTCGCGGCGCATCGCGGCATGTTCATCCGGCTGGCGTACAGCGACGCGATTGCAGGCCCTTGGAGGGTCTACAGCCCGGGCACCCTCCGCTTGCCGGAGTCGATGTTTGTGGATCACATCGCCTCCCCGGACGTTCACGTCGATCAAGATGCCCAAGAGATCCTGATGTACTACCACGGTCAGTGTGAAGACGGAACACAGGCCACGCGCCTGGCGGTGTCCAGGGATGGCCTCCACTTCCGCCCGATGCCGGAGAGGCTGGGACCGTGGTACTTTCGGGTGTTCGGCTGGAACGGATTGCGGTATGCGTTGACGATGCCCGGCACGCTGTACTGGTCGCGTACAGGACGCGCACCCTTCGAACGAGGGCCGTCGATTCTCCCCCCGGACACAAGACACACAGCCGTTTGGCTCGACGGCGTCGTGCTTTACATCGTGTTCTCGCGCGTAGGCGACTGCCCGGAGCGGTTGCTCCTCAGTGCCGTTCGCTTGGAACCGGACTGGCGCAGATGGCGGGCGTCCTCGCCTCCCCAGATTCTGCTGGAACCCGATACCGCCGCCGAGGGCCGAGACTTGCTCCTCCGCCCTTCGGAACGCGGAGAAGCCGTAGAACGACTTCGGGAATTGCGTGATCCCGCCGTTTTTGAGGATGATGGCGGCCGCTATCTCCTGTACAGCGTGGCCGGGGAATCCGGCATCGCTATCGCGCGGCTCGCCCCGGACGATCCTCTCATGCCGGCGTCACCGGGCGGAGTCGCCTGATTCGCTGGGCTGCCTTTGCAGCCCGCGCTGGGCTCTCCGGCAATCAGTTGTGGCCGAGGATCGGGCGCGGCCGGGCCACCTCCAATCAGGGCGCGCCCCGCATGTGGTAATCGAGCAGCGATGCGGCAGCTTCGTAGCGCCAGATCGGTATCTCCCGTCGCTCCCAGGGGGAGCCAACGATCCGTTCAAGCGATGTGCCGCTGCACCAGTACTCAAGGCCGTATCGTGTCGCGCGGTGTCCGATGATCACGAGCGTCTTCCCGCCCCAACTCCGCAGGGCGTCGCGCAGAACGTCACCCACGCGCTCAACGGCGGCGGTCAGGCTTTCACCGCCTGGAAATGGCTCGGCGAGATGACCGAGCAGCCGGGCATGCACCTCAGCGCTAGGATACTGCGCCAGGATGCCATAATCACACTCGCGCAGTCGAGCATCCCGGATTATCGGCACGTCGCGACTAGAGAAAGCGAGTTCAGCGGTTCTGGATGCGCGCTGAAGGTCCGAGCAGAAGACGGCATCGATCGCGCAATGTGCATAATGCCGTGCCAATTCGCCGGCTTCGAGCAGACCACGTTCCGACAGTGGAACGTCGGCGTGCCCGGATGCCCGCCCCAATTCGTTGTCAAGGCTAGTCATATGTGGCGAGTAGTAAACGGTCGTCACGCGTTACTCCCGATGGGGCGCGTGACGTGTGGAGAGACCCTGAACCCAGTGGACAGGGCGCCACGCGAGGTACCCGGCGTTGTACACGATGAGCGCTGCTAACCCGAGCAGCAACGATGATGGTCAGGTGCCGCACATCCCTCGATCTTTCAACATCTTCCAGGTGAGTGGTTGTTTGAACATGGCATCTCCTCCGGTCGCGAATATTGCTACCTTTTGCTCCGGCCACCGCCGCTCGCTCCTGCCCGTTACTTGACCGAGATCGTTGCCCCCGTCGGGGGCTGAACCGTCGCGCTCTGTGCCGTCGGCGAGATGATCAAGTAGTCCCACATGCCGGCCTGCGCGTGCCCCAGGGCGCCGCACAGAAATTCGTACTTGCCGGCCGTCGCGGCCACAAACGACACGGTTTCTTCCTGCCCAGGTCCGATGCCATCGACGGCATCCTTCGTTGATGCCCCGGGAAAGGCCGGATCCGGAGCCTTGTCGGGTTGCGTGCCCGCGAACGGCGCCACATCGAGACTGTGCCGTAGATTCCCGTCGTTGCGGTAGTGGATCAGCAATTTCCATCCTACCGGCACGGTGATCGTCAGCGCGCCCTTCCCGTAGCCGTTGAAGTTGAATCCACCGTTTGCTTCGGTCTTGCTCGCTACCAGCGTCAACTCCGCGGTCTTTTGAACCGCCGGCCGGCCATGTGTCGGACCGGCCACGATCGCCAAGGCAACCAGCAGCCCACCGATCGCTGTGCGTCGGGACCGCCAGGCGAACCGTCCGGGCCGGACCGCGCTCCTCCGCACCGCGTCCGAAGATCGTGCCGGCGTGTGCGTGCGCCGACCCGTTTCCCCGGAACCCCCGCCGCCATCGGCCGCCCCGGGGTGGTGAAGGGGGACGTTGCCAGTCCCGAGGCGGCCGTTGCTCGGCGGCTCGACCACTAGCCAACGGTCCATGCGGACGTGTTACCGCACATTCACCGTGACCTGGTCGGCCACTTCCGGCATCAACGGCTCATGGAGCGTATCGACCAGGAACGCGTAGAATGTATGCTTGCCCTTGCTCATGCCTTCCGTCGAGACGTTCACGTAATTCGTGCAGCTCATGTTCAGCATCGTCGCCATGCCCATCATCGGACCTTTCATCGTGTCGACGTTCACGTGCCAGTGCCCGGCGTTCGCCACCTTCGGCTTGCCGTAGAGGTCACATGACAGGAGGAAGTTGTTCGCCGTAATTACGAGCGGGAACCCGCCGTGGACCGTGGCGCCGCTCTTCGGGTAGATGATATGAATGCTGGGCTTGCCCGGCGGCCCCGACTGGATCCACGGCATCGCCGCAACCGGTTCATAGTCGATCTTGACGGATGTTTTCGCCTTCTCGACTTCGGCGTGGTCATTCTCCGCCGGCACCACCGCAATCGTGTGGGTCCCGGGCTTCACGTTCTGCATGCTGACTTCGGCCGGACCGCAGAACATGTTGACCAGGGCGCCGTCGATATAGACGTGGTAATGACCGGTCCCGGGCGTCACAGCCGTGCCGGCGAGATTGCAATTGAGTTTCCAATTGGTGAATTCCGGCACGACATCCACAACGGGCTGGTTGACGAGTTGCCCGTCGGTCGGCAGCAGGATCTTCGTCGTAACACTCTCCTGCGGCATCTGCATCTGCGCGGATACGCCGCTTTCGCCCAGGAGTGCCAACCCTAGCACCAGGACCGTCGCGGAAGCCGCCCACAACCCGCGGCCCATGCGACGGGACACCCTGAATCCATGCCTTGGAGGATCCTGGTCCATGCGCCACCCCCTTTGTCATACTCCAACCGCACCATACCAGGAGATTGATGCGTTCGTTCGCTACTCACGGCTGAGCGCAACGGACCGCCGTGGGCGGCGATTGCGATCGCGGCCTGCCAAGTCGACCCTATCCGAGACCACCGCGCACGGCATCGCAATGGCGCGGAGGGCCTGCCACGTCCCCGCGGTAAGCCCCAGCCCGGCGCCGATCACGGGGATCCAGAACCAGCGGTGAATCGCGGCATTGACACCGAGCAACGTGACCCCGGAGACGCCGAGCAGCGATAGCGCGGCAGGCCAGAGCAGCGGTGTGCAGCACGAAGCCCCGAGGAACGCAAACACGACCCCGGTCGCGGTTATACCTGCTCCCGATCGCCCAAGCCGCAGTCGGAGCGCACTGGTATGCACGACCCCGGCGACCCCGGCCAGGAGCGCCGTGCCGGCGAAAATCGCGACCTTGGCCGGCGTCGCCAGCAGCACGACTCCGCCGCCCTGGCCGGTCGCCAGCATCTGGCCGCTCATGGCAAACAACCATCCGGCGATGAGCGCGACCGCGGCGCCCGAAATCATGGCCCATCGATCGCTAAACGCAAGCGCGAGCGCGGCTTTCAATGGAATTGGGCCTCCATGGTCCGCACGGCTGGCGTCCCGCATGCCGTCGCCGGCGTGTCCTTATCGGCAAAACAGATGAGCGCCGTCACGATGTCCGCCTCGTGCCGGATCGCCGCCCCGTCGGGCGCGCCTGCCGCGAGGTCGCTCCGCACCTGGTCGAAACTCTTGTGTACCAGGAGGCCGGGTGAATATCCGGAACCGTGTTCCGCGAATGCTCCGGCAATCAACAGGAACGGTATCCCCCCGTCGGGATCGAAACGGTTGACGAGCGCCGCCTCGTTTGGCGCCAAGGGTTGCAGCGGACGACCCTGCGCGTCCTGAACATCGCGTGCCGTGAACGCCACCCACCGGCTCGTGTAGCGGGCGTGGACGAAATTATAGGTGGGGATCGCGGAAAAGCCCTCAACCCCGCTCGTGCTCTCAGCCGGCGCGAGGCTGGACCAAGTCCCAAAGCGACCGAGCGCATCGACCAGAGCCCAACGCTCCGCCGCGCAGAACGGGCAATACAGGGCGCTGAGAAGAAACACGGTCACGGGCCGGCCGGGTGTCACGCTTGGCTGGGCCACGCGCGTGAAATTGCCGATCGCCCCTGCGGCCTCTCCCGGGACGAGCGGCACACCCGGTCCCGCGAGCAGACAGATGCCGAGGGCGAATCCTGCCATCGCCGCGATCCACCTCGGCACGGCGAAGCTTCTGCGTTCGCTCGTCATCATTACCTCCTAAGAACCAAGAGAGGAACAACACCCACGGCACTCACGGGCGCCCGGCGATACCGTGGCGGTAAACAGAGACACCAGGGACACCACCTCCCCGCTCGGCACCGTCATTCTCAGGCACGGGCACGCGCGTATCGCTCCGCGCGTCCTGGACGCCGGGCTGCCCGGCGGGCATTTTGTACCCCACCCCTCGTACGGTCTGAATATATTGCGGATGGACCGGGTCGTCGGCGAGCTTCTCGCGGAGTTTGCCGATGTGTGCATCAATTGTCCGTTCCTCAACCTCGGCTTCTGTGAACGGGTGCACGTGCGCGAGGAGTTGTTCGCGCGTGAAGACCTGTCCCGGGGACTCCAGGAACGCCTGCAGGAGCTTGAACTCCATGGCCGTGAGAGGTAGCGGCCGTCCGTCGATCGAGACCTCATGACGATCAACTCGCATAAGGAGAGTACCGTGCTCGAGCACTGGGCCGTCGCGTTGCGGCGTCGTTCGGCGCAGGATCGCCCGCATGCGTGCAATGAGTTCCCGCGGGCTAAACGGCTTCGTGAGGTAGCCGTCGGCACCCGCTGACAACCCCCGCAGCCGGTCTTCTTCCTCAACCTTGGCGGAGAGCATCAAGATCGGGACGCGGGAGCGCTCGCGTAGGATGCGGCACACCGTCAGACCATCCATGCGCGGCAGCATGACATCGAGAATGATGAATCCAGGATGGTACTGCGCCACCAGGTCGAGCGCGTGCACCCCGTCGTCGGCGGTCACGACGCGGAACCCGTCCCGTACCAAGTAGATCCGGAGTAGCGCGGTGAGCTTCCGGTCGTCGTCGACGACGAGAACCACGATCGGGTCTGAGGTTAGACTCATCGATGAGAGGCCGGGGGTGGTGAGCCGCTCTGAAGGGCGCTGAGCGACGCCAAGGTGGAATTGAAGAGCGCGAACAACCATCCCAAAATCACGATCAGCCCGCCCACGGCGAACGTCCCCGGGGGCATCACGATCCCGTAGGCGCCGTCGACCGAGATCGCCCCGGGGCCACCGGCGACGGCCACCGACGCAGCGACAGCCAGGTTGATCATGGGGAGTTCGAATCCGCCGGTGGCCGTCCACACCTTCGGCCAGTGGACCTTCGCGATCGCTGTCAACATCGAGGCGGCGATCGCCAGCGATCCGATGGGGCTGAAGAGTCCGAGCGCAAGAAGCAGGCCGCCGCCAAGTTCCAGGATCCCCGCCGTGAGGGCCCATGGCAACCCCGGCCGAAACCCGATGCTTGCGAGCCAGGCAGCAGTCTCGCGCAGGCCGTGGCCGCCGTGCCAGCCGAACAGTTTCTGCGCGCCGTGCCCTGCCACGAACAAGCCTACCGTGAGCCGAAGGAGCAGGAGCGCGAGGTCCATGGCCCTCACCTTTCCTCGAGTCACTTCCTCTCCTGATAGCTGGGCACTCCAGCCCGGACCGGAAGGACCCTCCCGTCATTTAGCGACGATCCCGCACCCTATCACCATACTTCCTTCTCTCGCCGAAATCGGTCAGGCAGCCTACATTGGAGGCCCGGAGTTGGCAGAATCTGCGGCGTCTACGTCGGTGACATGAACCCGATCGAAAGTTGCGACATCCGACCTCGGGGGGGCGCTTCACGGCTGATAGATTCTCGTCTGCGGCCGGAAGACGGCCCAGGCAAACCAGAATGGTTGATCGCTCACGACTCGTGGCAACTGAGTGCCTGCAAGCGGGCCTGCCAGCGCCCGGCCAAGGACAGACCAGGTGCTCCCGGTCTGGAGATCGGTGATGTGCCCGCCGGCGCGGGCAAACCTGAGCACTCGGCCGCCGACCGTTCGACGAAATACGCCGGCCGTGCCTACGTCGCGCGAGGCGGCGATACTCTCCTGGTCAAGCGCGGACGTGACGCCCGGCGCGAAGAGGACGACGATGGGTGTGCCGGCGACTGTATCGTTCACGACACCGACCCGGCTGAGGACGCTGAAGGGGTACGCGACCGCCTGGGTACCCATCGAGACCGCGGCGACCCGCTCCATCGGCGGGAGACGGCCGTCCTTGGGCCCGCGATACAGAAACGGCGACGACCGGACGTCATCGTAGCCGAGATACGGGTTCTGGCCGTACGGGCGGCGATAGCCCGTGTCTCGCGACAACACCACGCCGGCGGGCTCGGCGCGCTTGAATAGGTCCCACGCAACGATTTGCGCCGGCAGCGGCACCAACTGCGTGCCCGTCAACTCACCCACGATGGCCGTGCCGGTCGCTTGTTGCCACCAGGACTCGGTCTGCCGATCGTACATCACGAGATCCGAAAAGCGGAGCTTGCCTGTCGTGCCGAAGTCCAGCACCCGCGTCCCTACTCGACGGTCGAAGGCGATCGCGGTGTGGCACAGTGGACAGAAGGTGATGGCCACCGGCATGCCGCCGAGCGTGTCGTTGACGATCTCATGCCAGATCAGGATCTCGAGCGGATAGGCGCGCGTGTCGCCGCCGTGAGCAACTAGAATGACCGGCTCCTGCGGCTTTAGCCACGTATCCGCGGCGGCGGCGGATACAAAACGCGGCCGGTCGATCGCCGGGATGCCGTCCTTCGGGGGTCCTCCCGACACGATCTGCGTGAGCGGCACGCTATGCCGTGAGAAATCGGTCTTCCACCCGGCGGTGTCAAACGGCGCACTGGTAGTGGCGGCGGAGCCGATGGTGCCCCACGACGATCCCACGAACACCAGGCTGGCGACCAACAGTCCCCATGCGAAGCCGAGCGCCAACGGTCCCCGCATCCGAACACTCCTACCAATCGCGCCGGTGGCGCGTCGTGACCGCCCAGAGCCGCTCGACGATCCGAACGACCCGTCCGTTCGCGAACCCAAGACCAATACTCATACTCCGGCGGCTCTATGAAAATTCGATAACGGGCGGACGGCGAAGATTGTAAGCTGGCTTACGTTCTGTACGGTAGCCACGACCCGAGCGATCCGGCCGGTCCCCGGACGGCGGCCGGGGTCACGGGAGCGCTCCCGGGCGCCGTGCTGTCCTATGAGGCGGGAGATCCCCCCGCCCAATCTTGTCGACTAACCTCGAGTCATCATGGTCGCTCGTTCTCGATGATTCGCAGAGTGTCCAGCAATGTCTCGGGAGCGGGCCGATCGACCGGGTCACGGCTGCGGTACGCGAAGCGTAACCGCCCCGCCGAGTCCACGATGAAGTCACCGCCCAACTGGTACGGGTCGCCTTGAACCCCGTGCAGCCGGCGCCCGGTCAAGACCTGGCGCATGTAATATCCGATCGTGCGTGGCGTCCAGGTCCGCGCGACGGAGCGCTCCAAGCCGTACGCTCGATAGAGCGCCCGATCCGGATCCAACAGCAGCGGAAACGGGACCTTGGTCTCTCGAAGCCATGCGCGCGCCCACTCCTCCGCGCCGAAGGCAATCACCAGCACTCGGGTTTGCAGTCGGGCAAATTCGTCAGCGTGCGGGCACAACTGTGCCACATGATCCCGGCATGGTAGTCAGCCGAAATGGCGAAGGAAGACAATCAGGGCATTTCGATCGCCGGGGGGATCGTACAATGAGACGGTTCGGTCGTCGACCGCGCGCAGGCGAAACCCCGGCGCAGGCGCGCCAACCCGAAGGAAATCGGGAAACGCCGCGAACGCGGCCCCGTCCAGATCCAGCGGGAAGTGCGGATAGTTGTAAGGCTCGGTCATCGCGTCCCCCTCCTTCGATCTCATGAGTCCTGTATCAGGCGCGCGCTCGTGTAGGAGGTACGGTCGGCACGGCGCGATGACAGGAACGTACGGAAGCCCGAACCGGAGCGATCAAGATCGTGGCTGATTCGCGATGTCCCGCAGACGGCTCGGATCCAGGATGATGATGGTCTTGCGATCGACCGCGATGAGCCCATCATCCCGAAATCGGGTCAACGTCGTGGTCACCGTCTCGCGGGTGGACCCCACCATGTGCGCTGCATCCTGGTGCGTCAGCCGAAAGGCGAGGCGGATCCCGCGGCCGTCCCGCTGCCCATATTCCTCGCCGATCCGCAGCAGCAGCGATGCCACGCGGCCCGGCACGTCGCGGAGCGCGAGATCCTCGATCTCCTGCTCCGCCGACCGCAGGCGCCGCACGAGGACGCGAATCACCTGGAGCGCCACCTCCGGCGTCTTCCGAATCACATCCTCGAACAGCGCCCGCTCGAGATTGCACACGATACTGGTGGCAAACGCTTCAACGCGAACGGTACCGCCCGGGTCCGCCGGGATCAGCTCACCGAAGAGATCACCGGGCTCCAAGAGCGCCAGGATCTGTTCCTTGCCAGCCCGAGAATAGGTCGAGATCTTCACGCGGCCGGTCTTGACGAAGTAGATGCGTTCCGGATCGTGATCGGCGCCGAGGATTACTTCGCCCCGGGGGTACTCGTGCATGTCGCTGATCTGCGCCAAGTGCCGAAGGTCTGCCTCGCTCAAACGGTCGAACAATCGTGTCTGCCGCAGATACCAGACCTTGTCCGGTCGCTCGGGCGCGATGATCGAGGGTAACGTGCGTCGGCGGACCAGTTTCCACCCGTCACGAAACACGCCCATCTCAACCACCTTAACCGGAACCTGCATGCTGTTATTCCCACCGGCGCCGCCTATAGGGGGGTTGGCGGCCTGCTACGGCCGTCGAATTGTGAGATGCCGGGTCGGCGGCGCGCTCATGCGCCATGCCTTCGAAGCCCGTTGCTGTCTTCAGGGCGGACGTCGGGCATAGCGCCGGCGGACGACGCGCTACGCAGCGGCCGCGCAGCGCATTTGCGGGAGGAATCAGAACGCAGTAAATCAGTCCGAGCGGGCGCTTTTCATTGCGCCTTGCCGACGCGATGGCTGCCGGGAATGCCTCAGCCCCCAAAGCGGTTGAGGAGGTCGATGTGATATCGTCGGGCGCGAGCCGGGATTTGCCCGGACCGGAACGCGGGGAGTTAATGTACCGGACGGTCGACGTCGGCAGTCCAGCGGAGGAAGCTGCGAACGAGGCAGGGCGTGACGCCGCGGCGCCTCCTCCGCCTCCCCGCGACGACACGACCCGGGGCCGATTCGAGGCTATCTTCGTCACGCCCGACGACAAGATCTCCAAGTTTAGGTGCATAGCGCCCCGGTCGTCGCGGCCGCAGCCGGCTGAGCCGGTTTTCGCCGACGCGCCGGACCGGGACCGCACATGCGGCCGGTAGTTGACAATCGCGGAGCGAGATTAGAGGATACCGGTGAACCGCGAGGATTACCCTGTGGACGAGCTCACCGCACGCCGCCCAACGCCTTCAAAAACGCCCGAGTCCCCGTATCTCTGGGGCGTGGTCTTGTTTGTTCTCACCGCTGTGCTCGGCCTCTACTACGTCAAGTGGATGCCGTACTTTCACAAGGTGCTCGTGGCCGCGACGACGCACAGCATCGGCGCCTCCATCCTGAGCGGCCACGCCGCCGCACCGCCGAAGGCGGGATGGAACGCCGCGTGGTCGTACACGCTGGCGTACGCTCAGGCGGTGTGGCAGGCGCTGGTCGTCGGGCTGCTCGTGGGATCGGGCGTGCAGGCTCTGCTGCCTCGCGCATGGCTCACGCGGATGCTCGGCAGCGGAGGGTTCGCGAGCACGGCAATCGCGGGGGTGGCGTCGGTCCCCTCCATGATGTGAACGTGCTGTGCTGCCCCACCGGCGGTGGGGCTCGCGAAGAGCCGGGCGTCGATCGGCGCGGTGCTCGCGTACTGGCTCGGAAACCCGATCCTCAATCCGGCCACCATGATCTTCATGGGGTTCGTCCTCGGCTGGCAGTGGGTGGCGCTCAGGCTGGGGATCGGCGTGCTGCTTGTCTTCGGCATCGTCCACCTTGCGGAGCGACTGCTGACGGAGCCGACCGCGCCTGCGCCCGTGGTGCCCTCCTCGCAGGTTCTGGAAGAGGCTCCGGATCCGAGACCGCTGCTGGTCCGGTGGGGCAGCGCGTTCTACCAGCTCGCCGCGGGCCTCATCCCCGAGTACCTGCTGATTGTGGTCGTGCTCGGCGCAGCGCGGGCGTGGCTGTTTCCGGCGATCACGCCGGCCATCGGGCACAGTCTCTGGCTGCTCATCGTGCTGGCCGCGGCCGGCACGCTGTTCGTGATTCCTACGGCCGGCGAGGTGCCGATCGTCCAGACGCTCATGGCGTTCGGGCTCGGCGCCGGCGGGGCCGGCGCCCTGCTTACGACACTGCCGCCGGTGAGCCTGCCGTCGCTCGTGATGGTGGGGCGCGCGGTGCCCGCCCGCATCCTCGTGTTTGTCGCCGGTTCCGTGGCGGCGCTCGGCGTCCTGAGCGGCCTCGTCGCCCTCGCGTTCCGCTTCTAAGCGTTCGGGTGTCACCCCAGGGGTTCGACCCGCGCAGGGAGGTGCGCCAATGTCCACGCAGCAGGTAGACATACCGCTGGCTGAACTCGCTCAGCGGACGGTGGATGCGCGCGAGCGTACCGTCGAGCTCGCTTCCGACCTGTCCGACGAGGAGCTCATGGGGCCGCGCCTTTCGATCGTGAATCCGATGCTGTGGGAAGTCGGCCACATGGCTTGGTTTCAAGAAAAGTGGGTGCTCCGTCACGTCTGCGGCGAACCGCCGATTCGCGAGGATGCGGACGCGCTCTACGATTCCATGGCCGTGCCGCACGATACCAGGTGGGACCTGCCGCTCCCGTCCCGCGAGGGGACGCTGGAGTACGTGTACGCCGTGCGCGATCGGGTGCTGGACAAACTCCGAGGGGCGCCGTCCCCAGCGCTCGTCTATCACGCACTCTACTCGGTGTTTCACGAAGACATGCACACCGAGGCGTTCACCTACACCCGGCAGACTCTCGCGTACCCCGCGCCACGGCTGTCGGGTGTTCCCGGAGACGGCCGCGCCGTGCCCGTGTCGGGCGGCGGACCGTTGCCGGGGGACGTCACGGTTCCGGGCGGCAGGCTGCTGCTCGGGGCGGCGCCGGATGGGCCCTTCGCCTTCGATAACGAAAAATGGGCGCACCCCGTCGAGATCCGCCCGTTTGCGATCGCGCGTGCGCCGGTCACTCAGGATGAGTTCGCCGCGTTCGTCGACGACGGCGGGTACGATCGCCGCGAGTGCTGGGGTGACAAGGGCTGGGCGTGGCGTCAGGAAGCCGGCGCGAGGCACCCGGTCTACTGGCGGCGCGCGGACGGCGGCCCGTGGCTTCGGCGGGACTTCGATCGGTGGGTGCCGCTCGAGCCGCATCGCCCGGTCGTCCACGTCAGCTGGTACGAAGCAGAGGCCTACTGCCGGTGGGCGAAGCGCCGGCTGCCCACGGAGGCTGAATGGGAGATGGCGGCCGCGGCGCAGGTCAATCCCCGAGGCGGCGGACTCGCCGAGACGAAGCGGCGGTTTCCGTGGGGTGATGCTCCGCCGACGGCGGCGCACGCCAATCTGGATTGGCGCGGCCTGGGGTGCGTGGACGTCGCAGCCCTGCCCGAAGGCGACAGCGCCTTTGGTTGCCGCCAGATGCTCGGCAACGTCTGGGAGTGGACGAGCAGCACGTTTCAGCCGTATCCGGGTTTCGTGCCCGACCCGTACAAGGAGTACTCCGAGCCGTGGTTCGGCGGGCGCAAGGTGCTGCGAGGGGGCTCCTGGGCGACCCGGTCTCGACTCATCTGGAACACGTGGCGTAATTTCTTCACGCCGGAACGCCGCGACGTCTGGGCAGGGTTCCGGACGTGCGCCATCGCCGGCTGATCTCGATCATGCGGGTTTGTCTCGTCACGCCGGTTCCGCCGGGATCGCGAAAGGGAAATCGCGTCACCGCCGTCCGGTGGGCGCGCATCATAAGGAACCTCGGCCACGAGGTCGTGGTAGCGCAGGAGTACGCCGATCAAAGTTGTGACGTGCTTGTCGCGCTGCACGCGCGGCGCAGCCTCCCTTCTATCCAACGCTTCCGAGGCGGCTATCCGGAGCGGCCGCTGATCGTGGCGTTGACGGGGACAGACCTTTACGGGGACCTGCGCAGCGACCCCCTCGTGGTCTGCGCGCTTCAGATGGCCTCCCGCCTCGTTCTGCTGCAGCCGCTGGGGGTCGAGGAATTGCCCGAATCGGTACGCGGCCGGGCCCGGGTGATCTACCAGTCCGCCGTAAGACCGCCCGGGGTGTCTCCGCCGCTGTCCGGGACGTTTGACGTCTGCGTGCTGGCCCATCTGCGCGACGTCAAGGACCCGCTGCGCGCCGCGCGGGCGGCGCGGCACCTGCCGGTGTCGTCCCGCATCCGCGTCCTGCACGCGGGCGGAGCTTTGAGCGCGGAGATGGCGCAGGCCGCGGCCAGTGAGATGCGGGTCAATCCGCGCTACCGGTGGCTCGGGGAGCTCCCGCGGTGGAAGGCGCTGCGGCTGCTCGCCCGCAGCCGGCTCCTGGTCCTCAGCTCGTCCATGGAGGGCGGCGCCAACGTGCTCTCCGAGGCCGTAGCCGCCTCGGTCCCCGCGCTGGTATCCAGGATCCCGGGGTCGATGGGGATTCTCGGAGAGGACTATCCCGGGACGTTCGCCGTGGGCGACACACGCGCGCTGACGAGCCTGCTGCGGCGGGTCGAGACCGACGCGGAATTTTATCGAGCATTGCAGGCGCGCTGTAACGCGCTGCGGCCGCTCGTGGAGCCCGCCCGGGAGCGTCGCGCGTGGGCCGCGCTGTTCCGGGAGTTTGCGGCGCTGCGGCAGGGAGTGAGAGCGAGTTGAGCTCGGCTGTGCCGCTCGAGCGGCTTGATCCTGGGGCGGAGCTGGCGGCGTTCGCGCGCGACGTGGCGGCCGGCATGCGGGCGTCCCCGAAGCGGCTTCCGTGCTGTTATTTCTACGATGCGGCGGGATCCGAGCTCTTTGAGGAAATCTGCGCGCTCCCCGAATACTACCTGACCCGCGCCGAGCGGGAGATCCTTACGGACCGCGCCGCGACCCTGGCCGCCGCGTTTCGAGGCCCGGTCACGCTCATGGAATTGGGCAGCGGTAGTGCCGCCAAGACGCGCATCTTGATCGAGGCGTTTCTTCGGCGAGGTCCGCTCCAGTACGTTCCGGTGGACATCTCCCGATCGGCGCTCGACGGGTGCGCCGCGGCGCTACGACGCGACTACGCCGACCTGGACATTCGCGCGCTGGCCGGCCGGTACGAGGACGGCCTGCGCCACCTTCGCACGGCCGCCGGCGGTCAAAAAGTCGTGATCTGGCTCGGGTCGAGCGTGGGCAACCTCGAACGCGCTGAGGCGGCGCAGTTCCTCCATCGCGTGAGAGACGCCGTGGCTCCGCGGGGCCGTCTCTTGATCGGCATCGACCTCCGGAAGAGTCGGGCGATCCTGGAGCGCGCCTATGACGACGCGCAGGGCGTCACCGCTCGGTTCAATCGGAACATTCTGGTCCGCATCAACCGCGAACTCGGCGGCCACTTCGACCCGCAGACATTCGCACATCGCGCCGCCTACGACGAAGACGGAGGGCGGATCGAGATGTACCTCGTGAGCACGCGTCCGCAACAGGTGCGGATCGACCACCTCGGTCTCGACGTTCAATTCAGCGCCGGGGAATCCATTCATACCGAAGATTCCTACAAGTACTCGCCGGCCGAGATCAGGTTATTGGCGAAGCGGGCCGGGTTTCGTCTCGAACAGACGTGGCTTGACAACGCGCGTCGATTCAGCCTCAACGTGCTCGCCCCGTGAAATCGCGTGACCGGCCTCTCCTCACTGCAGGTAATCGAACACGTTGTTGAGTGATTCGGCGAAGGTGGGATGGGCAAAAATGCCGTTTTGGAGCGCCGTGTAGGGGAGATGCCCGAGCATCGCGAGCTCCACCATGCTCATCAGCTCGCCGCCCCCGACGCCCAGGATCGCACACCCCAGGATTTGGCCGGTTGTAGCCTCCACCACGATTTTCATCAACCCGCGCGTCTCCGCTGATTCAATGGCGCGGGCCACGTACGCCATGGGCATCTTGGCAACCCGGACCGCGCGTCCCTGACTCCGTGCCTCCTGCTCGCTCAGCCCGACGCGACCCAACTCGGGGTCCGTGAAGACCGTGTACGGAATGAGCCGCCCTCGCGTGGTGCTGTTGCCGCCTTTCAAGAGATTGTTCTCGAGGATGCGGAAGTCATCATACGAAATATGCGTAAATGCCGGCCCGCCTTTCACGTCGCCCAAAGCATACACGCCCGGGACGCCCGTTTCGAGACGCTCGTTCACCTGCACGTATCCCCGTGCATCGGTCTGCACGCCCGCCGCGGCCAGGTTCAAGCGATCGGTGTTGGGGATCCGACCGGCTGCAACCAGGAGATGGGAGCCTCCCACGGCACGGGCGCCGGACGCTCCGTCCGACCGGACGGTCACGTCGATCCCGCGCCCTGCGGCCGGGGCTGCGCGCTCCACATCCGTTGCCAGCAGCACCTCAATCCCGTCCTCGCGCAGGATCTTGGCGAGTTCCTCGGCCACATCCGCGTCCTCACGGCTCAACAGCTGCTTGCCGCGGTGGATGATCGTCACGCGGCTCCCGAAGCGGCGGAACATCTGGCCAAACTCGAGCCCGACGTAGCCCCCTCCGATCACCAGCAAGTGTTCGGGCACCACCTCCAACTCCATCACCGATGTCGAGTCCAGGGTCGGGACTTGCTCAAGCCCTTGGACGGCCGGGCGTCCGGGCCGGGCTCCGGTGTTGAGAAAGACCGCATCTCCGGTAAGTACCCGCCGTTCACCGCCCATGAGGTGGACGTCGACGGTTTTCGGTCCGATGAAGCGCGCCTCGCCCATGAGCAGGTCGAGCCGTTCCGTGCCGCGGAGGCTTGCTTCGCCGCCCCGGCGCCACTCATCGACGATGCTCCGCTTCCGCTCTCGGACGCCGGCGAGATCGACATCGACCACCCCCGTCCGAACGCCGTAGTCCCGCGCTCGATGGGCTAGGTAGGCTACCCGGGCGCTTGCAACCATGGTCTTTGTAGGAGTGCACCCGACGTTCACACACGTGCCGCCCACATGCTCTCGCTCGATCACGGCGGTCTTCCGGCCGGCCGCGGCAAGCGCCTTGGCCAATGGATTGCCTCCTTGCCCGGACCCGATCACGATGGCGTCATAGCGCAGCGCGTCAGACATGTAAACGCCTCCTCTCCCACCCCGACCGTGTTGCGAGCCACACCTGCACCGCGTTCACGGTATCTTGCTTCGGCTGATTCGAGTTGCTCGGCGGCCGGGCGATCTGCCCTGTGTGGCGGGCTCACTCCAACACCAGGCTCGTTGACACGAGGATGTCAGGACATGGTGCGAACCGAGCGGCCCCACCCCACTGTATCAGGGCACGTGCTCACTCGCTATAAGTTGGCTTACACTGACCCGCTTGGCTCCGGTGAGACGCTCTTGAAGCAGTAATCGGTATCCGGAACCCCCTGACACAAGCGTCGACACGGGCGCGGTTAGTGGCCGTGCGATCCGAGGAGCAAGCGCGGTCCGGCTTTCCGCGCCACGACATACCCGAGCAGTACGAGAAGGTACCCGGCGATCAACAGCCCCGCGGCGGCCGCGGTCGTGGTCTGGACATACATGTTGGCCAGGAGGACAAGACTGCCGGCCGCGACCAATCCGGTGGCACGCCACCCCGCTCGAATCACTCCGATCAGCATCAAGGCGATGGAAACGACCAGCAGCGGGACGGCGATCCGGTCGAGAAAAGCCAGCAGCGCGGTACCACCTTGCGCTTGGCCCATACTCCCCATGGATCCCATACCGGCCATACTACTCTGGCGAACAAGGGCGCTACCGGCCGTACCCGCCAATCCGGCCGCCAGCGAGACGATCATGCCGGCGCAACTCACGACCGCGCCGGCGCCGCCCACATACTGGCATGCTCGCTCACGCCGCGTCAGCATGTCTCCAACCCTCCCCGCCGAGTGCGCCGCGTGCACCGCGCAGCCCGTTCTTTCAATATTTCCTGGTTACTCGCTGTTTCCGACATCGCTTCATTAGCCTCGTGTCCGACGGCACGCCGCCTCGGGATCGCACATGTCGCCTGCGCTACCCGTGTTGGGGCTCCGAGGCGGAGTCCGATGAGAAGGAAACTCGCGAAGAGTACCGCAGAAGCGGCGTACAGCCAGACGATATGTTGCCGCAACGCGACCCCGACCGCTGTACCAGTTAAAGCAAGGAGGACAATGAGCGGGAAATGGCAGGGGCACACCGCCGCCGAGAGCCACAACCACGCGACGCCGCGGCGCTTTACGCTCGAGTCAGGTGCAGGGGCCACGCGGCTTCTCCCTTAGTGGGCTGCGAGCGCCGGCCCGCGCCTCGGCACCCGCCCGAGCGCGAACGCCATGAGCATCCCAACCGCCATCACTACCGCGGTGGTCCAGTAGATTTCCTGGTAGGTCGTCACCGACGTCACCACGAGCATGGTGCCGAGCGTGCCGAGCCCGAGCGGACGCCCCATGTTGTGCGACAGGTTGAAGATGCCCGCAGCTTCCCCGGCTTGTTCGGGCGCCACATATCCCAGGGCCGCCTGCGCCGTCGGGCCGATCGGCAAACCCATGCCGCTGCCGGCGATCGCGAGCGTCCAGAACAGATAAATGTAGGCCGTGTCGATCTGGACGAGGGCAAGGAGCACAAAGCCCACGGCCATGAGCGCGAAGCCGACGGCCCACGGCCACGTCTCGCCGTAGCGGGCCGTGAGGCTCCCGCCCCAGATGCCGAAGACGAGCGACGCCGCCGTCGCCGGCGAGATCGCCAGAGCCGCCTGGAAGGCGCTCCAATGGCGCACGTATTCGAGGTAGAGCGGCACCATAAACATCGCCGAGAACATCCCGATGCAAATGAACAACGTGCCGATATTCCCGAGCGCAAACCGCCGGTTAGCGTACAAGGACAGGTCCAGGATCGGCCGCGCCGCGGTGCGCTGCCGGATCAGCAGGACCAGGAGTCCTGCCAGAAAGACCGCCCACAGGATGCTCACAAGCCCTCCGGCACCCATCCCGCTCGACCCCGGCGACGCCTGGGACGCGCCGCCCATCGTGAGGCCGCTCAGGTTGAGCGCGACGATGAACGCGGAGAGGCCGAACAGCACCGCGAGTCCGCCCCCCCAGTCCACACGCCGATCGCGAGTTTCCGCGGCCGGCTCAGGCACGGTCAAACCCCACAGCCACGCGATCGCGCCGAGGGCCGCGAATGGCCAGAAAACCCCCTTCCAACCCAGCCACGCATCGAGCAGTCCGCCGACCACCGGGCCGGCCATCGTCCCGGTGAGAACGCCTCCCGCCCTCCAGATGGACAAGGGCAGCGCCTGGTGACCCTCCGGGAAGGCAAAGGTGATGAATGCAATGGATACAAGGATCATGCCGCCCCCGATCCCCGCCAGCACGCGGTACGTGAGCAAGAGCGGCATGCTGGTCGCCGCGGCGGACAGCGCCGAGAACACCGTGAAGATCGCCAGCCCCCAGAGGAACATCGGCCTGTGGCCCCAGGCGTCGGCCAGCTTGCCCACAACCGGCAGGATCACCGCGTATGGCAGAAGGTACGCCAACGGCAGCCAGATGATGTCCACCGGCGTCCCGCGCAGGTGCTTGAGAATGTCCGGCAGCGCCGTGGCCAGCGTGCTGGCATTGAGGTTCGCCAGCAGGGTGGCCAGCGTCGTCACGGCCACGATCGACCACGCACCACGCTTCAGCTGATCACTGGCGACCATTGGGCATCCCTCCTAACGTCGAACCATCATGTGCGGACGCCCCCGCTCCGGCCAACTGCCACGCTACACCTTCCGCCGACCGGAAAGTCAAGGCCCTACGCAGCCGTGTGGCCGCTGCGTCCCGATCCGACCCCGGCCCGGGCCCAGCTCGGCAAATTCCAGAGGACGTACCCCGTGTTGTAGACGAGCAGCGCTGAGCCCGAGCAGCAGGCTCGAGGGTCAGGTGGGACACAGGCCCCGCTCTCTGAGCGCGTCCCACGTCAACGGGTGCTTAAACATGCTCCGTTCCTCCTCGCAAACCGGACCGCCGCCGATCTCGCGCTCGCGCTATCGCGTCGGGGTCGACACCGGGATGGTGTCAACCACCCGAAAACCCCGCTCGATGATCGCGGTCCGGATCCCGTCCGGATCGGCGATCCCCTCCCGATAGTTCACGGTGACGGTCTGCCGGGCAGGATCGCCCGCGACGTCCTCCACGCCCGGGAGCCTGCAGCTGGCGTCCTTGATGGACTCCAGGCAGTGGTCGCAGTGCATGTTCGGAATCGTGAGGGTCATCTGCGCGGGCCGGCGCGCTCGGTCGCCGGCCGGCATGCGGCCGCGCATCCCGGGCAGCAGCCGCCCGGCGAACGAGTTCGTGAGCACCGTGCTGACGCTCAGCAGCATCGCGGCCATCGCCCACACGGGCGGCAGGAGGCTGGTTGTGGCCAGCGGCACGCCGATCCCATTGAAGGCCAGCGCCAGGGTGAGATTTTGGACGGTCTTCCGGTACGAGGCCTTTCCTATATAGTAGGCGTCCGCGACCCCGCCCAGCCGCTCGCCGATCAGTACCACGTCCGCCGACTCGATCGCGATGTCCGTGCCTGCGCCGATCGCGATCCCCACGTCGGCCTGCATGAGCGCGGGTGCGTCGTTGATTCCGTCGCCGACCATCGCAACCCGGTAGCCCTGCCGCTGCAGGTCCCGCACCACGCCGGCCTTGTCCTGGGGGAGCACCTCCGCCCGGTACTCTGTGATCCCCACCTGCCGCGCCACCGCCCGGGCGGTGCGCTCGTTGTCGCCCGTGAGCATCACCGGTTCCAGCCCGGCCGCGCGGATCCGCTCGACCGCCTCGCGCGCATCCGGCTTGATCTGGTCGGCGATCGCGATGACGCCCGCGGGCGTTCCATCCAGAACCGCCACCACCACCGTATTGCCGGCCTCCTGCAACGCCGTCACAGGCTCGCGGGCCGGTCCGAGATCCACCCCCTCCGCCTCCACGAATCGGGGACTCCCGACCGTGACCCGGCGCCCCTCGACCGAGGCGGTGACTCCCTTGCCGGGCACGGCCTGGAAGTCTCCGGCAGACGGCAGTAGAACGTGCTGCGCCTGCGCAAAGTCCACGACGGCGCGCGCAAGCGGGTGCTCGGATGCGCTCTCCGCCGCCGCCGCCAGGCGGAGGACCTCATCCCTCGTAGAGCCCGCAAGTGCGAGCACGTCGGTGACGGCCGGCTCGCCGCGCGTGATCGTCCCCGTCTTATCGAGCACGACCTTCCCGACGTCCTTGAGCACCTGGAACGCCTCCGCGGACCGCATCAAGATGCCCCGCTCGGCCGCCATGCCGCCGCCCCGGATCAGGGCCAGCGGCATCGCCATGCCCAAGGCGCACGGATAGCCCATGACGAGGACGGCCAGGGCGGCAAAGACGGCGCGCGTCCAATCGGGAGTGCCGGCCGCAATCCACGCTCCCAGCGTCCAGATCAAGACGGCGAGGCCGGCGAATCCGAGCACGGCCGGTACGTATACCGCCAGCACCCGGTCGACCAACACCATGATGCCCGGCTTGAGCGCCCGCGCTTCTTCCACCTGCCGGGCGACCTGCTGGAGGAAGCTCTCTTCGCCGATCCTGGTGACGCGCACAAGCAGCGTGCCAGTCTGGTTGACCGAGCCGCCGATGACGGCATTCCCGGGCTCCTTCTCCACGGGGAGCGACTCGCCGGTCACGAGGCTCTGATTCACGCCAGAAGCGCCTTTAACGACCTCGCCGTCCACCGGGATTGACTCGCCGGGCCGAACCCGGACGAGGTCCCCGACCGCGACCTGTTCAATCGGGACCTCCTCTTCGCGTCCGTCGCGCACGACGCGGGCAGTCGAGGGCACCAGGGCCAGGAGCTTCCGGACCGCCTGGGAGGCTCGTGTCCGGACCAGCAGCGATACGTACCCCGACAGCAGGTGGTAGGTCGTGATGAACACCGCGACCCCGAAGAAATCGGGCATCGGAAACGTCCGGTCGAAATAGCCCACGACGCCGCCGGCGAGCCCCGCAAACGCCCCGAACTCCAACAGGACGTGCTGGTTGAGGATGCCGCGGCGCAGGCTGGCCCACGCCATCGTGAGGATGTGCCAGCCGGGGCCGAAGACCGTCAGCAGCGCGAGCGAGGGCATGAGCCAGGACAGCACGGGCCAGGCTCCGGGCATGCGAAGCACGCCCAGCCACATGAGGAGCATCGCCCCGAACGCCACAACCGTGAAGGCGACCGCGGTAAACAGGTTGTTCCGCTGGCCCCGGAGCTCGGCCTCGTCCTCTTCGAACGTACGAACTTTCTTGGCGTCGCGGACGGTATAGCCGAGCTCCAGCAGGATCTCCTTGAGCTGCTCCGCCGCGACCTTGGCCGGCTCGTACTCGATCAGGGCCTCCTCGTGCGCCAGGTTGACGCTCACCTTGCGCACCCCGTCCATCCGGCCCATCGCCTTCTCGATGCTGGCGACGCAGAAGGAGCAGGACATCCCGCCGATCTTGAGCTGCAGCTTCTGGACGCCGTCCCCGCGCGCGAACGCGTCAGGCGTGTTCGTCCGGGCCGCGAGGTCCTTCCGGCGGTCCGGCGTGTAAATACTCATGACATACCCTCCAATGCTCGTTCGGCCGTCCAGTTACACCTGGTAGCCGAGCTGCTGGAGCTTGGCCTTGACCTTGTCCGCGCTCACACGGACCGGATCGAAGGTCACCGCCACGCGCTGGGTCTCGTGGCTGGCCTGCACGTCTTGAATCCCGGGGAGACGCCGCAGGGCGTTCGTGATGCGCTCCTCACACCCCGCGCAGTGGATTTTCAGTTCTCCTGTCACCGTGTACCTCACCGCTTCCGCCATTGCCTCTCCTCCACGCTGAGTTTCCGCCACGGGTCGATGCCGGCTCGCGGCTTCATCGCGAACGTACACCCTCCAGCGGCTGGAAAGTCAAGCGCGATTGTGGCCGGTTAGCCGCAGCATCAGGGAAGAGGGAACGCGTGAACGGGACCGGCCTGGAGCCGTATGACGCCGCCACTCAATGACGCTCTGCGCCGGCCGTCTTGAGGAGTTGTTTGTTTTCCAGGATGTGGCAAAAGCGGGCCCGCGCGGCCAGCTCCTTGGTGGGGATCTTGACCGCCGCGCGCTGAAGGCGCCTCAGATCCTCCGCCAGCATCCTCAATCCGCGGATACGCCCCTGCATCTCTTTCACCTTCGCGTCCAGGAGCCTCAAGACATACGGGCACGGGGCCACGCCGCGGTCGCGAAACGCGAGGACTTCCTTGATCTCGTCCAGTGTGACCCCCAACGCCCGGGCATTGCGGATGAACTCAAGCCGCTCCACGTCCGCGTCGCCGTATTGCCGGTATCGCGACGGCGAGCGGGCCGCGGGCGGCAAGACTCCGGCCTCTTCGTAGTATCGGATCGTCTTGGGGTTGACCCCCGTTCTTCTGGCCAACTCACCGATCAGCATAATCTCCTCCTGTGCCTCCCGTGCCTACTTAAACATCTACACCTTCCAGTGATGGGAAGGTCAAGATGGCCCCGGCTGGGGCGCGGAGCATGGCGGATTCCCAGAGACTGGGGCCGCTCGCCCAACTCCGAGGTGCCGTCGGGGTTGGGGGCTCACGCGGTGCGAATCGCGTGGGACCGCTGGGCGCCTCACATCGGCGAACTGTGTGACACGAGGCGCTCACTCCGGGAAAGTGCGTGAACGCGGAGGAGCCCCTGGATGCTCGCGCCCAGTTCGTGAGTGGATTAGCCTGTGCGCTGACGAGCGTGATCGACGTCCTGCGAGTTTCCGAAATTCGACCGCAGAGATTTGCGGCCAATTCGTCGTAGGACCATCGAGGTCGACTACGCCTATCTTCTGTTCATTGCCCTCGTGGCGCTCGGAGTGGGCAACGCCGCAATGGCGTTCGCGGCGGGCCGGCCCTGAGATCGAGGGGACGATTGCGGGTAAAGGAGGTTGTGCTGCAATGGCAACGACGATGATGACCGTTTCGGATATTTCCTGTGAGCACTGTGAGGGAACGATCAAGAACGCGCTCGTGTCCGCCCCGGGCGTTCAAGCCGTGGCGGTGGACATCCCTGCCAAGCGGGTGCGGGTGACGTACGACGTATCGCGCATCGACACCGAGCAGATCAAGGAGATCCTTCGCAACGAAGTCGCCGAACAAGACAAGCCCGCCTCCCGGGCGGTCCCACCGGCGGGCCGCGGGCCGGTCGTCCGAGTCCCGGGGCTCGGACGACCGGCGTCTCCGAGGGTCGCGAGTGGCCGCTAATGACCGCCGCTCGTCGACGGGGGATACGGCAGCTGTTGTTCGCCTGACATCTGCGCGTCCTCGTGCGTGGTCTGTGACAACACGACCGGCTGTACTGTGGAACGCGATGTATTGTCGTCCGCGAACGCCGCGGACGCGCCGGCGAGCATCGTTCCCAGCAACGCGACTGCGAGAAGGTGTCGCATTCGGGGTCCCTCCTTCCTCAGTGCTGAAGAGCAGCGCGCGCTTTCTCTCCGCTCTCGACTTGCACCCCATGCTAACCCGCGCAGCGTAACAAACATTCCAGATTTGATGCCCTTTCATGAATTCGTTACGCGAGAGCAGCGTGTAGGATGCAGACACCCACGAGCGGTTACTCTGCGACGCTTACCTTGCCGTGAGTCTCAGTGACGTTCTATGCGGCGTTCAGTCCCCAGTCGTATGGCCGATAGACCAGGCGCGCATGCGCGCCGCGCCTGCCAAGCCATTTTCGGCGCTCGTCGTCCGGGAGGTATCGAAGGAGGAAGCTCCGCACACCGGCGGTTCCGCCAAAGTCGCCCGCGAACCACCGAAAGATCTGCGAAACCGCGAGGGCGTTTCGGCGGTAATCTACCGACGCGTCGCTCGCGATGAAACTCCGCGCCGCGAGATCGAGTTGATCATCGATCTGGTCGTCACGATAGACGCCGACTGGCGGGCACGAGCGCGTCCCGCAATTGAGCGCGAAGTGCACGCGTACGTCGGGCGGATGAACGACCAGCGCGCTGCGCGGATCTCGGGGTGCGAACTGCGGGCCCGGAAGGTACGGATGTCCCCGATTGCCCCGCAAGATGCCGTGCTCGATATCGTCGCAACAAAACCGACAGCCGCCCACGAGGTACGCGGCTCGGCGGAAGAACGCGAGGCGCCCTGCCCGGCCCTCGGTCACGCTGCCCCTGACGCCAAACGAGATTACGGCATCAATAACGAGCGCGTTGTACAGGTTAATCCAAAATGCGAGTCGTGCCTCACGCGAGGGCAGCGTCGTGAAATCCAGCACCCGCAGGGACGCGCTGTGAATCGTCCGATACCGTTCATACTCCGGCAGGCTCATTAGGCTGGCATAACGTACGCGGGTGCCCTGGGAGTCCACCCCGACCCCGACGAGGTTACAAACGGCTCGCTTAAGGGACGCCGCGACGGTGGAAGCGTTCTCAACCCGGGGCGTGCCGCCCGCGGTGTTCAGTACCGCGCGGGAATCAATACCGAGGAGGCCGTCGAGTGCGGCATTGCGCGAAACCACGAGCATATCGGCAAGGGCCATGGGACGAGGACGCGGATTCGCGAATCAGATACGAAGCCCGGACACGAAGACGTATCGCGCCCGGCCGTCGGCGATCCAGCGGCGGGCCTCCTCGAGCCAGCCACGAAGCTCCGCGGGCTCAAACGGGAGGCCGGTCAACACTCCCACGGTCCGGGCAAGGGCGGCGAGCGGCAGGAGCCGGACCGCTCGCCGCACTGCGTCCGTCAACGCCCACGTTGCATCCTTGATCGCCACGTCGGCAAACCCCGCATCGATGAGAAGACGCCGATACTCGTCGACCGGTTCGGCGCCGGCAAGGCACGCGACCCAGGCGCCCAGACCCTGAATCTCCTGGGGAAGGGGCTGTTCCAGCGCCACGTCGGCCACGCCGAGCCGGCCGCCCCGCCTGAGCGCGCGGTGAATGGACGCGGCCGCGGCGCTTTTGCGAGGCATGAGGCTCAGCGAGCACTCGACCACTATCGCATCGAACTGCGCATCGCGGACGGGGAGAAACTCCGCATCACCGGCAACGACCGAAATCGCTCCCCGGGTCATGAGACGAGCCTCCCGGGCGGTCTTAACGCTGTAGTCCAGTCCGGTGACACGGCAGCCAAACGTGCGAGCGAGATGGGCGGCTGGCTGTCCGGGCCCGCAGGCCACATCGAGGACCCGCTCGTTGCGCCCAAGATGGAGCCAGTGACCCAGTTCTTCCGTGCATCGGAGACCGCCCGGATGGAGCACCCCACCGCACAGCCCCCGCAGGAACGGCGCTTCGTAGAATCGGGCGCAGCACGACTTCACCTGTTCGGTCGCGGCGGCGCCGTTCGCGGGGTCGTCCCGCGAGGGGACCGCCGCGCGCGCGTTTGCGCCGCGACTCGCGAGGTCAGCCATCCGCGCGCACCGTCCCCTGCGCGAGACCGTGCAACACTTGCTGTCGGTAGCCCACCGTATTGTAGGCGCAGAACGGCACCAACCGCCCGTCGGGCAGCAACTCGTGGATGCAGCACTTCATGACGCGACGCACCTCAAACGTGTGTGCGTCCATAAACCCGGTCACGTTGATCATAAAGACCCGGTCCAGCAGCGTGGTCAAATCGTCCGGCAGCGTCAAGCCGCAGGTGGTACAGAAGCTCGCCAGTTGCTTTGTCGAGCCGCCCACGCTGCTCGCCGACAGCAGGCCCTCGAGAGCACGGCGAACGTCGAGATCGATCGCGGGCAAGGTGCGATTGGCGTAGTAGTCGATGTATGAATCCACGTCGACGATCCGCGCCAGCGGGGTTACGTGCCCGTCCAGGACGTAGGCGTAGGCGGTCGCCATGCACGTTGGATGGCAGCACGGCACCGGTGTAAAGTCCCGCACCGTGTACATCCCCTGCGTTTGTGCCTCGATGGCGTGCAGCACGTCCGGAAGGGTAAGACGGTCCAGCGGCGTCACCGGAAAATGCCGGCCTTCAAGAAAGATCGGCTGGAAGGCAATCCCGCGGACCGACGGGTGCGCCAGGCCGGCCCGCACGATCGCCCCGATTTCATGGTCGTTGACGCCTTTGGCCACGGTGGCGGCAAGCACGACCTGCACGCCGTGGGCGGCCATCCGATCGAGCGCCGCCTGTTTCTCCGAACGGAGATCAACGCCGCGGATCGCGAGATGCGTCTCCGGCTCCATCCCATCGAACTGCAGGTACACGTATACGCCCAGCTCGCCGAGCCGCCGCACAAATGCCCCGTCCCTGGCCAGCCGCACGCCGTTCGTGTTCAACATCACGTAGCGGACCTCTCGGCGCTTGATCGCCTCAAGAATCTCCAGGATCTGGGGGTGGACCGTCGGTTCCCCGCCGCTTACCTGCACAACCTCGGTCACGCCCTCCTGCTCCATGAGGCGATCGAGCATGCCTTCGACCTGGGCGAGACTCAGCGAGACCGCGGGGACGTCCCCGGCACTCATGAAGCAGACGGGGCATCGCAGATTGCACGCGGAGTTGATTTCGAGGATCGCAAGACACGTGTGCTGCTGGTGCTCCGTGCAGAGGCCGCAGTCATGCGGACAACCATGTTGCACCGCCATCGCCCGGTGTGGGGGAATGAGGCCCGGCCGATTGTACTGCTGCGCATGAAGATACCACGTCAGGTCCGAGGAGAGCAACGCTTCGGTCCACCCGTGCTCAGGACAGCGCTTGCGCAGGATGACCCGGTTGTCCCGGGCGACAACCTCGGCGTCGACGACCTGCCGGCACGTGGGACACAGGCTGCGGCTCGTGTCCAGAAAGAGATACGGCGCAACGGTTTTGGCGACCACGGGCCCCTACCACGTCGTTAGTCTTCATTCGACAGCATAAAACCAATCTGCAAAGACTGTATATGCTTAGCCGTCGCAGAAGATGTAATCTAGCACACACACTCCTCGGCAGTGTCAATGCTGGTTGACATCTCCTCGAGGGAAATTTTCGACGTCCCGGGGACGCCCACCCATCTCCCCCACTGCCGGCCAACCGCACACCGACCCGACCGGCAATCGAGGGCGTCGCGCGCACAGCCTAGATCGTCGGCCGGGAACGTACCCGGATAGACAGCGTGCCTGTCTCACGTGTTTAGGGACCGCCCCGGACGGGTAGGTGCCAGGTAAGAGCATACAGGGGAGTCACGCCATGTGGACCGCTCTCGGTCAACATGCCACCGTCCTCCTCGTGATGGCCGCGCTCGCGGCGCTGGCTGTAGCCGAGTTCGTCCTCGTTGCGAGCGGCACGTTGCCGTTCCCCGCTGCGAATGTTGGGGACCAAGATCCGTATCTCTGGTCTCTCTACGCCATCGACGCCGATTCGCACACTTGGGCCACGTACGTGGCGCCCGAGTACGCCCCCGCACCGGTCCCCGGTGAGCGTGTTGGCGAAGGAGAAAGACGAACCGTTGATGACCAAGCCGCACAGACGCGAGCCACACCGTCTCGTGGCACGGTGGACAACCCTGCCCTCCAAGGGTAATCTTTCGCAGCGCGATCTCTGTCTAGGACGGAACTTCGGAAGAGGAAATAGACCATGACCGCGAGTCGCGCCCGGTCTCAAGACGGACTCGGCCTGCGGCAATCTCCTCAAGCGCCATGGACACAGGGTTACCGCTCGCGATATCGACCATCGGCAACGCCCCTTCTTTCAATTGCTGCGCTCTCTTCGCGACACCATTGATCAACGCGAACTTGTTATCAACCCTGGCCAGCAGCGATTCGAGCGTAGGATTGGTCAACGCCATGGCAGGTCCTTTCTGCACCGCACGCCGACGATGCGTGGGGCACCCTTCACTCACCCGGCTACACCTTTTGATTTTCCCAGAAACCCCATCGAGTTCATGCCTGACGTAGGCGCTGACGTGGTCAAGGCCTCCAGCCGCACCCCGATCTTTGCCGTCTATCAACGGGACGGCGAAACGCGATCGTCGACCTAACCTCGGACGTGCAGCGCCGCGGACCTCCGCGGAGCCACTCCTATTGACCGGCGGCCGCGCGCCCGCGCTTGGTCCGGCGTTTGAACGGCAGACTCAACAGCACAACTTCCTTTCGCAAAGCTTCGAATTCGGGATCTTTGTGCGCCAGCACAGCGCCACGCAATTTCGCGGTCGCGGCGATGAGCGCGTCCGCAACAGACAGCGCATGCGTCGCCTTCAGACGTGCGGCCTGCAGCAACGTCTTTTCGTCCGGATACAGCCATTCCAATGGGTAGGCCTTTACAAGGGCCGACAGCATGACGGCTTCGTCCTCGCCCTTCTCTCGGAGGGCCGTGTAAAACAGTTCCATCAGCGTAATCGAGCAGGCGAAGGCTTGTAGGCGTCCGGTTCGGGAGCCCCGCAATAGGCGCTCTACCTCATCGGAGCCCTCCTCGTCGTCGACAAGGGTCAGGATCGCCGATGTATCAAGAACGTAGCGATCATCCACGCAGACGTTCACGCCGGCGCTCCCTCAGGAGCGCCGCCCGAAGGCCCTTAGCGATTCCGCGTGAAGCGGCGATAGGGTCGGCGGGAAGTGGGACCACGCGGATGCTTTGCCCATCGTCCACCCACTCCAATTTCGTGTTCGGCTTGATTTGGTGTGCGCGCCGCAACCTCGCCGGAATTACCGTTTGGCCTCTCGCCGTCACCGTGCTTCTCACTCACCTCACCCTCCTCCCGTCCTCGCCGCAAATAAAGTACAATACATTCTGAAGCAATGCAAGACGTTTATCCGAAAAAGCATGTACACTTCCCGACAAAGCATGTACCCCCAGCTTGCTTGGGCTCGGATCGCCAATCGAGCGGCGGACCGATTGAGTCGGGCGTAGTTGTCGCGAGGCCGAAACAGCGCGACGCCTCCGTCGACGGTCCGATGCGCCTTGAAGCCTTCAAAGAGCGTCTGTCCGTAATGCAAGGCACTCGGCGCCGGAGGCAGCGGCATCGGACTGTACGGCAGAATTGTCGGTGTCTCCCACCGGCCGCCCCGATAGTCCGCGACGAGCACGTGATCGCTGAACACGGTGCCAAATGGGCTCTCCTCGCGCACCCGTTCGGACAACCGGGACGAAGACACGCGGGTGACCGGTATGTCGCCGGGTGCCGGCGCCACCGCACCCGGATGAAGCGCCACAGCGTCCTTGGGCCGCATGCTCATGCCTGATTTCCAAGCAGGGCCACGACGTCGACTTCTATCGCGGCCGTCAGCGGCAAGCCGCTGACGGCGATAGTGGAGCGAGCGGGAGTGTGCCGCCCAAAGTGCTCGGCGCAGATCTGATTCACGATCTCGAACTGCCCCATATCGGTGAGATAGACGGTCGCCTTCACGACATGCTCCAGCGAGGTGCCGGCGGCTTCCAGGACGGCCTTTAGATTGTCGAGCACGCGTCGCGCTTGAACATCAACTCCGCCCTGGACGAGCTCTCCGGTCGCCGGGTGCAGCGCGACCTGCCCGGCCGCAAACAGGAATCCGTTGGCGACGATCCCCTGGGCATACGGACCCCGCGCCTGCGGTGCGTTCGGTGTCGCAACGATGTGCATCTCTGCCTCCTCAAACCTCACGGCCCGCACGCCCCCGACCATAGCCGGGACGTCGGGTAATGACTTGGGATGCCTCTTCCCTACACGATGGCGAAGTGCGGCCCCAGGCGCTACGAGCGTCGCCGGTATGCGGCGGGCCACGTCCCGAATACCCGCCGGAACGCCCGGCTGAAACTCGATTCGGAATTGTAACCGGCGCGCTCGGCGACTTCAGCAATACTCTGTGTCGTCTCACGCAGCAGCTCCGCGGCTCGGTTCATGCGGTGCCGCAGGATGTAGCGTAGGGGTGGTTCACCGACGAGTCGCGCGAACTGAAGCGCGAATGCCGTGCGGGACATTCCGGCACGCCGGGCGAGCGTCTGAATTGTCCAATCCGCCTCCGGCCGCCCGTGGATGCCGGACAGCGCCGCGCCGATTCGCGGGTCTCTCAGTGCCACCGCGAAGCCGTTCTCCTTCGCCTCCGGTGACGCGAAGTAGGCTCGGATGGCTTCAATGAACAGGATATCAGCCAGGCGCGCAATCACGCTGTCGCCGCCCGGCTGGGGAGCGAGCGACTCGCGTGTCAAGAAGCCGAACATCGTTCGAAGCCACGTGTTCACGCCCGGGCTCCGTCCCCGCAGATGAATCACCGAAGGCAATGCCGCCAGCAGCGGGTTGCCAACGCGCTCCTCAAACCGAAACCCGCCACAGACCAGCGTGGTCGGTCGTCCGCGCCCCCCTCCGCGCAGGATGCCGCGATCGTCCGTCGGTGCATGCTGGATAAGATCCTCGAGACGCGTCACCCTCGATCCGGGGGCATCGCGAACCGCGTGTGCGTTGCCGTGTGGCAGCACGACGAGGTCGCCGGCACGCAGCGGCTTCTGCTCCGGGACGGTGTCGACGTCGAGGTATCCGCGGCCGCGAAGCACGATGTGGAAGGTGGCGAAATCCCGGCCGGTCACGGAGAACCCCCACGGCGCCCGCAACTCGGACCGGCACAGAATGATGCTGCGAAAACGCGCTGCCCGCAACAGATCGCTGAGGGCATCCGGCTGCATGGCCGCCGCGAAGCGTCGCATCACCGCTGTTATCATCCGCCGCGCTGCACTTGTCAATTCGCTGAACGAACTGTCGAATAAATTGAACGCCGAGTCATGGACCGGTCGCGCGGCGGCTTGCTACGGTGACGGCGCCCCCAGATTGGACGACCATGAGGAGGCGCCGGGATGGCCGACGCGTTGCACGTCGTTCAGGAGTACATGCAGGCGATCGGACGCGGCGATACCGCGTCAGCGAGAAAGTGCATGCACAGCGATTTTTGGTTCAAGGGACCGATCGATACGTTCCGCGCACCCGAGCCATACCTCGAAGCGCTGGCCAAACTTCACAAGATCGTCAAGCGCGTCGAGATGAAGAAAGTCTTCGTGGACGGTCCTGACGTGTGTGCGCTTTACGATCTTGTGACAAACACGCCGGCGGGAACGGCGTTCGTGGCGGAGTGGTACCGGGTGAAAGAAGACCGAATCGCGTCAATCCAAGTGGTGTTCGACGCCCGCCCCTTCGCGGCGATGTTCGGCGAGAAGTAAGCGCCGCGGCGCAGGAGGAACGATGTCGGCGGCAACGAGGACCGCGCACTTCTCGCGATACACGTTTGACTTTCTTCGCCAGCTCAAGGGCCAGAACAACCGGCCGTGGTTTCAACGCAACAAAGGCCGCTACGTATCCGACGTGCGGGACCCGGTCCTTCGCTTCATCGCCGCGGCCGGCCCGGGGCTGAAAAAGATCAGTCCGCACTTCGTCGCCGATGCCAGCCCGACGGGCGGCTCCATGATGCGCATCTACCGTGACATCCGGTTTTCTAAGGACAAGACCCCCTACAAGGCGGGCGTCGGCGTTCACTTCCGGCACGCCCGCGGCGGTGAGGGCGCGAGCCCGGCGTTCTACCTCCGCATCGAGCCGGACAATTCGGCCGTAGGCGGCGGCATCTGGCGCCCCGAGCCTCGCGCGCTGGCCCGCATCCGCGACGCCATCGCGGCACATCCCAAGCAGTGGGCCCTCGCCACGTCCGGGCGGGAGTTCCGGTCGGCGTGCGGGATGGGCGGCGAGTCGTCGCACCGGCCTCCGCGCGGCTACGATCCCGCCCACCCGTTCATCGAGGACATCAAGCGCAAGGATTTTGCCGTGAGCACGGGCTTCTCAGACGCTCAGGTGTGCGGCTCGGACTTCATGGCAGCGTTTCTCGACGTGCTTCGTATCTCGGCGCCTTTTATGAAGTTCCTGACGGAGGCGCTCGGCCTACCTTTCTAAACCATCCCCCGAGCGGCCACGTGTGTATAACCTGATCCTCCGCACATGCGCGCGATGTCGGTGAACGGTGCGCCGCCGGCTGGTCCAAGTTCAAAAGCTGTGGGCTGTTGGATCTGTTGGAGGCGACGCCGCCCCCAGCCGCCAAGGCCCACAATACGATGACCGCCGCCGACCGTGGCAGGCCGGGACGACGTCGCGCTTCAACCGGCCTTTCGCGGCTGGGCGAGCGGCAGATCCAGTTCCACACGGTCGTGCAATACCTTAGGCTTGATCCGACCGCGATCGCCACGTTCAAGGCGGACAAGTCCGTAGCCTTCCATCGTCCTCAGGGTGCGCGACAGATTGGATTTTGCCCTCCCCGTAAGACGTGCCAAATCGTCAAGCGAGCCAGGCGTCTTTTCGGCGATGACACGGAGCAACTCACGGTTTCCGGCCGACAGGACTTTGGCGAAGGACTCTGTCGAAGTGAACCAGATTCTCGGTTCATTGAGTCTGATGCGGCGCTCGCCACGCGCAACCGCCATTGTGCGAGCCTTCATCTCCTTGTAGCTGGCGATGCCGACTCTCAACGTCGTCATGAGAGCACTCCCCTTTCTCGCAACATCGCATCCACCGCAGCCCAGAAATCGGCCAGTAAGGTAGGTGCATCCCGGTACTCGTAGGCTCTGAGCGTCCGCAACCGATGTTGATGATCCTGCGGTCCACTTCGCCATCGTCGCCTGCGAACCGGATGTGCGTTGTCGAAACCAACCAACCGCTCGCCGTTGGGCCCGTGCAGCGTAAGTGAGTAATCGATGCCGTGCGGCTTCCTCGACGACGCAGGCACTCGCTTGACGACGAAGCGGACCCAATAGCCGCCTTTAGGATCCACTACGAGCACCTGGCCGTCGAGGTCGAGAAGCACGTCGAGACTCTGATCTCGGCCGTCCGCCACATTCTATTGTTATCACACTGAAGCAACTCAATCAAGTGGACAATGCGGCAGATGGCTGAAACACGAAGAGGACCCGCTGCGTGTACCTGAGCGGATTCTCTCCCGGAACTGGTAGCGGGGGCCCGCTACTTCAGTTGCGAGTAACGCAAGTGCTCGTCGCATAGGCCCGTAGCCCGAGCGTGATCTACCCCATTTTCGAATCTACGGTTAAATGTGGACCATCGCCCCGACCCGGGGTCCCGAGTCTCCGAAGTTTTCCGCAGCGTTTACCCCGCTGTAACACACATCGAGCTCCGGGCCAACCCGAAGTACTGGGGCGGCGCCCCGAAGGTGGGAGCGATCATCTTTCAGGAGATGCCGGAGGCGTCCGTGCGTCTGCTCTCCCTCGAGCAGGGAAAGGTGCAGCTTCTTGCTGACGTACCGCCCCAGGACGTCGCGCGGCTCCGCCACTCGGGGAATGTACGCGTCCTCACCCAGCCTGGGCTGGCTGTCGACGGCATGGGCGGGACTACATGCTGATGTCGTCCTGGATCGCGACGTTTCCCGGGCTGGCCATCCTCGTCACGGTCGTCGGCTTCAACCTGTCCGGCGACGGACTGCGCGCAGCGATCGGCGGTGCCGGAACGTAGCGCCCACCAGAACCGAGACCGGCGCAACCTCGCTGTCGTCTCGCGACCCGTGCGGTTCACCCCACCCTAATGGCAAGCCGCGTCGGGAGTGGTATGTACCACAAATATCGTACCTGTCGCGAGGACGCCAAGACGGCCTCGCCTTGCTCAATCAAACACTTCGCGATCTTCGCCCGGCGAGACGTACTCGCGTTGCCGGATGACTTCGTACAGTCCCTTCGGCAGCACCAGCGGCCGGTGCTCTTCATGGACCACCGGAGAAGGCTGCTCCAGCTCCAGATAAAGACGCGTATCCTGCCGCCACACCCGTCCCTCTCCCAGCAGGCGGTGGCTGTGGCCAGTTGCTTCCCCGTACGCGAGGACGGTGTCATCGCGTGGGCAGGCCGTCAGGGGGAGATGTAGCGCTTCGCGAAACACGAGATCACCTTGTCGGTATACCTTCATCGCTTCCTCCTCTCCTTCGCGCCATCACCGTGTGGCATCTCGGTATCGTGCCCGTTCACGTCTCCATAACGGGTAGCCACTCCTGGGCCTCCATGACAAACGTCCAAGCCACGCCTTGTGTCGGGCTTTTGATCCCCGGGGGAACTCGGAGCAGCGCCGGTCGCCCGGTGGATGCGTCCATAACGTAGACGAATGCAAGGTGCGGTATGTGGCCCATGAATGCGGGACCGGTGACGTACAAGAGAAACCCCGCAGGATCGCTCCCCATGACTCTTACGTGTCCATAGGGAGCGCATGCGAATCGCGGCGGGGCCGTGCCTTGAGGTCCGCGATCGACGAGGAGGCGCAGCCGCCGCGCGCCCGCGGTGCCAGGTACGCGCACTGGAATCTCGAAGTAGCCGCCCTCACACCATTGGGCTTGTCGCGTGGTGGTCACTTCGGTCTCGAGCACACGAATCCGAGCATACCGTTGCGCGGACTGCCGCGCCACCAGCATGGCTACGCCGACCGCCACGATTGCGCTGGCCGCGAGCGCGAGGACGACAGCACCATCCTGACTGTTCATCCGCCGGTTCGCCACATCGGGACGTGTCACTCCGCCCGACTACGGACTTACGAGCTCACCGACATCAGCATTGCCCCGCCCAGCAGCGCGAGCCCCAATGCCAAGAACGCCACCAGCGTCAACACAGTGGCCGACCCGGTGATCACGATGGCGAGAATACCTAGGGTCCCGCTGGCCATGCCTGCTAACACGTACCCGCCGCTCGCAGACGTCACGTGCTCGCGCGCGACCATGCGAGCCATGGGGCTGAGGCCCACCTCTTCGATAGCCAACGCGAGCAGCCGGTTGGTCGACCCTACGGAGTACACCAGTGCGCCTCCCAAGACAATGGCTGTAATCGATGGAAGAGAATCTGAGGCCACTCCCAGAAGCGCCAGGATTCCCAAGATCACTCCAGCGGCGCCTGCAGACTGAACTGCCGAGTACCCACCATTCTCAATCCCGGCCTCGCTGAGACGCTTCGCCTCCTCCTCGGAGAGACGGCCTGCCAGCGCGGCCACGCGGCCGGCCATTTCGCCACCGTAGCCGAGCAGGGCGAGCCCTCCCGTGATGGCAGCGATCTCCATCAGGGATTTCGAGACGATCCCGGCAAGTCCCACGATACCAAGCACGGCTGTCGCTGCGCCGGCGAACAACGCCAACCGCATGCCCATGGGTCTATCGATGAGACGAGTCACTTTCCGCCCCCCTCCTAGACTCGCCGTACGCCCCGCGTTTCAGAGAAAGGGCACCCAACCGGACCAATCGCGCCGACCAGAGCGTACGCCCCCCGCTAATGAACGCATGATAATGATCAATCGACAAACCAGAACACGGGTGCGGAAACAGTCTGGCGGCATCACGCTCCCGCTTCCTCAACCTAGCGAACGCAACGGCGAATCCAGACGTAGGTTATCACCTCGGTCTGGAAGGCGTCGTTGCGCGCGCGCAAGCATGAAATAGCAATCTGCGCACCGCGGCACAGCGTGGCGTGCACGTGTTCGACGGGAGCGCCACACCAAGCACGTTCTGACGGCCGCAAACACCCCGGGTGATCCTGGAAGAATTTCGGCGAGGGACGTCCTGGCGCGTCGAGGTCGCGTCGGTTACACCCTTAACCCTTAGTCGTTAGCGCGATCGGGCACCATGGCAATCTCCCGAAGCCGGCGCGGGGCTGGGACGACGATGTGCGCGCGCCTGACGTCGGCCACACCATCACGTCTCCACGCGGACAGGATACGACTGACAGTGAATGTCGTCACACCAACGAGTTCAGCCAAATCTTGTTCCCGAAGATGCACGTCGAGCGGCGTCTCGGGGCCGGCCGCTGGGTTCGCGCCGGGGCTGAATTGTAGCAGCGCTCGAGCGACGCGGCATTCGGTCCGTCTCGTGTGCAAGTCGTAGAGCCGATCCCACCCGCTCTCAACGCGCGCCGCCAGGACACGTAGGCCGGCGCGCGCGATCTCAGGGTACCGAAGCGTCAGCTGCGTCATTGTTTCGACGCTCCACACAAGCGCCTGGCTCACCTCGGCCGCCTGCGCGCCGACACGGTGCACGGTGCCTGCCCACGCGGCCACATAACCAAAGGGTTCTCCTGCCTCGACAAACCCCACGATGAGCGCACGCCCCCGAGGGCCTACGCGCACCAGCCGCACGCGCCCGTCGACCAAAACATACACTGTCGTTGGCGGATCCCCTTCGAGGAAGAAGAACTCGCCCGGCGCTGCGACCCGATGCCGGGCCGAATGCAGCAGTATCCCGTGTATGCTGGCATTCAGGCCGATGAAGAGCGGGCAGTCCTTAACAATGACGGCCCAGCGTGCGCGATCGCAAGCCTGGTGGGACTGTGGCGGCGGCACGAGCATGTGTCGACACCCCCCACTGTTCACAGGCTGTCATAGCGGTCCGTGCCCGCGCTTGATGCTCCTTGCGCGACCGCAAGGACACACATGGTTAAATACGTGCTATGGATGGGGGTGAGTTCTGGAGGCGATGTCGGAGGCACTGGTATGGCACGCGCCGCCTCCTACTATTAGCGCCTGCGACCCGGACAGCTGTCTGGGAGCTCACGCGACCGCGACGGCGGCTCGCCCCACCTGGTTCCAGCCGGCGAGAAGGAGGGCGAGATCGTCGCTGTCGAGCGACTCCCGCTCCAGCAGCGCCTTGGCGACACGCTCCAAGAACTCCCTGTGCTCCGTCAGGACCTGCCGCGCCCGGCTGTAGCACTCGTCGATGATGCGCCGCACTTCCTTGTCGATCTCGTAGGCGATCTCGTCGGAGTAGTTGCGGCTCTCCACGAGGTCCCGCCCCAGAAACACCGGGCCGTGCTTGGTCCC
>JAJPIA010000067.1 GCA_021324975.1 Bacillota bacterium
GCGCATGGTCACCGCCGCGCGGAACCGCTGGGTGTGCCCGATGACCCAGTTGGTCATGAAGCCGCCGTAGCTACCGCCGGCCACGCCGAGCCGCTCGGCGTCGATCCACGCATGCTCGGCCAGCGCGTGGTCGAGGCCGCGCATCAAGTCTTCGTAATCCTTGCCGCCCCAGTCGTGCCGCGTCCCCGCGGTGAACGTCTGGCCGTAGCCCTGGCTACCGCGCGGATTGAGATAGACGACCCCGTATCCGGACGCCACCAGGAGCTGGAACTCGTGGAAAAAGGCGTAGCCGTAGGCGGCATGGGGCCCCCCGTGGATCTCGAGGATCGCGGGCGCGCGCTGAGCGCCGGCGGGGCGCATCACCCAGCCCTCGAACCTCCACCCGTCGACGCTGGCAAACTCGAACCGTTCCGGTGCCGCGAGCTCGAGCCCGCGGAGCACGGGGCCGGCGTGATCGGTCAACCGGCGCATCGACGCCGGCTCGTCTCCCAATTCCGCGACCGCGACCTCTCCGGGGTTCAGCGGATCGCCCTCGATACACGCGATCCGGCGGCGCTCCCGGTCGAGGGAGCATCCGATCAACTCGTGATGGCCCCGAGTTTCCACGCGCACCGTGCCCCCGGTGGCGGGCACGGACCCGATCTGCGTGCTCCCGCCGTCGGCAAACATGAAGAAGAGCCGGCGGCCGTCGCCGGACCAGGAGAGGCCGCCAGATGACGGATGCGCGCGCAGATCGGTCACCACATGGTGCCCCACGCTGTGGTCGAACGCGGCGGTCAGGCACACGGGCTCGCCGCCCGCGAGCGCCACGACCCAGACCCGCCAATTGGTGGCGCCCCAACACTCGTTGTCGTGGCCGACGTAGGCGATGTGCGCGCCGTCGGGCGACCACGCGGGCGCCTGGGCCGGGCCGATGCCGCGGGTGAGCCGCCGCGGCTCGCCCGCGGGTCCCGCCGCCGGGATGACCCACAGGTCGGTCACGGTCGTGAGATCGGCCCCCGGGTCGGGGTTGGCCGTGTACGCGAGGAACGCGCCGTCCGGCGACCATGCCGGCGCGAGGTGATCGCACGCCTCCTGCGTGAGCTGCCGGGGTTCGCCTCCCGCGGCCGGCACGACGAAGATCTGCTTCCACCGGCCGTCCCAAAAGCCCTCACCGTCCTGCTTGTAGCGCAACCGCGAGATGACGCGCACGTCGCTGTCCTCGCGCGCCTCCGTCGGGGCCGGGGGCTTGCCGACGAACGCGATGGAGCGCCCATCCGGCGCCCAGGCAATGTCGGAGGGCGACATCTTGCCGGATGTGATCGGCCGCGCCTCGCCGCCGCCCACCGCGATGATCCAGATCTGCTTGTCACCGCCGCGGTCGGAGACGAACGCCAGCCGCGACCCGTCGGGCGACCAGCGGGGCGCGGTATCCCGCGCCCGGGCCGTCGTCAACTGGCGCGGCGTGCCGCCGCGGGATGGAACGAGCCAGATGTGGGTCTGATAGGCGTTCGCGCCGCGGTCGGCAAGAGTCACCGTATAGCCGATCAGCGAACCGTCGGGCGAGTATTGCGGATCCCCGAGCACCGGCAACGCCAGGAGGTCCTCGATCGTGATCGGCCGGCGCCCGGCGCTCTTCGGTACGTCTGTCGTTGCCACGGCAGCGTCCACCTCCATTCGTTGCGCGCGGGTTCACCGCGACGCGGCGAGGTCCGCGTGAGGCATCCGGCGCATACCGTTCATTTATGGATCCGCGCGCGGAATCCCTATGGCACGGGGCTGCGCGGGTGCGACGCCGCAGGCGGCTAAGCCGCAATCGTGCAAGACCGGCGCCGATCGGCCTACCGTCCGAACGCGAGACGCTCGGCAAGTAACGGCGGCAGATCCAGCGCGGTGATCTTGGCCTGTGTCTTCTCAATCGCGTACGGCACCCGACGCAACGTCACCGTCGCGGCGTCGGCATCGTAGACGAGGAATGAGGCGCGGGGATCGCCGTCACGCGGCTGGCCGACGCTTCCAACGTTGATGAGATAGCGGACCTCCGGCCGCAGTCGGACCGCCGAGCCGGGAGCCAGCTCGGTTGCGCCGAGCCGCCCGTCGGGCTCCAAGGCGAACGCGCCGGGCACGTGCGTGTGGCCGACGAAGCAGCGCGCGAACGGGTCCGCGGAGAAGTTTGCCAGCGCGCCCGGGAGATCGAGGATATACTCCTCCACGGGATCCCGCGGGCTCCCGTGGACGGCGAGACAGCCGCCGATGTCGCGGCGAAGCGGGAGGGCCGCGAGCCATGCGCGCGCCGCGGGGTCCAGCGCGCCCTGCGTCCATTCGATCGCGGCCCGCGCCAGGGCGCTGAACCGCTCGAGATCCACCGCGCCGACAGCCGCCTGGTCGTGATTGCCGGCGACGGTCGCGGCGCCGAGATCGCGCACGCGCGCGACGCACTCGTTTGGGTCGGGACCGTACCCCACCACGTCGCCGAGACACACGTACACGTCCGGCTGGGCCCGAGCGGCGTGCGCGAGCACCCGCTCGAGCGCCTCGAGATTCGCGTGCACATCGGAGAAGATGGCGTACCGCATCGTGCTACCCCGGCGCGGCGGCGGCCGCGCCACGCGCCGCGCCGGTGCACGCGGCGGCCGCTAGCCTCGGCGTTTGGCCAACTCGTCGAACACGCGCGCCGGATCCACGCCCTGGTGCACGAGCAGGACCAGCGTGTGATACCACAGATCCGCGGCTTCCTCGACGAGCCTCGCGGGCGTCTCCTTCCTCGCTGCGCGGATGACCTCGGCTGCCTCCTCCATCACCTTCTCGTTGAGCCGGGCGAGCCCTTCGGTCAACAACGCCGATGTGTACGAGCCGGCCCGGGGCGCGCGGACGCGTTCCTCGAGCACGCTGATGAGCTCGTCCAGCACCGCGGAGGCCGCCCCGCGCGCGGTCCGGGCGGCCGCGCCCGGCGATGCCACAGGGCCGGCCGGTTGAGCCTCTGCGCGAATCCGAGCGCCGTCCAGCGTCACGCTTCTATAAAAGCACGTGGCGTGGCCGGTGTGGCATGCGGGGCCGGTTTGGTCCACGGTCAGCACAACGGCATCGCCGTCGCAGTCGAGCCGCACGGCGCGAACATGCTGCGTGTGCCCGGACGCCTCGCCCTTGCGCCACAGCCGCCGCCGCGACCGGCTCCAATACCAGGCCTCCCCTGTGGCGAGCGTCCGTTGCAGCGCCTCCCGGTTCATGTACGCCACCATCAGCACGGCGCCGGTCGAAGCGTCCTGGGCCACGACGGTCACGAGTCCCGCCGCGTCGAAGACGACCTCATCGGCTTGTAGCATGCGCATCCTCCACCGGGCGCACGGCCACGCCGCGCGCCGCCAAGAACTCCTTGACCGCGGCGATGCTGTACTTACGATAGTGGAAAATCGAGGCGGCCAGCACCGCGTCTGCGTCCGCTTCGACGATGGCGGCCCAGAGGTGTTCCGGGGCCCCCGCGCCGCCCGACGCGATCACGGGGATCCGCACCGCACCGGTCACGGCGCGAAGCAGCGGCAGGTCGTAGCCGTCTTCGCGCCCGTCCTCGTCCATGCTGGTCAGCAAGAGCTCGCCGGCACCGAGCGCGGCGGCCTCGGCGCTCCACGCCACCGCGTCCATGCCCGTGGGCGTGCGCCCCCCGTGAACGTAGACTTCCCATCGCCCGTGGCCGGCGCGGCGCGCATCCACGGCCACGGCCACACACTGGCTGCCGAACAGGCGTGCCGCTTCGCGGATGAGCTCCGGCCGCCGCACGGCCGCCGTGTTGATCGCCACTTTGTCGGCGCCGGCACGGAGCATCCGCCGCATGTCCTCGGCGCTACGCAGCCCGCCGCCCACCATGAACGGGATCGTGAGCACCTCGGCGGTCTTGCGTACGACGTCCTCCATGATGCCCCGCCCTTCGTGGCTCGCGGTGATGTCCAAAAACACCACCTCGTCGGCGCCCTCGCGATCGTACAGCGCCGCGAGCTCGACCGGATCGCCGGCGTCGCGCAGATCGACAAAGCTCGTCCCCTTGACGACGCGGCCCGCGCGCACGTCGAGACACGGGATGACACGCCGGATGAGCACGCTACGCCGCCGCGGCGAGCAGGTCCTGGAGGCGCACACGCCCCTCGTACAATGCGCGGCCCACGATCACGCCCTCCAACCCCCGCGCCTCGAGGGCCCTGAGGCCGCGGACATCGGCGGCCGAGGCGACCCCGCCCGACGCGATCACCGGCGCGGCGGCGACCTCGAGCAGCGCTTCGAGCTCGCGCAAGTTTGGCCCGCCGAGCATCCCGTCACGGCTGGTATCCGTGAAAATGAGACGCCGCGCGCCCGCCTCGATGACCCGCACGGCGGCGTCGACGGCCCGTTCACCGGTCGCCGTGACCCACCCGTCGGTCACCACCGACCCTCCGCGCGCGTCGATGCCGACCGCCACGCGATCGCCAAACTGCGCGCAGACATCTCGGAGGAAATCCGGCGACGTCGCGGCCGCGGTCCCGAGGACGACCCGCGCCGCGCCTCCGACGAGGTACCGCGCGACCGCCGCCGCGTCGCGGATGCCGCCGCCGACCTGGACCGGCAGGCGCACCGCGCGCACCAAACCCGCGATCGTGTCCTCGTTCACGGGGCGCCCCTGGAACGCGCCGTCGAGATCGACGACGTGCAACCACGGCGCACCCTCGGCCTCCCACCGCTGCGCGGCCGCGATCGGATCGTCACCGTAGACCAGCTCGCGGTCCCGCGCGCCCTGAATCAAACGCACGCACCGCCCCTGCCGGATGTCAACGGACGGCAGCACCAGCACCGACGATCCACCTCGCGATGTTCTGCAGCATGCGGATCCCCACCGCGCCCGACTTCTCGGGATGAAACTGGGTCGCCCAAAGATTGCCGCGGCCCACCACCGCGGCGACCTCGACCCCGTAGGACGCCGTCGCCGCGACCACGGCCGGATCGGCCGGCACGGCGTGGTAGGAGTGGACGAAGTACACGTACGCCCCCGTGGCGATGCCGTCGAGGAGGGGGGACGGCCGGACCACGCGCAGCCGGTTCCACCCGATGTGCGGCACCTTGACCGTGTCCGGCAGCCGCCTCACGCGACCGGGCACGATACCGAGGCCGGCGTGCCGCCCGTCCTCCTCGCTCTCGTCGGAGAGCAGCTGCATGCCGAGGCAGATGCCGAGGAAGGGCCGCCCCGCGCCCACGTGTTGCCGGATGCGGTCGTCCCAGCCGAGCGCCCGCAGCCGCGCGACTGCGGGCCCAAACGCGCCGTCCCCCGGGACGACGAGCGCCGCGGCGTCGCGCAACGCGTCCGGCGCCTCGACGATCCCGACATCCAGCTCCAGACGCGCAAGCGCCTGATGGATGCTGTGGAGATTGCCGGCGCCGTAATCCACGATGGCGATCACGACAGCGTCCCCTTGGTCGACGGGACGTCCTCCACGCGCGGGTCCCGCTCCGTGGCGCGGTCCAGCGCCAAGGCCAGGGCCTTGAACGCGGCCTCCACGATATGGTGTGCGTTGCGGCCGTGCACGAGCATGAGGTGCACGGTGATCCCGGCGTTCATGGCGAACGCGCGGAAAAACTCCTCCGTCAGATCGGTGTCGTAGGCGCCGAGGCGCTGGCGCGTCACGGAAACGCCGTAGTGCAAGAACGGCCGCCCACTCACATCCACGACCGCCAGCACCAGCGCCTCGTCCAGCGGCGCGTACGCCGACCCGTAGCGCCGGATGCCGGCACCCGCGCCGAGCGCATCGCGCAGCGCGCGTCCCAGCGCGGTGCCGGCGTCCTCCACGGTGTGGTGCGCGTCGACGGCGAGGTCTCCGGCGGCGGCCACCGTGAGGTCGAACCGCCCGTGCCGCGCGACCTGCGCCAGCATGTGGTCCAGGAACGGGATGCCGGTCGACACCTCGCACCGGCCCATGCCATCGATCGTCCACGCCGCCTCCACGCGCGTCTCCGCGGTGGCGCGGGCCGCGTGTCCACGCCGAATCATGCCGGCCCGCCGCGCGCCGTCACGGCCAGGACATGGGCCGGAAAGTTCTCGTAGCGGCCAAGACGCTCCACGACCGGCCGCACGGCGGCGAGCCCGCGCGGGTCCAGACGCGCGACGGAGGTGGTCTTGAGGTAGCTCAAAACGGTCACGCCGGATCCGACCCGCGCCGACCCGCCCGTCGGCAACGCGGCGGGCACGCCGATCGCGTAGTTTCCCGCGGAAAACGGCGTGTCCTGACCGAGGAGCACCTCGGCCGCGTGCCTGATCCGGGCGAGCGTCGCGGCGGGATCCCGCGTCGCGATCTGCAGATGCTCCGGCGCGTAGGCGTTGACGAAGTCGACCGCCTCGTCGAAGGTGCGGGCCAGGACGGCGCCTCCGCAGTCCTGGAGCGCCGCGGTCGCGAACTCGCGGCGCCCCTCCGGCAACTGGGTGAGGTAGCGCGGCAGGACGTCCTGCACCTCGTCCACCAGCGCCGCGGAGTCGGTCACGAGAATCGCCGCGGAGTCGGCGCCGTGCTCGGCTTCATTTAATAGATCGAGGGCAAGGCGGTGCGGATCGGCGGTGCCATCGGCGAGGATCATGGATTCTGTCGGACCGAGCGCGGCGAGCAACCGGACGCCGTAGCCTTGGAGGGCCAGCTGCGCCGCGAGCACGTAGGGATTGCCCGGGCCGCCCAGGAGACCGACGCGCGGAAACGTCGCGGTACCGAACGCGAGCGCGGCGACACCGGCGACGCCGTTTGCGCGGAAGACCTGCGTGATCCCGAGCAGGTCCGCCGCAACCAGCAGCGCCGGGTCCGCGCCGCCATCCCGGCGCGGCGGCGTCACCGCCACGATCTCCTCGACGCCGGCCACGACCGCGGGCGCCACCATCGTGATGAACGTCGAGGGGAACGCCCCTTTGCCGCTCGGCACGTACACGCCGGCGCTGTCGACCGGTGTCCACTTCACGCCCACGGTGATGCCGGGTTCCACTTCGTCCAAGACGAGCTGGGGCGGCCGCAACCACTCGCTGTACCGCCGAACCCGCGCGATGCTCGTCTCCAGGGCGGTGCGGAGGCCGTCGTCGACCGCCTCGTAGGCCCGCACGGTGTCCTCGCGATCGACACGCAGGCGCTCAGGCGCGAGCCGCACGCCGTCGTAGCGTTCGGTATGGTCGAGCACGGCGGCGTCTCCCCGCCGCCGCACGTCCTCGATGATGTCACGGACGTGGGCCAGCCGCTCCGGCGCCAGCGCCTCGGCGCGGGCGCGGCGAAGCATGCGCTCTAACCGCTCGGGCGGTGCGTCGCCGAGCCTCAGGACGTCCACGTGTGCCCCTCCCCGTCCGATGCCGTCGCGGGCGTCATCGAGGCGCCGGCGCATGCTGCCCCGCCGCGCCGCGCAGCCGGTCGACGGCGGCGGCCACGGCGTCCGCGCGGCTGCGGAGGCTGACGCGGTTGACCACCAGCCTGGCCGTCGCCTGGAAGAGCTCCGCCACCTCGACGAGATGATTTTCCGCGAGCGTGCGCCCGGTCATCACGAGGTCCATGATGCCGTCGGCGAGGCCGACCTGCGGGGCCAGCTCGACGGTGCCGTGCATCGTGATGACGTCGACCGCGCGGCCCCGGCTCCAGAAGTAGCGCTCGGTCACCCGCGGGTATTTCGTGGCAATCCGCACGGCATGCTTTCGCTCCCACTCGCGGGCCGAGTCCTCGGGGAACGCGAGCACCCCCCGGCACCTTCCGAAGCCGAGGTCGACGAGCTCGTAGACGTCGCCGGCCCGCTCGAGAAGCACGTCCTTGCCGGCGATGCCGAGGTCCGCCGCCCCGTGCTCGACGTACGTCAGGAGGTCCGCGGGCTTCGCGATCAGGCAGCGCACGGTACCGTCGGCGCCCGGCAGGATCAACCGGCGGGTCTCGCGCCACGCCCCGGGGGCTAAGTAGCCCGCGGCTTCGAGCGTGCGCACGGCGTCCTCCTGCAACCGTCCCGATGGAATGGCGATCGTGACGCAGCTCATCTCAGACGCCCTCCGGTCTCCTCGTCCCGCAGCGCTGCGAGCGGCATCACGTGCTGGCGGCCGCCGCGCTCACGGACCAGAACGGTCTCGCCGCGCACCAGGAACGCGCGCTCGGCGCCGCGCGCTTCCGCGTCGCGCGCGACCTCCTCCCATAGACGGCCCTGCACCTCGACCGCGACGACGAGCCCGCGCTCGCGCAGCGTTCTCGCGCAGGCCAGCGCCGCCTCCCGGCTGCCGTTTTCGAAGGCCACGACGGCGTCCGGCGCCCAGGCGTCGGCCGGCTCCTCGTCGGCGGACAGCACCCGCTCGACCCGAACGGCGAAGCCCGTCGCGGGAAGGGGCACGCCGAAGCGCTCCAGCAGGCGATCGTACCGCCCGCCGCCCAGCAGCGGCACACCGAGCGCCGTGGTATGCCCCTCGAAGACGATCCCCGTGTAGTAGTCGAAATCGCGGATGATGCCGAGGTCCAGGGTGACGGCGTCCCACACGCCGTAGGCCCGGAGCATCCGCTCCAGCGCGGCGAGATCCTCGACGACCGCCAGCAGTTCCGGCGTGTCCGCGAGCCGGCGGGCCTCGTCGATCGCGCCGGACCCCTGCAGCGTCGGCAGCGCGAGCACGGCCCGAACACGGGCCGGCGGCGCGCCGTGAACTTCGAGGAGGCGCCGCAGTTCGACGAAGTCCTTTTGGTAGAGGAGCGCGCGGACCTCGTCGAGTGCCGGCTCGGCAAGCCCGAGCCCGGCGAGGAGGCCGCGCAGGAACCCAACGTGGCCGAGGCTGACCGAGAACTGCCCCACGCCCGTGGCCTGTAGCACCTCCACGGCGACCGTGACGATCTCCGCGTCCGCTTCCAACGTGCCGGCTCCCAGCAGCTCCCCGCCGGCCTGCGGGAACTCGCGCAGGCGGCCGGATCCGGCCTCGCGCCATCGAAACACCGGACCCGCGTACGCGAGCCGGAGCGGCAGCGGCGCGCCGCGCAGCCGGGTGGCGACGAGGCGGGCCACGGGCGTCGTCATCTCCGGCCGCAGCGCCAGGAGCTCACCGTCCCGGTCCACCAGCTTGAACAGGCGCCGGCCCGCGGCCGCGCCTTCCCCGCGCACGAGCACGTCGAGGTACTCGAGCGTGGGCGTTGTCACCTCGCGGTAACCCCACCGCCGCATGCGGTCGAGGACGCGGTCGATCACCGCGCGCACCCGGGCCGTCTCGTGCGGCAGCAGATCACGCGTGCCTGCCGGCACCTGTTGCCAGCGTTCCACGTGCATCACCGGACCTCTGCCTCTGCGCCGCGTCTGGCGTCGGCGGCATGCTTCATCACGCTAAAGCACTACAGCACGAAAGACACCGCCGTATCGTAGCATGCGCGCGGTTCATCGTCAACGGATCGATCTGCCCGTTGCCCTCACGCTTCGTGTTGAGGCGCCGGCCGCGGGCCCCGGACCCGCATCCCGCCGGCGGGATGCGGTCAGCGTTCGAGCGCGTCCAGGTCGCGGGCCAGGCGATCCAGGTCCGCCGGGTCGACGGCCGGCGGCATGGGGGGCGCGGCCCGCGCCCCGCGCGCCCACCGGCGAATGCGCCAGGCCGCGAGCGCCAGCCCGCAGGCGAGCGCGGCGAACGGACCGGCGTAGAGGATCCAGGAGACGCCGCGGCGCGGAGGCTCCGCGAGCACGCTCTCGCCGAACTGCCCGACGAAGTAGCGGAGGATCTGGTCCGGGGTTTCGCCGGCGGCGAGCTTCCGCCGGATGACGGCCCGCATCTCCCGGGCCACCGTCGAGTCGCTCTCCGCGACCGTCTGTCCCTGACACACCGGACACAGGAGCTGGCGGGCCACCCCGTAGACGCGATCGTCCAACGTCACCGCCGGCGCGGCCGCGGCCGCGATCAGGATCACGACCGCGGCGAGCGCCACGATCCGGAGCGCCGGAGGGCCGCTACGCATGATCGCGGTGTGCCGGGCGCGGGCGCCGCCGGCGCGCCCGATCGACGCCGCGGGCGAGCCGCCCGAGAACCAGCGCGTACCCGTCCGCCCCGTAGGCCAGGAAGCGGCGCACCCGGCTGATCGTCGCCGACGATGCGCCCGTGCGGGCCTCGATCTCCTGGTACGTGCGGCCGTCGTCCAGCATCCGGGCGACCGCAAACCGCTGCGCGAGCGCCTTGAGCTCCCCGACCGTGCAGAGGTCCTCGAAGAAACGGTAGCACTCCTCGACCGTGCGCAGGCGCAGCACGGCTTGAAACAGCGCATCGGTCAGGGGGTTTCGCAGCTTGGGATTGACCACGGCGTGATCACCGTCCCCGGCGCGCACGCGTCACTGGCAAGCAGCGCAGCCTTCGCTCACACCAGCGCCTCGACCTGCCGGGCTTCCCACTCGCAGTCCAGTGCGCGAAACGATACCGCCGCGGCGACCACCAGGTCCACGGCGTCGGATCGCCCGGCGGCCAGCGCCGCGTGCGCCTCGGCGCGGGCGGCCCTGGCCTGGAGGTACCGATTGCCGGCGTCCCGCAGGGCTTCTGCCGCGTCGCGGGCAATCCGCACGGCCCGCTTCGCGTCCCGGCCTGCCGCGAGCGCCTCCGCGAAGTCGCACGCGGCCACCGCGCGGCCTTGGATGTCCCGGTCCGGCCACGCGTCGAGCGCCGTCGCAAAGAGGCGCAGCGCGTCGCGGCGGCGGCGCTCGTCCTCGGGGCGGAGCTCATGCAAGCGCACGAGCAGCGCCGCCTTCGTCGCCTGCGCGGGCGGCGCGGCGCCGGTTGCCCGCAACCGCCGCGCGAGCGTGAGCGTGCGCTCGCAGGCCTCGATACCGCCCTCTGCCGCCCCGACGGCCTCCTCCCCACGCTCCACGTCGGCGAGATCCCGGTACGCCCCCTCCAGCCCGTGGCGGTAGGGCAGCGTGTCCTCCGCGCCTCGGTGCCGGCGGACAATGTTCACGAGCTCCTGGGCGAGCACCACGGCCTGCCGCGAGTCGTCGGCATCCCGCCGCAGGCGAAGCGCAAGGGAGAGGCCAAGGAGCGTGTTCACGAGCGGCTCCCCGCCGCCCGCGCCCCGCTGCAGTCGCTCGGCCTCACGGAACGCGGCGACGGCGGGGGCCAGATGCGTCCGCCCCTCCTGGAAGAACGCGGCCAGATGCCGCCACCCGGCCGCCAGCCGTTCCTCGGCGGGCTGCGGGTCGGGAACGCCGCTCATTGTCAGGACGTGGCGCGCGAGACGGCCGGCCGGAGGCTCAGCACGACCGCGTAGCCGAGCAGCCCCAGGCCGATGACGATGCCGAGCAGCGTCCACGTTTGAAGCGTCAGGAGCTGTTGCGAGAACAGCACGGCGAGGATGCCGTACAGCGTCTCATAGAGAACCGCGACGAGCAGGTACATGCCGAGCCGGCGATGGGTCGCCCCATATGTTACGAGCGCCGTGGACGCGGCGTTCGCGGCCACGAACCCGAGCTGTTGCACCAGCGGGGTGGCCAGGCTTCCTGTGCCGATGGGCAGCGTCCGCGCGATCAACGCCAGCGCGATCACCTGATATGCGCCAAACGCGCCAAAGCCGGCCCCCGCCGCGGCGCCGAACGCGGCCGCGTCAACCTCCGTACCGCCCCGAGCGAGGGTCATCAGCGCCGCCGCGAGCTTGAAGATCTCGTTGATCGCCGCCGCGATGAGCGCCCCGATGAGACCGATGCCAACGTTGATGCTGTAAGCGTCGATCTCCCAACCAAACACATACGCCACGAGCGCCTGGATGGGGTCTACGAGCAACGCCGCTACCCAAAACGCGACCGCGCCCGCGAGAAACGCGGCGAGAAACCACGGCCGGCGCATGCACCCGCGACCCACCACCGCCGCGATCACGAGTCCGTAGACGAGACCGACACCGACGGCGATGGGGGAGAATGCGAGAACGGCGCGGGAGACCGCATGAAAGAATGCGCTCACAAGGAACAACCGATGAACACGACAGGCGTATTGTATGCTCCGGGGAGGATCAATGCAAGGGCGGCGTCAGGCCGCCGCGCGTTCGGCTCGGGCGACGCCGGCGACGCTACGCGAAACGTTCCAACACCGCGTCCGTCATCGCGCGGGTGCCGAGCGCCGGTGCCGTCCCCGCCATGTCCGCCGTGCGGCAGCCATCCGCCAGCGCCCGCGTCACGGCAGCCTCGATGGCCGCCGCGGCGTCCTCATGCTCCACCCCGTACCGCAGCAGCAGCGCCGCGGTGAGGATGGCCGCAAGCGGGTTCGCGATTCCCTTGCCGGCGATGTCCGGCGCGGTGCCGTGCACCGGCTCGAACAGACCCGGCGGGCGGTCTCCGAGGCTGGCGGACGGCATCAAGCCGAGCGACCCGAGCACCCCCGCGGCCTCGTCGCTCAGGATGTCGCCGAACGTGTTTTCCGTGACGATCACGTCGAATTGCCTGGGATCACGCACGAGCTGCAACGCGGCGTTGTCCACCAGCATGTGGGCGAAACGGATGTCTGGGTACTCGCGCGCGGTCTCGGTCGCGACCTCGCGCCACAGGCGGGAGGTCTCCAGCACGTTGGCCTTGTCAACCGACGTCACCTGCCGGCGCGGCCGGAGGCGCGCCAGCTGGCAGGCCTTGCGCACCACGCGTCGGATCTCGGCGGCGGAATACGGGAGCGTGTCCGCCGCCGCCCGCGCATCTCCCTCGCCGGTGCGGGACTGGACGCCGTAGTAGAGGCCCCCGCACAGCTCCCGCACGATCAGGAAGTCTGTGCCGTCCACGACCTCGCGGCGGAGCGGTGACGCCCCGAGAAGCGGCGGCGACATGCGTGCCGGGCGCAGGTTGGCGTAGAGCTGAAGCGCTTTGCGCAACACGAACAGCGCCTGCTCGGGCCGCAATTCCGCCGGCCCCCGGTCCCACTTCGGCCCGCCGCACGCGCCGAGCAGGATGGCGTCCGAGCGGCGGCACAGCGCGACGGTCTCCTCCGGGATGGGGTGCCCGGTCGCATCGATCGCAGCGCCGCCGGCGAGTCCTTCCTCGAAAGCCAAGTCGATGCCGAACCGGCGGCCTACGTCGGACAGCACCCGCACCGCCTCCGCGGTCACCTCGGCGCCGATCCCGTCACCGGCGATGACGGTGACGCGGTAGGTGCGAGAAGCGCTCACCGGCGTACCTCCCCCCGCTCCCCGTGCGCCGGCGCTCCCGTCATCCCAGCACTCCGGGATCCGCCACGCGCTCCGCCGGCTCGCCCCGGCGCTCGCGGGGGAGAAGCACGTACTCCAGGCTGTCCACGAGGGCCTGCCACGATGCTTCGACCACGTTTTCCGAGACCCCCACCGTCCCCCACGCCTTGTCGCCGTCGGTGGATTGGATCAACACCCGCACCCTGGCGGCGGTTGCGGCGTCGGCGTTCAGGACGCGGACCTTGTAGTCCACCAATCGCACGCGGGCGATCTCCGGGTAAAATCGCTCCAACGCTTTGCGCAGCGCCCGATCCAGCGCGTGGACCGGCCCGTTGCCTTCCGCGGCGGTGTGCTCCTCCCGGCCGTCCACGGCGACGCGGATGCTCGCCTCGGAGATCTCGGCGCCGTCCCCCCGCTTCTCCGCCAGCACGCGATAGCCCAGCAGCCGAAACGCCGGGCGGTGCTGCCCGAGCGTGCGCCGCATCAGCAGCTCGAACGACGCCTCCGCGCCCTCGAACTGAAACCCGCGGTGCTCGAGCCGCTTGAGCTCGGTGAGGATCTCGCGCGTCTCGGGACAGTCCCTGCTCAGGTCCACGCCCATCTCCTCGGCCTTGTAGAGCACGTTGCCCCGGCCGGAGAGGTCGCTCACGACGACGCGACGGCAGTTGCCGACCTGTTCCGGCGGGATGTGCTCGTACGTCGCCGGGCGAGCCATGACGGCGCTGACATGCACGCCGCCTTTGTGCGCGAACGCGTTGCGGCCGACGAACGGCTGGTACTCGTTCGGCGCCATGTTCGCAAGCTCCGCGACGTAGCGCGCCAGCTCGCCGAGCCGCTCGAGCGAGCCGTGAGGCACGCACCGGCACCCCATCTTCAACTGGAGGTTCGGGATCACGGACACGAGGTTGGCGTTGCCGCATCGCTCCCCGATGCCGTTGACGGTGCCCTGCACGTGCACGCAGCCCGCCCGCACGGCCACGAGCGTGTTGGCCACACCCAGCTCGCCGTCGTTGTGCGCATGAATGCCGAGGGGGATGTCCACCGCGCGGCGCGCCGCCTCCACGCCGGCCCGGATCGCAAACGGCAGGCTGCCGCCGTTCGTGTCGCAGAGGACGATCACGGCCGCGCCGCCGCGCCGGGCCGCGGCGAGCGTGGCGAGCGCGTACGCCGGGTCGGCCGTCCAGCCGTCGAAGTAGTGCTCCGCATCGTACACGACCTCGAGGCCGCGGGTCCGCAGGTAACGGACCGAATCCTCGATCATGCGGAGGTTTTCCTCCGGCGTGGTGCGCAGCGCCTCGCGCACATGAAGATCCCAAGACTTCCCGAAGATCGCGGCCGCGGGCGTGCCCGCCGCCACGATCAGTCGCAGGTTCTCGTCCTCCTCAGGCGCCACGCCGGCGCGTCGCGTGCTCCCGAACGCCACGAGCCACGCGTGGCGCCACGGACGGGCCCGCGCCCGCTCGAAGAACTCCAGGTCCTTGGGGTTGCTGCCGGGCCATCCCCCTTCGATGTAGTCGACGCCGAAGTCGTCAAGCCGTTCCGCGATCCGCAGCTTGTCGTCGGCCGACAGGGTGATCCCCGCCCCCTGGGTCCCGTCGCGGAGCGTCGTGTCGTAGACGGCGATGCGCGTCTCGCCCACCGGCGCGACCTCACTACCCGTAGATGTTGCTCATCCAGTGCTGGCGTTCGTAAATGATCTTGTTGACCGCGACAAGGTAGGCGCGCGCGCTGGCCTCCAGGACGTCCGTGCTGGTGCCCCGGCCGATAAACAGGCCATCCCCGTCGCGCACCTTGACCGTGGCCTCCCCCATCGCATCCGTCCCCCCGGTGATGGCCTTGATCGCGTAATCGGCCAGCGTCGGCGTGAGCTGGACGATCATGTTGATGGCGTTGTAGATCGCGTCCACCGGGCCGTCGCCCGACGCCTCCTGCGTGAACAGCTCCTGCCCGCGCACGAGCGTCACCGAGGCCATCGGAGGCAGGGTGCTGCTCGTGGAGACATGGAACGCCCGCAGCGCAAACGTCTGCGGTGCGGTCCGGAGTTCCGTCTCCACCAGCGACAGCACGTCCTCGATCGTCACCTGCTTCTTCTTGTCGCACAACGCCTTGAACTCCTGAAAGACCTGCTGCAGCTCGTGCTCGGTCACACGCACGCCGTTGTCCTCGAGATGCTTCTTGATCGCGTGGCGGCCGGAGTGCTTGCCGAGCACCAGCTTGTTGCTCGGGATGCCCACCGCCTCCGGGGTCATGATCTCGTAGGTGGCGCGGTTCATCAGCACGCCGTGCTGGTGGATGCCTGCCTCATGCGCGAAGGCGTTGTCCCCGACCACCGCCTTGTTCGGCTGCACGGGGACGCCCGAGATGGCGCTGATAAGCCGGCTCGTGCGGTAGATCTTGGTCGTGTCGATCCCCGTCTCGATCCCGTAGTGGTTGCGCCGCGTGTGCAGCGCCATCACGATCTCTTCGAGCGCGGCGTTGCCGGCCCGCTCGCCGATCCCGTTGATGGTGCACTCGACCTGCCGAACGCCAGCTTGGACCGCGGCGAGCGAGTTGGCGACGGCCAGGCCGAGATCGTCGTGGCAGTGCGCGCTCCAGATCACGCGGTCGCTCCCCGGCACCCGCTCCCTGAGGAGGCGCAGGAGGTTGGCGTACTCCTCCGGGGTGGCGTAACCGACGGTGTCCGGTACGTTGATCGTCGTGGCGCCGGCCCGGATCACGCCCTCGAACACCCGGCACAAGAATTCCGGATCGGAGCGGCTCCCGTCCTCCGCGGAGAACTCCACGTCGTCGGTGAAGGTGCGGGCGTAGCGCACCGCGTCAACCGAGACGTCGTAGACCTCGTCCGGCGTCAGCCGGAGCTTGTGCTCCATGTGGATGGACGAAGTGGCGATGAACACGTGGATCCGCGCTCGTTCCGCGTGGCGAATCCCCTCCGCGGCCGCGTCGACGTCCTGCCGGTTGGCGCGCGCGAGGGCCGCGATGATCGGTCCCCGGACCTCGCGCGCCACGAGCTGCACGCCTTCGAGGTCCCCGGGGCTGCTGATCGGGAAGCCGGCCTCGATGATGTCCACCCGCATGGCCGCGAGGGCTCGCGCGACCTCCAGCTTTTCCTGGGTGTTCATCGTAAACCCGGGCGACTGTTCGCCGTCCCGCAGCGTCGTGTCGAAGATCCTGACGTTCGTGGCCATTTGCCTCGCCTCCGCGCGTGTCGCCGATTGCCGGGGGTCGGTCTTCAGCGTTTGGCTTTCGCCGCGCTCCGGGTCGCCGACGCCGCCGCGGCGTCCGGAGCCTCGCCGCGCTTGAGCCACGGCATCATGGCCCGCAGCTGCGCGCCGATCTCTTCGATGGGATGGTGGCGCTCCTGCCGGTAGCGCGCGGCGAAGACCGGCCGCCCGGCCTGGTTTTCCAAGATCCATTCCTTGGCGAACGCGCCGCTTTGGATCTCGGCGAGGATCCGGCGCATCTCCCGGCGGGTCTCCTCGGTAACGATCCGGCGGCCCCGGGTGAAGTCGCCGAATTTGGCGGTGTTGCTGACCGAGTACCGCATCAGGCTCAGGCCGCCCTCATAGATGAGGTCCACGATCAGCTTCATCTCGTGCAGACATTCGAAATAGGCGATCTCGGGAGCGTACCCGGCCTCCACGAGCGTCTCGAACCCGGCCTTGATGAGCTCGGAGATGCCGCCGCACAGCACGGTCTGCTCCCCGAAGAGGTCGCTCTCGGTCTCCTCGCGGAACGTCGTCTCGATGACCCCCGCGCGCAGGCTGCCGATGCCGTGCGCGTACGCCAGGGCCACGGCCTTCGCCTTGCCAGAGGCGTCCTGATGGATCGCCAGCAGTGATGGGACGCCTTTGCCGTCCACGTACATGCGCCGGAGCAGGTTGCCCGGGCTCTTCGGCGCGACCATGAAGACGTCGGCGTCGGGCGGCGGCACGATTTGATGGAAGTGGATGCTGAACCCGTGCGACACGCCGAGCGCCTTGCCTTTGGTAAGGTGCGGTTGAATCTCCTCACGATACACGCGGGCTTGGATCTCATCCGGGATCAGTACCTGGATGATGTCCGCGGCCTGGGCGGCCTCGGCCACCGTCGCCACCTCGAGACCGTCGGCGGCGGCCTGCTCCCAGGAGCGGCTGCCGCGGTACAGGCCGACGATGACGGACACGCCGCTGTCACGGAGGTTTTGGGCCTGCGCGTGGCCCTGGCTCCCGTAGCCGATGACGGCGACGCGCTTGCCCCGGAGCACGTTGAGGTTCGCGTCTTGCTCGTAGTACACGTTGGCCGGCATGTGTGTGACCCTCCTACCTACGTCGGCTGCGTGCCGCGGACCAGCGTCACCTGACCCGTGCGCACCATCTCCCGGATGCCGTACTTGTGCAGCAGCGACATGATGGCGTCGATCTTATCCGACCGCCCGGTGACCTCGAGCGTCATCGTCTTCTCGGTCAGGTCCACGACGTTGGCGCGGAAGACATTGCTGATCTCCATGATCTCCATCCGCGTGGTCGGGGTGGCGTTCAGCTTGATCAGCGCGAGCTCTCGGTCCACGGTGTTGAAACCGGTGACGTCGTTGACCTTGACGACCTCGATGAGCTTGTTCAGCTGCTTGATGATCTGCTCCAGAATCTCCGGGGCACCCTCCACCACGATGATCATACGCGACACCGAGGGTTGCTCGGTCACGCCGACCGCCAAGCTGTGGATGTTGTAGGCACGGCGCCGGAACAACCCGGCAACCTTCATCAAAATGCCCGGCGTGTTCTCCACGAGCACCGAGATGGTGTGCTTCATGGACGTCCGCGCGGCGGATGGGGCTTCCCGGGACAGCTCAATCGCGGATCCGGTCATCTTCGACGATCATCTCCTTCACCGATTGCCCCGACGGGATCATGGGGTAGCAGTTCTCCTCCGGATCCACGGCGATCGTGACGACGCACGGCCGGTCCGTCACCTCCAACGACCGGCGCACCGCGGGCTCGAGCTCGTCCACCCGGCGCACGTTGATCCCCACGGCGCCGTACGCCTCGGCGAGCTTCGCAAAGTCCGGATTCTTGAGAAAGACGTGCGAATAGCGCTCGCGATAGAACAGTTGCTGCCACTGGCGAACCATCCCGAGGGACCCGTTGTCGAGCACGTAGAGCTTGAGCGGGAGGCCCCACTCCACGGCGGTCCCGAGATCCTGCAACGTCATCTGAAAACCGCCGTCGCCGAGCAGCGCGCACACGAGGGCGCCGGGCCGGCCAATCTGCGCGCCCAGGGCTGCCGGGAAACCGAAGCCCATTGCGCCCAATCCGCCGGAGGTGAGCCAGGTCCGCGGCTCCGCAGTGAGGTAGAATTGCGCGGCCCACATCTGGTGCTGCCCGACATCCGTGACCACGATCGCCCGACCCTCCGTCAGGCGGTAGACCTGCTCGATCGCGAACTGGGGCTTGATGGTGTCGCCCGTCTGCCGGTAGCGAAGCGGGTAGCGCGCCTTCCACTCGGCGACCTGCCGGTGCCAGGGCTCGCAGTCCGGAGGCGGCGTCTGAGCGTCCAGCGCGCGCAGCGCCTCTTTGGCGTCCCCCACGATCGGCACGTGGGCGGGCTTGTTCTTGCCGATCTCCGCGGGGTCGATGTCGATGTGGATGAACCGCGCGCCCGTGGCGAAGTCGCTGAGCCGCCCCGTCACGCGGTCATCGAAGCGCGCGCCGACCGCCAGGATGACGTCGGCCGCGTTGATGGCGTAGTTGGCGTAGGCGGTGCCGTGCATCCCGAGCATCCCCAGCGAGAGCGGATCGGTCTCCGGGAACCCGCCCTTGCCCATCAGGGTCGTGGTCACGGGAATCCGCGTCCGCCGCGCCAGCGCGGTCAGCTCCGCCGCGGCGTTGCCGGTGATCACGCCGCCACCGGCGTAGATGACGGGCCGCGCGGCCTGGCGCAGGAGCGCGGCCGCCGCGGCGATCTGGTTGGGGCTCGGGACCGCCGGCGGGATCTTGCCGCTGCGCAGGGCGATTTGCTCCGGGAACTCGAACTCCGCCTCGGCCGAGGCGATGTCGCGGGGAATGTCCACCAGCACCGGGCCGGGCCGGCCCGAGCCAGCGATGAGGAACGCCTGCAGCACCACGCGCGGCAACTCCGCGGCCCGCTGGACCTGGGCGTTGTGCTTGGTGATGGGCGTGGTGATGCCCATGACGTCCGCCTCTTGGAACGCGTCCGTGCCGATCGCGTGCGTACTGACCTGCCCGGTGATCGCCACCACGCCGGCGGAATCCATCAGGGCGTCCGCGATGCCGGTGATCAGGTTGGTGGCCCCGGGCCCCGAGGTGGCCATGCAGACGCCCACCTTGCCGGTGACGCGGTGGTAGCCGACCGCGGCGTGCGCGGCCACCTGCTCGTGCCTCACGAGGACGTGACGGATGGCGCGCGCATCGTAGAGCGAGTCGTACAGTGGCAGCGCGGCGCCGCCGGGATGACCGAAGATGGTGTCAACGCCGGCGCGGTGGAGGCACTCGATAAGCGCCTGCCCACCCGTCATGCGCTTTGTCGTGGCAGCGGAGCCCGCCCGCACGAGGGGCGTCGTCTGGCGTGCCATGCTCGCGTCCTCCTTCGCAACCGCGCCGTCTTCGTCGAGCCCTGCTCGAAGCATCGCGCCTTGCCTGAAAAACAGAAACCGCGCGGAGCCGTCCCTCTAAGGACGGGGCTCCCCGCGGTACCACCTTAGTTCCGTCCGAGCGGCTGGGCTCGGACGGCCCTCATCCCGATTTCGGCGGGCTCCGGCGGGTGCTACTCGGCCGCAGGCGGCCTTTGGTTCCCGCGGCTCAGAGTCGAGCGTTCGCAGCGCCGGATGCTGGCTCGCACCTTGATCCAGCTCTCTCGGATCCGGGGTGGCTGCGACCCGGTCTCGTCATCGCCGATATGACATTCGGCCGACGCGCGGCCGAAATGCTGTCCCTGGGTTCACGCTGCCGTGCGGTGAGATCCAACGAGCACGATCCGAAACCCCCGGACGTTCCCGTTACTCTAGCAGACCACCGGAGGGCTTGTCAAATCGAGGTCGATGCGGCGCGCTACCGCCCGAGCATCCCCGTCATGTATGCGCGGCCGACCAGCCCGAGCAGGAAGAGACAGAGCACCATGAGCCACCGCGACTCGCGGTATCTCGCCTCGTCACGCACGATGGCGCGCCGGATCCGGCTGCCGGGACGCAGCGCAGCCAGCGCCGCGAGGGTCGCCACGATCAAGGCGCCGTACATGAAATGCAGCGAGGTGCTCGGTCGTTGCCCCGCCGCAAGCAGCGCGAGCCCCAGCACGAGCTGGATGCCTAGGGGAATCTGCGCGAGCCAGAGAACCCACCAGAAGATGTGCGGCATGCGGTAGCGACCGGTGAGGTCGCCGAACACGGCGGCCGCGACACAGAGCGCGTCCCCGGCGAGCGTCACCACCAGCAACACCGGCCAGGCGTGCCACTGAGGCAAGGTCATCGTTTTGGGATTCTGGCGCGTCGCACCCGGTCCTGCGTGGAGGCCCTGAATGGTCGATGACGCGAAAGCGTCGGTGCGGTCCCAATTCGCGCGGCAGGCCGCCTGGTACACCGTCAGCGCGGTCCACCGGCGCTCCGCGGGACTCAATGCGCTTCTGCGGCTCGCCGCGCCGGGTCCGGCAGACCGGGCCGTCGACGTCGCGACGGGGACCGGGTTCACGGCGTTCGCGCTCGCACCGCACTGTGCGCGCGTCCTCGCGGTCGACATGACGCCGGGGATGCTGGAGGAAGCCCGAAAACTTCGTAAGGCGCGCGGGCTCGGCAACGTCGCGTTCTGCCTTGGCGACGCAGAATCGTTGCCGCTGCGGAGCGCGTCCGCGGACCTCGTGACGTGCCGGCATGCCGCGCACCATTTTCCGCACCTCCCGGCGGCCCTCGCGGAGATGGCGCGGATCGTCCGGACCGGGGGACGCGTCGTCCTGGACGACACCTGTGCGCCCGAAGACCGCGTGCTCGCCGCGCTGATGGATGACTGGGAACGGCGCCGCGATCCCTCCCACGTCGCCAGCTACCCGCCGACGCGGCTGCGGGAGATGTTCGAACGGTGCGGCCTCGGTGTAACTGACGTGGTGGTGACCCACGTTGCGCTGCGCTTCAACGATTGGGTTCGTCGGGCCGGCGTGCGGGCGGAGCAGCAGGCATCGCTCAGGGCTGCGCTGGTCGGCGCATCGCCCGCGGCACGGGCGGCGTTTCGCATTCGTCTCGAAGACGACGGTGACGTGAGCTTCGGGTGGGACGAGATCGTGATCCTCGGCGTGAAGCGCTGAGTCGCGTCGGCGGGCGCAGATCGCGACGCGGGGCGGCGAGACCTGATCTCGCCGCCCCGCGTCGTTAGGACTCCGGAGCGTTGCGCGCGCGGTTGCCGGCGGTCAGTGCGCGGTCGGCGCTACCACGATCAACCCCGCCGTCATGCTACCGTCCGGGTTCGGTGTACCCTGCACGACGACGCGCGCGCCGGCGACGAGCCCGCTCGGGGGAAGCGACGTTATGGTAAAGATCCGTGCGGTCGCGGGTACCGCGACGCTTGCGACGCTCCCATCCGCGGCCCTCACGGACAGCGCCGCGGCGCCGACTTGGGCCACGGTTCCGCCCAAGACCGTGCGCCCATCGCGCGCCTCAGCCGTACTGGCCTTGCCGTGCATCGGAAGTCCAACATTCGTAGGAACATCCTGCACCGCCATCGCGGTCAGCGACCCATCCTGAGCCTTCGTGGCAACGACTCGAACGAGATCGCCGGCTCTGACATTGGCCAGGGTGGCGCGCGCGCGGCTGAGGATGCGCGTGGCCGACGTGGTTTTGACCGTGACAGGCGTGCCGGCGCGCCCGGTCACCACAAACGTGTCATCGGACACCGACGTAATGGCGCCCGCGACCGGCCGCCGGCCGGCGTGGCCCTGAGGTGCGGCCGGCTGGGTGCCCGGCTGTTGGACCGCCGGTGACTGCGGCGGGGCGGTTTGCCCCCGGGCCGGGCGCGCGCTTGAAACCACTCCGGCCGCGGCACCGACGGCCACCAGCATCGCCGCGAATATCAGAAATGCGTCTCGTGACGTTCTCATGTCTACGCTCCTTTACGTGAGAGTGCCTCCTAAGCGATGCTGGCCTAGGAAAGGTTCCGTCCATGGTGGAGCCGCCGGCGACACTGGCCGAGGTTCGAGGCCGCGTCGGCACGGGCAGAGGGCTTTGGATGGCCGCGGACGCAAGCGGCACTGGACGGGCGTGGACGCACCCATGGGTTCTGGCGTGCGGACCGGGGCATCTTGGGCGGCTTATGCGCCGCCATCCGGCGATAACACGACGTCCCGCGGCGGCTGACCCGCCGCGGGCGAGGGCCGGCTTCCGTGGAATTGCAGTCTACTCCACGGTGCGCGCGGTCGTCACCTCGGCGGGAAGCCCGATCTCCGCCAGCGCATGCACCAACCGCTCGGCCTGCACGCGGGTCCGGTACGTCCGTGTAATCACCGCCGCCTCGCTACCGACAGGCGCGACGTGCACGAGATACCCCTTACGCCGGATCGCATGCATCGCGCTGTCCGCGACGGCCCGGTTGGCGAACTGACCGAAGCTCACGGCGTATCCGAGGACGACGGGCCGGCGCACGATGTGCGCGGTGACGGCGGGCGGACGGGGCGCCGGGGCGGCAAGCTTCAAGGCCGTCGCCTCAGCTGCCGGCGGGGCTTCCGTCAGCGACTTCGACGACTCGGCCACGGATGGGTGCTTCCACAGTGCCGTCGCCACGTCGGGCGGCGCCACGGGCTGCGCCCGCTGCTCGGTGACGCCGATCAGCCGCGCCCCCGCGATCATAAACACCGCGGCCGCGGCGGCGGCCGCGAGGCCCCAGCGCATCGCGACGGGACGAACGGGCCGAGGCTCGGGCTTTCGCGCCGCAACCGCCGCCGCGTCCAGCATTCGCGCGTACTGCTGGAGTCGACGCAACTCGTGTAGCGAGCGCTCGCCCGTGCGGAGATCCGCGAGTTCCTCCTTGAGCTCACGATCAATGCGCCGCCACACGTCGTGCCACGCGTACGCTTCGATCGTGGCGGCGTCGGTTGGGCCGACGAGCGGGATTCCCTGCGCGTCGAAGAGATACAAGTAGCCCTCGACTTCACGGATGCGATAGCCTTCCGGCAGCGAAACTTCAATCCGCACGTTACCATCTCCCGACCTATATTGACCAATATGGTGCCCACAATCATCGAATGCTAGCGGCCGCGCGTCCGCGTTGCCGTCGAAAGCCGTGGGATTCTACGGGTTCTTGCATTAGCCCTAAAGCGCTAGCCCAGACTCCAAAAACTCTTTACCGCACAGTTACCGATGCTGGGTAAACGCAGGACAAATCTGGTGGCAGGGAGGCGAGACGACCATGCGTCGTATTGCGGTATTGGCGATGCTCGGAGTAATGGTGTTGACGGTAACCGGGATGGCAGGGGTCGGCGCCGCGGGGTCGGTGATTACGGCAAGCTACGACACCGTAAACTGCGGCGGCGTGGACGTTCCGAGCGTAGCAATGTCAGGACTGCCGAGCCCGGACACCGGACCGTACCTGGACGCCAACCCCATGTGCGGCGGGACGAACAACACCGGATCGTAGGCAGGGCATCCGAATGCTCGATAGGGTCGTGCACGAAGTCACAGACACGAAGTAGCAGAATGGCACGGGCCCGGCGAGAGCGATCTCGCCGGGCCTTCCATATCTATGAGCGCGGAACGTTCGCCGACGTGTGTAAACCCCGGCGCGCCGGCCGGCCCGTTAGCATCGTAATCATGCTCTCCGGTTCCGGGCCGCGCTCACCGCTGACGACTATCGAAAGACTAGGAGTCGGTAGGCAAATAAGAGCGTACGCGAAGATGGGTCACCCCATGATCCGCCCCTCAGTGACCGTGTATCCGCGGGGACCCCAATTAGAAACTGGCGCGCCCGGAGGGATTTGAACCCCCGACCTACGGCTCCGGAGGCCCATCCGGGCATCGTCCACTGACATCCACGACCGTCCGCCGTGGGGCTAAAATAAAGTGTCCCTGCTGACTCCCTGTTGTGTAGACGTCCGCCAAAATCCGCCACCGCCCGCCCTATTGGCTACAGTTTGGCTACAGCGACCGTGCCGAGGAGCGCGTCGAGTTTGGCCGCAGCCTCGCGACCCATCGAGGGTAGCACATGGCTGTAGGTGTCGAGCGTGATCGAAATCTGCGAGTGTCCGAGCCGCTCCTGCACCACCTTTGGGTGGACGCCCTGCAGGAGCAGCAGTGTCGCGGCAGTGTGTCGCAGATCGTGGAAGCGGATTCGCGGGAGGCCAGCCCGCTTGAGGAGCGGCAGGAATGACCGCCGGACAAGGTTACTCTTCCGCACCGGCCCACCCTGAGTATCGCAAAATACGAACTGGCGGGCTTGTCCTTTAGCCAGCAAGCGCTCCCGGTGCTCGCACAGCGCGGCCACCGCTACAGCAGGAAGATCTACGGCGCGCCGGGCCTTTGGTGTCTTCGGCTCGTCGAGCCATAGGCGACCGGCCACTTCGTGTAGGGCGTGGCGGACGTGCAGGACCGCGCGGGGGAGGTCAACGTCGTCCCACTGGAGGCCCAAGAGCTCGCCCTGGCGGAGGCCCGTGGTCACTGCCAGCACGTAGAGCGCGTGAAAGCGGTCCTCACGCGCGGCCGCGAGCAGCACGTTGACTTGCTCTGGCGTCAGGACCCGCATGGTCGGGCGTGGCGCCCTTGGCCGCGTTACAGCGTCGCAGACGTTCCGGGGAACTAGGCCCCACTGGACCGCCTGCCCGAGGGCACGGTGCAGCCGGTCGTAGGCCATCTGCCGGCCACGGGGCGACACCCCTTTGTCCTCCAGGGACGTAAGCAAGCTCTGGACGTGCACCGGCGTCAGCCGCGACAACGCGATCCCGCCGATCTGTGGGACGATGCGGAGCCGCACGATCTCTGTATACCGTCGATGAACAGACGCCCGGACAGAGGGCCGGGCCACGTCCTCGAGCCAGCGGTGCAAGAAGGTTGCAACCGTGAGACGCTGGGGATCGCCCAGGACACCCGCGAGGGCGTCGGCCCGTAGGCGGACGAGTTTTTCCAGCACATCGCCCTTGGTGGCGCCGTACACGGTCCGCCGCTTTCGCGTCCCGCGTTCATCGTAGCCCACGGTGAGCGAGCCGGCCCACACGCCATCGCGCCGCCGGAACACTGACCCCTCGCCGCGGCCACGTCTGGTTCGCACCGGGGCTCAACCCTGCTTCAGCTGTTGAACCCGTGTCGATCTAGCCTGAGGAATCCCCATTGAGGTGCGCCGTGGCCAGGTCGATGAGAGCCCGCCTGGGAATCCGGCGGGCGCGTCCGATCCGAACGTAGGCGAGCTCGCCCTCGTCCATGAGCGTGTAGAGCGTGCTCCGACTTAGGCGAAGGAACGCGATTGCCTCAGAGACCGTCAGGAGGCCATCGCCCACAAGCGCTTCGGTCGCGTTGTTGACCATCAGAACTCCTCCTCGTTTGGCGGCGCCTTTTGTCCTTAGTCCGCTTCAAGCATAATCCGAACGGGATGAGTTTGTCAAGCATTTTCCGCTTCAAGCATTGACTCGTCGGGGCAGTCTCGCCTATACTGGGGGCATGGCGGAAAATCGCAAGAGGCTCAGCGAAGCCGCGGCAATCCTTGGAAGCGTCGGCGGGAAAATAGGCGGTCCCAAGGGCGGGCGGGCCCGGGCCAAGAAGTTGTCTGCCGAACGCCGCAGGGAGATCGCACGCAAGGCCGCGCAGGCCCGCTGGGGGAGAACCGAGATCAACAAGAGGCGGAACCGGGAAGATTAGGAGTGACTCGCTAGCATCGATGCCGTCGAAACGACAGCAGTCGGCTTCTGCCAGAAGGCTTAAAGCGGTGTCGCGACATGGAGGAGTCGTCAGAGAGCGAACGTAATGCCGGACCCACACTCACGTGCCGCAAGAGACACGGCGGCTCCCGGTCGCGGGTGGAAGGAACGGCTCGCCAAGGCCCACGTGTTCCTTGCAACCGCACGGACGTGCTTAGAGCAGCAGGACTGGGATACTGCCACGTCGAGAGCCTACTACGCCGCGTTCCACGCGGCGGCCGCGTTCCTCGAGCAGCACCCGGGACGTCCGAAGAAAGCATCCGGCGAAGGATGGAACGAGAAAGAAATACGGTCTGGTCTGTCTAGGCACTTTCGTGCAATAGTGGTCAAAGGCGGGAAAAGATTGCACAAGTCATTCGAGGACCTGCTCAGTGAACGGATAGCCGCCGACTATCGGGCTGCGTCCGTCGGGGAGCGGCGCGCCCGCGAGAGCGTCGAAAACGCCGGAGAGTTCATACGGGGAATCGAGGAAGAGCTTGTCAGACGAGGAGCGATCAGACGATGACGAGGGAAAACGCCACAAAGAAAACGATGGAAGAGGAGGTAAAGAAAATCATAGAGGCCGTGAAGAAGGACCTGAAGGCACGATTCAACGGAATCACGGTCGTGTCCAGTGCCTCTGCGCCGGCGTCGGGCAGCGACGTCGATCTCTACATCCGCACGCCAAGGGGTCAGGACCCGTCGGAGGTGCGGCGTGTCGCAGCTGCTATCACGGAAAAGTACGGAGATCGGTTCGGCATTTGGGTCCTTCCCGTGATCGAACCCCAGTCCACGCCCAAGACGAGTTACGACATCAGGGTGAAATCTGAGCGGATGCGTCCGACGTCCGAGTATCCAAAAGGGGGATGGTTGCCGAAGGCGGAGGTGTGGGTGTATAGCGGCGACTCACTGACGGTTACGCCTGTGCAGCCCTCCGGGATAGAAGTTTTGCCGACGAAGCAAGCAGCAGACGATCGTGCCCTCCAAGTGGCGCGGCTATGGACTCGTGAGGGACTTGGGCGAGAAGGCTCGGCAGGCACCTCTCGCTAGAGGGGACGGCCCGATCCCGACGTGCAGGTACACCAATGCGTGTCGGAGAGCACCGCCGGCAGCCAGCGCAGATACATGTCGTCGGTAGGTGACGGAACTGATCCGGGGCGGAGTTCCGAGGAAACACCGGGACTCGCTCGCGCTTATTGCTGAGACCCACGACCATCACTTCACGATGCTGATTCCGTGAGGCATGGCGAGCCATGCCATCGGACAATCGCTGGGTGCGTCTTCTATCCGCCCGTACCCTCGCGCTCGGCTTTTCCCGACCGAACGACCTCCTCGATTGCTTTCGACAGAGCTCGCCGGCCATTCGATTCCGACACAAGCTTCAAGAGATCCCGTGCTCCTTCTGGCCAGCAAGAGTACGGCACGTTGACCGGCCGGAACTCGCCACCTATCGGGTATTGGGTCCAGGTATCATCGGGTGACCAGTAGTAGCACTTGAGCGGCTGCTTAGTCTTGGGATTGTAATGGTATCGAAGTAGAGCTACGTAATAGACATCCCCATGCCTCGGATCAAAGGCCTTACTCACGCGGGCCCTATAGCACAGGCCCGGGTCAACCCACACCGTTTGATCGCTGTTCATCCGCTCGCCCGCCCCGGTTCCAATTGTCCGGAGTTGGCCAGCGACCGCGCCACCTGTGCGAACTCGGACAACGCCGCCTCCAGGTCCTCCACGATCTCCTGCGCGATCACCTCAGGCGGCGGTAGGCTCGCTGAGTCCTCTAGCGACTGATCGCGCAGCCAGAAGATGTCAAGGCTGGCCTTGTCTCGGGCCACCAAGTCCTCGTAAGCGAACGGTCGGAACCTCTCAGACTCCTGCCGCTCGTGGCGGTTTGCGGGATTGTAGGCACGGATGAACTCCGCGAGGTCTTCGTAGCGTAGCGGTCGCTCCTTGAGCGTGAAATGCTGGTTGGTGCGAAAGTCGTAAATCCAGAGTTTCCGCGTCCAGGGTGTCTCCGCGGCTGGCTTCCGGTCGAAGAAGAGCACGTTGGCTTTGACTCCGCCGGCATAGAAGATACCGGTCGGCAGGCGCAGGAGCGTGTGGACGTCGCACTCGTGCAGCAGTTTCCGGCGGACCGTCTCCCCCGCTCCACCCTCGAAGAGCACGTTGTCCGGCACGACGATGGCGGCCCGACCGTTGATTGTGAGCAGCGTCTTCACGTGTTGAAGGAAGTTCAACTGCTTGTTGGACGTGGTAGCCCAAAAGTCGTCCCGGACGTAGGTCAGGTCCTCTCGCTCGACTTCACCGCCCGCACCGACGACCGTGATCGACGACTTCTTACCGAACGGCGGATTGGTGAGCACCATGTCGAAGTGCTCGCCCGGATGGCTCTGCAGCGAGTCGGCGACGGTGATGGGGCTGTCGGACTCGGGGGCGCTGATGCCGTGCAGGAGCAGGTTCATCTGGCACAGGCGCGCGGTGTTGTCGACGATCTCCCAGCCCCGGAACGCCTCGAAGCGAAGGTGCCGCTTTTGGTCGGGGTCGAGAGCGTGGTTGTGCACGATGAAGTCGTGGGCCGCGAGGAAGAATCCGCCGGTACCGCAGGCCGGATCGCAGATTCGCGTATCAGGCTCGGGCCCCATAACCTCGACCATCGCCCTGATCAGCGCCCGCGGCGTGAAGTACTGACCCGCGCCGGTCTTCACATCCTCGGCGTTCTTCGCGAGCAGGCCCTCGTAGGCGTCGCCCTTGACATCTGCGTCCATGGATGTCCAGGACTCCTGACCGATCAGGTCTAGGACCAGGCGGCGCAACTTGGCGGGGTCCTGGATGCGGTTCTGGGCCTTCCGGAAGACCACCCCGAGGGTGCCCGAGGCGCGGCCGAGTTCGGTGAGAACGTGGCGGTAGTGGACCTCCAGGTCGTCCCCGTCGCGGTCGAGCAGTGACTGCCAGTCAAGGCCCGCCGGCACCAGCGGCGGCCGGTTGAACGGGGGCTTGGCGAGTTCATCCGCCATCTTGAGGAAGAGCAGGTAGGTCAGTTGCTCGATGTAGTCTTGGTAGGAGAGGCCGTCGTCTCGAAGGACCCGGCAGTAGTTCCAGAGTTTCGCAACTAGGGCGGGCGCGTCGCTCATCGGCATGATCTCCTTTGCGGCAGCGCCAGGAGTTTCCCACCGTCCCGGTCACTTCTGATGCGGTCGAGAAGCACAGACGCTGGTTCGTCCGAAGGGTCTTGCGGCACGAGTCGGCCTGAGAACGCACAGGAGAGTATCGCCCGGCGAAAACTACCTGCCTTCGCATGATTGCGCGTCAGAACATCGTCTAGGGCGTGCACAATGGACAGTAGGCGGTCCACCTCCTCGATAATTCTCCGCTGTTCTGAGAGGGGAGGCAACGCTATCAGTTGCGATTTGATTAGACCAAGACTGAGGTTGGGCTGTACGCCACCAACCGCCAAGCGACGATTTGATTCGTAGTTCGCAGCGAAATGCAACTTGATGAACGGGCGCAAAGTACTGGCCGCGCCCTCCAGCACGATGGCGGCACATGCCTGATTCGTTGTAGACTCGAAGAGGAGTTCGGAGCACTTGCCTCTAGTCTGCCCTTCCCCATACATAGCGACCAGGAGCGTACCTGCGGGCCAAAGTCTAACGCTCGTCTCCCGGAGAGCCTTCTCGGTAATGAATCTCGAAGGTTTGCTGATGAACTCAGCGTTGAGCATCGTGCTCGTAACCCAGGGTATCGTGCCACCCCCATAGTAGTCGCGGCGGCTCCTCAACGGGGTCGCGCCACTGCCGATACTCGCAACATCGCCGAGGCGCACCCAGCACCAACCTATTGGAAGTTCGGGACCGGTGACCGGCTTGATTCGCAGCTTTTCAAGGAACCGCTTCGCTGGTTCGTCATCGGGGTTTTGTGAGATCAAGTGACCAGTCACGGCCGCCTGCAACACCGCCGCCCGCATCCGCTGGAGGTTCCGGCGCGCGCGCTGAAGGGCCTCGACGCCGGCATCGATCCGGGAGAACTGTTCCTCGATGGCGGCGACGATGCGGCGCTGCTCGGCCGTAGGTGGTATAGGAATCGGTATGCTCGCCGCGCGCTGCTTCGAAATCTCGAGGAATGTAGTGCCACTGCCTAAACTTCGGACTTCGGGCGTTGCGTGCTTCAGGTACCAGTAGACATAGTCGCTGATAACACCATCCGGCGGGACGAAGTTCTTGAAGCCCTGGTTTGTGCAGACAGGCTGCGCCGCGATTGCAACGTAGCCGATCGGCGCGCGGGATGTGTACAGAACGGTTCCGGCCGGGACCAGTCGAGTGGAGCATGAGCGGTAACCCTTCTCCGTCAGTGAGCGTCTGCCGCGCTCGATGAACTTTCTCGTGGAGCCGGATAGATCATCAGGTGTGATCCAGGGGATCGCACCGTCCCAGTTCGTTGGATCCGCCGTCCTGGGAGTCGAACCAGAGACGATGTCGCAAATTTCGCCCATTGTGGTGAGTGCCCATCCAGCTGGGAGGTTGTTCACGCCGCCAGCTCCTCCGTCATCTCCTCAAGGAGCGAGTCAAGGTCCCGGCCGAACAACGCCGCCGCCTTTCCCAAGCCGCCTCGCTCGACAAAGGGATTCAGATCGAAATCGTCCCGAGTGATCGTCAGGCTCGTCGCGACATGGTCTCGGATCGCCTCCAGCCACTGCAGCTGCTCCGGCGTGAACGGACGCCCGGACGTCTCCTGGCGGCGGAGCCACTGGTCGAACCGCTCGTCCACGAGGACCTTGAACGGCACCAACTCGCCATCTTGCTGCAACTCGAAGCGCACCAGCGACACGAGGTCCGTGAGCACCCGTCCGCCCGCACCCCTGACACGCGACTTCTCCAGGGCGGCGTACGCCTGCCAGACCCGCTCTGGTGTGAGACTGTACGGGGGCCTCGCGATGGCGTGCGCTAGCTCCTTGATGTCCTTGAACGTGAGCCGCTGCCTGTAGGGACGGCTGTAGAGAATCTGCAGGGCTGTCACCTCGTCCTTGTACTTCTCAATGAATTGCTGAAACGACTGGACGATGGTCTTCGCAGCTTCGGGGGAAAACCCGACCTGCGTGATGCGGTCCTTTGAGACCTCGTCGATCGCCTGCTCGTACGAGCGGCGCACGTCGATCAACTTCTCCCGGAGTTTCGGGTTGGTCGCCAGCGGTTCCACGGCCGCGTCTAGCAGCCTGTGCGCGGCTGCGTCCACGTCCTGCTGGCTCGGGACATCTGCTCCGGTAGCCTCTCGGGCGGCATGCCACTGCCGATCGGGGTCGAGGGCCTGGACGAGGCCGTGGATGAGGTCTTCTAGTTTGACGCCTCCGGCTGCCTCCTCCAGATCCGCCCGGTCGTCGCTGGTAATCTGTCGAGCTAGCCGTGCCAGACGACTTGCCACCGAGGAGATCGTGTCAACGTCGCGCGCCCCCAGCGCGACCTGGTTGAGGAGCCTGTCAAGGGGCAGCGTGGGCTTCCGCTCCAGGGGGGCGGTATCCATGAGGGGGGTCTCCGTGACCCCCACGGCGTCCACGATGACGAACCGCGTTTTGGCCCGGGCATCCGGCGTCACACCCCGGAGTTCAGTCTCGTCAATCACCCGGGCGCCCCGCCCCTTCATCTGTTCAAAGAACGTCCGCGACCGAACAGCCCGCATGAAGATCAGACACTCCAGCGGCTTGACGTCTGTGCCGGTGGCGATCATGTCCACTGTGACCGCGATGCGCGGGTTGTAGGAGTTGCGGAACTCAGCGATGAGGTCCTCGGTGTTCTTCCCAGTGGTCTTGTAGGTGATCTTGGCAGCGAAGTCGTTCCCCTTGCCGAACTCCTCCCTCACGATCTGCACGATGTCCTCGGCGTGGGAGTCGTCCTTCGCGAAGATGAGGGTCTTGGGCACCTCCGTGCGGCCCGGGAAGATGTCGGTGAACAGACGCTCCTTGAAGGTCTTGATGACGGTGCGGATTTGATCCTTCGCCACGACCTTTCGGTCGAGCTGCTCCGGATCGTAGGGCAGGGGCTCGTCGAGCTGCTCCCAGCGCACTTGGCGAGTCTCGCGGTGCCGGAAACCTGTGACGACCCCTGCGTCGATAGTCGAGCCTTGTTCGGTGATCTCGGTCCGGATTTTGTAGACGTCGAAGTCCACGTTGACGCCGTCCGCCACGGCCTGCTCGTGGGGGTATTCCATAACGAGGTTCTGATTGAAGAATCCAAACGTAATCTTGGCAGGGGTAGCGGTGAGCCCGATTAGGTAGGCGTCGAAGTATTCCAGAACCTGCCGCCACAAGTTGTAGATGGACCTGTGGCACTCGTCCACGATGATGAAGTCGAAGGTCTCAATCGGCACGTTCGGGTTATAGACGATCTCAACCGGCGCGGTCGGTTCGATTGCCGAGCCGGGCTCCTCGTCCAGTTCGGGCGCAAGTGGCTCGCTCCTGAGAATCGAGTACATGCGCTGGATCGTGGAGATACACACCCGCGCTACGGGGTCGATCGCCTGCGACGCGAGGTGCTGGACATTATAGAGTTCCGTAAATTTCCGCCCGTCGTCCGGCGTCGAGAACTGTTGAAACTCCTTCAGCGTCTGGCGACCGAGGTGTGCTCGGTCGACGAGGAAGAGTACGCGGCGCGCGTCGGCGTGCTTGATGAGCCGATAGGCGATGTTCGCCGCAGCGAATGTCTTGCCCGCGCCCGTCGCCATCTGGATGAGTGCCCGCGGGCGATCTTCGCGAAGGGACTTTTCCAGATTCTCGATCGCGCATGCCTGGGCGGGCCAAAGCCCGGCCGGATCCAACACGGGCATCGTCCGGAGGCGGTGCCTCAGCGTCGAGGCCCCCGCCCGTTCCCTGATTTCGCGCAGCCATCCCGCGAGCGTTGCGGACCGGTGGAATGCGAACACGGGCCGGCTGCGCGGTTCAGGGTCAGCCCTGTTCGTGAACCGCGTTTCTACCCCTGTCGACTCGTATGCAAAGGGCAACGGCCGAGCGGGAACGCTCACGTAATCCGGCAGGCCGTCGCGGTACTTGGCAGACTGTACCTCGACCCCAGTGAGTGTGGTACCGGCCGGCTTTGCCTCGACGCTACCGACAGCTTGGCGGTCCACGAAGAGCAGATAATCGGCCCGGCCGTGCGGCGGCGTGAGTGGGAACTCCCTGACGGCTACGCCCTGGGCCGCAGCGAGGTTGACTCCGTCAGCATCCTGGACGGCCCATCCAGCCGCTTCGAGTTCCTGGTCGATCTTTACGCGGGCCTGAGCCTCGGCCGTGAGGTAAGGCTCAGAGCCCGAGCGCGATTCCTTGGTCATCGCGGCTTGAGATTCTGTCTCCCTCCCCATCCTTGAGACCACGGTGGCTTAAGAACGCGGCTCCCGAGGGAACCGCGGACACTTTTGATCTAGCGGGCGGGCTGTCCTCCGCGTGGACAGGTTGGTACCCCGGGCGCGCCCACGGAAACCGATACCCTGCGGACCCTGATTCCAGACGGCGTCCAGAGCTGAAGACGGGCCACGGCGGCGTCCGTGACAAGAATGAGTTTCACCAAGGGCATTATGCGTACCCGGGCAGACAGCGCGTTGCCCAGGATTCCGCCAAGCACCATGCGAGTCCTCGGGATTCTGAAGGGTGGGCATACACACTGATCGGATGGTGAGGGTGAGGCTATGGCGCAGATGGGATTCGATCAGTACTTCATGAAGATCGCCACCGCAGTCAGAAAACGGGCGAACTGTCAGGGCCGAAAGGTTGGCGCGGTTCTTGTCGTCAAGCATAGGATCGTCTCGACCGGCTACAACGGTGTCCCGGAAGGCATGAAGAACTGCGAAGATGGCGGGTGCGACCGATGCGCGAAACGTAAGCCGGGCGCAGGTTACGATAACTGCATTTGCGTCCATGCCGAAGAGAACGCCTTACTCACGGCGGCGCGATTCGGGATAACCGTTGAGGGCGGGCTAATCTACACAACGCTGCAGCCGTGTTTCTGGTGCATGAAAGCCTTGCACCAAGCGGGCATCCGCGCCGTGTACTACCTTGAGGAGTGGCAACCCAAGCGCCCGTTCGTGAGCCAGTATCGCATGATCGAGGCACGATTCCCCGGCGGTGTGAAACCGGTGAAGATCAGGGACCGGACTAACCGCGCATGGATTAATCCTCCCAAGAGGGAGCCGGAACGGAGGAGATCTCCGAAGAAGACGGGGGTCACGACAGTGAACATGCAGGCCGCGGCGGCTCACCCCCGTCCTGGGCGTGTGCAGCATGGAGGTCGATAGCGAAGAGACCTAATCTCGGCGGCCCCTTGTGACAAGACCTCGATCATCGTCGGCGACACCGCTTCGGCACGGCGTGTTGTGGCAATACGCGAACGATCATCTCGCGCCGCAGTCCTCACGGATATCAACATCCGGGACAAGATTGGCTACAGTTTGGCTACAGTAGCAGAGTCGCGCCACGTGCCCGGCACGCGGGAAGGCTCGAAAAAACTTGGCGCGCCCGGAGGGATTTGAACCCCCGACCTACGGCTCCGGAGGCCGGCGCTCTATCCGCTGAGCTACGGGCGCACGCCCTTCATTATATCAAACGATGTACGGCGACAACGACGCGTGCGGCCACGGGACGCAGCAGCAATAGTGACGCGTCGCACCCCGCGCTACGAGACCACGGGCGGCGGCGGCGCGACCGGGGGGCGCGCCCGGCCGCGCTCGATGATGGCCAGCACGATCGCTCCAACGGCCCAGGTCGCGCTCAAAAACAGCACGAGCGCACCAAGATGCGGGATCGCAAACGCGACGACGAGCACCACCGCACCGACCAGCGCCTCCAGGCCGACCGTGGATGTTCGAATTCGGCGCCCGAGCAGCACCGCGATCGCCGCCACACCAAGCTGAAGCGCGGCAATCACCGCGAGCGGGATCAGCGCCACGAGAACAAGGCCCACGACGCTGATCGCGAGACCAATCGCGAGCGGCCAGATCGCGGCCCACGTCAAGAGACCGACGCCGAACGTCGCCACAGGAGCCCGCTCGAGGAGCCCAGCGAGGTCGATCGTCACCCGCGGGAAGAGAACGGCCGTCAGCCAGGTCGTACCCACGAAGCTGAGGAGCGCCCCCAGGAGGAAGAGCAAGAAGAACGCCTTCAACGCCGCGATCACACCGATGATCGCGGGCGGCCAGAGCCAGATATGCGGTCCGCCGAACGGGCCCGGGACCGGCAGGGGCACCGGAACTGAAAATGGCGGTGGGGGAGGCGGAGTGGGCGCGGGGGGCGCCTGCCCGACGGTTGCCCCAGGCTCGCTCGTGACTTGACCGCCCGTCGCGGTCGCGGCGCCTCCCACGACGGCCGTGGAACGCAGCACCACGTTACCGCCGACCGCGCGCACGGAACCACCGACACGCCCGGTCACGGTGACGTCGCCGCCGACGGCAAGCGCGTTACCGTCCACCGTACCCGCGATGTCGAGCGGACCGCCGATGGCGACGGCGTCGCCGTGCACCGACGTACCCGCAGGCACGTCGACGCCGCCCACCCGCACCAGCACTTCCTCAGCGCCCGCGGGAGCAGCGCCGTAGAGCCACGCCACGCCCGTCAGCAAGAACGCGAGGCATGCGATTCTGCGCACGCGTTCACCAACATTCTGGGGGATTTGTCGCGACATCCGGGATCATCCATCGATCAGGCGCACGCGCTCGCCCACCCGCGGCACGGCGGCCGACCGGTCGAGTTGCGCGCAGACGCCGAGATCCTCGTCGAGCCCGATGTCCACCACGTGACGCCCGGCGCGCGTGCGGCGAAATAGGGACGCCGCGTCCGGGTGGGCGCCAAACAAGTCCCGAGCGGCCATCGCGGCGTCCGTGAGCTCGACCGTGGGCGCGTCCGCGCCGGCACAGATGGCCTCGACCATCGCCCCGGCCGTGTACGCGTCGTCCAACCCGAAACGCGCCTCCCGGCCGGCACACACGATTGTGAGGTCGAGCCCGAACGCCTGTCCCGCGGCGGTGAGCGCTCGCGCCGCGGCCGTGCGGTTGCGGAGACATGCGACGAGCGCGACCGATGCGCCGCGCGCGACGTGCAGCGCACGGGTGCCGTTGGTCGTGGCGAACACGACCCGCCGACCCGCGAGCGGCGCCGTGACGAGCGCCGCCGGACTGTTGCCGAAGTCGAACCCGGCCGGTGCCAGACCCGCCTGCTCGCCGGCGAGCAGCACGCCCGGATGGGCCGCGGCGTAGGCCCTGGCCGCCTCCAGGCTCGGCGCGACCAGCACCTCGTCGCAACCACGCTCCGCCATGATCAGCAGCGAGGTCGTCGCCCTGATGACGTCAATCACGGCGACGGCGCGCCGGCGGCAGTCTCCCGCCTCTTCCGGCAGGAACGCAACGTGGAGTTCCACGCGGTCGGAATCCCCGCCTCAGAAACCGCGGTTGTACGGCGCTCTGTCGATGGCCTGAGCGAGACCGGCCCGCACGCTCTGCGCAAACGCGCCCGGATCGAGGTGCGCGTTCGCGGCATCTTCAGGGGCGACGTCGTAGAGATCGAACTCCCGGCCGAGCACACTCGTCCGTCCGGCGAGCGTGCTCACATGAACGTCGTATGGGGCCGGATCCTCGTTGAAAAATTGATTGAGTTGGGCCACCACCGCCTGCGCACGCTGCGCCGGTGTCTGCCCGCCCACGCTCGCGGCGAGCGTGACCACGGGCCGTCCGTCGACGCGGATCGTGACCGGCTGGTCGCCCGACGGGGTGGGCGGATCGGTGGCAATGCGGAGATACCCCTCGGGAATGCGCCGGACGATAGGAAGATGGCGACGCTCAAGGTCCGCCTTGATGTAGGCCACGCGCTCGTCGAACTCGGGGTGATCCGCGTTGATCGTCCCCGCCGCGCTCGGCATTCCGGAGAGGCGCTCCGCCTGCGCGAGGTGCTCCATGACCGTGAGCATCGCGACCGGGGAGTAAGGAGTCTTCATTAAATCTGCCACGCTGGTGAGATCGGCATCCTGCTCCAGATCACGCTGATAGGACGACATCGTGCCGGTAACGACGGCCTGCTCCGCGATCATCGGGGCCGGGGACTGAGCGAGCACGGACAGCGCCAACCCGATGAGCATCGCCGGCGTCATGTGCCGCAGCCGGTCCTGCTGGATGTAGTAGTGCCGGTGGTTGATGTGCGTCAGCTCGTGCCCGAGGACCGCCGCGAGTTCGTCGTCGGTGCGCACGAACCGCATCATGCCCTCGGTGACGTACACCCACCCGCCGGGCACCGCGAAGGAGTTCACCACCGGCGACGCTACGATCTGAAAGTGATACGGCAGGTCTTGCCGCTCCACGACCTTGTCCATGACGCCGCCGATCCGGTTCAGCCGCGCGACCTGCGCCGGATCGGTCACCAGGCGGTATTGGGATTCGATCTGCTTGGCAAACTCCGCCCCCTGCTTGACCTCGTCCGCCGTGCTGGGAAACGTCAGGCCTTCCCCGGGCGTCGGCACGCCGGCCAGCATCATCACGAGCGCCGCCGCTACAGCGCACAAGCAGGCGGCGTATCGTCGCGCCGGTGAACGGGTGTCCGAATCTCGCCGGCGTGGGTTGGAGCGCGGCATCGGATGCAGGCTCACCGTACGGGCGTTAGAGCGCGGCCGTCCGGCCTTGCGTCAAGCCGCGGGGAAAGACCCGAGCGGCGTTGTCCGCGAGGACCGACGCGAGCGCCTCGTCGGACATGTGCCGCAGGCCGGCAAGCATGCGCGCCGTGTGGACCACAAAGCCGGGTTCGCAGCGCCGTCCTCGCACGGGGACCGGCGACAGATACGGGGCGTCGGTCTCCACGAGCAAGCGATCGAGCGGCACGCGCCGGGCGGCCTCGCGCAGCACGTCCGCCTTGGGAAACGTCAGTGGGCCGGCGACCGAAATCATCCAACCGGCCCGCGCCCAGCGCGCCGCGAGATCGGGCGATCCGTTGAAACAATGCATGACGACCGCGCATACTTCCTCATTATCTAATATCCGCTCCACGTCCTCCGACGCCTCACGATTGTGGACGACGAGCGGAAGCCCGGTTTCTCGCGCCAGGCGCGCCTGCGCGGCGAACGCGCGTTGCTGCACGATCGCGTCGCCGCGCCCGCGGGCGTAGTCCAGCCCGGTCTCGCCAATGGCCACGACCCGCGGGTGGCGCGCCAACACCGCCAACTCGCGCACCGCTGCGTCGGTGAGCAACGCCGCCTGCTGCGGGTGCACGCCCACGGCGGCGAACACCTGAGGATGGCGCTCCGCGAGCGACACCGCACGCCGGCTGCCCTCCACCGACGTGCCCGCACAAATCATCGCCGTCACACCGGCCGCGACCGCACGCGCAACGACCGCGTCCCTGTCCGGATCGAACGCGGAGTCGTCCAGATGCACATGTGTATCCGTCCAACCGGCCATCGCCGCTACCGGCCGCGCCCTGCGCGCGCAAACCGGTCGGGCCGGTACGGCGAAAGGTCCATGGAGGCGCGCCCCGTGGTGATCAGTTCGGACACCAGCCGCCCGACGAGGGGCCCCCGTGCAACGCCTTGCGCCCCAAGACCTCCGGCCACCACGTATCCGGGGACGCCCGGCATCGCGCCGATGATGGGCCCGCCGTCCGGTGTGACCGCGCGGACGCCCGCCCACGCATCCTTGACCTGAGCGTGTCGAAGCGTCGGGTACCGCCGGACGGTCGGCGCGAGGGCATCGTCCAGGTAGCCCCACTCCACCGTTGCGTCGTACGGTTCGCCGGCCGGCTGGCCGCAAACCATAATGACTCCGTCCGGACGCTTCATGCAGTAGAAATCGCGGGCTTCCTCCTCGATGAACGGCCCGGCGGCGGGATCTGTTCCGGCCGCGTCGAGCACAAAGACCTGGCGTTTCCGCGCCCCGACCGGGATCCGCAGCCCGGCCAGCGCGCCGAGCGATCGTGTCCACGCGCCGGCCGCGTTCACGACGGTCGGTGTCGCAATCGTGCCGTCGCGAACTCTGACGCCGCGCACCCGCTCACCGTCCAGATCGAGGCCCGTCACCTCGCAGCGTTCCCGGATGATCGCGCCGCGAGCGCGAGCAGCGTCGGCGAGCCGCTCGACCGTGGCAAGCGGCGTCGCCCAGGGATCCACGGCGGAAAACGTCGCGACCGCCACGTCGTCCAGGGCCAGGTCCGGGAACCGATATTTCACCTCGCCGGGCTCGAGCACCTCGAGCCGGACGCCCGCCGCCTCATGCAGTGCGGCGCGGCCGCGCGCCGCATCGGCTTCCTCCGCCGTCCAGAGCAACAGGCTGCCGACGGGCGCGAGGTCCGTGCCCAACTCCTCCCGCAGGCGCTCGTGGACCGCGACACTCTCCACCTGAAACCGCAGCTCGGCTTCGCCCCGGGCCTGCAGGGTCATGACGCCCGCGGCCCGCCCCGTGGCACCGCTCCCGATCGTCGCCCGCTCCAGCACGACGACGCTCCGAACGCCGGCCTCGCACAGGAAGAACGCCGTGGATACGCCGGCGATCCCGCCGCCGACAACCACGACGTCGGCGGTCTCGGGCAGATCACTCACATCGCGACTCCGGTGCATGTCGTGGTGCGCATCGCGTGTCGGCTTCTGCGCGGCCGACGCCGCTCCTCCGCTCAGGGCCGGACGCCGCCGGCCGGTCGCGGCGCGGGTATGCGGCGGGGCGCGGGCCGTCCGCTCCCTGACGCGGTGACATCCGGAGCGCATGCCGCGGGCGGCGCCAGGCGGCGCAGGGCGAACGGCGGTGGTGCGGGTACGATGCCGGGCATTTCGTAGTACCGGGCCTGGCGGAGGGCAAGCGGGCGCATGCCGCCTGTGAGGACGATGACCCACCCTTCGGGAAGTCGCGCGAGCTCGTCCGGCGCGGCCAACGGTCGTACGTGAGGGCGCACGGTGGCGGTCCGGCGCGAGCGGCCCCCGGTCGTCATGGAGATCGATGGGACCGACGTGTCCCCGAGCCACGCGCTGGTCATGCGCGCGGTCTCGAGATCGCCCGCGCGGAAGAGGACTTTCGTCTCGGCGTTGGCGACGATGGTGCGGGCGTCGCGGGGTCCATACAGTTCCTCGATCTGACTGAGCACCTGCGCGCCCAGGACCACGCTCACGCGCCGCTCGCGCAGCGTGGGCAGCCGGTCGCTCAGCCCGGCAAGATATCCGAACCGGCGAAATTCGTCGAGGTACAAGCGCACCGGACACCGGAGTCCCTCCTGGTCTGCCCGCGTGATCTGACGAGCCCGTCGAGAAGGTCGGCGACAAGCCAGGCGACCAGCGGCTGGAGACGATGCGCCTCCTCCTCGGGCAGCAAGATGTAGAGCGCCGAGGGCTCCCGGCCGAGCCGGGCGAAGTCCCAGTGCCCGGACGTGGCATCGCAGACCAGCGGATCGGCCCACGGCGCGAGGCGCTCGAGGAGGCCGGTCACCGCCGCCTCCTGCACACGCCGCTCACGCGCCGCGAACATGCCGGCCAGCCCGCGCACCTCCACGGCACGGCTCGCCCGGAGGGTCTCGCGGATCGCCGCGGCGCCCGACAGCGCAAGGCGATACACGGCCGCCACGGTGTGACCGCCGCCCGCCCGGTCCTGCTGCACATGCAGGAAGAGCAGCGCCGCGAGATCGCGCGCCGCGCCCGCGTAGACACGGGCGTCGCCGGACAGGTCCCGCGGCGTCGTGTTGTGGATGAGCAGCGCGGCCTTGCGCTGCGCGGCGCCGATCGAGTGCACGTCGTGCAGTGGATTGTAGGGAATCGATCCTGCGAAGAGCGGACAAAACAGGTGCGCGCGATCGCCGTAGCGGCCCGCGGTCACGGTCCACAAGGCGCGCGGGCCGGTCTTGACGTCCATGACGATGACGCTCTCGCGGCGGGGATCCCGAAGCAGGATGTTCGTAGCGATGCACCCGGCCGTTTTGCCGGCCCGGGACGGCCCCAACACAAGCACGTGGCCGGACAGCTGCTCCTCACTGAGGCAGAGGCGCCAGCCGGTGCCCGGCCACAACCCGGCGAGAAACGGCCCCGGCGCAGCGAGACGCGCGGCCTCCGACCACGACGCCCACGATGCGCCGGCGACGGGTGCGACACGGGTCTGCCGCACGCCCCAAACCGGCAGCGCGGCAAGCAGGATCGCGGCGCAGCTGCACGCCGCTAGCACGAGCGCCGCGGACGGCGCGCGTGCAGCCAGCACGACCGTGGCGATACAAGCGAGCCCGGCCCCGAGCCACCGCGGCATCATGCCGGCACCTCCTCAGGACCGTGTACCGGCCGCCCCACCCCCGCGACGACAACGCTCCGCGCTGCTCCGCCGTCCGTTCGATACGACACGCCGCCAACGATACCGGGCAGCGGCAGCAGGCCCGCCGCGTCGCCGGTGAGGCGCTCCGGCGCCAACACGCGGGCGCCGACGGCGGCCGCGAGCGCGGCGGCACACATCGCCGCCGAACCGGCCCACACCCGCTCCAGACCGGCACGCGCCGCCGTGCAAGCCGCGACTTTTGCGCGCCGCTCGTCGTCGCAGGCGACGACGAGCCAGGCATCCGCCAGCGCGTCCCAGCGGGGGTCACCGGCGCGCTCGCACGCGAGCCGGTCCAGTAGCCGGTACCGCCCCCATTTCTCCTCGAGCCGCTGCGCCGGCATCGTTCCGCGGTCGCGCTCGAGGCAGTAGATCCACGGGCCGCGCTCCGGCGCCGGAACCACGATCATCGCATCGGGCACGAGGTGCGTCAGCCCAAGATCCAGCCGGGCGTGATGGCTCCCCACCCACGAGAATGCGGCGAGGCGACCGGCGCGGCACTCGGTACACAGATCGCAGAAGATTTGGTTCGTGGCGATCAGGTGGTCCATGAGCAGCGCACCGACCGCGAGCGCGCGCGGTCCGGGCGGGGCCGTACCGGCCAGCGCTCCCGCGGCGAGGCGCCCGGTCGCCCCGAGTCCCCAGAACACCCGGCGATCGTCGAACGCCCGGCCGCCGAGGCGCTCCAACACGCCGCCGCCGCGCAGGCGGGAGAGCCGGTGCGAGACGCTGTTCGTGCGCAGCGTCGGGTAACACGCCTGGCGGATCTGGTGCACCGTCATGAAGCGAAGCTCCGCGAGTGTTTCGACGAGCAGGCGATCACGCGAGGTCAACCGGAGCAATGCGAGCGTAGCAGACGCCATGCGATCATCTCCTTTCGTGTCTGAATGGTGGAGCGGTGTGCTTGGTGGTCGGATCAGGGTATGCGCGGCGCCAACGCCGAGCGGTACAAAGCCGATCCCGGCGCGTCGTCGCCGGCTTGGGGACAACAGGGTTGCCGCGGCGCACGGGGTGCGTCCCGCTCGAGAGGTCGATCCGGAGGAGAATCGTACGGAGCCGGACAGCCGGACCGGGCGACGATTACATCAAGAGCGGCGTGACTCCGCTGAGGCCAGGGTGACCGACGCCCTCACGAACGACA
>JAJPIA010000047.1 GCA_021324975.1 Bacillota bacterium
ATGAGGCGGCCCGCCGATCCCCGGGTAGACCGCTAGAGGCGCCGGGTAACCGGCGACCCAAGAGAGATGGCCGCACACGACAGAACCCGGCTTACAGGCCTGCTCCCTCTTCCAATTCGTCCGCGTTGGCCGCCGTCTCCAGCAATCAGGCAGTCCGCAATTGGTCCGGGTGATCCGCTGTGGCCACAGCGGTCCTCCGATCCCCGGAGCGTCGCCCGCACCCGCGTAACACTTTTGGCTGCGCTCCGTCCGCGCGGCAGGAAACCTTCGCCGGCGGGCCAAGTAGTTTGCCTCGACCGCACGGACCGCAACGTCTGTGATGGAGGGGAGCGTACATGGGTGGAGGACAACGGGGCGCGCACATGTCGCGCGCGGGGACGCTCACCAGGCGGCAGGTGCTCAAACTTGGAACCGCGGCGGTTGGCGCCGGCGCATTCGGCGAGATCGCCCGGTCAATTGCGGTGGCCGCGGCCAAGCCGCGGCAGCTCAACGTAGGCGTGGTCGAGGGCGTCGAGATCCGCGGTCTGCGCGCCGTGGCGCCGATGTGGGACCGCGACACCGGCGTGCATCTCAACCTCGTTACGTATCCGTACGCCAGCCTGTACGAAAAAATGACGACGGCATTCCAGGCCAACGCCTCGACGTTCGACGTCGTGATGATGGACGACCCGTGGATGCCGAAGTTCGGGGCCGAGGGCTGGCTCGCGCCGCTGGACGCGTCGCCGTTCAACCTCAAGCGTGATCCGGATATCTTTCCGGTCGTCTACGACCTCGGCTCGTGGCCGCCGCCGCGCGGCCCCATCCCGCCCGGGGAAGCGGGGAAGGCGCGCCACATCTACGCGATCACGGTGGTCGGCAACGTCGAGATGTTCATGTACCGCAAAGACTTGGTGGCCGCGCCCCGGACGTGGGATCAGGCCCTCGCATCCGCCACCAAGCTCGGGAACCCCGGCAAGCAGTTCTACGGCTTCGCGATGCGCGGCGCGAAGGGCAACCCCATCATGTCCCAATGGTTCCCGATCCTCAAGACTTTCGGCGGCGACGTGTTCGACGATCAGTGGAATGTCGTCTTCAAATCGGGCGCCACGGCGAACGCCCTCAAGTTTTTCGTGGGCCAGCTCAAAGCCGAATCACAACCCGGTCCCGACACGACGGACGCCGCCGACCGGACGCGCTTGGTCGCGACCGGCCACGCGCTCCAGGGTAGTGTCTGGCCCGCCGAGGCGTCGGACATCCTCGAGAACCCGCAGGTGAGCACCGTCATCGGCAAAGTCGGGTACACCGTGCTGCCCATGGGGCCGTCCGGCCGGCACATGCCGATGATGGGGAACTGGCTGCTCGGCATCCCCAAGGCTGCGGGCCAGAAGGACTGGGCCTATCGCTTCATCTCGTGGGTCACGAGCGCAACGGTGCAGCACACATACGCGGCCGCGGGCGGGATCCCATTCCGGCAGTCGATCCTCACCGACGCGGCGTTGAACAAGCGATACCCGTTCTTCCAGACGATGGCCGCGTCGCTCAGCGCCCCGCCGTTTTGGCGCCCGCGGACGACCGAGTGGTCGGCCGTGGAGACGATCCTCGGGACGCACGCGAACGCGGCGCTCGCGGGTACGGAATCGCCCGAGCAGGCGATCGACCGGGCCTCCACGGAGGTCACGCAGCACATGCGGGAGGCCGGGTACATCAAGTAGCGCCGTCCAAGGGCCGACCGCGCAACGTTCGACGGGGCGCCGCCGCGGCGGCGCCCCGCCGCGTAGGGGGTGTCCACACGTCGAGGTCACGGCGTCGCCTCGTTCCGTACGCGCTCGTCGCGGTGCCGGTCCTCTTTTTGCTCACGGTCGTCGTGTACCCGCTGGTCTACGCGATCGGCCTCAGCCTGCAGTACTACCGGCTCGGCGGGTTCGCGGGGCTGCATAACTTTGCCTTTGCGTTTCAGGACAGCCTGCTCGGCGCGTCGCTACGCGCTACGGCGATCTACGTCGTCCTGGCCATGGGCATCGAGTGCCTGCTCGGGCTCGCCCTCGCGGTGGCGGTGCAGCGCACCGTGCGGAGCGCGCTCGGCCGGACGCTTGCGTATCTCCTCTTCATCGTGCCGATGGTGACGCCGCCCGTGGCCGCGGGTGTGATCTTCCGCCTCATGTACATCCCCGAGTACGGGATCCTCAATGTGCTGCTGCGCGATTTGGGGTACCACGGCCGCCCGATCCTATGGATGTCGTCCCCCGGCATGGCGATGTTCTCGGTGGTGAGCGTCGACGTGTGGCAATGGATGCCGTTTGTGTTCCTCGTGCTGTTCGCCGGGTTGTCCGCGGTCCCGCCGGACGTGATCGAGGCCGGGGAGGTCGATGGCGCGGGCGGGTGGGCCCGGTTTCGCCACCTCGAGCTTCCCTATCTCAAGCCGTTGCTGCTGCTGGTGCTCGTGTTCCGCTTCACGGACACGCTCCGGGTGTTCGACCACGTCCAGGTGTTGACCATGGGCGGCCCGGGAGCGTCCACGGAGTTCCTGAGCCTCTACCTGTACCGGATCGCGTTCAAGTTCAACAACCTCAACTACGCGTCGGCCTTGGCCCTCTACGTGGTGATCATCGTCTCCCTCTTGTTCACCGTGGCGAGCCGCTACCTCTCGGAGGAGCTCGCGTGACGAGCGGGGGCCAGGCCGTGGAGCCGCGCCCGGTGCCCGGACGCGTGACGGCGGTGCCGGCGGCCCGCCCGCGCCGGCGCCGGAGCATCCTGCGCGGCCTCGTGCTGGTGTCCCTCGGCGTGCTCGCCGGGGTGTACCTGTTCCCGTTCGCGTGGATGATCTCGACGTCGCTCAAGCCCACGCGCGAATTGTACCTGCAACCGCCGTCGCTGTGGCCGCTCCGCCCCACGCTGGATGCCTACACCGCCGCGCTGGTCGGTGCGGGCGACTGGATCCTCTTGCGCAACAGCGTGATCGTCTGTCTCGCGACGGTGGCGGCGACACTCGCCATGGCGCTCCTCATCGCGTACCCGCTGACACGCCTCCGGGTGTCGCCGCGATTCCGCCGCGGGCTGCTCTCGTGGCTGCTCAGCCTGCGGTTTCTGCCGTCGATGGTCGTGGTGATTCCGATCTTCGCGACGGTCCGGACCGTCGGGCTGTACGATCAGCTGCCGGCGCTCGTTCTGATCTACACGGCGTTCTCGCTCCCGTTCGCGGTGTGGATGCTGAAGGGATTCCTGCAGGAGGTGCCGCAGGAAGTGGAAGAGGCGGCGCTCGTGGACGGCGCCGGCCGGCCGCGGGCGTTTTTCCGGATCGTCTTGCCGATGATCTCGCCGGGGGTGCTCGCCGCGGGCGTGATCACGTTCGCCCTGGCCTGGAGCGAATTTCTCTACGCGCTGATCCTCACGGCGACCCCGCGGTCGCAGACATTCTCGATCGGCGTGTGGAGCTTTGTCACGGAGTTTGAGATCATCTGGAACCAGATGGCGGCGGTGGGGGTGGTGTCCGCCCTCGTGCCGATCGTGTTGCTGTTGTGCGCCCGCCGCTACGTCATCTCCGCGCTGACCTTCGGCGCGGTGCGGGAGAAGACGTGAGATACACGCTGCTCGTCGCCGACATCGACGGCACGCTCGTCGGCGAGGACAAGACGGTGCCGCCCGGGGTCGTTGGGGCCGTGCGCGCCGCGCGGCAGCGCGGCGTACGGATCTGCCTGGCTACGGGGCGCATGTGGGACGCGGCGCGCCGCTATGCGGAGGTGATCGCCGCGGACTCGCCGGCGATCCTCTACAACGGCGCGCTCGTCTTCGACTTCGCGACGGGCCGGACGCTGTGGGCGCACCGGATCCCGGAGGCGGCCGGCCGGCGGCTCCTGCCCGTGCTGCGGACGTTCCCCCAGACGTCGCCGCTCGTGTTCGCGCGCGGCAAGGTCTACGCGGAGCGGCGTACGCCGTTCGTGGACCTCTATGCGAAGCGGGACCATCTGACCGTGGAGATCGTGCCGTCGTTCGAGGGCGTGCTCGATGAGGACCCGGCGAAACTCATGGTCATCGGCCATCCGGAGGATCTGCCGGCGGTACGCCGGGCGATCGTCGCGACGGCCGGCGAGGCCGTGACCGAGGTGTATTCGCAGCCGGACTACCTGGAGATCATCCCCCCGGGCGTCAGCAAGGGCGTGGCGCTGCCGCGGCTGACAGAGGCGCTGGGGGTTCCCATGGCGCAGGTCATCGCGGTCGGCGACAACTACAACGACGTGACGATGCTCCGCGCGGCGGGGCTCGGCATCGCGGTCGAGAGTGCGCCCCCCGAGGTGTTGGCGGCGGCCGCCGCGACCTGCCCGCCGCCCGAGGAGGAGGGCGTCCGCGTCGTCATCGAGCGATACTTCCTCGGCGAGGATCGCGGCCGGGACGGCGCGGGGCCGGGGGCCGGCCCCGCGTGAAGCTCGCGTACGCGATCTCCGCGTCACCGACTCGATTTGCCGCCGTGGGCCACGGGGGGGACGTGCCCGCGACGCTGCGGCGGCTTGCCGGCCTCGGGTTCGACGGCGTCGAGCTCGCGATCCGGGACCCGGCCCACGTCGACGTGGACGCGATTGCCGACACGGTGCGTGGCCTCCGCCTCGCGGTGCCGGCGGTCGGGACCGGTCAGGCCTTTGTGGAGGAAGGGCTGTCGTTGACCGCGCCGGACCGCGCGCGCCGCGAGGCCGCGGAGGCGCGCCTCATGGCGCAGATCGGCCCCGCTTCCCAATTCGGCGCGCTCGTGATCATCGGTTTGATCCACGGACCCATTCCACCCGGGGAGACGCAGGAACGGGCGCTGGAGCGGCTCCTGCCGGCGGTGTCCCGGCTGGCACAGGCGGCCGGCCGGCGGGGTGTGCGGCTCGTGATCGAACCGATCAACCGGTACGAGACGAACTGGCTGAACACGATCGATGAAGTCATGGATCTGCTCAGGCGCCTCGGTGAGGACAACGTGGGCGTGCTTCCCGACACGTTTCACATGAACATCGAAGAAGCGGCGCCCGCGGCCGCAGTACGGGCGGCCCGCACGCGCGTGTGGCACGTTCACGTGGCCGACAGCAACCGCCGGGCGCCCGGCGCCGGCCACGTCGATTTCGACGCGCTCGTGCGCGAGCTCGCGCGGACACGGTACAGCGGCTTCTTGTCCGCGGAGATCCTGCAGCAACCCACGCTCGAAGAGGCGGCGCGGCAAACGCTGGCGAAGATGCGTGTCCTTGTTCCCCGGCGGCGGGCCTAGCGGTGCACGGGGGGCGGCCGGCCAACATCGCATGATTCCAGCACGGGGATGGGCCGCGCCAAGCAGGAGGTGTCTCTGGTGAGAGGTCTGCAGCTGCAGGCAGAGTGGGCGCCCCGGCCCGGATACACCGTGTCGGAGTTCGAGCGCCGCACGGGAAAAGCAATTACCGGGGCCAGCGTGTGGCGCCATCCGAAGCTCGAGCTCGCTGACGCCGCAGAGCCCGGACTCGGGCCGAAGGACGTTCGCCTGCGGCCGACGGCCTGCGGCGTGTGCGGCTCCGACGTGCACTTCTACGAGACCGACAAGGACGGCTACATGCTCTACCCGGGGTTGACGAAGTTCCCGACGGTCATCGGCCACGAGTTCAGCGGCGAGATCGTCGAGGTCGGCGGGGAGGTCCGCGGCCTCCGCCTGGGCGACCTCGTGACCGTGGAGGAGATGATCTGGTGCGGGGAGTGTGTGCCGTGCCGCAACGGGTGGCCGAACCAGTGCGAAAACCTGGAAGAGATCGGCTTCACGATCCCCGGCGCGATGGCGGATCAGTTGGTCGTCGGCGCGAAGTACTGCTGGCCGCTGGGGGCGCTGGAGGAGCGCTACGGGAGCCGGGCCGCGGCGGCGGAAGCCGGCGCCCTGTGTGAGCCGACGAGCGTCGCGTACAACGGCCTGTTCGTGCGGGCGGGCGGCTTCAACCCTGGAGGCATCGTGACCGTGTACGGCACGGGGCCGATCGGGTTCGCCTCGATCGCCCTGGCCCGCGCCGCCGGCGCGAGCCGGGTGATCGCGTTCGAGGTGAGCCCGTTCCGGCAGGCGCTCGCCAAGCAGGTCGGCGCGGACGACGTCCACAGCCCGGTCGAACTGCAGAAGGCGGGGACGAGCCCGCACGACGTCGTGCTGCAGCTCACCCACGGGGCCGGCGCGGATCTGCAGGTCGAGGCGGCCGGCGCGCCGTCGATCACGGTCCCCGAGATGGAGCAATCGCTCGCGATCGGCGGCAAGATCGTCATCATCGGGCGGGCCGCGGAACGGGCACCGTTGTACCTCGAGCACTACCAAACCCACGCGGGGCAAATCTACGGCGCGCAAGGACACTCGGGGTACGGGACGTTTCAAAACGTCATCCGGCTCATGGCGTCGGGCCGCGTGGACATGCGGCCGGTGATTACGAGCCGCTTCCCGCTCGCGGAGGCGGCGTCGGCCGTGGTCAAGGCGAGCCGGCGGCAGGACGGCAAGGTCATGATCAAGATGACGTGAGCGGGGCGGCGGGAGGCGCGCATGTATCTTGGCTGCAGTTCGCAATCCTATGATGACGTGCTCAAGACCGGGGACCTCTCGCTCCAGGATTGGTTTCGTCTCGCCGCGGACGAGCTCGGCGTGCGCGCCGTGGAGCTGGAAGACAAGCACATCGGGGATCCCACAGAGGCCCGGATCGAAGAGCTGCGCGGCGCCGCGGCACGGTGGGGCGTCGAGATCGTCAACATCGCCCTGATGAACAACTTTGGTGTGGCCTCGGCCGCCCGGCGCGCGGCCGAGGAAGCGCGAACGATCCAGTGGGTCGGCGTCGCGCGGCGGCTCGGCGCAAAGCATCTCCGGACGTTCGCCGGATGGCCCGAAGGGGACCGCGCCGCCCGCCGGTCCGGGATGCTGGCGGCCCTGCGGGCGGTGTGCGCGCACGCCGCGGCGGCCGGGGTCCCGCTGGTGATGGAGAACCACAATCACGGCGGGTTCGTCCAGACCGCCCAGGACGTGGAGCGAATCCTGGCCGATGTCGGCGCCCCCATCCTGGGGTTGCTGCTCGACACGGGCAACTACCTGGACGGACTGGCATCGGTCCGGCGCACGGCCGGGCTCGCACGCCACGTGCACGTCAAGTGCGCGCGGATCGGGCCCGACGGCCGGGACGAGACCGTCGACAACGGGGCGGCGCTCCGCGTGTTGCGGGACGCCGGGTATGCGGGCTGCGCCGCGGTGGAGTACGAGGGCGAGGAGGCCAGCCGGACGGCCGTCCCGCGGGCCGTCGCCTACCTCCGCGCGCAACTCGGTCCCGGCGCCCACTAGTACGTCGTCGCTCATGTGCAACGAGAGTACATCGCGATGAGGCTCGCTGAGGAGGCGTGACATGGATGATTCCCCCGCGGTCGTAAATCCCCGGCATCCGTCCGACCTCGTGTTCGAGGACAACGCGGTGGGCCGGCTCAAAAAGGAGATCTGGGACGCGAGCGACGAGCAGATCGACGCGATCCTCCGCGAGTTCGGGATGCCGTCGCCCTGCGAGTGGGCGAAGCCCGGGAGTTACATTCAAACCACGATCCGCCACCAGCTCGAAGCGAACCGGCGCAAGAACGACATCGTGCTCATCCCCATCGGCTGCACGGAGAACCACGGCCGCCACATGGTGAGCGCGGCCGACACGCTCTACGTCAGCATGATCTGCGAGGGCGTCCGCCGGTTCACGGCGAAGCGCGGCGCGCCGGTCAACCTCGCGCTGCCGCCGCTGAACTACGGCGCGCACCCGTACCATCACGTGGGCATGCCTGGCACGGTGATCGTGCGGGAGCAGGTCGTGCGCGAGCTGCTGATCGACGTCATGCTCGGGCTGTGGAACGACGGGTTTCGCAAGCAGATCATGATCAACAACCACGGGCAGCTGTGGGTCCTGGAGTCGGCGGTGCAGGAGTTCTGCAAGCGCTACCAGCTGCCGGGCGTCTTCCGCGTCCTGGACTGGCACCGCGGCGTCCGCGAGTTCTTCCGCACCAAAGCGCAGGGCGGCGAGTTCGACAGCCCCTTCGTGCACGCCGACGAATCGGAGACGTCGCTGTCGCTGTATCTCACGCCCGAGATGGTGGACATGGCGTACGCCGTGGACACCCAAGGCAAGGCGTTGATCCCCGACGGCGGGCATTTCGACACGTCGGTGGACGCCTACCGGAGGCCGCACCGGTGGAGCGAGGGCGAAGGGCACGCGGCCATCGAGATCGCGGGGACCCCCGAGGGGGTGGTGGGGCTGGCCACGCGGGGCGACGCGCGCAAGGCCAAGCGTCCGCTGGCGGCGATCATGCGCTACCTCGTGCTGGTGCAGGACGAGATCCTGGCGCGATTCCCCGCGGGCACGGTGCCGCCCCCGGAGATGATGACGCTCCGCGATCCGAGGGAACTGGAGCCGTACCTCAAGGAGCCGCAGAGCCCGGGTTGGAAGCCGGTGTACGCGCTGCCGATGGTCGGACAACAGTAGGCGCGGCGGAGGGATGTTCGCGCGGGCCCGAGAAGACTGACACCGGTTCGGCCGCCCGCGCGGGTCGCGTTCATCCCCCCCTCGGACAGGCGGGAGGTGCAAGATGCAAGAGCCCTGGCACCGTTATCTCCGGCTGGGTATCGTCCACTTCATGGCGTTCCCCCAGGTGATGAAGGGCGACGGTCCGTACGCGGACACGATCCGCCAGATCGCCCGCGACGAGTTTTTTAGTGCGATCGAGGTGGGATGGGCGCACGACGCCACGGAGCGGCAGGCGGCGGCCGCGGTGCTGGCGGAGAGCCATCTGAGCGTCGGGTTCGCAGCGCAGTCCGCGCTCCTCACCACGAAGTCCGACCTCAACGCGCTCGACGAGGCGGCGCGGCGCAAGGCGGTGGCGGTGGTGGAAGGCTGCATCGACCAGGCCGCGGCGGTGGGTGCGCGGCGGGTCGCCGTTTTGAGCGGTCCGTACCCGGGGCCCGCGGACGAAGCCAAAGCGAAGGAGCGGCTCGTGGCCTCGCTCACGGAGCTGTCGGCGTACGGGCGCGACCGGGACATCGCGATCACGCTGGAGACGTTCGACCGCGCGATCGAGAAGCGGGCGCTCGCCGGGCCGACCCGGTTCTGCGTCGAGGTCTCGGAGGAGGTGCGGCGACAATACCCTGAGTTCGGCCTGATGCTCGATCTCAGCCACATGCCGCTGCTCAACGAGAGCCCGCGCGAGTCGCTGACCATCGGCCGCGACCACCTCGTGCACGCGCACATCGGCAACTGCGTCATGGGGGATCCGAAGCATCCGGCCTACGGTGACCAGCACCCCCGGTTTGGAATCGCCGGCGGCGCGAACGACACGCCCGAGGTGCTGGAGTACCTGCGCGTGCTGTTCGAGATCGGATTTTTGGGCCGGGGCGGGGACCGCCCATTCCTCAGCTTCGAGGTCAAGCCGCTGCCCGGCGAGGATAGCGCGGCGGTGATCGCGGGCACGAAGCGCGTGTTCGCCGACGCGTGGGCACAGCTCTAACGGCGGAGGAGCTCCATGGCAACCCCGAGGATCTACATCACTCGTCCCCTGCCGGCGCCGGCGATGAAGCTGCTCGAGGGCGCCGCGGAGTTCCGGCAGTGGGACCGCGAAGCGGAACCGGTCCCGCGCGACGTGCTGCTGCGGGAGATCGTGGACGTCGACGGCATCGTCTGCCTCATCACCGAGAAGATGGACGCGGAGGTGATCGAGCGCGCGCACCGGTGCCGCGTGATCGCGCAGGTCGCGGTGGGGTACGACAACATCGACGTCGCCGCGGCCACCCGGCGCGGCATCCTCGTGACCAACACGCCGGGCGTGCTCACCGAAACCACCGCCGACATGGCGTGGGCGATCTTGATGACCACCGCGCGGCGCGTGGTGGAGGGCGACAAGTTCACGCGATCGGGCCGCTGGAAGACGTGGGAGCTGATGGGCTTTACGGGACAGGACGTCTACGGTGCGACCCTCGGCATCGTGGGCCTGGGGCGCATCGGCGCGGCGATCGCCCGCCGGAGCGTGGGGTTCAAGATGCCGCTCCTGTACCATAACCGGCGGCGCGCGGAGGCGCTCGAGCAGGAGCTGGGTGCGGCATACCGTTCCCTCGACGACCTGCTGCGCCAGAGCGACTTCGTGGTGCTCGCGACCGCGCTCACGCCCGAGACGCGGCATCTCATCGGCGAGCGGGAGCTGGGCCTCATGAAGCCGACCGCCGTGCTCGTCAATATCTCGCGCGGCCCCGTGATCGATCAGCGGGCGCTGTACCGCGCGCTTGTGGACAAGAAGATCTGGGCGGCCGGGTTGGACGTGTTCGAGACGGAGCCGGTGCCGATGGACGACCCGCTCCTGCGCCTCGACAACGTCGTGATCCCGCCGCACCTCGGCAGCGCGAGCATCGCGACCCGCAATAAGATGGCGACGATGGCGGTGGAGAACTGCCTTGCGGGCGTGACCGGGCGGATCCCGCCGAACCTCGTCAATCCCGGAGCCATGGAATCACGGTAGGGCACGACGCCGATCACATCCTGACGCTCGACCTCGGGACGTCCGCCTGCAAGGCGTCCTTGTTCACGCTCGACGGCCGCGTCGCCGCTCAGGTCGGCGTTGAGTACCCGACGCGGCACCCCGCGCCCGGCCAGGCGGAGCAGGATCCGAGTGCGTGGTGGGACGCGGCGGCCGCCGGGTGCGCGCGGCTTCCGGCGGAAAAGCGGCGGCGCGTGGCGGCCGTCGGGCTCGCCAGTCACCGGGGCGGGGTGGTGCCTATCGACGGCGCAGGCCGCGTGCTCGCCCCCTGCATGATCTGGATGGACCGGCGGGGCGCGGCCGAAGTGGACGCGCTGGTCCGCACCTTCGGCCGGGAGCGGGTCCACGCGGTGACCGGACTCATCCCGGACGCCGAGTTCAGCGCCGGCAAGATCCTGTGGCTCCGAAGCCACGACCCGGACGTCTTCCACGCGGCGCGGCTGTACCTGCAGCCGCGAGACTACCTCTACTGGCGGCTCACCGGCGAGCCGGCGACCGACTACACGCTCGCATCGCGCACGCTCCTCCTAGACATCAACACCCGCGCGTGGTGGCCGGAGGCATGCGCATACGCGGGCATCGCGAGCTCGGCGTTGCCACCCGTGTACCCCTCCGCATCGGCGCCCCACCGCGTCGCCGCGGACGCGGCGGCTGCGCTTGGCATCCCCGCGGGCACGCCGGTCGCGCTCGGCGCGGGCGACCGGCCCTGCGAGGTGGTCGGCGCGGGCGCCGGCCACGGACGCGTCATGGTGTCGACCGGCACGACGACCAACGTCTCCGTGCCTGCGCCCGCGCCCCCGCCCGCGGTCGATCCGCGGGTGATGTGTTCGCTGCACGCCGTGGACGGTATGGTCCTGTTTGAGCAGGGGATGAGCGCGTCCGGTTCCATCCTGCGATGGCTGCGCGATACGATGCTCGGCGGGCGCGTGGACTACCGGCAGCTCGATGCGCTCGCGGGCGCGGTGCCGGCCGGCGCGGATGGGCTCCTGTTCCTGCCGTTCATGCAGGGGGCCCGCGCGACGCGCTGGAACCCGGACGCCCGCGGCGCGTGGTTTGGGCTCACCGAGGCCCACGCGGTCGGGGCCTTGGCCCGGAGCGTCATGGAAGGCGTCGCTTTCGAGATTCGAGCGTGCCTGGCGATCCTCGAGCAGATGGGGACACGGATGGTGGAGGTGGTGGCCGTCGGCGGCGGCGCGCGGAGCGCGCTCTGGGACCGGATCTTGGCGGATGCGCTGGGCCGGCCGGTGGGTGTTCCCGAGCAGACCGATGCCGCGTCGCTCGGCGCGATGCTGCTGGCCGCCGGCGCGATCGGCGCGGTCGCGGCGCCGGAGCCCGCGGTCCGGTCGGCGAACCCCATCGCCCGCGCGTACCGGCCGGCGCCGGCGGCGTCCGGACGCTACCGGGAATGGTACGATGTCTACGTGCGGCTCTACGACGCGCTCCGCCCGGTGTTTGGCGAGCTCGCACGGCCGGCGGAGCCCGCGGGGTGACGAACATGGCGTCGCGTGCGCCACACCACGGGGCCGGCTCGAGCCGGCGGCCCATCGTCGCGGTGACGATGGGGGACCCCGCAGGGATCGGCCCGGAGATCGTCGTCAAGGCCCTGGCCGCGCCCGAGCTCTACGCGGTGTGCCGGCCGGTGGTCGTCGGCGACATCGAGACGATCGCGCGAACGGCGCGCGCCGTCCGCGCCCCGGCCGCTCCCAAGCCTGTCGCGGCCCCCCGGGAGGCGCGATTCGCCCACGGCACCATCGACGTGCTCGATCTCGCCAACGTGGATCTCGCATCGCTCCGCATGGGCGCGGTGCAGGCCGATGCCGGTCGCGCCGCCGGTCAGGCGGTGGAGCGGGCGATCCGTCTTGCCCAGGCCGGTGAGGTCGACGCGATTGCCACGGCGCCGATCAACAAAGAGGCCTTGTGGGCGGCCGGATATCCGTATCCCGGGCACACGGAGATGCTCCAAGAACTGACCCGCAGCTGTGAGTCGCTCACGATGTTCGTGATCGACCGGCTCCGTATTTTCTTTCTCACCCGGCACGTTTCACTGCGCGACGCCATCGCGCAGGTGACGCGGGCCCGCGTCCGGGACACGCTCGGGATCATGGCGCAGGTGCTCGCCGAACTCGGGCTGGCGTCGCCGCGGCTGGCCGTCGCCGCGCTCAACCCGCACGCCGGCGAGGGTGGAAAGATGGGGGACGAAGAGACGCGGCAGATCGGCCCGGGCGTCGAGGACGGGCGCGCGGCGGGCTTGGACGTGTCGGGTCCGATCCCGGCCGACTCCGTGTTTCACCTCGCCGCGGAGGGGCGATTTGACGCGGTGCTCGCGCTGTACCACGACCAGGGCCACATCGCGGCGAAGATGACGGATTTCTACAAGACGGTGAGCGTGACCACCGGCCTGCCCTTCGTCCGGACCTCGGTGGACCACGGAACAGCGTTCGACATCGCCGGCAAGGGCGTGGCCAGCGCGGTGAGCATGAGCGAGGCGATCCGCGTGGCCGCGGAACTCGCGTCGCGGCGCGCCGCCAACGCGGCGCGGGCCGGTTTGGGGCTGCTATAATACGCACACGAACGGGTGACAGGAGCGACGCATGCGGTGTCCGCGGTGCGGCCGCCAGGCGGTGGTGGGACACGTCACGATCCGCTGGCTCCAGGTGAGGGGCTCGCTGCTCCCGGAGCGCGGCTACTACTGCACCGCCTGCGGGCATGCTTTCGATGAACCGGCACCCCGGCCCGGTGACTTCGCGTTTCGCTCGGTCCGGGTAGATTCCATGAGCGACGCCCTGCGCCGTCTCCAGGAGAACGCGGACGTCGTGGTGATCCGGCACAAGAGCGGCGTTCGCGAGGTCCTGTACTGACGCTGCTGGTCGCGGCGCTCGCCGGCGCCGCGGCCGGGTGGGTGCGCGGGGGACGTCTCGGCAGGCTGGCCGGCGTCTCGTTGCGCCGGCTCCCGTGGCTCGTGCTCGGAGTAGCCTTCGTGCTCGCGGCGCAGCTTGCATGGCTTCCCGCGCCGGCGCCGCCAATCCTGACAAGCGCCGGCTATCTCGCCGCGCTGGCCATGCTGGCGGCCAACCGCCGGCCGTGGCTCCTCGTGGTCGGTGCCGGCGCCGCCCTCAACGCGGCGGCGATCATTGCAAACGGCGGCCGGATGCCCGTCTCACCGCGCGCGCTCGCGATCGCCGGCAGGCCGGTGAGCCGCGCCCTGATCGCCGGCACGGATCCGCGGCACCTCCTCGAGACGCCGGCGACGTTGCTCCGCGCGCTCGACGATCGGGTCGCGTTTCACATCGGGAGCCTTGCCGGGATCGTCAGCCCCGGGGATCTGCTCATGGCCATCGGCGTCGCCGGTTTCGTCCAGGCCGGCATGAACGCGCCGAGTTCGGACACGCCGCGAGATCCTCGCTAAATTCGCGAGAACTTCACCGGATTCTCCATCCGGCCGCGCGTAATTTCACGCAAAGACGAACGTCTGTGCGCGTCCGGGCGCAAAACCGGTGCGAGCGCGCCGCGGCTGATTTTCTTGGCGTTTCTTCGGGCGTGCGGCAGGAGATCGGGGCCAAGTGGAGAAACGTGGTGATCCGTAGGGACGAGTGGGGATCGACGTGAGGCGGGCGTGAGGATGGATGCTGAGGGGCGAGGCGCAGTATGCGCTCGACGGAAAAGGGCGGGTGGTCATTCCTCCCAAGTTCCGGGCGGAGTTGGGAGACCGTATCGTCGTGACCCGCTGGCTCGACCCGTGCCTCGCCGCGTTCTCGCCGTCCGGCTGGCAGGCGGTCGAAGAGAAGCTGCGGAGCCAGCCCCTGGCCTATCACGACTTCGTGCGGCTGATCTTCTCCGCGGCCGAGGACTGCGACCTCGACCGGCAGGGGCGCATCATGCTCCCGCCGCACCTGCGCCAGCACGCGGGCATCACGCGGGACGTCACGATCGTCGGCGTGGGCTCGCGGCTGGAGCTTTGGAACACGCAGCACTGGCGGCGGCAACTCCAGGAGCTTCGCAAGAACAAGGATCGACTCGCCGAACAGATCCAGGCACTCATTCTGTAGCGATGGTCGAAGGACGAATCGCGCGTGGCGTTTCAAGGAGCAGGTGCTGGATCGGCATCCTCCCATCGGCCGGCGCACGTGCCGGTTCTGGTGGATGAGGTGCTGGCCTATCTGGCGCCCCGCGCGGGCGCGCTGATCGTGGACGCGACCGTGGGCGACGGCGGGCACGCCGAGGCCGTTCTGCGTCGCATCGCGCCGGCCGGCCGGCTCATCGGACTCGACCGGGACGCCGAGGCGATCGCCTACGCCGAGGAGCGGCTCCGTCCGTTCGGGCGCAATGTCGTGCTGCGGCAGGCGTGTTTCGGCGAGTTGGACGCGGCGCTCGACGACGCCGGTGTGGGCACGGTCGACGGCATCCTGTTCGACGTCGGCGTCTCGTCGCGGCAGCTGCTCGAGGCGGGGCGTGGATTCAGCTTCGAGCGCCCCGGACCGCTCGATATGCGGATGGACCGGCGCCAGCCGGTGACCGCCGCGGACCTCGTGAACACGCTCCCGGAGCGCCAGCTCGCGGACGTCATCTACCGCTACGGCGAGGAGCGTGCGTCACGCAGGATCGCCCGGCAGATCGTGGCGCGCCGGCCGCTCGCGACGACGCGGGATCTGGCTCGGGCGGTCGAGGCCGCGGTCGGCGGGGCGCGGGGGCGCGTCCACCCGGCGACCCGAACCTTCCAAGCGCTTCGCATCGCGACCAACAAGGAGCTCGACGCGCTGGAGCGCGGCCTCCCGCAGGCGGTCCGGCGGTTGCGTCCGGGCGGACGTCTCTGCGTCATCGCGTTCCACTCGCTCGAGGACCGGATCGTCAAGCAGGTGTTTGCGCGGTTCTCGCGCGGTTGCACGTGTCCGCCCGAGGTCCTGGGATGCCGGTGCGGCGGCGAGCGGTTGCTGCGAGTGCTGACCAAGAAACCGATCACGGCGTCGCCCGCGGAGATTCGCGACAACCCGCGGGCGCGGAGCGCGCGCCTGCGCGCAGCGGAACGGGTCGACGACACGGTCGGCCGCGCACCGCGGACGGGCGGGCGCGAACGCGGAGTGCATTGACCATGGCGCTGCTTCACGCGCGCGCCACGGCACCAGGGGTGCCCGTGGCGGAACCTTGGGGCCTAAGGGGGAGGGAGGCGACCCGGCGTCGGCGGAGACGGTATCCTACCATCGCGACACTCACGGCCACCACACTCATCGTGCTTCCATTCGTCGC